>DHJC01000049.1:475-17297 GCA_002404155.1 Chloroflexi bacterium UBA4730 | reverse complement strand
GCCGCCAATCGGAGACCGCTGGGCGTCAATGCGATAACGACGTGCTAGCGGTCCGCGCGGAGTCAACGACGTGTTGCAGGATCGTGCGGTAGATCTCCCTTTCCCGGGCAGAGGCGAGAGTGTGGTTGTGCCACAAAAGCACGAAATCACCGCCATACATCATCGACCGCCGCGCGATCTCGACGGTGCGAGCGATGGCCGCATCGGCTGAAAGCTTCATGTGGCTGAAAAGCGTCCCTTCCATGACGAGGAGAGGTCTCTCCCGCAGTCGCAGCGGCTGCCCCGCGTCCAGATCGAAGGCCGGATATTCATTGCAGATCCCGCTACGGAAACCGAGGTGGTCCACGTAGGTCAGACTGCTGTCGTAGTCGAGGCCGGCGGCATCCCAGCCGCGCCACGTCAACGGATTTTCCCAGCGCAGATAGTGCTGCCGCCCACCCCACTCATCCTGTCGGACCCCCTGTCGCTCCGCTTCATGCAGCAGCCTTTCGAACTCCTGCTTCACTCGGCTCGGTTCCCGGTAGCTGTTGTAGCTGCCGTGAAGGCCGATCTCGTGCCCGCGAGCCCCGATCCGCTTCATCAAGCCGGCGATGAATGGATCATCGAGACGATACGAACGGTCGATGACGCTGCCGCTCTCATCGGCGATGAAGTAGAAAGCGCTCCGCAGGCCGTATCGATCGCTGAGATCCATGATGAAGTCAAAGGTGTTGAACGGGTCGAGAGCGAAGACACCGCGTCGGATCGCTTGCCCCGAGCGAAGCCGGCGCACGATCAGAGACGGATCCCTACGCCTCAGGAGGTCAGCGGCGAGACTCTTCGAAACTCGGAACAGGCCGGCGCCCGGACTGTAGAGCGGCACGTCGATGTCATGCGTCATGATGATCCGGAACTCGCTGCGCTTCCTCTTCAGACGCGGCCAGGTCTGTCGCAGCACGCTCCAGAGCAGTTCCACATACTCGTTGATGAGTGGTCGCTCGAGGAAGCGTTCCCGGAAGGCGAGCGACGCGCTCGCAGGAAACCGTCCGTGTATGTCGCGGACAGAGGGCATCAGCTCCTCGTATCGAGTGAGCATGAAGAACGCGCTTCCGAACACGTCGAGCGCCAACCTCGTGCGCGTCCCCTGCCTTTCGACGAGGGAGCCGTTCCGCATGGGCTCTCCATATATGAGGGGCAGATCGGCTTCGACCAGGACCGCATCTGATTCGTCCGGGCTGACCCGATGACGCGCCAGCGGGCGCCGCGGCAACGACCGTTCGCCTAGCCATTCCTCGCGCGGCGTCTTAAACAGAACGTCGGGGAGCAGCACATCTGCGCCGCTCGGATCGTCGCGGAGCGTGATCCGCACGTCGTCGCGGTGGCGGATCACGGCCTCGTATGAAAGTCCAAGCATGCGGGTAAGCACGATGTCCAGGATGTAGCGACGCTCCGCCTCGTAGGCCTCGGGACACTCGACGATGAGACTCATCGCGTCCCACCGCCTCGTACGGCGGCCAAATGGCGGCTCGTCCCGACGATCGAACGACCGGCGCATGCCGAGCGATGTGCGAGCGTGATCGGATCACTGTACCTACATTTTGGAAGCGACAATCCCGACCGTACCACCCACTATTCGTATTCAGGCGCCGACGCGTCCGGTCGGCCCAGTATGCTTCGCCGGCGCCTGAAGTTCGAGATAGCAGAAGAGTATGTGGGGGAGGCCGAACGTGACAGGCGAGCCCATCCTCGACGGAGCCGAAAGGCCGAGACGCGGCGGTCACGGGATCGTTGCGGATGCCGCGGACCTCGACAGGATCAGAAGCGGGTGGTCGGTCGCAGAGCGGTTCGCGACTCAGGCGGCGAAGCATCCGAGCAACATCGCCGTCAAGACGAAGCGCCACGAGCTGACGTACGCCGACCTCGACCGCGGCGCGAATCGGATTGCGCACGCGCTCGCTGAGCGACGAGGGCCCGGTGACCGCGTCGCCGTGCTTCTGGGCCACGATGCGCCATTGATCGTCGCGATCCTGGGCGTTGTCAAAGCCGCCATGGTGTACGTCCCGCTCGACGGCTCGTTCCCCATCGCGCGGCTCGCCCACATGATCGAAGACTCTGGGGCTGCGCTCATCGTCACCGACAGCGCCAATCTCGCGCTGGCCCGTGAGCTCTCGAGGGGGACGCTGGATCTCCTCAACGCAGACACGATCGAAGGAGACGCGTCGATCGACGACCTCGGCCGCTCGATCTCTCCGGAGGCGCCGATCTACCTTCTGTACACGTCCGGATCCGCCGGTCAGCCGAAGGGCGTCGTGCAGACGCACCGCAACGTCGTTCACTGCATCGGCGAGATCGCCTCGAGCCTCCGCATAGGCCCCGAGGATCGGATCACGCTGCTCCCCGCCGCCACCTATGGGGCTGCGGTCGTCGACATCTTCGGTGCGCTTCTCAACGGAGCGGGACTCTACCCGTACGACGTGCGCGAGCTCGGCATCGCGGGCCTCGTGGATTGGCTGCGCGAGCAGTCCATAACCGTCTACCACTCGGTGCCCGCGGTCTTTCGCCAGCTCGGCGAAAGCCTGACGCCGCGGGACCGTTTCCCGGAGCTGCGCGTGATCTATCTCGGCGGGGAGTCGGCATCCACCAGGGACGTCGAGCTCTATAAGGAGCGCTTCTCCGAAGAGTGTGTTCTCGTGCATGCCTTCGCCGGGACCGAGTTTCACGTCGCGTCGCAGTACGTCGTCCACAAGGACACGTCGATCGAAGGACCGGTGGTGCCCGTCGGCTATCCGGTGAGAGATGTCGAGCTGCTCCTGCTCGACGAACAGGGCCAACCCGTCGAGCCCGGTCAGATCGGCGAGATCGTCGTGGAGAGCGCATATCTGAGTCCGGAGTATTGGCGCAGGCCGGACCTCACGGAGATGGTCTTCGCGGCCGATCCCGGCGCGCAAGGGAAGCGACTCTACCGCACGGGTGACCTCGGAGTGATGTCGCGGGACGGGTGTCTCCAGCACCGCGGGCGCAACGATTTTCAGGTGAAGGTGCGTGGGCATCGAATCGAGGTCTCGGAGATCGAGAGAGCTCTCCTTGGGATGGCCGGCGTCAAAGAAGTCGCGATACTCGCTCGCGAGACCGACCACGGCAACAAGCAGCTCATCGCGTACCTCGTCCCGGCCGATGGGACAGAGCTCCGGACGAACGCTGCGCGGGCATTCCTCTCCGAGAAGCTGCCATCTCACATGGTGCCCGCCAACTTCGTCCTGCTCGACGCGCTCCCCCTGACGCCGAATGGAAAGCTTGACCGTCGGGCGCTGCCCGCTCCCGAAACCGTTCGCGCGCAGGCGGAGGACGCATTCGTTGCCCCGAGTGGTCCGGTCGAGGAGAAGCTGGCGCACATCTGGGAGCAGCTGCTGAACGTCCGCCCCGTGGGCAGGCGCGATGACTTCTTTCTCCTCGGGGGCGACTCGCTTCTCGCGATGGGTCTCCTGGTGGAAGTGGAGCGGACCTTCGGAAGCCCGATGGCCCTCTCGGACCTCGTTCCCGATGCGACGCTCGAGCAGGTGGCGCTGGCGATCAGTGGCTCGGCTAGATCGCGCTCGTTGCTCGTGCCGGTCCAAGCCGACGGTAGCAAGACGCCCATCTTCGTGGTCCATCCGATGGACGGTGACGTCTTCCGCTACGCGGAGCTGGCGCGGCTCCTTGGTCCGGACCAGCCTTTCTATGCGCTGCGCGCGCGCGGGATCGACGGACGGGAAGAGCCGGTCTCCGACATCAAGACGATGGCTGCGTCCTACATCGCGGAGATCCAAGCGATACGGCCGCAAGGCCCATATCTTCTGGGCGGCTACTCGTTCGGGGCGATGGTCGCCCTGGAGATGGCCCAGCAGCTTCGGGCGAAGAGCCAGGACGTCGCGCTGCTAGCGATTCTCGACCAGGCGCCTCTCAATGGCGACCGCCTCGAAGCGCGCCTCACCCCACGTTTTCTGTGGCACCTTCTGCGCTACTACGTCGGCAAGGCGCGTAGCGCGAGGACGCTGTCGCAGGCATCAAGTGGAGAGCGGCTCGGGCTACTCACGCGGACCGTCAAGGGGTACGTGCACCGTCTCCGCATGATCCTCGGCGTGGGACGGACCGGGCCCGGCCCCACTGAGGGGCGGGAAGCGCCGCGGCTGCCTTTGCGGCTGCGCTGGCGTTTGGGGGAGTTCTACGACAGCGCCGGTAAGCTCCCTTGGCACTATCAGAAAGTACGCTTCGCGCACCTTCGAGCGCTCATGGACTACGAGCCTCAGCCTTATCCGGGACGCGTGCTGCTGTTCCGCGCGGCTCAGCAGCCGTTGCTCCTGTCCGGCGATCCCAATCTCGGCTGGGCGGGACTCGCGGCCGGCGGCCTCGAGGTCCGTCCAGTGGCGACCGAACACTGTCTCATCCTGCGCGATCCGTTCGTGCGCTCCATCGCCGACGACCTCCGGGTCGCGCTCGATCAGATCGAAAGGGAGAGGCCGGCGGCCTCGCGCGTCCAGCTCGCGAAGACATGAACGACGATCGGGTCGACGTCTGGTCTGCATCGCTTGCGCTCCATCGTCCGGCGCTGCGGCGGCTCGAGAAGATCGTGAGCAGCGACGAACGCGGGCGGGCCGAACGATTCCGTTCCGACTTGGCTAGAGCTGATTACATCGTCACCCGAGGGTTGCTGCGGACGATACTCGCGGGCTATCTGCGCGTTCACCCGGACGAGATCGCGCTCGGTCGCGACGGCAAGGGGAAGCCTGAGATCGCCGGCCGGCTCCGACGCGAGAAGCTGCGCTTCAATGTCGCTCATTCAGGCGGTCGCGTCGCCTATGCGGTCACGCGAGGTCGAGAGGTGGGCATCGATCTCGAGCGCATCGCGCACGATGTCCCGGCTGAGGCGCTCGCCGAGCGCTTCTTCTCTGAGGAGGAAGCCGCCGGCATCCGGCGGCTCCCATCGCCGGACCGTCGCCAGGCCTTTTTCACCATCTGGACGCTGAAGGAGGCGTATCTCAAGGCGACCGGCGAAGGCTTGCGCGGACTCGATCAGATCGACCTATCGCGGGCCCGTCGATGCTCGGCCGACTCCTGGAGGGTAGAGGTCCCCGGTTCGCGAACTGCGTGGTCGCTGCGAACGTTCGTCCCGGACGTCGGGTACGTCGGCGCTGTCGCCGTCGGAGGACCTGGCTGCCGCGTCAGATTTCTTCCAGCTCTGAGCGCGAGAGTCTCCTAATCGAGACGACCGCCGATGCGTTCGAGCCAGTGGATGAAGTTCACCCACCGCCAGACTCGGGAGTCGTAGGTCCGGCGACCTTGCGTGATGAGAGCCCAGTCGTTGACCATCTCGCGCCCGCACAGCGCCGGGATCCCAGAAGCGACCTCTCCTTCGAGCGTGGCCGTGATCCACGGGCGTACCGCCACGAGCCAGTCGCGTTCCGTCGTCAGGAACGCGATCTTGTCCCGCCGGGCCAGGACGGGGCCGGGGACGATGCCCTGCATGGCGGTCCGCAGCACCGCTTTCGACGTGCCATCGCTGGAGATCAGGTAGTCGTCCGGCAGGGAAAGCACGAAGCCCGCGATTCGCGGTGTCAGGAAAGGCACGCGGTTTTCGATCGAGAAGTTCATCGCGTTCCGGTCTTCGTAGCGCAGCAGGCTGGGGAGGATCGTCTCCGACAGGCTTCGGCCGAGCGAGTCCTTCAAGATCGAAGGCCCGTCCGCTCGCGGTGGCCGGCCGTAGTGAGAAGGCGCGGATCCATCGCCGAGTACGCCTCGGTCTCTGAACCAGGCGGCGTTCAGCCAGCGAGGAAACGGATCGCCGCCAAGCCTGCGTCTGGCCGCGCGGGACTTCGGGGCCATGACAGCGTTCGCCGCGCCCAGCATCAGGCCGCGGACCGTCACATCGGGCCGACGGGCGGCCCTGGTGGCGAGGCGAAGGGCTCGGAGCCACTGCCCCTGGTCGAGGAAGGATCCCAGCCGGGCCGCGACGTGGGATCCGTATCCGGCCAAGAGCTCGTCGGCGCCTTGACCGGTAAGGATGACCTTGATCCCGGCCTCGTGCGCCAAGCCGAATACGCGGAACTGGGCGTACAGCCGCGTGTCGAGGAACGGCTCGTCCTGGATGGCGATCAGCCGCTCCAGGTCCTGAACGAGCTCCTCCGGCCGGATGCGGACCTTGTGCACCAAGGCGCCGGAGGCTTTGCCGACCATGTCGATCCAATGCTCTTCGCTGATCGCCGTGTCATCCGCCACAAAGCTGAAGGCGTGCATTTGCCCTGTCTGATGCCCGAGGAACCGCGTCGCCATGAGAATGGACGAGGAGTCGATCCCGCCCGACAGAGCGACCCCCACCGGCACGTCGCTCCGGAGATGACGATCGACGCTTTCCAGGAAGAGCCGTTGGAAGTGCGACGCCGCTTCGCCGAACGAGATGTCGGCCGACCGGGCGAGGTCGACGTGCCAGTAACAGACCGGTTCCTGCTTGAGGTAGCCGTCGATGGGTAACTCGAGGTAATGACCGGGAGGGAGTTGATGAATGTCCGCGAGCAGCGTCTCACCTCCGTGGTCCACGGTCCCATGACGTAGGTACGAGTAGAGACGTTCGGGATTGACCCGACGACCGACGCCGGGAACGGCCAGGAGCGCCTTTTGTTCAGATGCGAAGGCGAAGCCCTCGGAAGGGTAGCAGTAGTAGAGCGGCTTGATCCCGAAGAAGTCCCGCGCGAGGACCAGCTTCCGTTCACGTGTGTCCAGGATCGCGAACGCGAACATGCCTTCGAGGCGGGGAAGGGCCGCTAGCCCCCAACAGGCATACGCATTGAGCAGAACCTCGGTGTCGGAATTCGAGCGGAAGCGTCGACCGAGGGCCGCGAGCTCCCGACGAAGCTCGACGTAGTTGTAGATTTGACCGTTGAAGGTGATGTAGTAGCGGCCGTCGGGAGTGCCCATCGGCTGCCATCCGGCGTCCGTGAGATCGATGATCGACAGCCGGCGATTCAGCAGCACGACCTCAGGGGCGGCCGTCGTTGTGATAGGTTGCCGAGACAGTTCTACCCCGTGCTGTCCGAACGACAGGTAGCCTTCGTCGTCGGGGCCGCGGTGCTTGAGGCGACGGGAGAGTTCAGCAACGAGGGCGGAATCGACGCGTCGCTCTCGGAGAGACGAGGCCTGCGATGAGACGAGGCCCGCGATCCCACACATGCAAACTCCCGGAGAAACGCACTCAGTGTTGTACGATTCTATCTGCGAGCTACATCCTGCCACTTACTGAGCTCGACGGGAAACGTCTGCGGAAGGTGCGAACAGGGCCATGTCGAGGCGCGAGAAGGATCGCGATTTTGGTGCCGAAGGCGAGAGGGCGTTTCAAGGAGAAGTCGACGCGCATTTCGTCGCGCGCGCCGAACATTGGCAAGTCGTTTACGAGGAGCGCAACCTCTGGAGCGTCGTTCTTCAGCACCGGCGACGCCAGGTGCTGGCTTGGGTCGATGGTGTTGGTCTCGCTCGGCGTTCGCGTGTGCTCGATGTGGGATGCGGACCCGGAGCGATAGCCCTCGAGCTTGCGCGGCGCGGTCTGCTGGTCTACGCGATCGACCGGGCGGCGCCTATGGCTCATCGTGCGCGCCTGAATGCCGAACGAGGTGGGATGAATGAAACGCTCTTCGTCGGCATTGGCGACACGCACGCCCTCTCGTTTCAGGACGGCGCATTCAGTCTATTGATCGCGGTCGGCGTGATCCCGTGGGTTCATTCGCCCGTAAGGGCTGTGCAGGAGATGGCTCGAGTCCTGCGGCCCGGCGGATATCTCATCATCCAGGCCTCAAACTCAGCACCAATGAGCGACCTCGTCGATCACCTGTTCGCACAACCACTGGCTGTGTTTCGGACAGTCAGGATGCTCCTGTGGCGACGTCTTGGCCTGGGAGACTACGTAGGGACCCGACCGAGGATGCACAAGCATGCGCGCGACGACTTCGATCGACTGCTGTCGGCCGCGACGCTCGAAAAGGTGGAGGCCACCACGTTCGGGTTCCGGCCGTTCACGCTGGTCGGGCAAAGTCTCGTGCCGTTTCGACTGGGCCTCATGCTCCACAATCAGTTGCAGTCGCTCGCTGATCGCGGCGTCCCCGGAGTTCGGTGGAGTGGCGAGCAATACCTCGTTCTCGCGCGAAAGCCGATCAACGAGGGATTCGAAGAGCGGGAGCCCCCGGCGTAAGGGCCCCGCGTACCTGACTTTCATAATATCGTCGCTGCGCGATGGCCTGTAGCTTCGGTTCTCTTGTGAAGAACGCGGTGGGGTCGAATGGCGTGGCCAATTTCTACGACGAGTGGCTAGCCGCCGGTGAGCGGATCCAGGGCGCCTTCAGGAACTCTCCAATGGTGGCCCGAGACGCCGACATCCCGTGGATACGGACGCGTCAAGACGCAAAAGTCAAGCTGATGGTCTCGAACAGCCTGGGCTTTCCGACGATGGGCGGAACGGTCCTGAAGGGCGAGATCCCGGCTGGCTGGCATACCGGGAAGCACGCGCACGGTGAGGAGTCGCTCCATATCCTGCGTGGGCGCGGCTTCAGCGTCATCGACGGCCAGCGGTTCGATTGGCACGAGGGCAGCACGCTGCAGGTACCGTATCGGGCCGCGCACCAGCATTTCAACACCGGCGGTGAGCCGGCGCAATACCTCTCGGCGATGTGCTTCGAGTTGGAAGAGTTCGTCCGGCTCGCGAAGCTCGAGCAGCTCGAAGACTGTGGAGCCACGGATCCGGCTGAGCTGGCCGCGATCCCGCCACAAGCGTCGGAATATCTCCGCGACGGGCCGCGCGCGCTGATACATCTCGAGGACGCACCGACCGATCCCGGGGACGAACCCACGGCGCAGCTCGCCGCGAATCAGAAACAACACCATTTGACGAAATACCTCGTCTTCCCGCGCAACGGGTTCAAGCCAGCCAGCGTCGCGATGGCGCACGTGTTCGAGGAGCCGCCGGGCCACCACAGTGGCCGGCACAAGCACCTCGAGGCGATGCTCTACGTGCTCTCAGGCGAAGGGCATTCGGAAATGGGTGGCGTGCGACAGCGGTGGCAGGCCGGAGACCTGCTCCACGTGCCACCGGCAATGTGGGAACACGAACATTTCAACGAAGGCGACAAGGCCTGTCGATTGTTGCGTATCCAGTTCGGCATCCGGTT
Organism: Chloroflexi bacterium UBA4730; assembly: GCA_002404155.1. GTDB lineage: Bacteria > Chloroflexota > Limnocylindria > P2-11E > P2-11E > UBA4735. The sequence goes on along the minus strand of DHJC01000049.1, from coordinate 8,133 downwards.
CTGGTTCACGAACATCTGGCCGGATGGGTATACGTCCCGCCGTGCCACCGACGAACTCGGTCGGCCGATCCAGGCCGGCCGCATCGAAGCCGACGCTAACGCGGCGGTCGAATCGCCGGTCGAGGCAGGTGGCGCCGCCCTGACGAGTTAGTCCCGCATCCGGCGCGTAACGCCTCCGGCACGTTCGCCGTAATCAGTTTCAATGACTGTCCGCCGACGTCCAGACACACTAAGTTCGCCATCCGCACCGCTTCCATTGCCTGCTGTGCGTGGGGAGGAATGTCCGCTTTGGGGAGCACCGCCGCTCAGAGCTTCTATGTGCGTCGCCGCCCGTGGACTCCGGACCGGATCGCACGCGGGATCCTGAATCATGGCCCGACGGCGATCGCCGATTGTCTGGCGGTGACCGTGATCTATCTGATCGCGGTCGGCGCCCGGATCGGCGGGCTGCCCTTCGGAGCCGAAGGCCTGGGCAGCCTTCTTTTGGCATCGGCCGCGGGCGTCCTCCAAGTCGTGGTGAACGTCGTCTTCGACGTCTATTGGCGCGACTGGACAGCCGCCGCGCTCGAAGACGTGCTCGCCGTCGCCAAGGCCTCGATAGCCGGCGCTGCCTCGCTTCTCCTCTTCAACCTCGTGTCGCAAACGCACTACATCCCGAACGGCGCGATCCTGACAGGCGGGGGGCTCGTGATCGTCGCCCAGCTGGCGATGCGGCTGCGGCCCCGGTGGCGACACATCCTGCGAGCCGCGGTCGGGGGCGCGACCACCGCCCAGACGGCGATCGTGGTCGGTGCCGGTCGGGTTGGCCAGCTGCTGGCGCAGGATCTGTCCGATGGCAGCCGCGGTTACCGGATCGCTTGCTTCGTAGACGACGACGCGCGCAAGTGGGGAACGTACGTGAGAGGCAAGGTCGTAGCCGGCCCGGTCGACGATCTTCCGCAATTGATCGCGGCGTACAAACCGCAGGCCGTCGTCATCGCGCACCCCTCACCAGCCGGAGCTCTCGTCAGGCGAGTCCTCGAGCGCTGCAACGGTAGCGATGTGCGCGTCCGTGCCGTGAGCGGATTCACCATCCGCGATGGAGACACGGCACCACTCCGCACCATCGGGGTAGAGGAGCTTCTCGAGCGCGAGCCGGTCAAGCTCGAGGCGTCGCTGGCGCGGGGCTACCTCGCGGGCAGGACGGTGCTCGTCACCGGAGCGGCCGGTTCCATCGGAAGCGAGATCTGCCGTCTGATCGCGCAGCTCGAACCGAAGCGACTCGTGTTGCTGGACACCAACGAGAGTGGGCTTCACGACACGGTCGCGACGCTTCCGAACGGTACGGCGACCGAGATGCTGCTGGGCGATGTGCGGGACGAGCCGTGGCTCGACTACGTCTTGGCCGAGCTGCGGCCAGAGGTGATCTTCCATTCGGCCGCGTACAAACACGTCCCGATCATCGAGCGCACACCTCTGCCTGGCATCGCCACGAACGTCGTGGGCACCGCGAACGTTCTCGCTGCCGCGGCGGCGATCGGAGTCGAGCGGTTCGTGTTCATCTCTACGGACAAGGCGGTGGAGCCGGTCAGCGTCATGGGACTGACCAAGCGGTTCGGCGAGCTCCTGACGATCGCCTACGCGAGGGCGCTCCGGCAGAACTATTGCGTCGTGCGTTTCGGCAACGTGCTGGGCTCAGCGGGAAGCGTTGTGCCCATCTTCAGTCGACAGATCGATGCCGGCGGCCCCGTCACGATCACCCATCCGGAAGTGACCCGTTACTTCATGACGATCCCTGAGGCGGCTGGGTTGGTCCTCGAGGCGGGCGCGATCGCGAACCCCGGAGACCTCCTTGTTCTGGACATGGGATCTCCTGTGTCCCTCGTGGACCTCGCGGAGAAGATGATCCGGCTGCGCGGGTTGCGCACGCCGGCGGACATCCCCATCGTGTTCACCCGTCTCCGTCCGGGCGAGAGGCTCCATGAGCGGCTGTTCTTCCCGCAGGAGCGGGCGGCCCCCACCGACCATCCGCGTGTCCTTCGCGTCGCGGCGGGTGTGGAGACGCCGGCCCTCGCGAGCCTGCGGACGGTCGTCCAGCAGCTGCGGGAGCGGATGACTCCGCAGAACGTGAACTTGCTGATCTCGCTGCTCCGCCAAGTCGTCGCCGGTCCGCACGACGCCTCCACGAAGCCATCGGACTCTGCGGAGTCGACTGTCATCTTCGAGCCCGCAACGGTTCAATGAGGACCGAGAATGAGCGTGCGAGAACGAGTCCGCGTTCGGATCCACGCGACCGCTGACGTCTCCGACTCGGCGGAGATCGGCCCGGATACCACGATCTGGAACCAGTGTCAGATCCGCGAGAACGCCCGGATCGGCGCCAACTGCGTGCTCGGCAAGGACGTCTACGTCGACGTCGGCGTTCAGATCGGCGACCGCGTGAAAATTCAGAACGCCGCGCTTCTCTATCACGGCGTGACCGTCGAGTCAGGCGTATTCATCGGCCCAGCCGCGATCTTCGCCAATGACAAGCTGCCACGTTCGATCAATCCCAACGGCAGCTTGAAGGGCGAGACCGATTGGGAGGTGGGTCCGATCCGGCTGCGTGGCGGCTCGTCGATCGGCGCGGGCGCGATCGTGCTTCCGAATGTGACCGTTGGCGCGTACGCGCTTGTCGCGGCGGGAGCGGTCGTGACTCGTGACGTACACGAACATGCGCTCGTCATGGGCAGCCCGGCTCGGCAGATCGGCTACGTCTGCAAGTGCGGCAGGAAGCTGACGGCGGAGACTCCCACCCTGTTCCGTTGCCACACCTGTGGGGATCGGTACGAGCTCGAGGCACTGGAAGGCCGATTCGAATGACCAGAGTCGCGGTCGTCGGCACCGGCGCGATGGGAGCGAATCACGCACGGGTGTATCAGACGATGCCCGAAGTCCAGCTCGTGGCTGTGGTGGATGCTGACCAGACCCTGGCTGCAGAGGTCGCGAGACTTCATCGGGCAACGCCGTACGGCGGGCTCGAGGAGATGCTTGCTCGCGAACGTCCCGACGCGGTGAGTGTCGCGGTGCCCACGCAGTCCCACTTCGCGGTCGCCAACGCTCTGCTTCAAGCCGGATGTCACGTCCTCGTGGAAAAGCCGATCGCCGCGACCGTGGACGAGTCGCTGAAGCTCATCGCCATGGCAAAGGCGATGCGTCGAGTGTTGATGGTCGGGCACATCGAGCGCTTCAATCCCGCGGTCATCGAACTGAAGAGACGGCTAACCGCCGGCGACCTGGGTCGAATATTCGAGATCCGCGCGCGCCGTCTCGGACCGTTCCCCAAACGGATCCGGGATGTCGGCGTTATACTAGATCTCGCGACGCATGATCTCGACGTCATGCGTTACCTGACGGGGAGCGAGGCGGTGCGCGTCTACGCGGAGACCAAGCGCGAGATCCACACATCGCAGGAGGACCTGTTCTCCGGTTTGGTGCGCTTCGCGGATGACACGCTGGGTGTCATGGAGATCAACTGGCTTACCCCGACGAAGGTACGAGAGCTTTCGGTAACGGGAGAGCGAGGGATGTTCCACGCCGACTACCTCACCCAGGACCTCTACTTCTTCCAAAACGCCGAGCTCGACGGAAGTCAGTGGACGCCCATGAGCGTGGTTCGCGGCGTGAGCGAAGGAGCGATGACGCGATTCGCGATCCTCAAGAGGGAACCGTTACGCGCCGAGCTCGAGGCGTTCATTTCCTCAGTGCAAGGCGACTGCAGAACGCTCGTCGACGCGAGAGAGGGGCTAGCAGCGCTTCAGCTCGCGCTAGCTCTCGTCGACTCCGCTCAAGCGAAGCAAGTCATGGAGCTGCGGAAAGAGTGACGCTCGTCGAGCTACGGCGGAAAATCGACACACGCGAAGCGATCGTCGGTGTGATCGGGCTCGGCTATGTCGGGCTGCCGGTCTCCTGCGCCTTCGCTGAATCCGGGTTTTCCACCATCGGCGTCGATCTGAAAGCGGCGCGCGTGGCCGCGATAAACGACGGTGTCAGTCCCTTGGAGGGTGATGAGCCCGGACTGCCCGCGGTCTTGGCGGAGGTCCGACGCACTCAGCGTTTCCGCGCGACGACCGATGTCAACGAATTGGCGGACGCGGACGTCGTCGTCATCGCCGTCGAAACGCCGATCGATGCGGACCACCGGCCGAGGCTCGAAGCACTCGTCGCCGCCTGTTCGTCCGTCGCGACGACCCTCAAGAGAGGCGCGTTGGTGATCATCGAGTCGACGGTTCCCCCCGGAACGACCGATTCGCTGATCGCACCGCTCCTTGAAAGAGCCACGGGCCGACGGCTGAGCGAGGATCTCCATCTCGGTCACTGCCCGGAGCGGGTCATGCCGGGCAAGCTCCTAGCCAACTTGCGTGGAATGAGCAGAGTCTGCGGAGGCGCCTCTCGCGAGACGGCCGAGACCATCGTCGCGCTCTACCGCACGATCGTGAATGCGGATTTGGACGCGACCGACTGTCTGACGGCCGAACTGGTCAAGACGGCCGAGAACGCATATCGAGACGTGAACATCGCCTTTGCGAACGAGCTCGCGCTCATCTGCGAGGCCGTCGGTGGAAACGTGTGGCAGGTCCGCGAGCTCGTGAACAAGTCTCCGGGAAGACACGTGCTGCTGCCGGGCGCAGGCGTGGGCGGTCATTGCATCCCTAAAGATCCGTGGCTCCTGATCGCCAACGCCCGCGATTCCGTCGCGCGTCTGATCGTCGCGGCTCGTCAGGTGAATGATTCGATGCCGGTGCACGTCGTGGATCTCGTCTGCCGGATCCTTGAAGGAGCCGACCGTCGCATCGGCGAGTCAAGGATCGCTCTGCTCGGGTACTCGTACCTCGAGAATTCGGGGCTTCCGCTGAACAGCCCCAGCATCATCGTCGCGGAGCGTCTTCGCGAGTTGGGCGCCCACGTGGTCATCCAGGATCCTCACGTTCCGGAACACGCTCGGAGCGTGCAGGACGCCGCCCAGGGTGTCGACTGCGTCGTGCTCATGGTCGCCCATGCGCAGTACCGCGAACTCGATTGGGTGACGCTTCGCGGACTCGTTCGGACGGCGACGATGGTGGACGCGCGCAACATCGTCGACGAGGCCGCGGCCTCGGCGGCGGGATTCACGTACGGCGGCCTCGGCAAAATGGCCTCACGCGGCCTGACGCCCGCGGCTCTTCACCGGCGATGACCGCCAACGTGGAGCGGGCTATCAGAGCCTTGCCCTTCAGTCTACCGGACATAACCGAAGCGGAGATCGAGGCAGTCGTCGAGGTCCTCCGGTCGGGCTGGCTAACGACCGGTCCCAAGGTGCAGGAATTTCAACGCGCATTCGCCGAGTATGTCGGTGCCTCGCATGCCGTCGCCCTCAACTCGGCCACGGCGGCTCTGCATCTTGCGCTTGACGCGATCGGCCTGGGCCCGGCCGACGAGGTCATAGTGCCGACGTACACGTTCGCCGCGTCCGCCGAAGTGATCCGGTACTTCGGTGCGCGCCCAGTGCTCGTCGATATCCGTGCGGAGGATCTCAACCTGGATGTCGGGGCAGTTGAGCGCGCGGTCGGCCCGAGGACCCGGGCGGTTATGGGAGTGGACCTCGCCGGCCAGCCGTGTGATTGGCATCTCTTGCGTCCTCTGGCCGATCGATATGGCTTCGCGCTCGTGGACGATGCCGCGCACGCCCTTCCCAGCAGCCTCCAGGGACGCGCGATCGGTCGCTGGGCGGATCTGACAGCATTCAGCTTCTACGCCACCAAACCGCTGACCACGGGCGAAGGCGGCATGCTCGTGACAGATAACGAGTCGTGGGCAAGACGAGCTCAGAGCATGTCGTTGCACGGGGTTAGCCACGACGCATGGAAGCGCTACAGCGCCGAGGGCAGCTGGTACTACGAGATCACGGCGCCAGGCTTCAAATACAACATGACCGACATCGCCGCGGCGCTCGGCCTCGTCCAACTGAGACGGCTCTCTGAGATGACCGCACGCCGCGCGTCGATCGCGGACCGCTACACCGCCGCGCTGGGAAGCCTCGCGGAGCTCGAGGTCCCTAGTGCGTACCCCGACCGTTCTACGAGCTGGCACCTCTACATCGTGCGGTTGAGGTTAGACCGGCTACGGTGTGACCGTAATCAGTTCATCGATGCCTTGAGCCGAGAGCATGTCGGCACAAGCGTGCACTTCATTCCGCTACACCTGCACCCCTATTACCGGGAGACATACGGCTACGGACCCGACGACTTCCCGGTGGCGTATCGGGAGTACCAGAGAGTGGTCTCGTTGCCGATCTACTCCCGGATGACCAATGCGGACGTCGATCGGGTCATCGAAGCGATAACGCGGATCGTCGCCCAGAATCGGCTCTGAAAGACCGATGAAGCGCCTGGTCGACCTGGTGCTCGCGGGCCTCTCATTCGTGATCCTGCTGCCGTTCTACGGCGCCATTGCCGTCGCGGTGCGCGTCGATTCACCTGGTCCTATCCTGCATCACGCCCGGCGCGTCGGCCTGGGTGGACATCTCTTCACGGTGTTCAAGTTCCGCACGATGGCGAGCGATGCGGCCTCAGGGTCGGCGATCACTCAAGCCAAAGACCCGAGGATCACTCGTGTCGGGCGCGTGCTCCGTCGATGGAAGCTTGATGAGCTCCCCCAGATCTGGAACGTTGTCAGGGGAGACATGAGCTTCGTCGGGCCTCGTCCCGAGGATCCTCGCTTCGTACTCCGCTATACACCCGAGCAACGAGATGTGCTCTCAGTTCGTCCAGGTATCACGGGCCCTTCGCAGCTCGTTTTTAGAGAAGAGGAGCGGCTGCTGGACACGGACGATCCGGAGACGACGTATATCCGAGACATCTTGCCGCGGAAACTCCTGATCGATCTCGAGTACGCACGTAGGCACAACCTGCTCGATGATATGAGGATCCTGGTTCAGACCCTGTTGTCGTCCGCCGGGGGAACCTCATGACCAGTCGTGCCTGAGCGCCGCGGCACAGAGAGCGATCCGCGCGCGCGTCGCTATCGCCGCCCTACCCACACAGTCCGACAGTTTGTCGCGTAACCATGCATCCGAGGCGCAAGCCCGACTCGTCCCTTGGCCCATCGTCCATGTAGCGGTCACTCCTGTTTGTCGTCGCACACAGCATTGCTCACTGGGTTGGTGCCGACAACGCTTGAATAGCGTCCCTCTGCCAGCGTTCGAAATGTGACCCCTCTCGCGTGTCGCCGTTCACGCATATGACCCGGGCGTCGTTCACCGATATGACCCAGGCCCGGCGCGCGTCGGGTCCGCTCAGTCCTTCTTCGTCGTCTTCGTTCTCACCTCCGTGGCCTCGAGTGTCCTGACCGTTGCCCGCTCCGTTGCGGGCGTCCTGGGGCTTCGTACGGCCTCGTTTTCGGTGACGTCATCGGGAAGCGGCTCTTTCGCATCGGGTCGCTGGCGCGGACGATAGCTCTTGCCGTCGAGGAGGACGTGGTGGGCGGCGTTGACCAGGCGGTCGAGCGCGCCCTCGGCGAGTACGGGGTTGGGGAAGAGCGCGTACCACTCCTGTGGCGGGCGGTTGCTCGTGACGATGGTCGAGCCTCTGCGCACGCGCTCGCTGACCAGCTCGTACAGATCCTCGCCCTGACGTTCTGTGAAGGCGCGCAGGCCGAAGTCG
>DHJC01000049.1:0-264 GCA_002404155.1 Chloroflexi bacterium UBA4730 | reverse complement strand
GCTGGTCTTCTCGAAGAGCACCGATCGCCCCTGCATACAGGCCGCGTGTCCGATGGCCTGGGCGAGGTGGGTCTTGCCGACGCCCACCGGGCCGACCAAGAGCACCGACTCCTTGCGCGCGATGAAGCCGCAGGTGGCGAGGTCGCGGACCTGGACCGCGGGGATCTTGGGGTTGAAGGCGAAGTCGAAATCGGCGAGCGTCTGCACCTCGTCGAAGCGCGCGCGCTCGAGGCGGCGCGCGAGGGCCTTGTTCTGACGGCGCTG
>DHJC01000016.1 GCA_002404155.1 Chloroflexi bacterium UBA4730 | reverse complement strand
GTGGTCAGGGGTCTCGGTGGCTCGGAGATGTGTATAAGAGACAGGACTAGAATTCTGTCCAGTGGTCTACTGCCCAAGATCAGCTGAGCACGGAAAAGCGCTGCTGGGGAGGGAGGATTCGAACCTCCGATTGGCTGATCCAGAATCAGCTGCCTTACCGCTTGGCCACTCCCCAATGAGTGTCGGCTGAGGCTCGATTATCCCACTAGGCTGACCTGCTGGGAATGCAGACGATAGAGACCGGCGTCTACCTGCAGTTCTTCGACGAGAGCGAATCCGTCGAGAAGGAGCTGCCTCCGCTCGGGCCGTTCGAGCTCCTGATCATCCGACACGATCGGATCATCGGCGATCGCGAGCAGGTCGAGCACGACATAACGGGTCTGGGCTCGGTCGAGCGCTGGCTCGAGGCCGAGCTCGAGCTGCGCCGCGCGCTGGGGGATGAGCCGGGTGGCGTGCGTCGCAGCCACATGCGGATCCGCGCGCCGCGGGGCGACATCATCGTCCGCTTCTACGACTACGGCGGCGACGAGCCGCCGAAGGTCCCGGAGCTCGGGCCGTTCTACTCGCTGACCGTCGGCAAACGCGAGGTCCGCGCCGACGACAAGCTCCTCGCCATCCGCTCGACCGCCATGTCGCCGTGGACGTTGACCGACGCCGCACGATCGGGCATCGCCGGGATCAACAAAGCGGACTTCTCGGTCTTCTCACTCAGCGCGCGCGATCCGCGATCGGCCCCGGTCGCGCAGGTCCCGGTCGCGCAGGTCCCGGTCGCGCAGGTCCCGGTCGTCGAACCCCCCGCGGTCGCCCCCGCGGCCTCGCTCCCAGCCCCGGCGCCGATCGCCTCCGCCACGGCCCCGGGGACGGAGTTCGTCGAACGCCGGAGGGTCGAGCGCGAGATCTACGTCGCCCGACAGGAGCCGCAGCGCGATGCGTCGCTCACTCCAGCCGACGTCCGAACCGTCGACAAGCTGACGCAGCAGGAGCTCGCGGAGCAGCTGATGGTCGAGCGCCTGCGGCGCGAGCAGCGGGTGGCGCCGGAGACGTCCCTCCATGCCGAGCCGGTCGGCGCCATCGCCATGCGGTTCCAGGCACCGGTGAAGGAACGAGAAGCCGCCGCGGCCGCGTCGCAGCGCGATGAGTACGAGGACGAGTCGTTCACCGAGCGGCTGCTCCGCTTTCTATGGTCCGCGAGGCTGGTGCTCGTCTCGATCCTCCTCGTCCTTGCGGCCGTGAGCGCGTACGGGTACCTGCAGCCGCGCCTGACCACGGCCGGCGCGTTGGCGCCGTTGACGTTCGCCGGGGTGGGGGACAAGGTGCAGTCCGCGGACTGGACCGTCACGGTCACGTCGGTCGAACGCACGCTTCGGATGGGCACCACGCCGCCCGCGACAGGCGGATACCTCATCGTTCACCTGACGGTGGCGAAGAAGAGCCCTGACGCCGGCGCGTTGGATCCGAGCGACTTCCAGCTCGTCGACGGGAACGGCGGGCGCGGCCTCGCGTTCGCGCCCTCCAGCGACCTATACAGCGGCACCGGCCTGGTGTGGGCGTCGAAGTACGCGACGAACGCGGCCGTCCAGAACCACCTGGTGTTCGACGTCAACCCGAACGCGACGGGCCTGCTCCTCCTCATCAAGCCGGCCAACGTCGAGGTGCGCCTGCCCGATCCCTAGCTCGGGGTCATCCCAGCGCAGCGCGGGTCCGCGCACCGGCGCGTCGCTTCGACCGCCGCAGGGTCGCAAGGTCGGCTGCGGTATCGACATCGAGTCCGACCCGGGCGAGCGAGAGGACCCGACCCGTGTCTCCGGCCGCGGCCCGGTGCGCGGCGAAGCTGCCCCGGCCGAAGCGCGGCGCGATCCGCGATGGCGGCCGCAGGTACAGCGCGTTCGTTCCGGATCGGCTGCGGTCCGGCACGATCACGACGTCCGACCGACGCCCCGCAGCCGCGATCCGGCGCAGATCCGTCGTGCGCACGAGTGGGAGGTCGGCCGCCACGACGAGCGCGGCGTCCGCGCCGTCGCGCTCCGCGCGGCGGAGCCCGCGGGCAGCACCGTCGCGCGTGCCGCGCGCCCGCACGACGGATGCCGCGGCTCCCGCAGCCCTCGCGCGCGCAGCGATCCACCGAGCGTCGGTGACGACGAGCACCGGCCAGCCGGTGGCTGTCGCCGCCGCCATCACGTCGTCGAACATCGCGGTCGCGAGGCGCTCGCGGTCCGCAGGGACGAGCGAGCCGCGCAGCCTCGTCTTCGCGCGCCGCGGATCGCGCGCGAGGACGACGATGACGACCTTCATCGCGACGCGGCGTCGAGGGCGGCCTGTGCGAGCGCGGCGCGTGAGGCGTCGTCGCGCATGATCGTCGCGGTCGCGACCGCCCGCACACCGAGCGTCTCGACGTCGCGCACGAGCGCGCGATCCTGCTCGTCCAGCACGAAGGTCGCCGCGAGGTCCGCGTAGACCCGCGCGACGCCGAGCGCTGACACCTCGTGACCCAGCGCTGCGAGCATCGCCCCAGCCGGTCCCTTGATCGCCGCGCCGCCCACGATGGGGCTCACCGCCACGACCTTCGCTCGTGCCGAACGGATCGCGTCCCGCATCCCGGCGAGGGCGAGGATCGGGCCGATGCTCACGAACGGATTGCTCGGCGCGATGACGATCACATCCGCCTCCGCGATCGCCGCCCGCACGGCCGCGGTCGGCGCAGCCTCGGGCTCGAACCGGATCTCGCGCACCGCATCGGCCGTACGCCGCCTCACGAAGTACTCCTGGAACGCGATCCAGCCTTCCGCCGTCCGAACCATCGTCCGCTGGGCGGCGTCGGTCGCGGGCAGGATCCGCGCGCGGATGCCAAGGGCCCGCCGCATCCCATCGACCACATCCGTCAGGGACATGCCGGCGCGCAGCAGCCGCGTGCGATGGATATGCGCGGCGAGGTCGCGATCGCCCACGCGGAACCAGGTCTCCTCGCCGAAGCGGGCGAGCTCGGCCTGCGCGTGGAACGTTTCGTCGCGCCGACCCCAGCCCTGCGACTCCTCGACGACGCCGCCGAGCGTGTACAGCACGGTGTCGATGTCGGGACTGACGTGCAGGCCGTGGAACTCGTCGTCGTCGGCCACGTTCACGATCGCGGCCACGCTCGCGGGATCGACGACCTGGACCAGGCCCGCGAGGAGCCGCGCCGCACCGACGCCACCGCAGAGGACCGCGATCCGTCGCATCTGTGGCAGGCTATGCGGGTGAGCGACCGGCTGCCGCGCCCGCGCGCCGACCTCGAGACCTTCTCGGTGTACCGCACGCAGCAGGTCGCGGCCGACGTCCGCGTGAACGCGAACGAATGGGCCGATCCCAACCCGGCCGGCCGCTACCTCACGTCGCGGGAGCTCGACGACATCCTCCTCAACCGCTACCCATCAGCCGCGGCGACCGCCGACCTGCGCGCGACGCTCGCGACGCGCTACGGGATCGCGCCCGATCAGCTCATCTTCGGCAACGGCAGCAACGAGGTCCTGCTCAACGTGTTCTTCGTATTCGGCGGACACGCCCGCACGACGCTGCTCTTCCAGCCGACCTACTCGATGCACGCCCGTCTCACCCAGATCGCGGGCGGCACGGTCGTCGAGGAGCACGTCGGCCTCCCGTATGACGTCACGCTGGACGGTGCGCTCGCCGCCATGGACCGGACGAGACCGAACATCGTGACGTTCACGTCACCGAACAACCCGACCGGTAACCTCATCGATGATGCGATCATCCTCGCGGTCGCCGAGCGTTACGCCGAGACGCTCGTTCTCGTCGACGAGGCGTACAGCGATTTCGCCGGCAACACCGTCGTGCCGCAGATCGCGACACATCCGAACATCATCGTGACCAAGACGTTCTCCAAGGTGCACGCCGCAGCCGGTCTGCGGCTCGGTCTGCTCATCGTCGACCCGCGCATCGGCGACATCTTCCGCGCGATCCAGCTCCCGTACAACGTCAGTCCGCTGACGACGGCCGTCGGCGCGAAGATCGCCAAGCGCGACGACGACGTGCAGCGGCGCATCGTGGAGTGCGCGACGCAGCGAGCGCGCGTCTACGCGGCGCTGCAGCGCGCGCCGGGGATCGAGGTCTTCCCATCGGTCACGAACTTCATCCTGTTCCGGCTGACCGACCGCCAGCCCGCCGACGTGCACGCGAAGTTCCTCGAGCACGGCGTGCTCATCCGTGACATCTCGATGTGGCCAGGTTGCGCGCGTTGCCTGCGCGTCTCGATCGGCACGCCAAGCGAGAACGACCGCGTCATCGCGGCCATCGAGGCCGTGTTCTCCAAGACTCCCGCGCGGGCGTAGCGCGGTCGCTGACCCCAAGCCGCTTTTGCTTCTGGACGCGGCGAGCCTGCTCTATCGCGCGTACCACGGGGTCCCGGAGCTCAAAGCCGCCGACGGCACGAAGGTGCACGCGGCCATGGGGTTCCTCAACTTCGTGAGCCGGCTCCTTGCGGATCGCAAGCCCGGTCGGTTCTACGCGGCGCTCGACAACGATTGGCGGCCGGCGTTCCGCGTCGAGGCCCTACCGACGTACAAGACCCACCGCGTCGCCGGACCGGACGACGAGCCCGACGAGGTCGGTCTGCAGTTTCCGATCATCCTCGAGATCTTCGATGCCATCGGCCTGTCCTACGCCGAGGCCGATGGGTTCGAGGCCGAGGACGTCATCGCCACGCTGGCCGCACGGACGGACGAGCGCGTCGAGGTGGTGACGGGCGATCGCGACCTCTTCGCGATCGTGCGCGACCCGCGGGTGAAGGTCCTGTACACCCTGCGCGGGGTGAGCGAGCTCGCCGAGGTCGACGAGGGCTGGATCGCGAAGAAGTACGGCATCCCCGGCGACCGGTACCTCGACTACGCGCTCATGCGCGGGGACCCGTCGGACGGCCTTCCCGGCGTGGCCGGCATCGGGGAGAAGACCGCGAGCGACATCCTGCGGCGCTACGGCTCGCTCGACGCCGCGATCGCCGCGCCCGATCTCGATCCCGCGATCCGCCAGAAGCTGAAGCGATCCACGGAGTACCTCGACGCGGCGCGGCGCGTGGTCGCGCCGGTGGCCGACACCCCCGTGCGCGGTGGCGACGGCGTCATCCCGACCGCACCGAAGAACGTCGCGCGGGCGCGAGCCCTCGGTGAGCGGTACCGCCTCAGTGGCAGCATCGACCGCCTGATCGCGGCGCTCCCGTCCGTACCATGAGCGCGTGATCGTCTATCCCGCGATCGACATCCTCGACGGGCGCGTCGTGCGCATGGCGCGCGGCGACTTCGCCACGGTGGAGGAGGTCGCGGCCTCCCCGCTCGAGGCGGCGAAGCGGCTCGTCGCGGAAGGCGCCGAGTGGCTGCACGTCGTCGATCTCGACGGCGCGCGCACGGGCACGCCGGCGAACCTCCACCACATCCGGGCCATCGCCAATCGCTTCACCGTCAAGCTGCAGGCCGGGGGCGGTATTCGCGACTTCGACACCGCCGAGGCGTTCGCCGAGGCCGGCGTCACGCGCATCGTGGTGGGCACGGCGGCGATCCGCGACAAGGAGCTCATCGGCCGGCTCGTCGACCGCCACGCCGACGGGATGGCCGTCGCGGTCGACGCGCGCAACGGCATGGTCGCCGCGCGGGGCTGGACCGAAACGACGAACGTTCGGGCCGCGGACCTCGCCCGGGACCTCGCATTGCAGGGTGTGCCGACCCTCATCTACACGAACGTGTCCGTCGACGGCACGCTCCAGGGCGTTGATCTCGCGTCCACCGAGACGGTCGCGCGCGCCTTCGGCGGGGACCTCATCTATTCGGGTGGCGTGGGCTCGGTCGATGATGTCGCGGCCCTCGGTCGGTTGAAGCATCGCGGGCTGCGCGGGGTGATCATCGGCCGGGCGATCTACATGGGCCGGTTCACGCTCTCGCAGGCCCTTGCCGTCGCGCGGGCGGCCTGATGCTCGCCACGAAGACGCCGCTCGCCGTTGACCTGCCGCTCGGCTCGAACACGATCGTCGTGACGGACCTCGTGAAACGCTACAAGGGCGCGGAGCTCAACGCGGTCGACGGCATCAGCTTCAGCGTCCGGGAGGGGGAGCTGTTCGCGCTGCTCGGGCCCAACGGCGCGGGCAAGACCACGACGATCTCGATCCTTACGACGACGCTCGTGCCAACGTCCGGCGTCGCGCTCATCGGCGGTCACGATCTCGCGCGGGACCCCAGCGGCGTGCGTCGCGCCGTCGGGATCATCTTTCAGAAACCGAGTCTCGATCTGAACCTCACCGCGGAGGAGAACGTCCGGCTGCACGCGATCCTGTACGGGCTGTTCCCGTACCGGCCGTTCTTCCCGCTCATGCCGGTGGCCTATCGCGACCGCGTCCGCGAGCTGTCGGCGATCCTCGGGATCGAGCGCGAGATGTTCAAGCCGATGAAGACGTTCTCCGGCGGGATGAAACGAAAGCTCGAGATCGTCCGCAGCCTCATGCACCGGCCGCGGGTCCTCTTCCTCGACGAGCCGACCGCGGGGCTCGACGCCCCAAGCCGCCGGGCGCTCTGGGACTACCTGCGCGAGGTCCGCGCCGAGACCCGGGCGACCGTCTTCCTGACGACCCACTACTTGGACGAGGCCGAGGATGCCGATCGCATCTGCATCCTCGACAAGGGGAAGATCGTGGCCGAGGGCACGCCCGCCGGCGTGAAGCGGGACCTCACGCACGAATACCTGGTCGTCGACGCGGCGGACCGCGATGCGTTGCGGCTCGAGCTCGCCGGGCGTGGCATCGCTCACCGGGAGACGCCGCTGTTCGAGATCCCGCTCGACGGCGTGGGCGCGCACGCGATCCTCAGATCGATCGATACGCCGCTCACGACGGTGCGGACGGTCGCGCCGTCGCTCGAGGACGCCTACATCAAGGTGCTGGCGCACTCGTGATCGCCGCCGGCGAGCTCCACTCGATCGCCGCGCTCGCGCAGCGCGACCTCACGAAGCTGCTGCGTGACCGCGCGCGCCTCATCACGACGATCATCTTCCCGTTCATCTTCATCGGTGCCCTGGGCGGGACGCTCTCGGCCAACTTCGGCCGCGCCCCCGGCTTCGACTTCCTCACGCTCACGTTCACCGGCGTGTACGCGCAGACCCTCTTCCAAAGCACGGCGATGGGGATGATCTCGCTCGTCATCGATCGGGAGAACGACTTCAGCCAGGAGCTGTTCATCGCGCCGGTGTCGCGGTACACGATCATCGCCGGCCGCATTCTGGGCGAGACGCTCGTCGCGCTCCCGCAGGCCCTTGCGATCATCGCCTTCGGCCTGGTCATCGGGATCCCGATCTCGCCCGGCCAGCTCGCCGCGCTCATCGGGACCGGCCTCGTCGTCGCCTTCTTCGGCGGCGCGTTCGGGGTACTGGTGCTCGCCTTCCTGAACAATCAGCGCGCGGCGAACCAGGTCTTCCCGTTCATCTTCCTGCCGCAATTCTTCCTCGCGGGCGTATTCGCCCCGATCCAGGTGCTGCCCTGGTACCTCGAGATCGCGTCGCGCATCGCTCCGCTGCGGTACGCCGTCGACTTCGTCCGCGGCGTGTTCTACGCGGGATCGCCCGACTACCAGCACGTCGTGCTCGAGGATCCGGCGACGAACTTCGCGATCATCGCCCCGGCGTTCGTCATCTGCCTCGTCGTTGGCACGTTCTTCTTCGTGCGGTCCGAGCGGAACCGCTAGCTCCATCCCGAGCACCCGCGTCCAGCTTCTGGGCTCAGGCGGGCGGCGCCGTTCTACGCGGCGAGCAGCTCCTGCGCGGCCTCAAGCCGCTCGAGCGCGCGGTCCTTGCCCAGCAGCGCGATGGACGCGTAGAGCGGCGGCCCGATCTTCCGCCCGGTGACCGCGGCCCGGATCGCGATCGTGAGGTCTCGGACCGACCAGCCCGCGTCCGCCGCGACCGCGCCGATGGCCTGCTCGATCCGCTCGGCGGAGAACGGCTCGAGGAAGCGGAGCGCGACCGTCGACCGGCTGAGCGCCGTGACGGTCTCGTGCGCCTCCTTCTTCTTCGGCACGAGGATGGATCGGTCGTGGTCGAGCGTGTCGGCGAACAAGAAGGCGACGAGGTCTTTCGCCTCAGCGAGCGTCCTCATTCGCTCCTTGATCAACGGCACGACCTGCTGGACGAGGGCGCGGTCCCACTCGGCCGGGAGGAACGGATCGAGGCGCCGCAGGAGCTCGTCGTCCGAGAGCCGCCGGATCCAGACGCCGTTGAAGTAGTTGAGACGGTCGCGGTCCCACTTGCCTCCGGCCCTTTGCACCTGGTCGATCCGCCAGCGCTGGACGAGCTCGTCGAGGCTGAAGATCTCCTCCTCGGTCCCCGGCGACCAGCCGATGAGGGCGAGGTAGTTCGTCATCGCCTCGGGCAGGTAGCCCTCCGTGCGGAACTCCTCGACCTTCGTCGCGCCATGACGCTTCGCGAGCTTCTTGCCATCGGGTCCGAGCACGTTCGGCAGGTGCGCGTGCGGAGGCACGTCCCAGCCGAACGCGCGGTACACCAGGAGATGCTTCGGGGTCGACGGGAGCCAGTCCTCGCCGCGGAACACGTGACTGATCTCCATCAGGTGGTCGTCGATCACGACCGCGAGCTGGTAGGTGGGGAAGCCGTCGGACTTCAGCAGCACCTGGTCCTCGATGGACCTGAGCGGCCACTCGACGTGGCCGTACACGAGGTCGTCGATCGCGATGGTCCCGTCCTCCGGCACCGTGAGCCGGATGACGTGCGCCTCGCTCTTCGCGCGCGCCGCCGCCTCGGCGGCCGGGATGTTGCGGCAATGCCGGTCATAGCGCGTGATCTCGCCGCGGGCCCGCTGGCCGGCCCGCATCTGCTCGAGCCGCTCCTTCGTGCAGAAGCAGAAATACGCCGCGCCGTCCGTGACGAGGCGAGCGGCGTGCTCCTGATAGATCGGAAGCCGTTCCGACTGGACGTACGGGCCGTAGCCCCCGCCTTCGCGCGGACCTTCGTCCCATCGGATGCCCATCCAGTGGAGCCCGTCGTAGATGCTGTCGATCGCACCAGGCACCAGACGGTCCTGGTCGGTGTCCTCGATGCGAAGGATGAGCTTCCCGCCTTCGCCCTGGCGGGCCATGAAGTAGTTGTAGAGCGTCGTCCGCACGCTCCCGATGTGCAGCGATCCGGTGGGAGATGGTGCGAATCGCACCCGCACGCTCATGTTCTCCGAGTCTAGAGACCGTAAACTCGATGGTGATGACCGTGACCACGCGCCGTGAGCGGCGCGAGCGAGAGCTGCGCCGCAAGCAGCGCGAGAAGCGCGGTGGCCATCCGTCCCGCGGGAGCGGTGGCGGCGGCCGCGGCATCCTCATCGGCGCGGGCATCGTCCTGGTGTTGATCGTCGCGATCCTGGGCCTGCGGCAGGCCGGGGTCCTGAGCCTCGGCGCGGCGGTGCCGGCCGCCTCTCCGCTACCGACGCCGAGCCCGGTGGCGGCGGACGATCCGGCGCGCGGCACGCACGACAACGACTACTCCAACGCGCATGTGACCGCGGGGACGCCCGTCCAGTACGCGGATCTGCCGCCGACATCGGGAAGCCACTGGCCGTCGCCCGCGGCACCGGTGAAGGCCGGCGTCTACACCCAGCACATCCCGTTCGAGGCGACGGTGCACAACCTCGAGCACGGTGGCATCGTCATCGTGTACAACAACCTCTCGGCCGACGAGGTGACCAGGCTGAACGACTTCGTCCAGTCATCGACGGCCGGGACGTACAAGAAGGTGCTCGACGAGCCGTACCCCGATCTCACCCGCGCGAAGATCGTGATCACCGCGTGGCGTTACCACCTCGACCTGCAGACGGTCGACATTTCGTCGATGCAGAGGTTCATCCAGGCGCACTACGACTCGACCGAGGCTCCGGAGCCGGGCACGGCCTGGTAAGGCTCGGACCCTAGCGGCGGCTAGTCACCCCAGTACCGTTCCTCTTTCCAGGGGTCGCCGGTGTTGTGATAGCCGTTGCGCTCCCAGAAGCCCGGCTTGTCGGTGGCCGAGAACTCGATGCCGCGTAGCCACTTCGCGCTCTTCCACGCGTAGAGGCGCGGGACCACTAGGCGGGCGGGCTGCCCGTGCTCGGCGGTGAGCGGCTCGCCGTTCGCGCGGAGGGCGATGAGGCAGTCGTCGCGCAGGCAGTATTCGAGCGGTGTGTTCGCGGTGAAGCCGTGCTCCGAATGCGCGATCACGAACTTCGCGTCCTCGGTCGGCTGGGCGAGCTCGACGATCTTGCTGAACGCGACGCCCTCCCACTTCTGGTCGAGCCGGGACCAGGTCGTCACGCAGTGCATGTCCGCCGTGACGATCGTGTTCATTTCCTTGTCCAGGGCCTGGAACTCGTCCCACGTCCACCGGAGCTCGTTCTTCACCTTTCCGAACACGCGGAGGTCCCAGGTCCTCGGGTTGAACGTCGGGACCGGTCCGTAGTGGAGGACCGGCCACTTCTCGGTGAGGTACTGGCCCGGCGGGACGCGCTCGGCCTTCTCGGCCGGCAGGTCCGCCTTCTTCGTGAAGAACTTCATTCGAGTCCCGCGGCGCGACGCAGCATCTTGAATGTGTAGATGCCGGTGTCGTGGCCGTCGTCCCATTCCGGGGTCAGCCCGTACCGCCCCACCGCGTATACCTCCTTCAGCTCGGTCTGCTTCTCCGTGAACGTCGTGTCCGCCGAGACATTCCCTTTATACGCGCCCTCTCCCGCGCAGTAGGCGCATGGGCACGCGCGCCGGAACGGCTCCCAGGCGTACTCCGACACCTGGGCGTCGTCCCACGTCATCTCGAAGACGCGTCGTTCGGCGAGGATCCGCCAGCCGGTCGGCCGGTGGAAGACGTCGGCCACCAGCCCGATGATACGGACGGAATGGCCACGCTGGATGACCTGCAGAAGATCGAGATGCGGGTGGGACGGATCGTCGCCGTCGAGGACTTCCGGGCGGCGCGCAACCCGTCGTACAAGCTCACGATCGATTTCGGCCCGTTCGGCACGCGGCGGTCGTCGGCCGCAGTGCGACCCTGGCATTCGAAGGAGCAGTTAGATGGCCGGCTCGTCGTGTGCGTGACGAACCTCCCGCCGAAACGGATCGCGACCTTCGACTCCGAGGTACTGACGCTCGGAGCGATCGACGCTGAGAAGAAGGTCACGCTGCTCGAGCCCGACGCGGCATGCGAGCTCGGGAGTCGGATCGGTTAGATCAGCAGGCTCTGCTTACCATTCGAAGAAGCGAAGCCGGTCGAACGGCCAGAACCGCAGGATCACCTTGCCGATGATCCGGTCGTCCGGCTGCGGGCCGAATGTTCGCGAGTCGCTCGAGGCCTGACGGTTGTCGCCGAGGGCGAAGAACGAGTCGGCCGGGACCTTCAGCGGGTACGCCACTGCGGGCGACTGCGGCGTGGTGACTCCGTGCGCGCCGAGGTAATCGGTCTTCGTCCCGTTCACGTACAGGTCGCCGTCCTTCAGATCGATCGTGTCACCCGCGACCGCCGCGACGCGCTTCACGTACGGGATGGTGGAGTCCGTCGTTGGCTGGAACACGACGATGTCCCCGCGCTCCGGCGTGCCGAACCGGTAGTCGACTTTGCTCACGAGGACGCGATCAGCCTGGAGCAGCGTCGACTCCATGCTGCGCTGGCGCACCTCGGTGACCTGCACCACGAACAGGTTGAGGATGACCGAGATGATGACCGCGAGCGCCAGGGCCTGGATGATCTCGAGCACCGCCCGCCACGAGAAGGGCGGCTCGGACTCGCTCTGCACCAGTGGATCGTGCTGGTCCCGCGGATCGTCCGCCGGGTATGTCTTCTTGACCGCCATCGCATCAAGTGTGGCACGCTGCGCTCCCGGTGGATGTGACCGAGCGGTCCCTGTGGCGGCACGGCGATTTCATGAAGCTCTGGACTGGCCAAACGGTCTCCGAGCTGGGCTCGGTCGTGACCCGCACGGCGCTTCCGTTCGCCGCCGTCATCACGCTGCATGCGACAGCGCTCCAAGTCGGCATCCTGGTCGCCTCGGCGTCCATCGCCGTCCTGCTCGTGGGCCTGTTCGCCGGTGCCCTGGTCGACCGGTCGCGCCGTCGGCCGCTGATGATCGCGGCCGACGCGATCCGCGCGGCGCTGCTCCTCTCGATCCCGTTCGCGGCGGTCGCCGGATCGCTCCGGATCGAACAGCTCTACGTGGTCGCGTTCCTCGAGGCCGCACTCGGCTCGGTCTTCGATGTCGCGTACCGCACCTACCTCCCATCGCTGCTCCCGGCGCATCGACTGCTCGAGGGCAACGCGAAGATCGGGATGACGAGCGCGATCGCCGAGATCGGTGGTCCGGGCATCGCCGGCGGGCTCGTGCAGCTCATCACCGCGCCGATGGCGATGCTCGTCGACGCGGTCTCGTACGTCTTCTCCGCCTTCACCATCGGCGCGATCGGCGCGCCCGAGGGGTCGGTCGCGCATGTCGAGGGGCCCGCCGGTCTACGGCGACAGCTTGCCGAAGGCTTCGGCGCGGTCGCGCGGCATCCGCTCCTTCGGCCGATGGCGCTCGCGTCGGTGACAAGCGCGCTCTTCGGGAACTTCTTCGCCGCGCTCTACACGATCTACGCCCTCGACGAGCTCGGGCTCTCGCCGTTCCTGCTCGGCGTCGTGATCTCCGCCGGAGGCGTGGGATCGCTCGCGGCGAGCCTGCTCGTCGGCCCGATCACCCGGCGCGCCGGCTTCGGCCCGGCGATCGTGTGGACTCGCGTCGGCGCGGGGGTGCTAGCGTCCTTGTGCCGTTGGCCGGTGGACCGCCGCTCGTGGCCGCAGCGTTCCTGTTCGTCCCACAGCTCCTCGGCGACGGCCTCCACACCGTGTCGCTCATCGACCGGCTGACCGTGCGGCAGCAGGTCACACCCCGGCGCCTGCTTGGCCGGGTGAACGGCACGCTCCACGTTCTGGTCGAAGGGGTCGGCCCGATCGGCGCCCTGGGAGGGGCGGTGCTGGCCGAGGCGTTCGGCATCCGGACGAGGATCTGGATCTCGGTGGTCGGGTCCTTCGCCGGTACTGCATTTCTCGTCTTCTCGCCGCTCCGATCGCTGCGGGCGGTAGGAGGCGGAGCGTGAACGTCGCGATCCGAGGTAGACCCCGAGGGCCATGACCGGCGCGGTGAAGCGCTCGGCGAGCCATCGCGCGTACTTGATTTGTGCCAGTTGCGGGCCAAGCGACACCCTGTACGATTACGCGGCTTTCTGTGTCTGAGTGATGTCAGCCGCGGGAAGCGGTTCGCCTAACGCGGAGGAGGAAGGTCATGACACCAAGATCGATGTCAGCACGCGTCGTCGGGCTCGCGACCGCACTTCTGTTGCTCGCCACTGCGGTTGCGGCGCCGCCGGCGTTGGCCAAAGCAGCCTGCAATAGCGGTAGCACGGCTGGGACGGCAGACATCGCACTGGTCCAGGCGATCTCGGTCGCCAGCGACGGCAATTACGTCGATCACCTCACGATCACGAACTACGGACCCTGCAATGTCCCGAATGCGGGGCTCACTGCCAGGCTGCCGAGCGCCCTCCTCGCGTTCCGCTCGAATCCCAATAGCTGGACGTGCACCAGTGGCACGACCGTGACCTGCTCCGAGACGTCGACGATTGGCGTTCCCGGCACGGCCGACATCTACCTCGAGTACGCCGCGGGGTCCGTGGGCGACCCGATCTACGCATGCGCCGCGACGTTCGACGCTGTGGGATCTCTAGCCACGTGCCCGAGCTCCGGCGGAGTGGTCTCGGACCCGAACACCGCGAACAACACGAGCACCGTGGCCGGCGGTTTCCTGCAGTCAGGTGGCACCCTGACCTACGGGCCGAACGGGCAGCCGATGCCCATCACCGCGTTCACGCACACGACCTCCGTCACGCTCGCCAACGGCGGCTTGGTGAACATCTACCAGACAGAGCTCTGTCCGCCGAACGGTCCCAGTGATTGCTTCCTCGGTACGATCACCGTCAATTTCACGAACGTGAACGGCGCCAAGACCTGGACGCTGACGTTCCTAGCCAATCTCGCAGGTAAGAAGGCGCTGTCTCAGATCACCATCTGGAACAGCGCCGGTGGCGGCGCATACACCGCGCTCTCGAACTGCAGCGGCAAGAACGCGACCGACCCGTGCGTGCAAAGTCGCTCACGGTCGACGAATGTCGAAGGGGCGACCGTCTACACGATCGTCGTGGTCGGAACGCAAGACAACGGAATGACCGCCGACTAAGCCACAGCGGGGCGGGCGCGGTTCGATCGGACCCGCCCGCCCTGTTTCCCGGGCGCACTGCGTGCCGCCACGCCCGACCGCATTCGTGCACCCCCGACCGCTTTCAGCCACGACCGCGCGGTCGATCGGTGGGCGATCCGCCGAGCGAACGAGCGAGCTCAACGGATCGCCATCCGGTCCTGACAGGCCCGTGTTCGTTACCGTTTTGTCGCGAAACCCGGCGTACGCTTTCGCGCATGGTGGTGTGCCCAAATTGTCGCGAGGACAATCCGGATAAGTTCCGGGTATGCGGCTTTTGCGGGACGCCGCTGGTCGCGCCGTTGGCGAGCGAAGTCCGCAAGACCGTCACCATCCTGTTCTGCGACCTCAAGGGATCCACCGCCCTTGGCGAACGCCTCGACTCGGAATCCCTGCGCGAGATCCTCGGACGCTACTTCGACGCGATGAAGGTGATCATCGAGGGTCACGGCGGGACGGTCGAAAAGTTCATCGGCGATGCGGTCATGGCGGTCTTCGGCTTGCCTCGGCTGCACGAGGACGACGCGCTGCGGGCGTGCCGCGCCGCGTGGGACATGCAGCGTGCGCTCGAGCGCCTGAACGAAGAGCTCATGTCGCGCTGGGGCGCGACGCTCGCCAATCGGATCGGCGTGAACACCGGCGAGGTCGTCGCCGACGACGCGAGCACCGGACAGCGCCTCGTCACCGGCGATCCGGTCAACGTCGCGGCGCGTCTCGAGCAGGCGGCCGGCGAGATGCAGACCCTCATCGGCCAGCCGACGTACGAGCTGGTGCGGGACGCGGTCGAGGTCGAAGCCGTCGAGCCGCTCACGCTGAAGGGCAAGTCGCAGCCCGTCCCGGCGTACCAGCTGAACGCCGTGCGCGGAGAGATCGGCGTCGCGCGCCGGCTTGACCGGCCGATGGTCGGACGCGAGATCGAGCTCGCGATCGTCAATGCCGCGTTCGACCACTCCATCGCCGCGCACGCCTGCGAGGTCGTCACCGTGCTCGGCGAGGCCGGCCTGGGCAAGACCCGGCTCGTCGAGGCGTTCATTACCGGCACTCACGGCGAGGCGACCGTCCTGCGCGGGCACTGTTTGTCGTACGGCGACGGCATCACGTTCTGGCCGCTCCGCGAGGTCGTTCGTCAGGCGGCCGCGATCACCGAGACGGACGATCCGCCAGAAGCGATCGCGAAGCTGCACGTGCTCCTCGGCGCGGCGGCCGGCGATGTCGTCGATCGGCTCGCGGTCGCGATGGGACTCCGTGGGGGCGTCTTCCCGATCCAGGAGACGTACTGGGCCGCGACGAAGTTTGCCGAGCATGTCGCCCGTGAACGCGCGCTGGTCATCGTGTTCGACGACATTCACTGGGCCGAGGCCACGATGCTCGAGCTCATCGCGCACCTCGCCGGGTCGGCTAAGGCCCCCGTCGTTGTGGTCAACACCGCCCGCCCGGACCTCGTCGATGACCACCCCGGCTGGCTGCAGGGCAAGGCGAACGCGACGACCATCTTCCTCACGCCGCTGTCGGATGCCGACAGTGCGCGCATTGTGGAGAACATCCTCGGTCCGATCGGCTTACCCGCCGTCACCGAGGAGAAGATCGCGAAGGCGGCCGAAGGGAACCCGCTGTTCGTGGAGCAGATCGTATCGTCGTTCATCGACGACGGATTGCTTCGCGTGGACCCGACCGGTGGCTGGACCGTGCACGGGGCCATTGCCGACGCGGAGGTGCCACCGACGATCGCGGCGCTGCTGTCGGCGCGCGTCGACAAGCTGCCGGCGGAGGAGAAGGCGGTCCTCGAGACCGGCTCGGTGGCCGGCGCGGTCTTCCAACGGCGCGCTGTCGAGGAGCTCGCGCCGTCCGCGCTGCGCGAGCGCGCGCCGGTGAGCATCGAGAGCCTCAACACGAAGCGGCTGCTCCATCTCGCGGAGTCGTCCTTCCCTGGGGATTCGGCGTACCGCTTCCACCACGCGCTGCTCCGCGATGCCGCGTATCAACGGCTGTTGAAGCGCGCCCGAGCTGAGCTGCACGAACGCTTCGGCGAGTGGCTCGAGCGGGTCGCCGGTCCGCGGATCCTCGAGTTCGAAGAGATCGTCGGTTATCACCTCGAACAGTCATATCGCTTCCGCGGCGAGCTCGGCCCGCTCGACACCGCCGCGGTCGCGGTCGGTATCCGCGCGTCCGCGCGACTCGCCGCGGCAGGGCGCCGAGCCATCGCGCGCGGCGACATGCCAGCCGCGGCGAACCTCATCGACCGCGCGATGTCGGTGCTGCCGCCGGAGGACCGCGGACGGGTCGAGCTCGCCGTCGATCTCGGCGAGACATTGCGCGAGAAAGGTGACTTCACCCGTGCTGCGGACGTCCTGCGGAACGCCATCGACCGAGCGGCGGCGCTGGGCGATGTTCCCCTGCGCACCGCGCTGACCCTGGTACAGCTGCTCATGCTGAAATCGACCGACCCGATGGGGTGGGAGGAAAGAGCGTTGGAGCAAACTCGTCAGGCGATCGACGTGTTCGCCGAGGCGGGGGATCATGCGTCGCTCGCCCGGGCGTGGCGGCTGCTCGGTAACGTCCACGGCAGCGTCGGGCGCTTCGAAGCCGGTCGCGAGTCCGTGGAGCGCGCGATCGCGGAAGCGCGAGCGGCCGGAGATCGGCGACAGGAGACGCGATCGCTGCCCGCGCTGGGGCTGTGCTTGCTATATGGTCCCGAGCCGGCCGACAAAGCGATCGCCCGGTGCGAGGAGCTGCTCGTCAGCGCGCATGGTGACCAGCGCGCCGAGGCGATGCTCATGAGCTCGTTGGCGCAGCTCTACGCGATGCGCGCCGACTTCGACCGGGCGCGGGCGCTCTATCGCCGCGGGCGGACGGCCCTCGAGGATCTGGGCGCGAGGTTGCAGGCGACTGCCGTGTCGATCTACTCCGGCCGCGTCGAGCTGCTCGCGGGGGATCCGGTCGCCGCCGAGGAGCACATGCGGCCGGCATACGAGACGTTCCGAGAAATGGGCGAGCGCGCGACGTGCTCGACCCTCGCGGCGATCCTGGGCGAGGCCGTGTACCAGCAGGGGCGGTACGACGAGGCCGAAGCGCTGAGCCGCGTGAGCGAGGAGATCGCGTCCGAGGACGACTTCGACGCCCAGTACCGGTGGCGTGCCCTTCGGGCGAAGATCCGGGCGCTCAAGGGTGCCGTATCCGAAGCCGAGGAGACCGCGCGCGAGAGCGTGCGGATCGCCCAGCAGAGCGACTCCCCGGTCGAACAGGCCGACGCGCTCCTCGCGCTCGCAGCGGTCCTGCGACAGTCTGGACGACCTGACGACGCCGCGCCGATCATCGCGCAGGCTCTGAAGCTCTACGAAGCCAAGGGCGATCTGGTGTCGGCCGAACGGGTCCGCGCGCTCGCGGACCCTGTCGTCGCGTGACTCTTGCAGCGTGACTGTCCGGTACTCCCGGCCCTCGGCGACGATCCGCCACGTGTCAGGGCGATGCGGCGGCCCATGACGCTCACGGCCTCAGCTAGAGAGTGGAGTCGGACCGAGCGCGTCGAGCAGGCCGGCGCAATAGAAGTTGCGACCGTGCGCGACAAGGTGTTGGCAGAATCGACGCGATTGCACAGCGGCTGCTAGCGGGCGCTAACACCGAAAGCTAAGTCACCACCGCTCCGCGCCGTGGCACGTCTCGGCGGTCCAGTCGGCGCGTGAGCGCCGGGCCCGCGCGGGCAGCAGGCCCTCTAGGAAGAAGGAGAGCGGCAAACCGTAGGCCGGGCGATGACGACAGGCCGTGTAGCCCCGGATGGGATTCGAACCCCTGACCTCTTCCTTGAAAGGCATGCGGTCGAGAAGAGCGGCCTGGGCTGGCACGCTTGCCACGAACGCATGCTTTGCGCTAGCGCGTGCTGCCCACGTTCCAAGACCGCCACATTCGATCGCTCTGCCCCGCCCGGGGAAGATCAGGGAATTAGGTGAGAAATATCAGGGACTCGCACACGTCGCTCTTGCGGAGCGGGAGACGGGTCTCGAACCCGCAACCTCGAGTTTGGAAAACTCGCGCTCTGCCAATTGAGCTACTCCCGCGGGACCCTGCCGCCGCCGGAAGGTGCGATCACGGTGGCAGTTGGGACAAACGATATCGCATTTGGCAGCTTCTCTGAGGATCCGCGCCTCCGAACTCATCCACGTCTGGCTGACGATGAAGTTCTTGTTTGCGGGGTCGCGGTGATCGAATTGCAAGATGAACGGTGGAAACCGACGGTCGCACTCTTCGCACGGCCGATCGCGAAGCGCGAGAATGAAGTCGCGCCGCCTGACCTCTCGCTGGCGTTGGGCAATGCGACGACAGGTGTTGGTCAACGTGCCGTTCGCGCGGCGCCAGGCCTTCCTTTCGGCCTGCAGTGAGTAGGTGCGCACGGCGTGGCAGTTGGCGCAGATGATGTCGCATTTCGCGATCTCCTCGACCAACCGCTCGCGACGCATGAGCATTGCGCGAGAACTCGTGACGTTGAACGACTTGCGTTCCGGCTCGCGGTGGTCGAAGTCCATTTGGTGTGGTAGGAACGTGCCGCCGCAGTCCTTGCACGGCACTCTGCGGAGTTGCCGCAGGAACTCGAGCGTGGCGCGTTGCCGCGTCACGACTCGGTCGATCTCGTTCTGCCGATTGCGACGGTAGTAGCTCACGTTGTACGGGTGCTGGTCGCGCGTGCTCGCCATTCGCCGAAGATGATCAAGCCGCCGAGCCGTGTCAATAGGACCACGCGCTAGACGACGCGCCACGTGATCGGTCGACCCTCGACCTCTCGCAAGCGGCCGCGCAGCTCGAGATAGCGGAGGTGCGCGAGCGTCTCCGCGAGCGCGAAGCGCTCCTCATGCGGTGATCGCAGCACCGGGAAGAGCGCGCGGCAGATCGCGTACGTGCTCCGTGGGGTGCCATCCGCAGCAGCCAGCGCCGCTTCGAGACGTTGCGCATGGTGCGCGAGGATCTCATCGACCCGTCCGGTGCAGTCATCGAACGGATCGCCATGGGCCGGCAGGACGCGCTTCACGCCGAGCGTCTTCATCTTCTCGAGCGCGCCGAAGAAGTCGCCAAGCGGGTCGGGGCGCCCGCCCGGATAGACCCCGACGTTCGAGGTGATGCGCGGGAGCACGTGATCGCCGGCGATGAGCGTGCCGGTCGACTCCTCGAACAGCACGGCATGGTGATCGGTATGACCGGGCGTCCACACGACCGTGAGCGCGCGGCCACCCAGGTCGAGCACCTCACCGTCCGCAACCGGATGGATCCCCTCGAATGGGTCGACGCGCCGATTCATCTCGACCCACGCCGCGCGCATCCCCTCGTCCACGTCGCGCGGCATCCCGTGCCGATCGAAGAGGTCGTACGTCGCGTCGATGAGCCGGTGGTCGGCAGCCCAGACCTCGTGCGCGCGGGCGATCTCAGGTCCGTGCATCAAGAGCTCTGCGCCCGCCTCGCGGATCGTCCCGGCCATGCCGAGGTGGTCCGGGTGAAGGTGGGTGATGAAGGCGGTGCGGAGATCCGGGAGGCCGATGCCCACTTCAGCGAGCCCCGCGCGCAACGCGGCCTCCGCTTCGCGGGTGTGCATGCCGCTGTCGACGATCGACCAACCGCGATTGCCTTCGACCAGGTAGACGTTCACGCTACGGAGCGCGAGCGGGAGAGGGAGCGCGACGCGCCGGACGCCCGGCGCAACATGCTGCTCGGATGTCACGGACCTAGAATGGCGGTACTCCGGCCCGTTCGTCTAGCGGCCCAGGACACTGCCCTCTCAAGGCAGAGACCACCGGTTCGAATCCGGTACGGGCTACCGGTCCACTCCCCGATACGGTTCTCATCCCGTGTGCCGCAGTTTTCTACCCGTTCGCCGTATTTCTCATCCCATTCGCACGACCCGCTGGCCACAGCGAACGGGGTGGGGACCAATGACCGATCTCTCACGCACCCCCCTCACCGAACTCATCTCAGCGTTCATCTCGACCCTCGGTGATCCGCGGCGCCAGGCTTCGACCGCCCGGGCCTACCGCGATGACCTTCGACAGCTCTGCCAGATCGTTGCTGACGACGGCGTCAGGGATCTGGTCGGCTTGACCCGCCCGGTGCTGCTGCGTTGGACGCGGGCACTCGCGACGCGCGGGTATGCCAGCGAGACGATTCGCCGGCGGGTGTCGGCGGTGCAAGCGTTCTTTCGGTACCTCGAGACCGAGCATGGCTGGACGCAAAACCCAGCCGCCCGCCTCCCGCGCCCCAAGCGCATCGACCCGCTGCCGCGCGCCTACGACTGGGCGACGGCACAGGCGATCTTGGCCTCTATCCCAGCGAAGACCCGCCTCGATCTGCGCAATCGGCTCTTGGTCGGCATCTGGCTGTACGCGGGGCTCCGCCTCGCTGAGACGCTGTCGTTGGACTGGGCCGACATCCTCGGCGCCCAGCGCCAAATCCGCCTCCGCCGCGGCAAGGGAGGGCAGCCCAGGACGGTCTCGTACGGCGACGAGCTGGACGGGCTGCTCGCGGCGTGGCGCGGGACCAGTAGCCTGACGGCGCCCGTCGATCCGGTTTTCGTCGGTCGACGCGGTCGACGCCTCGCGGCCAAAGCCGTCTACGCCATGCTCCGCCAGTACGGCATCTACGACCGCTGGGGCTTCACCCCGCACCGCGGCCGCCACACTCATCTGACCGAACTGCTCCGGCGCGGCACCAACCTCCGCACGATCCAATTGCGAGCGGGGCACCGGGATATCCGGTCCTCGATGACCTATCTGCGGGTGTTTGACGACGATGAGCGGCGAGCCGGCGACGCGCTGGGGTGATCACGCGGCCTGAGCCGCGGCATCGGTCGGCGAGAATATGGGAATGAAGACCGACGCGATCGATCCCGCGGAGCAACGTCGCTTGTTCCTCTACCTCACGAAGAGGTACATGGCGGCCGAGTCGCGGCTCACGCAGCTCGACCCACCGAGCGAGTCGCTCGACATCGGCGAAGCCCCGGTCGTGGAGCTGACTCCGGATGCGATCGCCGCGATGGAGTCGCTGAAGGCCGCGGACGCTGACCGAGAAGCGTGGCGTGGTGGAACGATCCGCGACGAGCTCTACCGACGGTGGTCGGCGATCGAGGCCGGCCGCCTGGTCGCGGTGCCCGATAGTCCCGTCGTATTGGAGTTCGACGAACAGCTTCAGCGGACGGGCATGCGCACCAAGTTCCTCTGGAGAGCCCGGGACGGAGTTCGCGTTCGGGGCGTCATCCTCAGCATCACGGACCAGCTCCGCCCGGCGCTTCAGCCCCCGCCCGAGGACAACGAGCTGTGGGACACGGTGCTGCAGATCGCGATGCCCGGGCTGTCCGCGGCGGTTCAGGATGTCGAGGCGTTCTTCGCGAAGACCGACGATCTCGAGGTCATCCTGCACGTGAACGAGGTCGATCCGATCTGGGAGCGCGGCCGGCGCTTTCCGACGCTCTAGTCCGAAGATGGACAACGAAGGCCTCCTCACACCATTGCAGCGAGAGCGGCGTGATCTCGGCTATCTCACGCGCGGCCCCGAGTTTGGCGTCAACTTCCTCACCGCCTTGCACGGGCCGCCGGACGAAGACGGGCTCGGCCCGGCGCCGAAGGTGACGCTCTACGCGCAGCCCACCGCGCTGGTCCCGGGAATCGACTTGGCCAAGCTGCTGACATGGCTCGGTCCGACCGCACGCGGATACGACCCGGTGCCAGATCTCCCCTTTGTGCCGCCCTATCGACGCGGCATCGTCGACGGCGTTCTGGCGGATCCGAACGCCGGCCGAGAAGAGTGCTTCAGGCGGTTCATCGCCATTCGACGTTCCGCCACTGTGGAGTACGGCGCGTACTGCTCGTGGTGGTACCCAGTTGCGCAGAAGGTCTGGCTGATCAGCGAGAAACACGTGATCCTCCAATTCGGTCAGCTGTTGCGCTTCCTCGACGACTTCGCGACGAGCTTCGACCTGCCGAGGTCGTGGACGGTCTGGTGTAACGCTCGCGACCTGAAGGGGCGGTGCTCGTTGGTTTCGGCGAAGGATGGACAGAGCCCGGCGACTTCCGCTTTCGACCGACGTTCTGCCTCGAGGAGCGGTTCCAGCTCGAGTTCACCTTCCCAGGCGGGCCCGACGCTGTCGCGGCGGTCGTCTACGATCTCGCGCGGCGCTTCGAGCTGGCGTTCGGATTCACAACGCCTCGCGTGTATGACCGCTCCGGCTCTGCCATCGGATCGATCAACTACTCCCGGGTGAGCTACGAGTGAAGGTTTTCATCAGCTCGGTTATCCGGGGGTTCGAGCCGTTCCGAGACGCGGTGGCGAGTGCCGCCAAGCTGCTCGGCCACGAGGTCCTCCGTTCCGAGGACCTCGCCGCCGGCCCCGACCCCGCGGAGCGTGCCTGCCTCGATCTCGTTCGTCGCGCAGACGTGGTCGTGTTGGTGCTAGGAGCGCGGTACGGCGCGCCGAGCGGGCGGGATGTGTCTCCGACGCATGAGGAGTACCGGGAGGCGCGCTCGATCGGAAGAGACGTGCTCGGGTTCGTCCAGGGAGGTGTCGCGCCGGAGCCCAAGCAGCGCGAGCTGATCGACGAGGCACGCCAATGGGCGACCGGATCGGCGGTCGCGACGTTCGCAACGCCAGCCGAGCTACGCGACCAAGTCGTCAAAGCGCTGAAGGAGCTGGAGCTCTCGCGCGCGGGTGGACGCCTCGATCCGGGCGAAATGGTCGCGCGGGCGGCGAAGCGCGCGGGTGAAGTCGCACGCGCGATGCACCAACCGTCACTCCTTGTTGCGGTCGGGCCCGGTCCGGCCCAAGCGCTGCTCCGGCCGACGGAGATCGCCTCCGAGGCCCTCCAGCGCGACTTGGAGAAGGAGGCGCTCTACGGCCGTTCCCCGGTGCTGGTGCGTGGCGCAGGGGTAAAGACGCTCGTCGATGGGGGCAGCCTGGTCATCGCCCAGGATCGAGCGCGCATCGTCCTCGATCCGGACGGGACGCTAGTGGTCGCGGCGCCTGCCGAGGAGCGTGACCACATGTTGTCCGCTCTCATCGAAGAGACGATTCGCGAGCGCGTTGCGCAAGCCTTGACCTTCGCCGGTGCCGTGTACGAGCGGATCGACGCGCGGGGGCGCGTGACGGATATTGCGCCGGTCGCGTCTCTCGCGAACGTCGGTTACACGGGCTGGCGCACACGCGCCGAGCAGGAGCGCGATCCGAATCGGCTCTCCATGAACGTCCAGGCGCCGGAAGGGCTCGTTGTCGGCCTTCGGCCGGAGACGCGTCGCCGGCGCGCCTTGACCGCCGAAGCCAATGACATGGCGGAGGACCTCACCGAGCTGCTGCACCAGGCCGCCATCGGGCGGGGACGCTAGTCGTGCAGGAAGAGTCCGGCTGGCGCCTGTCGGTCGAGTACACCTTCACGCCCCAGACCACGATCGACCAGCTCGATGCGCTCGTGGGTGGTCGTCCGCGCGGCGCACACGGGCTCACCAGCCACGAGGTCAATCGGGGACCTAAACGTACGACCCTCCAGTGGGAGTACCCGTCTTTCGAGGACGCCAGGAACGGGCTCAACGCGCTCGACGAGATTTACGTCGTGGCCAAAGCGCACCTTGTCCCTCCGTACGGTGACCGGATCCTGAACCGAGCGGAGTATGAGATCCGTGCCTCCGACGCGCGGGCCGGGCGCGCCATCTGTGTGAGCTGCGGTCACCGGATCCCGCTCGACAATGCGATGGAGTTTGCCCTCGCGGGCGTTCGCCCCGGGAACGAGGCCATCCTGCGCTGCGCTGACTGCAGCCTGCCCATGGCGTGGGTGATGCTGCCGGAGCGGTAGCGCCAATCTGAACGCAGGCCGGATAGCTCGGCGCGCTTCATCCGCCGATGAGGACCGCGCGGGTATGGCCGTGGACGCCGTGGCGCCGGAGTCAACGTATCGGCAAGATTGCGCTCTAGGTCCGATTACGGGA
The DNA here is from genome assembly GCA_002404155.1 of Chloroflexi bacterium UBA4730. Taxonomy (GTDB): domain Bacteria; phylum Chloroflexota; class Limnocylindria; order P2-11E; family P2-11E; genus UBA4735. Next base: position 77,115 of record DHJC01000016.1, on the reverse strand, counting down.
CCAGGAATCGGGTCTGACGCAAGCGACCGGGTCCAAAAAAGTGCAGTCCGAAACGGACCGATGCGTGGCCTTAGCGTCGCTGAGAACTCAGACTGATGCTATGAAAAGCAGCGAGCTACCCACTCCTCAAAACCGGCCTCGCGAGCTCGGCGCCGCCTTCGACGCCTACCTGAAGCGCCGCCGCAAGCTGAGCCCGCGGACCGTCCAGGCCTACACGTACAACGGCGCCGGGATGGTCGAGTTCTTCAAGTCACGCGGCGCCAAGACGATCGACGACGTGACCTTGGAGCTGGCTGAAGCGTGGGTCGACTGGCTGCTGACGGAGGGTAGAAGCGGTGCACGTGCAAACGCGTAGACGCAAGGGCAAGGGGCTGGACCCGGCGACGGTCAAGGCGCGTCGGTCGATGGCGTCTGGCTTCTTCGGCAACCTGGTCAAGCTGCGCGACTTGTCCGCCAACCCATTCGCCACCGTGGAGACACCCAAGCTGAAGAAGCAGGTGCTGCACAACCTGATGACCTTCGAAGAGGCCGAGGCGATCATCGCCGCCCTCCCGACGGCCGGGTGGTACGGTCCGCGGCTGCGACTGCTGCTCGGTCTCGGCCTGCACACCGGTGCCCGTCTCGATGAGATCGTCAAAGCGAACTGGGGCGACATCAACTGGGCCGACGAGCTGATCACGCTCGACGGCAAGGGCGACAAAGAACGCAACGTGTCGCTGACGCCGTGGCTCGTAAGTGAGCTGGCCGCGTACAAGGCCGCCTGGGCGGGTGGCAGCAAGGGCTTCGCCCAAGCACCAATCTTCATCGGGCGCAAAGGTCATCGGCTTGCTCACAAAGCGGTCTACGCCGCGATCGAGAAGTTCGGGCTCCACTCAACGTACGGCCTGCATCCGCACCTGCTCCGACACATCTTCGGCACGAAGCTCGGCCGGTCGACACCGCTACAGGACATCAAGAAGGTCATGGGCCACGCAAGCGTGGCAACCAGTGAGCAATACATCCACGCATCAGCTCAAGACACGAAGGCGGCCATCGCTCGAGTGGCAGCCGCTTCAACCCTCGGAGTGCGTCCGCCGGCTCCGGCAGCCGCGCCCGTGACGTACATCACGTCCACTTCGGCACCGGTCGCCAGCACTGTGCACTGCCGCCTGGTCGGCCCACTTCCCGCAGCCGCGTAGGGCTTCCATAATCCGGCGCGTCGCACGCGACGGGAGGAATGGGTGCCACGGTCGCCTGAGCCGGTGCTTGATACGCAGGTCTGCGCGATCAAGCTCCGCTTCCAGCCGCAGTGGCAGAAGGGCTTCGATCGCCTCGCCGAGTTCGCCGACCTGCCCTTCGAGGAGTGGCCGTGGGAAGTCGACATCGGACACGTTGACGCTGACATCCCCGACGATCCAGTCGCCGAGCTCACGGAGGGTCTGACCGCGATGAGGACGGCGTGGCAGCAGCTATCGACGCAGTATTTCGAACGGCTCGACGGCATCGGCAAACGCAACCTGCTGGTGACCGGCGGCCTCCAAGAGCGTAGGTGGCGCGAGGACGGCGCTCCGATCCCACTCCAGCACTCGCGCGCCGTCACCTGGGTGATCTGGCTTGAGGCGCTCGGGATCATGAAGCTCATCGGATTCGACGAGTGACTTCTCTAGAAAGACCTCAGCGTCCTTATGGAGCGCTCGACGGAGCCGAAGCGAAAGCACGACCGTTCCTCCGGATCAGACGAGTACGCAGCGCGTCCGTGATCTCTTCGACGACAGCCAGCTGCGTTTCGATACGTCCGCAGATGGCGCGGATCTGGGTCAGCCCCTCGACTTCGCTTCCGAGGCTGTTGGAGCTGAGGAACCAGAGGGTCAACTTGACCTCGGCCAGGCTCATCCCGCTGTCGCGCATTTTCTTTGCCTGGCGAAGCCTCTGCAAATCTGCCTCGGCGTATAGGCGCTGTCCACCAGTCCCGCGAATCGGGGCGACGAGACCGTGCTGCTCCCACTGGCGTAGCTGCTTGGGGCTCAGACCCGTGTGCTTAGCGACCTCACCGAGCCGATAGCCGCCGGCCGGAGCCCCTGGCGCGGCCGAGGTGCCCGGCCCGGGCGAATGGCCGGTTCCAGATGCGCGCACTACAGCGGACCGAGGTTGAGCCCGTGGACCGCCAGGACGACCAGCCTGAACAAGACGACCGCGTAGGCGGTGTACACGGTGACGCTACCGGGCTTGATCTCGAGGATTCGTCGGGCCCGAACCTTGGCGGCTTTCGAAGCTCGTCGCTGCTTAGTGACCCTTGCCTTCGCCATCAGTCGTTCCCTCCGCGCATTTGGCTCTCTACCAAAGGAACAAGCGCATTGCTGTCGATGCAGCAAGCCGTCGGGCAGCCGGCGGGACCGCTCGACAGGTAAGCGCCGGTGCGTACGATCGTTGGGATGAGAGTCCCCGGCCCTACGGATCCGGCCGTCTCGCAACAGTTGCGAGAGTTGCGCGAGATGCTCGACGCGCGCCGTGCCGACCTCCCCACCGACCGCCCGCTGGCGAAAGCGCGGGAGCGTTGGGAACAAATCGTGGCTGAGGGGCTTCGCGCGATCCGAGTGCCTCGCGAAGCGGCTGGAGATACGTCTACCGAGAAACCGCCGCAAGAGAGGGACGACGAGCGTGACTGCTTCGTTGCACTTCTGAAGGAACACGCCGGCCTTGCTTCGTTTGTTCGTGGACTTGAACCCAGCAGTGTCGTCGCGCTGAGTGCGGTTCTCGAAGTTCGCGAGTCCGCCGAGACGATCGCCGACACGACGGCGCGGGTCGATCCGGGGGAGGTCGCTATGGATGCCATCGAAGAGATAGGCGGGGTCCGGCGTACCGCTAGTTCGGACGGAATGCCACTGGCGGGCGGTTCCGCGGATCGGCCGAAGCAAGGTGCGGCACCGCCGACTTCGAAGGCGCCCGACCACGTCGAAGGAAACCGTGAGAACGCTCGCAAGACCGACAGATAATCCCCAGCAGGGCACCCGACGCCCACACTTCAAGCACGCAAGACAGAGCTGCCTCTAGCGCGAGGACGAAGGCCGTGGCTTCACTTGGCCATAGCAGTCGGATATTGCGAGCAGTGGCACAGTCAGTCGTCGGGTTCTCCCCGCGTGCCGGCTCAGCAGTGCCGCCAGAAGAAGACCATGTGCTGGAATCCCCTGACAGACCGAGGACTTCACCGCGGGAATTCGTCAAGAAGACCCACTCCGAAGTCGGGCCGACGACAACACCGCCGAGCGACCATGCACCACTCGCCAATAACGGCCGCACCTGCTGTCCCAAGCGGCGGCGGCGTTCGGTCGATCCGGCGACGGTCTGAGACAGTCTCTGTCTTGGGGCTGACCTCTCAGCTGTCGCAGTGATCGGACCATCCATGCAAGGCGACGTAACGCGGAAATGACGCTTCATGTAGATGACCACATGAGACGTGACGCGGCGTCGCAGCTCCTGCGGAGCTGTGGTCTCTAGCGGCCTCCGGATGTGGCTTCCCGATCCAGGATCGCGCGGATCTCGGAGAACAGATATATCCAAGCGCGCACCTCGCGTTCGATCTCCGTGGCTTTGGCGGACGTGACCAGGCAGAGCCGAGTCAGCTCGACTTGTGAGGGCACGCCATCGCGTTCCGCGAGCAGCGCGGCCTCGTCCAGCCGCAGGCCCACCAGGCGGCCGGAGGCGATACGTTCGAGCGTGCGCACCTGGAGCTCGGTGTAAGACCGCAGGTTCCGGTCGCGGGCGACTGCGCCGAGATAGCCGCGCTCCTCGATGTACACGATCGCCTTGCGTTTGAGGCCCGATCGTCGCGCGGCCTCTCCGATGCCGATGCCCTTCACTGACCCACCGCCCTCCACCCCGATCGCCGGGAGTCCCTACTAAAGACAGATAGCCCGCACGCACGACGGTGGTAAGCCACCGGGCGGCGCGGCACCGGTTGTTTTCGGCGGTCAGGCGTTCGGTAACACCGGTTTTCGTCCGCGATGAGCACGCGACCATGCGCGTCTTTGGCGCTTGTGGGGCGACGGGTCGCCGTCGGAAGGTTCGCCCATGGACTCGACGACGAAAGGCAAGTCCGCGACTCGGCCAAAGGGCACCCGTACGCGCGCTCGGCTCACGTCGTCGGCCCATGCAAAGAGCGGAAAGGAGAAAATCGGAGATGCCCGCCAAGAAGAAGACGGTCGCGAAGGCCAAGTCGAAGGCAGCGCCGGCTCGCGCGCGAGCGCGCAAGGCCGACGTGGACGCCGGCGTCAAGAGCGACTAGCGCAACTGATCGCCCCGTGGTGGGCGCGCGATCCGGAGAGCCTGAAGGTTGCATTCAGCAACCTGGCGGTCTCCGGGTTCCGCGTCCTCGGCCAGCGGTCCCAGCGCGGTCGTCTGGTGCTAGAAGTCCAGCGCGGCGAGGACCGCTACGAGCTCGAGTACGACGAAGACCTCACGTCACCTCGGGCGACGGTGACCGCGTACGCGCTGAGCGGACAACTCCAGATCCGAATCGGTCCCGTCGCCCGCGCGCATCAGCCGGACGCCGCGGCCATGGCCCTCGAGCAGTTGGCCCAGGGACTCGGCCAGTACGACCTCGGACCCCACCCCGAGTACGTGCTCGTCCCCGTTTCGTGGCACCTCCCCGGGGAGGGCGACCGCGGCAGCCTCTCGCTTGGACGCAGCCGCCACGGCACGCTGGCCGCGATTCGGGTGACTAACCTCTCGGCAGCGCCTGTGATGTCCGAGGCCGGCGTTGCCTTCGCGCGAGCGTTCCCCGATCTAGTGCTCGGCCTCTGGGCGCGTGGAAGCGCACCGATCCCGGAACACCGTCCAGCCGAGGCCGTCCTCAGCTGGGCTGAGGAGCAGATCGCTCGCGCGCACCGCTTGGAGATCGGCGAGCTGCGTGAGCGGCTGCGACATGAGGTCGGGGCGATCGTGGTCCAACGGCCCGCGCGGATCTCGGCTGACTGGTACTTCGTCCGGCGCTCGAGCAGCGGCGCGCCGATCGTGCTCCTGACCCGGGAGTATCAGCCGCAGGGCTTTGCCGATCGCGCCCCGTTCGCCGCCGCTCTGGCGGGGAAGCGAGTCCTGATCATCGGCTGCGGCGCGGTCGGCTGGCCGGTCGCGACCCTGCTCGCGCGCTCGGGCGTACGCAACTTCGCGCTCTTCGATGACGACGCCCTCAGCGGCGGCAATCTCGCCCGGGTCGGAGGGTTCCTCGAATCGACCGGTCGGCTCAAGGTCGATGTGCTCGCCGAGCAGCTCGAGGCGATCGCGCCCAACGTCGTCGTCGCCCGGCACCCGGTCGAGGTCGGCCTACACGTCGGTGCGCAAGCTCTGGTCGCGGCCCGTCCGGACCTCCTGATCAATCTGACCGCGGAGGAGTTTTCGACCGACGAGACGAACGCCGCGGCGTGCTTCCTGAACCAGCCTGCAGTGTTCGGGTGGGTGAGCAACAACGTCCGGGCGGCTCGGTTGTTCAGAGTGCGGCCGCTGGAGACCGCCTGCTACGAGTGCGTGCGCCAGGCCGGCCCGGAACGCATCCCCTCGGACGGTCTCGTCCCCGTTGGCACCGAGACGCCGTGGTCAGGCAGTGTCATCGACGTGGACCTTTTCGCCGCGGCAGTGGCGAAAATGGCGGTCGCGACCCTGCTTGGCGAGCCAACTTCGGCGACGAACCCGGACCACGTTGTGCTTCGCTATGGCGGCCTCGTACCGGTCGCCAGCAGAATCACGATCGCGCGCGATCCTCATTGCCGGGTCTGTCGGCCATGAGCAGCTGGTATCGACGAATGTCCGCGCCCGGCGGAGCGGTTGGCGTCGTCTGGAGTTTTGTGCATTTCTAGGCGGTCGTCGGTACGGAAGTCAGCACCCAGGAGGGCCCCCAAGCGGAAGAATCTCCTGTACTTCATGTCCCCCGCGGCGAAGCCTCATCCAAGCGATCGCGGCGATCACCGACGAAGTTCTCCCGAACCTACGGAGCGCTCTTTACGAAGGCCGTGTTCGAGTCCGCGTTCGCTCCATAGACGAAATTATTAGGGTCGACCGCCAGCCCATGGGGGCTGGTTCCGCTCGCCAGCGGGGCGAGCGCGGTGTTCGTATTTGCGTCGATGACGTACACGGTGCTGGAAATGCCGCAGCAGGCCGCGGCGTAGACGTACTTCTTAGTTGAATCGACGGCGATACTCTCCGGACTGACGGCAACCGCGATGGTGGTTATAAGGGTGTTGTTTAACCCGTCCAGCACCCCGACCGCGCCCGCGTCGCCGCCCATCGCGATGTACACGCGGTTGGTCAGGGAGTTCACCGCCACCCCGAACGGGTAATAGGGTGAGAGCGCGACGGTGGTGAGCACGGTGTTGTTCGTGCCATCGATCACCGAGAGGGTCCGGCCCAGCTGGTTGGTGACAAATATGTGGTTGGTGGTCGGGTTTACGTCGACCGCACTGGGCCCCGCGCCAACCCCGATCGCGGCGGATACCAAGTTGGTCGCACCGTCGATTACCGAAATGGTGTTCGAGTAGAAGTTCGCCACGTACACCCGATTCGTCGATGGGTTCACGGCGGCGGCCAGCGAGTAGGAACCCGCGGAGACGCTCGCCAGAACGCCGTTAGTTGCTCCGTCGATCACGGAAACGGTCCCGTCGTAGTGGGTTACGTATACGTGGTTGGTCGTGGAATTCACGGCAATGCTGAGGGGACTGGTGCCCGCAGCGACGGTAGTGGTCACCGTGTTGGTGGTGGTGCTGATGACCGAGAAGGTACTTGAAGCCAGGTTGAGCACGCGCAGGGTCGCGGTCGTGAGATTAAGCCCGACGCTCCACGGATATGAGCCCACGGGAACGGTGAGGTTCACGCCGCCGCCGGCCGGCCGCAGGGCCATGGTGACGGCAGCCCACTCAGCGGAGGGAGCCCATGCGGCGGGGGTGTATGTTCCAGCGCGCCGGGCTGGCCATTATCGGCGCTGGGAGCTTGCATGGAACGACGCGACTTTGGTGGACGCGACTTTGGTGACGGAGGTTGATCGCGCATTCGGCAAAGGGCGCTAACCGCACGTTAATGGTCATAGCAGTTTGGCGTTACGTAATCGTGCATTGACTTTTAATGGACGTGGCGATATGGGTAACGTGCCGCACGAGCGGGCAAACGTTCTCGGCGGGCATGCGCTTCCCGGGGCTGCATGTTCGTCCAAACCCCAACTAACTCGTAGGAGGTTAATGTCGTGCGCCGCCCAAGATTCGTAGCAACGGTCGCGGGCACTCTGTTCGTCGCCGCGCTTGCAGTGTTGGTGTCAACTCTCGCGCTTGCTAGCCTCGCCGCGCAAGCTGCACCGGTTCCTGGCGTGCCCGAGCACATTGGACAGGCGCTGCGGGACATCTTTGGCCGAAGCAGCGACGGTCCGACAGTCGCGGCGGTCAACGGTACGCCGATCACCCAACGACAGGTCGATATCGAAGTGGCTCTTGATAGTGTCAACGGCCGAGGGCCCGATCGCGCCATGGCGCTTCAGACGGTGATCACTCACACGGTGCTGACGCTTGAGGCCGAGCGCCGCAACCTCTCGGTATCGGACGCAGAGCTCAACTCCTTCATCGCCAGGCAAAAGGTCGTCGCGGACGCGGACCCTGAACAGGGCTTGTATAGGTACGCGGACGCCCTAGGCACCGACGCTCGGGGGATTTGGACTTACCCGCCGGTGGTCAATTCGTGGAGGGAGCAACTACTGATTGGGAGCCTGAAGGGTCAAGTAACTGCCGATGCTTCCACGGTGGCTCAGAAAGAGGCCGTCTGGAAGTCGTTCATAGCCGACCTACTCGCGCGGGCCGCGATTACGAGGTACGGAACATGATTCGCAAACTAGGCATCAGCGGGTTGATGGTGATCACTCTGATCGTCGCACAGCTCGGAGCAACGAAGTTAGCGGCGGCGAATACCTCGTCAGGATACGGATTGTGGACTGATTGGATATTCATCGGCGCAGGTCCGATTAGCGTGCAGCATGAAGTGTTTATCGACGCATACTGGCTTTACGTCTCGGGAGACCAAATCGAGATTTACGACTCGCCGTTGCGCATTTGCATGAAGTACGCGCAAGACATCTACAACAGCGAAGGCCATTACGCGTCGTTCATGCTGCGGTATTGGTATGTGTATCGGGACGGCCAAGGGGAAATCGATAGCGACTCGCTGGGTGGGAGTACGTCAGGATACTGGCCAGCATGTGGAACCGCTGACTGGTGGGCAGTGTCGAACCTCTCGATCAATCACTTCCCACCGTCAAGCACGCGGGTCGAAATCAAGTCGAACTATTGTCTCGACGATGGTGAGGCCTACTACTGCGCCGGCACGCGGCAAACCTTCACCAGCTACATGCAGTAAGCGAGCGATTCAGCCCTTCGGAAAACGAGCCTGGAGAACGAGCCTCGGTGGTCACCACCGAGGCTCGGTTACTTATGGCGTCGACGCGCCCGCCTCCCAAGGTCGTCGGCAGGATGCTTCAACTCGAGATCCTGCGGTCCTCCGAGGTACCAGGGCAGCAGCCGTAGTGGATGTTGCCCCCGGGCGATCGACCGACGCCGTAGGCGAAATCCGAGGTATATGAACGCCACAAAAGCAACCAAGGCCAGCGATAGGGCCAGAATCATCGCGAGCGCTGCCACTAAGAATTCCAGCGTTTAAGCCTCCAGATGCCACACTGAGTTTGTTTCCGTCGAGCACATCATGTCAATGGCCAACGAAAAGTCCGCAGTTTTGGCCAACTAAAAGTCCGCACCTGTAGCGACAGCCTTCCCGGCGGTACCTGGACCACGGCGCTGTTCACCAACCCGACCTGCACGAGCGCAGCGCCGGCGACCTGGACGTTGAGCGCAGGTGCGATTCGCAACGTCTACGCCACGGTCACTGCTCCGGCAACCGGACTCACCCTAGGCGCAACCAACACCGCTACCTTCACGGCCAGGGTGAACAACAACACGACCAGCTCGGGCGCGGTGACGCGGCAGACCACGGTCAACTAGGTCAATGCAGCTTCGGGCGGTGGTAGTTGCACCCGGGCTTCTAAGGGGCAGCGGCGTGCGACGCCCGAGCGGCCGGGCGTATCAGCGCGGAGGCTTGCGGGGAATGGGCTCGGTCTTCGCTCGCCGGTAGGCGTCGTGCCGGATGGCCGCCGTCTTCTTTCGCGGGATGCGGAGGCCGATGAGCTTGTGGACGCCGAAGTAGCGAGCTCGCCCAGGTAGTCCTTCCTGGCGAATGCGTTTGCGCAGCCGAGTCCAGTCGGTGCCGGGACGCGCGGCGACAAACGCGCGTGCGGCGCGGCCATTGAAGAGCAGCAACGCCAGCACGGTCTCGTGCAGGTCGACCTCGGGGTCAAAGTCCTCGTCGGGTAGACGCCGCATGTACACGCGCGGTCCCGGACGTGAGGGCCGGCCCATCCGGTGTTTGTCCGCGGCGGCGCGGATCTGAAACGCCGGCAGGTCAGGCAGGCCCAGTCGGTCGAGTTGCTCGCGGGTGATCCGGCGCAGCGGTGTCCGCGCCGGCCCATAGGGGATGAGACGGCCGGCCTCGTCCTTTAAGTACAGGTGGGTCGGACCACCGGAGCTCGCCGCGCGTTTCAGAAGTCCGGCTTGGTCCAGGCGCGCGACGAGTTGCCGGAAGCGCAGGGGGAGCTTGCGCACGTCGCTCGTCGTCATGCCGCTGCGGAGTCCCCGGAGCGCCACCAGCGTCTGCGGACTTAAGACGACTTCCAGCAAAGTCGGCATTTCGTAAGGCTACTGGCCGTAGCAATCGCGCGCGTGACCGACGCATAGGAGATGAGTGGAATCAAGGCGATTCTGGAAGCAAACCAAATTTCGGGAGGAATCACGAATGAGCGGCCCCGACATGCCAAGCGCCAACGAGGACGAGTTCCTGGCTAAGGTGAAGCAGCACATGCTCGCGCCGTCGGCACCTGACGGCAACTGGCTCCCCTTTCTGGCCTTCGAGGACGCTAGCGGCGGGCTCACCGGCGCCATCCTGATCACTCCGCAAGCGGAGACGCAGAAGGACCTCCACGCCGTGGCGGTCGCCCACCTGGCAGGAAAGAACAACCCGCGCTTCATCGCCGTCGTATTCACCACGTGGGTTACGTTGAGCGAGCCCGGGGTCCGGCCGTCGACCAGCCGCGCGCGTGAGGAGTGGCTGACGATCAGCCATGCTTCACGTACCACCGAGCCCGGCGTGTGCATGGCCCCGATCACCCGCAGCCCCAACCGCCCGCCGGTCCTCGGCCAATGGATCACTCATACGGGCGAGGCCCGCGGGCGCTGGCCGGATGCGCTGCGCGCGGCCTTGGCTTTCGCGGCTGCAACAGCGGAGGAGCCCGAACTCATGCCGGCGGCCCACCTCGGCCCCAAAGAGGCGAGCTACCGGGAGCGCGTCCTCCTGGCGAAGCTCCTTGGTATCGACCCGGCGATCATCCGACGCGAACCGCAGTTCGCCTTCACGCCGATGAACGACCTCGAAAGGACGGCGTGAACGCTATGACCACGCGACGTGGCGCGGTGCCAATCGCGGTGCCAATCCCCGGTGGGCATACCGGTCGTCACGCGTGCGCGCCACCTGAACCTCCGACATACCGGCATCGTGCGCTGCCCGTTGCGGCAGGAAGCAATCGCAGCCGCTGATGGCAGCGGCTACGCACTTCGGGTGGTCATCGGCTGCGCGTGCCACTCCAGAACGCACCGACCGCGTGACATTCGTCGCAGTGGGCCGCTTCCAGAACCAGCTCGGGTCCGCTGAACTGGTGTCCGTGGAGCTCCTCGTAGCGTCGGCGCATGCCGTCCATCGATGTGAGGGCCGTGGCCAGCTCCCGAAAGTCCTCCTGGATGCGCGAGTACCCGCGACCGCACATCCAGCAATGGCCCGTAGCCGGCGCGGCCCGCACCGACGGCAACACCGCTCGCGGCTTCGGCTGGCCTCTCACTTCTGCGGCCGCCAGAGTGCTTCCTGGTCTTTCAGCGCATCCCACATCTCATTGATCCCGGCGCACACATGACAGGTGTCCTCCGAGATCATCTCGCCTGGGTCCGGGTGGCTCGCCTTCTCGTGCTCCAGTTCGAGCGCAAAGAGCCAGTCCCGTACCGCCTTCGCCAAGCGCAGGCCTCGGACGGCATCCACGGCGGCCGCGCTACCACGGGTGACCGCCGGTAGCGTCGTCCGCGACTTCGGTTGGCCTCTCATTTAGGCAGCTGGGCCTTCTCCCGGAGCAACGCGATGACCCAGTTGCGATAGCGGACGAGCTCCTCGATCCAGAACTCCTTCTCGAAGGCATCAGCAGCCAACTGCTTATTGATCTCTTCGGTTTTGCTCGCGGCCGCCTCGGCGATTGCCCGCCAGTTCCATCCTTGCGCGAGTTGGATCGCGATCTCCGCGTCCGCAGCGCCGAGCCGGGCCGTGAGTCTGGCGATCTCGTCTTGGTAGAACGTGATCAGGTGCTTGCCACCGATCTGGAGGGCCCGCTTGGCTTCGGGGTTCAGGCTGCCTCTCTTGTAGCGCAGTGAGATCTGATCGCGTTTCTTCTTGACCACGGCTACGCGATCCCATCCTTGACAGCTGAGCGCATCGCGTCTCCAACGCCGTTGACGCTCTTGTCCGCGGCAGCCTTCCGCTCCTGCTCGGCGCGGTAGCGGGCGTCGTTGGTCCACTGGTCGAGGCGCTTGTTGCGGTGGTAGTCGCACTCCTCGACCCAAAAGTCGATCTCGGTGGCCTTGACCGCGAAGTCGATCTCGTCCTGGTCGAGCTCCTCCTTCGCCTCCGCGAGGTCGGCCGCGGCTTCCCGGAGCTTGGTCAGGAGCTCGGAAATCTGTTCCAAGCGCGCAGCCGCCAGCTGCTCGGCCCGGATGGCTCGCTCGCGCCACTTCACCCGCACGGTCTTCGTGCTCATGACTTCTCCATCGCCCGCTCGCGCAGGACCTCGACGAGCTGGTTGCGGAACCGCTCGGCCTCGTCGATCCAGAAGTCGGCCTCGCGCTCTTCGGCGCGAAGCGCTCTCCGGAGCAGCAGGAGCTCCTGGAGCAGGTCGGCCTGCGCGGCCGCAGCGTGCCTCTGCTCTGTCGCGACGCGCGGCGGCGGTCTCTTGGTCATCGCGCCGCCGAGGACGTGTCGCTCTGGGGTGAGCCGCCGCGGGCGCGCCACGGTTCGATGGTGGCTTGCCCGTTGGGCAGGGTTCAACTCCTTCGGGCCCGTCGCCATCAGCGTCGGGGGAAGCTCCAACCGTTCCTCCTGATTAGGCGAGCCCGAAGCACCTCGGCCAGGTCTTCGGCCACGGTGAGCTGGGCTCCGACGCGTCGGCAGATCCGCCCGAGGTGAGCCAGCCCCTCGACCTCGTTGCCGAGGCTGGTGGCACTGAGGATCCAGAGCAGCTGCTTGATCTCGGCGAGTGTCATCCCACTGTCGCGCATGGTCTTTGCCCGACGCAGCCGCTCGAGGTCGGAGTCCGAGTACAGCCGCTGACCGCCCGGGCCGTGCATCGGGGCGACCAGGCCCCGCAGCTCCCACTGGCGCAGCTGCTTCGGGCTCAGACCCGTCTGCGTGGCGACCTCGCCGAGCTTGTAGACGGCGCCTGGCTTTGAGGTGATCACGTGCTGGGCCGGGCCAAGCTGCCCGCTGCCAGAGACGCTCACTAGCGCGGACCGAGGTTGAGGCCGTTGATCGCGAGCACCACGAGCCGGACGAACAGGACGAGGTAGGCCGTGTACACGGTGAGGCTGCCGGGCTTGATCTCGAGGATCTCCTCCGCCCGAGCCTTGGCGATCTTCGCGCCACGTCGCTGTTTGGCCAAGGTTCCCTTCGCCATTGAGTGGTTCTCCCTATCGCGCTTGGCTCTCTATCAAAGGAACAAGCGCAGTGGGACTCGACGAGCAAGGCATCGGGGAGTAGCGGTCAGGCCTCTGGCCAGACCCGAACGTGCTCGAGCCTTGCGCCGGGCCTACTTCGCAGACCTGTACGGGTGCGCGACGTAGCCTTCGCAGCGTGCCGAAGCTCCTTAGGGACTTGCTGGTCAACCTGGCGGCGAATGGCCTCTGGCAATGGGGAGGCTCAACCGTCGGAGGGGCGGTCATCGGCGCGCTCGCCCTGGTCGCCGGACTTCCTTTGCTCGTCGTGGTGCTCGTGTTCCTGATCGTGCTCGGGCTGTTGGCCATGGTCATGGCAGAGCTGCAGCGCCGCCAGTCCGAGGCGGTCGTTCTCTTGGCCAGCGCGGCGACTTTCGCGCCGTCGACGATCGCGGATCGAAGGCGGCGGGCCGAGCGCGAGGTCGGAGCTGCGGCCGCGAGGACCGCGCCGTTGACCCTTCAGGAGCGAACGCTCCGTTACGCCGACGAACTCGAGGAGGAAGTCGCTAAGCGTGATCGGCTGCCCCACCGGAATCGACAGATGGTCGGAGACAGTTACCGCGCGTACCTCGCTGAGCTTCGTACCCTCGCGCGCGAGATCATGCAGCACCAGGGCTATCTGCCTGGCGAGCTCAATGTCGCAGACGGCCATGATATGGATCGCGCGGGTGCGATCGCCGTGGTCCACGCCCTTCGCGGAATCGTCTGGTAGGAATCCAGCCGTGGTCGACAACGTGATGCGTTCGCTGCTACGAGCACTCCGAACGTCGACGCCGGCAGCCGATCTACGGCTGAGCTGGGTGCAAGCCGAGTTGACCGCACAGCTCTCACGTCAGAGCCAAGTCGTCGATGGAATCGCGTCGCGTGCGGCGGCCATCATCGCGCTGGGCGCGGTAATCTTCGTCGCGGTTACTCCTTGGCCGTTCTGTTCGGACAACGCCGTCAGCATCTCCTTCTTGTTTGCGTGGGCAGGATCCGGCGTCGCGGCGGCAGCGGCGTTGGCAGGACTCGCGTTCAAGCGCCTGACGCAGGAGCCAAGCTCGGCTGTCGTGTTCACCCTGCTTCGTCAACCGACACCGACGGACGAGGCCGCTCTGCGGCAGGTGATCGGCTTGCAGCTCACGGCCGTGACGAAGAACGAGTCGGCAGTGCGCTGGAAAGCCCGGTGGCTGCGGCTCTCCTTGGTGGCGATGCTGATCGCCTTGCTGGCGGCCGCCGTCGGCTATGACATCTTGCTGACGAAGGGCCTCGGCGTCTGCGCGCGGTGAACCACTTGACAGGTGAACGCGAGCGCGCCATGTCAGGGCTATGGAACGTCTCCGCGGGTGGCTCGTGAGGTTCTCGGAGCATCCGAGTTTTCAGCCGATCATCGGCTTGGCGCTTTTCATCGTGCTCTTCGTGATCGGCTGGGTGTTCCTGCGCACCCACTAACGTGCACTAGCGCCGGAGACGCGATATTCAGTTCATAGCGCTTTCCTGCGCGAGCCCTGGAACCATTCCGACTCGGCTCAGTCCCCTTCGCCGCTGCGGTCTTCCACAAGGAGCATTAGCAATCCGATGATTGGCCCACCCGCGACAGCGGCCACTAGGTAGGTGTTGGCTACGGACTGCGGACGGCCGGTGAATGTTGCGACGACCAGGAGCACGAGGCCAAGGCACATGCCAGCAACGAGGAGCAGATGTAGGCCCAGCGATAAGTTGCGTCGTAGCATCGCAGCAAAGGTGGCCTCAGAACCTTCGAAGCGGCAAGAGCGGCTTGATCGCGGGGCTCTGCTTGCCGCGGCTGCGGCAGCTGGCAGCGCGGCCGTATACGCCGCGGCCGTCGTCCAGTCGAGCAAACTCGGGCCCGGGCGGTCCTCACGGGTGCGGAGGGCAGCGCTTCACTCGCGCTGACGGCGTCGCAACGGAGATCACGCGCGCGACTGGTCTTGAGTCCACGCCTCCCGTGGCGAAACGACGACTAGACACGCTCGTGGAACGCGGGGAGGCGAGCAAGACGCGGACACACGTCGGCCGTCGACCCTTCCTTTACGAGCTCGTCCCGCTCGATTCATGGTCAGCGCGGTGAAATGAGGGTCTAGGTACCCATTTCATCTCGACCTGCATCTCCCCGATCGCCTCCTGCGACCGGGCCGAACGCTGTCGGGGCCGGGTGTCATCGAACCGCGGATCTAGGGGCGCGTTGCTGCGGCCCCGTCTTCGCCTATCGGCCCATTGCGCACTTTCTCCGCCAGGCAGAGGCTAGCCAAATTGAACCCGGGCTGTTTAACTTCCGGCAGATCGCTTAACCCGTCGGCCAACAACGGGGCGGAGGGACGCAGCTGTGCCCACGCTTTCGTACGGAAAGCGACTCTGCGGCCTGCACGCCGGCGATCTTCTGATCGAGGGTCTGCCGCAGGACTATGAAGAGGTCGTGGTCGACCTGAGGTCGGCGGAGTTCGCCGACCCCAGTGGTTTGGTCTCGCTGACGACGGCGTGCTTGGAGGCGATCGGCATGGGGAACAACCTCGCCGTAGTCGGGCCAGCGGACCAGAACGTCGCGAACTACCTGCTGCGCATGCGCTTTCGCGATCTCCTGCGCGGCGCGGGCGTCCGCTTCGCGGGTGGCTTCGGAAGCGGGCATGTCGCGGCGCGGCCCCTGAGCGACCACCTGCTCGAGCTGCAGTTCGTGACACGGACCAACGCAACGGCGGTGGGGGAGTCCCTCATGTCGCTGGGTGACGCGGTCGGCATTCCCCATGATGTGCTGGTCCCCGCGTTCCTGGGTCTTGGAGAAGGCGTCGACAACACGCTCGAGCACTCGGGCGCCGACCGCGCGATCGTCATGGCCCAGCGTTACCGCCTTGGCTCGGCCGGCTTTCGCCTTCAGATCGCGATCGGCGACATCGGTCTCGGGCTGCGCCGCACACTCCGCCGCCGGGTCGCCGTGGCCGACGACGCCGAGGCGGTCGACCTCGCAGTGAAGAAGGGCGTGAGCCGCTTCGCTGGATCGCGCCACGGCAATGGCCTCCCAGATGTCGTCCAAGCAGTGTGCGAGGATGCGGGCGGCACATTCGAGATCCGTTCCGGCGACGCCTCACTGAAGATCCGCCGCTCCATCGAGCGTCAGGAACACGCCATTTCGCGCGATGGTGTGCAGATCGCGATCTCGTTCGCTGGTGGTCTGAAGGCCGGTTGACGGCACCCGCAGCCCGGGTGTAGCGTTTGTTCACCTGCTGAGATTTAAGAACAGCAGCGGGGTGAAAGGAGTGCGTATGCAGGTTCGGATTGCCGAGTACGGGAAGGCGCTCGGCACCCGTTCGTACGCGCACGAGCTGCGCGGCAAGATCGAGGCGCTGATCTCGAGGAGCGACGACGCCCTCGTGGTCATCGACCTAAGACGCGTGTCGGTGTTCACGCTCTCGTTCGGAGACGAGTTGTTCGCAGAGCTCGTAAAGCGCACGCAGGCGGGACGGTATGGGTCCCGGCGGTGGGTCGCATTCGCCGGCGCGAACGACTTCGCCGCCGAGCAGCTCGACCAGGTGCTGAAGAACGCGCACCTCGCGGCGCTCGTCCGAACGGACACCGGCAAGGCGTTCCTCGCGGGCGAAGTTGAACGGCGGGCGAAGGAGACGTTCGACCTCATTGAGCGATCGGGCGACGTGACCACCGCAGAACTGAGGGGGAAGCTCAAGACCCGGTCCTTGCAGGCGGTCAATAACTGGCTGACCGAGCTCGTCAGGGCTCGGGTGGTTGACCGAGAGCAGGTCGGCAAGGGATCTGGCCGGCCGTACTCGTATCGCTCGCGGAGCGGGCAACTCGTCAGCTCTGGAGGGAGGTAGCTCGACAGAACGGTTCCCGGACGAACACGCGCGGACGGGGCCTGTCCCGGCAAAGAGTCAGGCCCCGTCGAATGGAGAAATGCGGTGACCAAGCGAATCGTGCCCGGCTACCGCGCTGCTGATTCTGGCACTTCTCGCGCCCGCGGGCGCAAACGATTGGTGTCAGCGGTCGCACGGCAGGCGGGCGCCACCACTCCGAGCCATCTGACATCGGAGACCGGGACGGCGCGGCCGTACCCCAGGCGATAGGAGGCAGCACATGTCGCAGCTTGAGATCTACATCCACGAAGCCGGGGCGCCAACGCTCCGCCAGATCGATTCCGGCGCCCACGTTCGCGATCTGCTCGGTGGCAAGGCCGACGCCCACGCGTGGCTTCAGGACGCGGAAGACCCTCTCGACCCGGAGCGGACGCTTGCGGAGGCCGGCATCGACGACCGCAAGCACGTCCACGTCTCCCGGTGCCGCCGCGTCGATGTCTCGGTCCGTTACGGCGGCGATACGAGAAGCAAGGAGTTTTCGCCGGCGGCCACCATCAACCGGGTCTTCGACTGGGCCACTGGCACGCAGGGCTTCAGCCTGACGGCTACGGAGAAGGCCAAGCACACACTCTCAATCTGCGGGCAGAACACCCAGCCCGACCGCGCCGATCACGTCGGCTCGTACGCAGATCACGACTGCAAGGCGTGCTTCGACCTCGCCCCGAAGGAGCGCTTCGAGGGATGAGCGATCCGATCTCGCCGGACGAACGGGTGTTCCGGGAGCACCTCAAGGGCGCCGTCTTCACGCGCGGCGTCGAGGAAGGCCGCTGGCGCCTGGTGCGCATCGCGTGGCCGCACGTATGGATCGCCGTACGCGCGGCCCTGCGCAACGGCGCTCCGGAGGAGTTCGTCCTTCGCTTCGAGCTGAGCAACTACCCGACGACGGTACCGACTGCCACGCCCTGGGACGAGGCCACAGACGCGATGCTCGCAGCCGCCGCGCGCCCGAAAGGGCACCGGGTCGGAAACGCATTTCGCACAGACTGGGAAGGCGGAGTTGCCCTGTACATCCCGTGCGACCGAGTGGCGATTTCGAGTCACGGAGCGTGGGCCGCACAGCATCCGGCGTGGCTCTGGGACGCATCGAAAGACATCACGCTCTACCTGCGGCTGGTGCACGAGATGCTCAACGACGAGGACTACACCGGTGTTTAGACGCCTCTTCGGACGGGGCGCCTACCTCCGGTTCACGGCCCAGACGTGGGACGAGATGTTCGCCCAACTGGGTCGCCGCGCTGGCGGCCGCCGCGAGAGCGGCGCCTTCCTGCTGGCCAATCGCGACGGAGACCCCCGGCGCGTGATCCGCGTCGTGTACTACGACGACCTCGATCCGGCTGCGTTGCGCGGCGACATTCGTTTGGATGCGGTCGCGTATGGTCGGCTGTGGGACCTGTGCGACCAATACAAGGCGCGCGTGATCGGGGATGTGCACACGCACGGTGGCACCTATGTCTCCCAGAGCTCGATCGACCGCGAGAACCCGATGATCTCGCGCGCAGGCCACATCGCGCTGCTCGTGCCGCACCTCGCCTCGCGGCGCGCCGCTCCGCGCGAGGTTGGCGTGCATCGTTACGACGGGGCGGGTGACTGGCAAGGCAGCTACGCGAGCGATGCCGTGCGGCGCGTCTACGTCGGACGGTTCGCATGACGCTCGAAGCCGCCGACACGCTAGGCCGGACCCTGAAGCTCGAGTTGGACTCCGGCCGCGCGCAATCAAGGAGAGAGGCCGAGGAGATCGTGCGCGGATACGTCCTGCAGGTCGATGTCGGTCCGGGCCTGACTGCGAGCCGCAGCCGACAAATCGCGCTGCTGACCGTGGTCAACGCCGCGCGGCGGGCTTTCCCCGGCGGTGTCCACGTGCGCATTGCTGATGACCCGACGATGTCGATTCCTTGGGCCGGTGGCCGCCGGCTCGCGGACGCCGTCGCCTGGTACGGCGGCACGCTCTTAAGCGAACTCTCACCGCAGCGCACCACGATCGTGCTCGGCGATGCGCGATCGCTCGACACGAGCGGGCGTGTCTTGGTCCCCACCTTCAACGGCTGGAGCGGCGGGGTGGTGCAGCGGCGCAGTGACCGGCTGGCCGAGGAGCTCGACTTCCCGCTCGCTGGCCTGCTCGCCGGGGCACTGGCAGTGTCCGAGGCGTTCCAGGCCCAACGCGGGGACGGTGTTGCGGCACGCCGCGACGTGGGGTTCTCGCTGTGGGACCCACGGATCCCCTGGCGCGATGCTGCGGCGGTGGGTGAGTCCTGGTCCTACCTGCCGCAGCGGGTGTGGCTGCTGGGCCTGGGTCACCTCGGACAGGCGCATGCGTGGGCGCTCGGGGCGCTGCCCTATGCCAATCCCTCGGACGTTTTAGTGATGCTGCAGGACACCGACCGCATCGTCCCCGCAAACGCCGACACCGGACTGCTCGTGCCACGCGACTTCGCGACCGAGATGAAGACCCGTCTGGTCGGGCGGCGCCTGGAGGAGCTGGGATTTGTCACGCGGATGTCGGAGCGGCGCTTCGACGACCAGACGCGTCGGACGCAGGATGAACCAGGGTTGGCGCTCTCGGGATTCGATGGGCCGCAGGCGCGCCGAGCACTCGAGAGCGCGGGCTTCGACAAGGTCATCGATGTGGGTCTCGGCGGCGGGCCGACGCACTACCTCGATCTGCTCTTGCACTCGTTTCCGTCGGGTCTTCAGGCCGCGGACGCGTTCGCGTCGAAGCATGCGGCGACGGATCCCGCCCTGGCCGATCAACCGGCCTACAAGGAGTGGGCCGCAAAGCTTGCCGCCGAGGGAGTGCTGACCGCGGAAGAGATCCGCTGCGGCATGCTCGAGGTGGCTGGCCGCACGGTCGGCGCCGCCTTCGTCGGTGCCGTCGCCGCCTCCTTGGCACTCGCGGAGGCCGTGCGCTACCTGGGTGGCGCCCCGATGTACGAGGTCTTGAGCGTCTCGCTGCGCAGCCCTGACTACATCGACGTAGCGCCGAACACTCGCCCCGGTCCGCCCACCAATCCCGGTTTCACGCGTGCGCTGCCCTAGAACGCCACGAGGAGTAAATGACATGGCTCGCACCAACCCAGTCAAGTCGGCGAAGGTAGTCGGCGCAGGTGTTGGCGGCGCGCTC
The DNA here is from genome assembly GCA_002404155.1 of Chloroflexi bacterium UBA4730. Lineage (GTDB taxonomy): Bacteria > Chloroflexota > Limnocylindria > P2-11E > P2-11E > UBA4735. Next base: position 57,286 of record DHJC01000016.1, on the reverse strand, counting down.
GGTGGCGTCGTCGGAGCGATGCTGGGCGGCCCGGTCGGTGCGTTGATCGGTGCCGCGATCTCGAGCTGGGTCGGACATGAGATCGCAGAGGAGGCGAGCAAACGGGGGATCTGATTATTCGTACCCGACATCGATCACCGCGCGAGGCAGGTCCACTTCTACGATAAGAACGGTTACGTGGTCACGGTCGAGACGGGCTGGCTGGACGGTCGGATCATGAAGGCGCTGGACTGCGCCCCTTCGAGCCAAGCAGGCATCGAGTCCGATTTGGCGGAGGCAGGGGAGCCGTTGGTACCTCCTATGCCGTCCTGAGCGACGTGCGCTACGAGTTGCGCGCGCGGGTCGAGTCGGAACTGGTGACGGAGGCGGCGTGCTTTCGGATTGGAGACCTCATGTACGAGGCACTCGTGGACGGCCAGGGACGCCTCAACGAGCTGGCGGTCGGCGTCACCGTTGACGCGAAGCGCTTCAGTTCGCGCGTCCGCGTCCCGGCGCCGGGCGAGATCGGCGCCATTGAGCTCGGTGGCGACCCGGCGGTCCACGGCCGCCTCGTAGCGGCCTTGCAGAATTTCGAGTCACACGTGTCGTTCTTGACCGAGCACGCACTCCGGCGGGTGTACTGGCAGGATGCACGGCATGACACGGTCCCGGAGAGCGACGCGGACGAGGCCCTCGTTGCGATCCGCGGTTGGAGCGAGAGCGCCTCCTTTGATCCGCGCGCTGCCCGGGTCCGGCCTGACGTGCTTGCCGGCATGGCTGCGAAGGCAAACGCCCTGGAGTCGCTGACCGTCCTGAAGGCCTTCTCCCGTGAGGCGAACAACGAGCACAACGGGTTCCGCTTCATTCAGACGTTTGTCGCCCATTACTTCGTCATCGAGGGGATCTATGCACCCGGCCGCAGCGGCGAGGCGAGCGTGCTAGGAGCCTTTGCGGCGAGCGATGAGCTCGGCAAGATCATCGACGAGGCGTTAGCCACACTCGCCGGCAATTCGCTCCGGCCCGAAGTCACCGCACAGCTGCAGAGTCAGTTCAAACAGATGCACTGTACGTGGGACCGCTCCGGCGCGATGAAGTTCCTCTTTGACATTCGGGGAAGCCTGCACCACTTCAACCCACGCAGCCAAAGGATCCAGGGGACGCCGCTCAATCAAGACGACTTCGAAGCCGCGGCGCTGTTCGCCGGTTTCATCGCGCACATGGCGATTGGCTTCCAAGAAGTGGCGCTGGGCGCCCGCCTTGGTCTTTCGCGAACCGGAGTCTCATAGGACGAGGCGTCGCCGCCTGCGCCTTGAATTCGTCCGGACGGCGCGCCGGGTCTGGGCGAGGTCTTTGCTGACGACGGCGTCGCTCGCGCGTATCGATCCCGTCCCCTGCGATCGCTTGCGCGGTGGTCACGTTGATCCCCGCTAGGGCTTGGGAAGGCACGCCCGCCGCGTTACGACAATCAGAACGCCGAGCAGAATCGCGCTGATCGCGGCCATGATGTACATGACGGCGGCTGGGCCGCTGACGCCTAGGCTTTCCGCGACGGCGACGCCCACGCTGGCGCCGGTAAAGGCACCACCAACACTCGCGAGAGCTGAAGGCACGCGCAGATCCCGCATCACACTCGATCTGTCACGCGAATGCGGCGAGCGTCAAGGGGATGGAAATGAGGCTAACTGGCGGGGCTGCTGCCGTGGTCTGGGGGACGGCACTCGTCCTTTACGGAATCGCTGCGCCCTGGTACCTCACAAGCGCATCGGGAACTGCCGTCGCAGCGGCCTATCCATTAGTGCTTGTTTTTGTCGCGGTCATCGTTCTCGCCTCCGCCGGCGCGCTTACGCTTCCCGCTGGTCGTGGGGCAATTGGCCGGCCATTCGATGCGCAGAGACACGTGTATTACGAGTTCGCGTTCGGAGCGGGTATCGGAATCCTCGGCGCCGCGGTGGTTCCCTTCGGACTGCACAATCTGGGGATCGCTTCGACGATGGGAATCCTTGGTGTGCTTGTCTGCGCGATAGCCTTGTTTCTGGATTAGTCGGCGGCTAGCTGGTCCGAGTCGACGGCTTCGCCTCGGCCCACGGAGTTTCGACGGCCGCGAACCACAACGCCGTCGCGGCGAGGCCCGCCAGCACCAGGACCTGGAACTCATCGGCTCCCGGCACCACGATGTCCTCGCCGACACACTCCGAACCGTCGTACGTCTGGACCGACTGCGCGCACTCGATGTGGCTCGTCCGCTGCGACATGAGCACGCTACCGATGAGCAACGCCCCGGCCGTCAGTTCCGCGACCACCCGACCGAAGTGGACCTCGCCCGCCCGGTCGGGACGCCAGCTCTTCCAGAACCAGATCAACGCGATCCCCAGGGCGACTGGAGCCAGGACGAGTACCGCGATCCGCGGCCAGCCCACCGGCACGAAGTCGAGTTCGCCGTAACCCAGCGGACCGAACAGGACGCCGGCCGCGAACAGCCCGATGGTCCATCGCCGCACGGTCGTGCCGAGCGGCGTGCCGCCGGCGGTGAACGCTTCGTCGATCATCGCACCGAGCACGCGGATCGGACGCTGCGCCTCGGACCCAGCCCTGCGCCACGCCATTCCACCGAGGATCACGACGACCATGAATGCCGCGATGCTGGCCACGATCGCGACAAGCCAGTAGGGGACGCCGTCGTGGAAGATGAACACCGTGATCCCGATCCACCAGGCCCAGCTCAACGAGCCGGCCGGCAATCAGATCGGCCTGAGCTACGTCGCCGGCAACCTCGCCATGATCACCGACACCGTGGGCCGGGCGGTGGCGCTCAGCTACGACGGCGCCAATCGGCTGACCCAGATACAGGATCCGATCGGCCGCCGCGTCATCTACGGATACGACGCTATCGGACGGCTCGTTACCGTTGTCGACAAGATCGGCAACGCGCTCGGGCAGGATCCGAATCTCCACACGTGGCGCTATGGCTATGACGGCAGCACCCGCCACCTCACCTCCGTCGTCGATCCGGACGGCCGCGTCAGCGTGCGCAACACGTACGACGCCCAGGGCCGGCTGGCCGCCCAGCGGGATGGTCTTGACGCTACTTGAACTCGCGAGCAATACGTTGTTTGCGAAACTCAGCCTGAAAGCACGCTAAAGTGAGCTTTTTGAAGGATTTGCCTGAATAGCTCTCTAGAGAGTGCATTCTGGCTGTTTAGCATGATATGCTCTCTTTAGTGAGCACTCAGAAGATCTTCACCAGCGAACAGCTCAGCGCCCTGATCAAGAGGGAACGGCGCGCCCGCGGCCTCAGCCAGCTGCAGCTTGCCGAGCACGCCAACCTGAGCCGCACCGCTGTGCAGAGGATCGAGCGCGGCGAAGGAACGTTTGAGGTCGAAACCGCCCTCAAGCTGCTCCACATCCTGTCCCTCGACTTGGCGGTCCTCTCACGAGGCCCCCAAACGCGAGAGGTGCAAGATGCCCGCTGAACGGCTGTGGGTAGTGCGCGGCGACGACGTAGTCGCTGACCTGGATCGAGCGGAAGACCGAACGCTGTCCGTGAAGTACCGCGCAGCGATCGTTGACCGCGAGCCAGGCGCGCCGGTCCTCAGCGTGTCACTGCCCGCTCGGACAGAAACGTACAACGCGGCGGAGCTGCTGCCCTTCTTCGACGGACTGCTGCCGGAAGGTCGCGCCCGCGACCGTATCGCCGCCGAGCGGCGATTGGACCCGAGCGACACGTTTGGCATGCTCCGCGAAATCGGACGTGACAATGCCGGCGCGCTTTCGATCGTTCCGGAAGGGACCGACCTTGTCGCGGTGCGCGAAGAGGGAGTCGTTTGGCTCACCGACGAAGAACTCTTGCGTGAGATCGACAGACTCGCTGAGCGACCTCTCGCGGTAAATCCGGCGCAAGGCATTCGCATCAGCCTGGCCGGAGTACAGGACAAGATGGCTGTCGTCCGTACTGCGGACGGGCATGTCGGTCTGCCGCGTGGAACGCAGCCGACGACCCACATTCTCAAGCCGGCTTCTACTGAGCGGCGCGGGCGCCGGGATGACAGGCTGGCATATCCCGGACTTGTCGCGAACGAAGCCTTCTGCAGTCTCCTTGGTCGTCGGGCAGGCCTCACTACTACCAATGTCGAAGTTCGTGATGTTGCAGGTGAGACCGTTCTGTACAGCGAGCGGTATGACCGCACCGTGGTCGACGGCACTATCCAGCGGCTGCATCAGGAGGACTTCTGCCAGGCGTTGGGCCTCCGCACGGACGCCAAATACGAAGCGCATGGCGGCCCCAAAGTGGCCGATTATCTGAAGCTCCTCGCGAACTGGTCATCTAACGTGCCTGTTGACCAAGCTGAGATCGTTGATCGCGTCGGCTTCAGCTACCTCGTTGGGAATGCCGACGCGCACGCGAAGAATCATTCGCTGCTCTATGCAACTGGCGGCGTTCGGTTGGCTCCGGCATATGACCTCGTGTCGACGTACGCCTACTCACAGCTCGATCCGCTGATGGCTAACTCCATCAATGGGATGTTTGACGCGAATGCTCTCCAAGCGGTCCACTGGCGCAAGTGGCTCGAACAGCTAGGACTGTCGGTTCGTCTGTACAGCGACCGCCTTGGGCAACTCGCGCAGCGTGTTGAAGCGGCACTCCCTGACACTCAAGCGGAGGCCGCTGCGTGGAACGTGCCGGATGCCCCGCTGGACAAGATCGCGGCGCTAGTGCAGTCGCGCTCGAAGGTCCTCCAGGCCGTTCGTCAATAGATCTAGAGACGGCGTCCGCCTCGCGCCCGAAGGTCAGCGATCGTCGCGTCGCTGATGTGCCGCTCCACTTTCGCCAACGGGCCGCGACGCTGTCGGAAGCGCAGCCGGATGGGAGCCTGGTCGACGCGACCGGCCCGTTCCTCCAGGTAGGCCGCGCATGCGAGCTCCACGACGACCGAGAGCGAGATATGCCACGTCCGCGCGTAGGCGCGCAGCCCCGCCGCCACCGGCGGCGGCATCGTCACGTCGATGCGCTCACGATCGCGCCGCTTCACGCCGCACCGCGGCCGGCACACGCACCTCACCGAGCTGCTCCGACGCGGCACGAACCTGCGGGTCATCCAGTTCCGCGCCGGCCATCGCGACCTTCGATCGTCGATGGTCTACCTGCGCGTCTTCGACGACGACGAGCGGCGCGCCGGTGCACTGCTGGACGACGAGCCGCCAGACCGCCGCTAGTTGAAGATGCCTTTCCGGAATCGCTCCGCTTGTTGGTCGTTGAAGGTTGCCAGGCTCTCATAGCTGTCAGCGAGCCTGCGGAGAATCGCCGCGGCTCTCGGCCACTGCTCGTTGAATGGCTCAGCACGCGCGCGCAAGTCTTTCGCTACCGTGCGCTCGGGGTCACCGCCGGTGTCTGGCGCGCGCGACGTGATGCCTCCCTGGTTGAACATCTCGGCCTCGAATCCGCCCTCGAGATTGTCGTTCTGCAGTTCCTCGAACAGGTCACGTACGCCCTTGGGGGGTGACATGCCCTCCGCGTCCGGCGGGGCGTAGGCCAGAATTCGGCCGATCTGCTCGTCCCCGATCTCGACCCTCTTCGCCTCCTTTAACAGGGCGCGTGCCGTGCCGACCCACGCCCTGAGCGCTGCCTCGTCGAGGGTTCCGTCCTCACGCCGCCCCGGAACGACATTCCATCCGCGGAGCACGCGATACGCGTTCTCAGCACGACGCTCGTCCTGCGGCGTCCGCGTCGAGGCCTCCGGATCGTCGGTCACCTTCGTCGCGCTCGCTTCTGCGGCCTCGGCATCGTCTGACTGCTGCGTCGGCTTGAAGCACAGCTTCATGAAGTCGACGAACAGGGCAGGGTCCTCGGCGAGCATCTGGTGGAGGACCTTCGGCCCTTGTCGATACTCGAGATACGGCAGGTACAAGAACTCGAGGCGCGCGAGGCGCGGACGCTCGATGTCGGACTTCGCGAGGAGGTCGAAGATGCCGTCGAAGTCGAGTTGACCGAGGTTGCTCCCGCCACCGAGGTCGGCGCCGTCGCCGCGAACCACGCGCTCGAGGGCGTCAGCCATGAGGCCGGCGCGATCGTTCGAGTCTGCCGGGTCGGTCCCGCGCCGGTACATCATCACCATCTCGATCGTTGCGCGAGTGCGTCCGACGCGCAGCAGTTCGCGTGACACGAGGAGCGAGTGCGCGAAGTCCGGCCCGCGACCGTAGATCACGAACTCGCTCCAGTAGCCGTTCCACACGTCGTCACCAAGCTCCTTCGCTTCTTCCCACGCACGCGGAATGTCGTCGCTCACCAGAAGGAGCCGCGCCTTCTGCCGTGCGGTGAGGCCGGGGATGGCGAGCGCGCGTTCCAACCACGGCCAGCCCTCGCTGCGCGTTGTTTCCAGCGCGTAGATCCGCGCCATCGTCTCCCTCCCGCCCTCGGGCTGGTCGAGTAGCGCGATCACCTGCGCCTCATCGACGCGGAGGCCGGCCGTCACGATTCCTAATCCGATGAGACCTGGAATCTTCACCACATTCGCGAACGACATAAGGCCGGTGAGGCCCTGCGACCGATGAATCTCGGCGGTCGCGTCGGCGCGCGCCTTCAGCAGCGCGCGCTCATACTCGTCGAAGCCGCCGTCCACCGTGCGCTTCGGACCGTCGATCGAAGGGTTGTACTCATCGAACAGCGGCCGGTAGCGAGCGGCCGGATCTGGGGACGCGAGTTGTCCACGCACGGCCTCGAGCGGACGAAGATCGGCATCGCGCATCGCCCAGGCCGTCTCGGGAAAGCCCCGGTGATGACCGATCAACTTGTTCAGGGCCGTCCACAGCGCCGTGCGATCTTCTGGCGTCAATGCATCGTCGGCCGAGAGCTCCTGCAGGCGATCGATGGCGGCCTTCCGCGCCGCCGGTGGCAGGTCGGGAATCTTCTCGATCACGGAGACCCACGCGGAAACTTCGCGGCCCGACTGTTCGAAGAGACGACGGGCGATCTCCTCTATGTGCTCCGGGAGGTTGCTTCCACCGCTCGGTTCGCCGATCTTCCAGGTGCGGAAGCGCGGGGCTTGGTTGGGCATGACCGAGCTGCCGCGGCGCGGAATGAGCGCGCGCAGGAGTCGCAGGGCCCGGGACGGATGCCGCGTACGTAGGCCGTCGAGGGCAGCGAGACGCCTGGTGGCGTCGACTGAGGTCTGCGGGTACCACGGCATGAAGATGTTGACGAGGCTCGCGAAAGGGCGGTTGCCCATCCTGCCGCCTGGGTCGATATCGCTCAGGCGAGCCAAGAGCTCGGCGCTGAGGCCCAGGTACTCGGGTGCCCACGCGCAGACCTCGAGGGCCCACAGCAGCCCGGTGTGGGCAGACGGTGAGCTGAGGTCGTCGGTCTGATCGACGAAGACGTTGCGCAGCACCGGCGCGTCGCCCTTCGCGCCTTCACGCACCGCGCGCAAGAACACGTCCGGTGCCGCCTCCGCTAGGAGCGGGAGCACTGGGTCGAGCGACATCCAGAGCCGCCCCGTCGTGTCCGCGTTCGCGGCCGCGAGCACGTCGCGAACGATGCCTTCTGCCTCGCTCCGTGCTGTTGTCGTTCTTCCTGGCAGCTGCTGATCTCCGCGCGCACCCAGCAGTGCGAGCGTGGTCGCCAATCCGATGCGGAGTTCGTCCGAGTACGGCGCGACCTTGCCCTTCACGCCGGCCAGCCACCAATCTTTTGGCGGTAACTCGAACTTCGGATCGGTCGCACCAAAGACAGTCATACAGGCCGACCGGAACGCGTCGATATCGTCCGCGGTGATCCGACCACCCAGAAAGTTGAACGCGTCGGTCGGCGAGAGCAGGCTGCAGATCGATCCAGTCCGACTCACGAGCGGGTCCGCATCACGCGCGAGCGTCTCGACCTTCTCACCGATATCCGAGCGGGCGATCAGGGTGAATTCGGAAAGCAGCTCCATGTCGTTGACATTGGCGCTGTCCCATCGTCCGACGAGGAAGATCCGCCGCTCGAGCTTCGAGGGCGCCTTCGCCCACGGAGGGGCTTGGAGTTCGGCCTTCTTTGCGATTCCACGCCGCGCCGTGAGCAGGCTCTGACGCGCGATGCGCGCCGTCGCCATCGCTTTCTCGTCTGCCATGCCGGCCTTCGTGAGCGCGGCCATGGCCAAGTTCGCGTCGATCGGCGGCAGCTGGATGTCGCTCGGCATGGGGCCCGTGGTCACCATCAAGACGTGGTGGCCACCGGCCAGGTTCTCGGAGACGACCTCCTTGCGGGGCACAAGTACAAGCGGCGACGCACGTGGCGCGAGCCGGCGCCACGCCGCGACATCGTCGACAAGTGCCGTGCGGGAACGCAGGGAGGCATCTCCGCTCTTGGCATCTTCCTCGACGACGGCCGCGATGAACGCGAGGGCCTCTTCCTCACTGCCGGCGTTGATCGTGATGATGCCCGCCGGCCCTGCGAGTTTCGCGAGCAGGTCGTCCATCTGCTTCTCTCGACCGGCGAGGATCGCAGCGCGGGGAAACGTCGGGTTGGTGGTCTCTGACCAGTCCCGCCACCAGCTCTCGATCGGTTGCACGCCGTACGGCGTGAGCCCCATGAGCTCGGACAACCACGCGTGCGTGACCGGGGCCTGCTCGACCCAGTCGTAGATGGTGTCGACGTTGTACCCTCGCACGTCGCCCCAGGCCTTGAGCTCGTTCTTGCTCGTCGTCCATTCGTCGCTCTTGCGCCACGGGGCGAGCAGCACCTGGACGTACGTGCAGTTGGCTATCGGCGTGCCATCGGGGCCCACTGCAGGCGAGCCGTTCTTCGTTGTCCGCTTGGTGAAGTCGTCCTCGGCCTTCTTGGTGATCGAATGCTCCACCGAGAGCTCCCAGACGGACCAGCCCGCTGGAACGTGCGCGGTGGCCTGCGTGGCTTGCACCGTGCCGTCCCAGCCCCCGCTCTGCACGCCCTCCTCTGTGGGAAAGCCGAGCTTCACGACGCCCTTCCCGGTCTCGTGGATCAGCCGCCGGATGAGGCCTGGCAGATTCCTCTGTCCCGAAGTGGTGCGCGCCCATTGAAGGATGTCGCTTCGCGTGCAGTAGGTCGGTTTCGGCGCCGCCATGGTCGATACGCTCCCCACGCCGGGACCCGTCCCGGCCCATTAACGCTAGAGCAATGCGCCCTCTCGGGCCCTCGTCTGCGTGTTGTCGCGACCGCGTTCAGTCCGGGTCTGAATAAGGCCCGACGCCGGGCTGGATGCGCGTGCCGAACGGTCCCCACAGCTCCTCGAGGGCCGACCTCAGATCGGGTTCGAATTCCTGCTGCCCGGTGGTCGCTGCGAGGGTCGTGTCCCAAGGCCGAAAGCCATCGTGCCGCGGCGTGAGCAGGATGCCGACGGTCAAAAGGTCAGCGCGCTTCGGCGTGAGCTCGAGATGCTGCTGGTGCCGAAGGCGGATAAAGGACTCGAACGCTTCGCGGACAACCTCGTTGAAACGCGGTGCTGCCCCAAAGATGAGGTGCGGACGCTTTGGCCACATCAGCCGCCGGAATCGCCATCGGACTTCATCGGCCGGTACGTCCGGGCGCCGAAGCCAACCTGTCGGAGGTGGGTTAGGAGCGCGTGCACCGCAGCTGTCCATGGACCTGCCCGACGGTGAACGGTGTCCCCGATCCTGACGGTCGCGCTGAAGTTCCCTCCGAGCAGCGGTACCTCGTCCACGCGGTCATTCTGCCCGGGCCCCGGTCTTATGAGCGAATTGGCGCAACGACGGTCGTCCCCCTACGCAGCCGGCGGCACCGTCGTCTTTTTCGGCTTTCCCAACCGGAATTTCGGCGCTAGGGAGGGGAAGGAATGACGCGCACGCTGAAACCCGAAGGGAACATCGAGATGATCCGCACGAAAGGAGTAATCGGGTTATCTCGCGGACGATTCATAACAATTGCGCAGTAAGCAGCAACGAGACCTGAACGCGATCATGGGTTCATCCTGCCCGTCAAAGCGGACCGAGGTTGAGGCGACGGATCCCCAGAACGACGAGCCTGAAAAACACCACGACGCAGGCGGTGTAGACAGTCAGGCTGCCGACTAATTTCAAATATCCGGCGCGCCCGCCGCGCACAGCTTCGCCGCACGTCGCTGCGAACAACAAGCCCATCGGGCGGCCTCCTATGCTCAGGCGAGCTAGGGAGTGAGTGATGGGCAGAGCTAGTCCGAGGCGGCGCGAAATCATCCCTTCGACGAAAGCGCATAAGCGCAGTCCGGCATCCTCGCTGGCTGACGTGACCGAGGAGCAACTCATCGCCGCGGCCAAGGAGGCGGGGGAGGAAGAGTTCAAAGCCTATTTTGATATTTACCGGGTGCTTTGCTACCTCACCCCCAGTCGGATCGATATCTCGGAGGAGGAGCTAATTGAGGCGTTTGGCCAGGAATTCTTAGATCATCTGGAGGTCGTATACGTCGAGGCGTACATGGCCGCGCAGCTCGATTAGAACCGACGCTACCCGAACCCCTAACTAGGTGCTCAAACTTCCCTTTCGTGGCCGATGGGAAGCTCGTAGGTGACGGGCACCAGACTCTCCTTTATGGTGCCGAGGCGAGTGGGAGATCCTGGCCGGCGTCGACTTCTAGCTTGGGTCGCCGCTCTTCGACTGGTCGAGCAGCTGTGACGCCGTGTTCCCCGGCTTAATGCTGTCGAGCCACTCCGATGCCTCTCGCGCCGCCCTCACCAGGTCACGAGCGCTCTCAAGATCAGGGACCGCGCCCGAGTGGGCGATCTGGTTTCGTAGCTCGAAGAGTCGCCAGACGCGCTTGAAGAGATCCTTCTGCTCGTCGAGCAAGGAATGCCCGATTGCGGCTGACAGCGTCTTGTCGAATAGCGCGGCGACTGCGACCGGCGCATCGCGTCCGATGATGATCTCGACAAGGGCCGCCTTCTTCGGAGGAGCCGAGCGCAGAATCTCTTTGACCTTGAGCTCCGTTGCGATGGCTGCGAGCAACACCGCGCGCTGAAGCTCCACGGGTCCGGTGCGCCGAACGAAGAAGAGCGCATCCGCAAGCAGGAGTGCTGGAATCGGCGGTTCCTGCTGTAACCATCCCGGGAGCTCGGCGATGAACGTTGCATCGATCTCCGACCCAGCCGGTCGCTCGCTCATCTGCGGCATGAGCCCGACGACGATCGGCAGCAGCTCGTTGGTTTCGTCGTTCCACGCGCCTCCGGCATCCGTGAACGGCAGGTCCTGGGCATGGTCGGAAAGCCATTCCTGGTGCTTGGCGACCCGGGTCCAGTCGACGAGATCCCGCGCGAGTTTCTTAACTACCTCGCGCGCCTTCATCACGAAGTGCCCAACCGCGTAGAGGTTGCCCGGGTCGGCTCCCAGGTCAGGGCCGTCCCAGTAGACCGAGAACGTCAGCCGCCGAAGTCCGCGCTTGGCCGGGGCACCCTCCGGCGCTTCCTTACTGCCGTCGAAGGTGGGGGTGCCCACCTGGTCGGTCGCCGGGGCGGGCGGAATACGAATGACGACGCGGTACCCCTCGCGCTTAACCTCGAGCGACTTTCCGAGCGCAGTTTCGTCCACCCATAGGGCGCCGAGGTCGACCTGGATGTCGGTGCGTACTCGGGTCATGGCCAAAGACTAGGTCTGCTTGTGGGTCACTCGATTCCGACGATCTGTAGTGACCGGGGTCGCGAATCGGACGGATTCGCGTCGCGGCCACAACAGTCTGTCGCTGAAGCGGATCCGCCAAACTTTGACGACCACGGATAACAACCGCGATTTGCGATGCTCACGACTCGGGGTCCGCCAGCCTTTGCTGACCACCCTCGAAATCCGGCACTGGTTACCAGCCACCGACAAACTGTGGTGACCAAGCCAGGAGTTGTCAGGGCGACATCATCTAATCGCTAAGGCTGACCGCAGAGGATCGCTCGTTGCTGAACAAGGCGTGCGGAGTCCTCCCGCAAAACCGCCGGAATGTTCCAGCCGGCGAGCTTCGCGAAGCCGGGGTCGCCCGTGGCTGCCTCGGCCTCGCAAAAGTCCGCGTCGACGAGGAGTTGCTCGGTGAGCGTGTCGAACACGTCCTGCCTCGCTATGCCCTCGCCGTACGATTCGCAGAACAGCGCGAAGCGCGAGGCCTTGGCAGCAAGGCTCGGCGGCGTGACCCTCGGGTTGAGCGGCACCCACCGGTAGGCGGAGCTGGCGAGATCCCAGACGCGGCTTCCCGGACCCGCCGAGTCCCAGTCGAGCATGCCGACCGGTGTGTGCCCTCGGAAGAGGGCGTTCCCCGGAGACCAGTCGTTGTGGCAGATGACCTCGTGCGCGCCGGGCGCGACGGATCGCCAGCGGGCATCCGGCGGCGGCACGAAGCCATCGAGTGAGTCGTGGTAGCGCCGCAGTAGGGCCGCCGCCGCGGTCAGGGTCGCCTCGTCCTCGAACATCCACTGCGGCAGCGGCTCCGGCCATCCCGGGTGCACTTCACCGGGAACAAAAGACAGGACCGCCCGACCCTGCTCGTCCATCCCCAGGGCCTCCGGCGCAGCGGGAAAGCCGACGCGGTGGAGGTGCGCCAGGAGCGCGTGCACAGCCGGTGTCCATGGACCGGCACGCCGGTGGACGGTGTCTCCGATCCGGACGGTCGCGCTGAAGTTCCCTCCGACCAGCGGTATCTCGTCCACGCGGTCATTCTGCCCGTGCCTTCTCCTTGTGAGCGAATCGCGTTGCAACCCGCATCCCGGGAGACAGCCGGCGGCACGCGGAGTTCGAGCTTTCCCGATCGGAATTTCGTCATCGCCGCGCGGTGACAGCACCGTGTCCCTTTCGCTCTTGACTTTTCGTGCGCCTCAGCCGGAGATTCTGATCATGAGATCGGAGGTCAGTGGTGGGACGTTTCAAGCTCTTGGTCGCGCGACCCGAGGACATTCCGGTGGAAGGCAGACTTCGACGGAAACATTTCTCGTACCTGGCGATGGGCGGAGCGGTCTGCGTTGCCCTTGTGGGCATCGTTGGCGGCCTTGGCGTGCACCTACTCTCGGCCGTCGGGTTGGTCCTCGATATCAGCGGCGCGTTGCTGCTCGTCAGCGGTTTAATGGTTCCGGAATGGGCCGCCGAAGAAATGGGCACCACACGCGGCGAGACCAACTCCTCGGTACGGGCGTACTGGCGCGAGACCCGTCGAGACGCACGGCTCGCGGGAACCCTCCTGGCTGCGGGCTTCCTCTTTCAAGCTCTCGGCGCGGTCTTCGGCTAGTCACGCGGCTCGCCCAATTGGCTAGGGTCAGCGGCAAATGCTTGTCGGTTTAGAGTCGCTTCGCGAGCGGATCTTGATCCTCCTCGCCGGCCTCGCCGAGGAGCGCCAGCACTTGTGGACCTCGGCCGGGTGGGTCCTTGCGCAGGCGTCGGCCCTCGCGTACGCCGCCATCTTCGCGGCTGTCGGTTTCGAACTTGACCGGTGGCTCGCCGATCGGCCTAATGACCCCGCCGCGCCGGGGGCCTACGCCCTGCTGCCTCCGGTGCTCGCCGCTGGCGCCGCTGCCTTCGTGTTCTTAATGGCCACGTGGCTTTCGATTGTTCAGTCGAGCGCCTCGCGCTTCGACTCCGCCGCGGTGGTTGCACGACTGAGCGACGACTGGGCCAGTACGTTCGCGCTACGCCTGCTTTTCGCCGTCGTGCTGACCGCGATTGCGGGTCTCGCCACTCCGCTGATCACAGGTCGGGCGGTGACTTTCGGCGCATACGTGCCAGTTGCCTTACTCGTGCTTTCGCTGCCGCTGCTCCTTTCTTTTCGCAGATACGCGCTGATGCTGGCGCACCCCGGACGCTTCGCGGAAGTGGTGCGCAGTGAAAACGAACAGCGGCTCGTTCGAATTTCTTCGGCGAGGCATCCGACGCGGTCGGTCAGCAATCACATCCGCAAGCTCGTGAGTTCGGACTTCGCAGTTTGGGACGGCCTCCTCCTGCACACCGCGGACAAGGACCCTTCACTGCACTACGTCATCACTCAGAACTTGGCTCTGGTGGTGGCGCTCTACTGGAACCGCAAGACCGCGATCCCGGTCGACTCGCCTTGGTTTCCGCAACGCGAGGTCGCGTCCGAAGATCGGAACCTGAGGCAGATCACGTCCGAACAAGGACTGGGCCAAGCGCGAGCCACCGAGCGCGACGCCGAGTGGCTCGAACACGCTGCCCTGGCGGTGCTGGAGCGGACGGCCACACGAGACACACCGGTCAATCAGACACGGAGCGATGTGCTGGCCGCACTCGCAGAGCTTCTGCGCCTGGGATGGCACCGCCAAGAGACCGCGGCCTTGCGGGCGGTCCAAGCGCGGTGGTCCGCCGAGCGCGCCGCCCTGCGCGGCCCGGATTACGACCACTGGGCTGCTCCCGTGGTGAATGGTCTCATCGCCTTTGCGGACGAGGTTCTGCGCCACCAGCTGCGCCTTAGCGAGATCCTGCCCCTGCGCGAGTACCCCGAGCTGGCAGAGTTGACTTCAAGCTTTCTGCCGGCCGAACTTCTCGCTGGACTCCGGCTCGCGGCGGCGGAAATCGATGCCGAGACGGTCGTGGCTGGTCGTGTTGTCACCCCGCTGACCGTGCTCTCGACGGAGCTCGATAACCGACTCCGCACGCGCCAAGACGAGCTCGCGGACGGCGCTATTCGCTGGGTCCTCGACGAACTGGAGGCCGCGATCAAGGGCGTGATCGCCTCCAACGCCACTTCGTCGCCCGACGCTGCCTCGGACCTGTTCGGCGCAATGCTGCTGATCGTTAATCGTTCCTACTATCTCGAGGCGCCCGGTCGATCCGCCGCCGCACTGGCCGCGGCGATCAGGCTGTTCCCGACCGTGGTGCGGCAGCTCATGTCGGCCAGCGACGAGAAGCGCTTGCAGATGAACCGGGAGGCCCGTGTCGTCGCCCTGAAGGCCATGCGCGACAACTGGTCGGAGGCCAAGCCTGCGACTCTCCTCGCGCTGAAGGTAGCACTCCTTGACGCCATCCGCGAGTCCAGCGTTCGTGAGAATCGCCTGCACCCGTGGCTCGAGACCCTGTTGGTGCTTGGCGGGATGGCCTTCGCGTGTGGCGAGGTCCGCTCGAATCACGAGCTCGTTGACCTGGTCATCGAAACGTTGCGGAACGCGACCATCGATCTCGCCGCGCTCGCGAGGTTAAAGCCCGTGCTCCGGGAGCTCCCCGCATTTGGCCTCGGCCCATCCTTGACCCTCGAATACCAGACCTTCCTGGGCCCGCTCTTCGAGGAGGTGTCGAAGCTGGGAACCCGCGAAGCCGGCCGCGCTGGGGAGTTCGTCCTCGATGACGAAGTAAACACGGATAGCGAGTGGCTGCGGGCGCACTCCTATCTGCTCATGTTCGGCTTCGAGGACGCAATCGAAGGCTTTCTCGACTACGCCGCGCCACTGGGGCCCGCGGGTGACTCCTCAGTCGAGCCTTCGCCACCATGATCGTTCGGCTGTTCCTCCGCGCACTGACGCGATTGCCCCTCCTGGTCCGCATCTGGTGGCACAGCCCTGCGAATGTCGATCGCGTCCTGGTCGCGGTTGCGCTCGAGACGACGAACGATCAGTTCGATCGCGCTGCTAGCGCGGGCGCCGCCGCAATTGCTGCTCGCCGCTGGCGTGAGTCGGCACTCTTCGGCACCTATCGTCGCGACGCCTTCGATGTCGAATGCGATGAGGACCGCACCCGAACCTTCCTTACCGAGGAGTTATTCGGGGGCCGTCGCCGCCGTGGCCGCGACCTCACGACCGTGGTGACCGAGCTCGCGGACCGTGCGCTTCTCGGGATGCCGTGTTTCGTAGAGATCCGGTTCGACGAGCGTGAGGGCACGACGCACTTTGTGGAATTGGCCTTCCTGCAACCGCGATCCGTCCGCCGTCACGGAGACCAATACCTAATTGCGCCGGCCTCGGGCTCCGGTCAGCCGCGTGTTGTCGACCGTATGCGGATGCTCGATGCAGAGGTCGACCTTCCGATCGGGTTGGAGGCTCCGCAGCGCGCGGAACTGATCGAAGCCTTCGTTGACGGGCGGATTCTCGACCATGCGAGGTCGAACACACTTGACGCACATCTTTTCCAGGAGCGCCGCGGCTTGCGCTGGGATGCGGCGCGCCTTCGCCGGATTGACCGTAAGGCGACCGACTTTTGACCTTCAAGCGGCTCGCGCTGAAATATGGCCGTCAGCGGAACATCATGGGATCGGTCCGCAAACGGCCGGCCATTAGGACGCGCGCCGCGCCGGGCGCTTCAGTTCGGGCCGCACCCGGTCGCGCTGATACTGCCCGGAGCGCCCGTCGTCGAAGTCGACCATAACGTCCTCGCCAGGACCGACGGACGCGATCACCCTTCCGGCCCGTCCTGTCTCGATCTCGACCGCGCGATCCCCAACCCGCAGTTCACGTGTCCTCTTGTTCATGACCCGGTCGTGGCGCGAAATCTCGGGGAGCTCGGGGAGTGGGACACCGCCGCGCCTTCCACCCTTGCCCATATCTGATCCATAGCACGGCAATCACGCCGCGTGGACCTCTGATCCTGCCCGGCCCGGGCTGACCGGCGGGCCACATACGGTGTCCGCGAAGTAGTCGCGGGCGCACGTGTATGGCGACATCGGCCCGAGTCGCGACGGCCGAGCGCGGACCGACGCGCCTGAGGACCTGATTGCGGCGCTCGGGAAGCTCGGCGGCAGGCACGACCGCGCGGTTTCGGAGCATGCGTCCTGGCTCGCCCAAACGCGTCTGCCGTCGCTCGACGAGATGATCGCGCTGGCGGCGCCGTCGTGCCGCAAAACTCGTCTGACGCTTTCTACACTCTGGCGATGACGCTCTTTCGTCGAAGGCTCAACCCGCTCCCGCCAGAGGCGCTAACGAGCAGCGACGCGCCGCCGCGCGTCCGCGTCGGGTACATCCAGCTGCTTGCCAAATTGCACCGTGTCGTGAGTGACCGGCAGTACTCCGCTGAGTTCTCATATGACTCGATCGAAGACGAGATGCTGTTCGCCACGCGCCGGACGAACCTCCTCACGCTGGATGGATCGGTGCAGGCGCGGGTCGAGCACCATCTACGGGCCTGTGATTGGGAAGAGTTCTACGAATCTGTTGAGGCTATCGATGGCTATCTACAGGACGAACATCCAGACGAGGTCGAGCGCCACCGCCGGATGCTGGATCAACTTCTCGCCGATGAGGGCGTATTACTTGAGTTTGGTGAGCATCCTTTCCTCCACCTCCGCTTCACTGAGGAGTTCGAGCTCAGCGTGAATGCGGCACTCAGGGCCGCGCCGCCGCTGTACGGCGCCCAGCTACGGAAAGCGATCGACTACCTGGGTGTTACTCGACGTGATCCCGAGGCAGCGATCAAGGAGGCTGTTGGGGCGCTTGAGGGCGTTGCCGCTGTGGTCGTCGGTCGGTCCGGGACCCTCGAGGACCTCAGTCCTGCGCTTCGACAGACAGTGCATCCGCAGATCATCGAAGCACTGCGTAAGTTGTATGCCTTCCGCGGCCGCGTGGCCGCGCATGCTGCGCTGCCGACCACGCCATATCGCGGCCTCGAGGCGGTCTTCGTCGTCCACGTCTGCGCCGCCGCGATCGCACTGTTCCTTGGCGTCGACGCGACGATTAAGGTGCCCGTCGTGCCGATCTCCGAGACCGGCACGTTCGACCCGGACGAGATCCCTTTCTAGGGTCCGCGGACCGCGGCGACTCCGCGTGGGAGACGAACTGGCCGAGCCGCAGTCCGCGACCTCTTTGTCCAAGACGCCCCGAACTCGGCTTCAGCGAGCGAGCCGCCAACGCGCGCAGTAGCGAGTGAGTCTCGACGCTCGCTGCCTTCTCCGGGTCACGCAACACGACCGCATCGAGTCAACGTCTATCGGCGGTACCTCGACGCCTACCTCTGCGTCGCGCAGAACATGACCTGGGGCCGCCACTTCTTCCGGGTGCGGTGAACGGCAACGGGCAGCTGCATCACGCCGCAAAGTTGACAGCTCAGACGTTCGGGCGACAGATAGAGGTTATGGAACCCGGCGATAACACCGCTCTGAAGAACGCTACCCTCGCTGAGGCGTCTTCATCGCTAGCAACCGCCAACGAGACGGGAACCGCGGCTGAGGCCTACGCGGCCTTCCGGGAATTCGCCCGTGTCTTCGCCGACCGGTATGGGCCTACGGCTTCAGGCGGCGTTGATTCACCCGGTCACGGAACGCGCTGACCTTCGCAGCCTTCTCGACGACGACCTCTGACTGACTTCCAAGCTGGCCTATGGCCCACACGAGCGCAAGCGCGTGCCTGAAGGCGGCCTTCCGCACACTCCTGAGTTCCCCGCCCGCATCGGCTTTGTTCGGCGTCCTGTGGTCTTCAAACCGCTCGAACACTTCTCCGGAGCGTACGAAGTCGTCGAACAGATCCAGCATTCGAATCAAAGCAATCCGAAACTCGTCTTCCGCGAGGACGAGATGGGTTGGCGCCTGACCGCTCTGCTCCGCTAGACAGAGGACTGCGGCCGCGGTGGCGCGAAGCACCGCGAGGTCAAGCTCGTGCATGAACCTGAGGGCCTCATCGAACGTGGCGGGCGCGGACATCGAAGCGAGACTACCTGACCCGACGCGGCATCCAGGGTTGCAGACCCTGCCACGTGGTTCGTTCATCAGGCCGAACGGCCGTGGTTTCGGTCCGCTGCCTGAGAGCGCGGCACCTCATCGCCGAGGCCCGTCAGCCGGAGTCAGAGACCTTGCCGCGCGTGCGCCCAGATGAGTAGGGCAACGGGATGCTCAGCCGATGTCCGGGAGCGCGCGGTCGAGCAAGGTTGTCATCGCAGCAAGGGCCTCAGCTGGAGGCATCTGCGACGCGATCTCCGCCGCCTCTCGCGTTTCGGGATCTAGCTGCGCGCGGGGACGGGGTGCCGGCGTTTGCCGAAGCCCGTGACGGTAGTGGTAGTAGTCGTCCATCGACTCCGTGTAACTGGTCATCCGGAGCGGTGCACCGTATTGCGCTTCGCGCGGCAGACGAAGTCCGTTCGCCAGATACGCGCCGAGTAGGTCCAGCTCTTCCATGAGCAGCGTGTCCATCGTGTTGAGCGGCAGGCGCCTTCGCAGATAGTGGATGAGCTGGGGCCCCCACTCCAGCAGCTCGGCGAATACTTCCAGGTCCAGGAGGGATACCGCCCACGGGAACTCACCGCTCTTGAGAATGCCCAGCTCGCGCAGCTCCGCTAGGTGCATCTCGAACACGTCGAGGGACTCGAGCGACACTGTCACGAGGAACGTCTCTCGTATGTCATCACGCTCGATCTCGAAGATCGTGCCATCGTTGCGCGTGAACGAAGCGCGATCGCTCGCCTGAATGTGGTCGCGGGCGCGCACGGCCTGGCCGTACGCATCGCCGATCACGTCGGTGAGATCTTGGCGAAGGCTCTTGGTGGCCCCGCGTTTGGCCGCAGCTTTGACCGGTCCGCCCTTGGCTTCGACGAGGAGCAGCACCCCTCCGTACACGATGAGCCCATCGAGCTCGCCGATGGCCGGCGTGCCGTCCGCGCGGGTGTATGGATAGCGCAGCTGCCGCTCGACGTGTGCGCCTGGCAGCATCTTGGCCAACAGCTCGATCGACCGCGACTCCACGAACTCCGCCCGTGCCGGTTCGTAACGCGCCCATGCAACGGGATCGGTCTTGAGCGCAGCTTCGAGATTCTCGCGTGCGCCCCACATCCAGAGGTGGAACAGGTGCGCGAGATAACGGTCCTGACTCAGGGGCACGAGTGGCCGGGCCTCGAGCTCCTCGTATCGGCTCATCAGATCGTCCGCCACGGCCGGATGACCGAACGGCAAAGCGAACTGGTCGAGGATCCTCTTGCAGACGGCGCTGTCGAGGCCGATCCCGTCAGCGAGCCACTTCGGCGTCACGCCCAAGAGCTCCTCCGCCCGCACGAAAACTTCCTTCCGTTCCGTCCACTCAAGGAAGGCGGCGATCATCGCTCGCAGCCGTTGAGGCTTCAGGCGACGGTACTTGGGTGGCAGCAGCGGCCGGTACTGCTCATCGAGACTGCCGGTATCGACCAGCGTTTTCAGCTCTCGGGCCTGCGTGCGCGCCTCGTCGAGGGCGTCGTTGAGACGATCGGTAACGTGCTGTTCGATGTGGCGCCACACCTTCAGGAGCGCATCGACATCAAAGCCGACCATGTGGCGCAGATCCGCGTCGACGGGCCGAAAGAGCGACTCCATCAGCTCGTAGGCGAATACGGCGAAACCCGGATTGCGGACGGTGAGCGTGTGCATTTGACTCGTCACGACGATTTGGTCCTCGACGCTCGGTTGCGCCGCGCCCTTGGTGATGTGCGCCGCCTGGTACATCGTGACCGTGAGCTCGAGCATCTCGCTCAACAGCTTCGCCAGCTCGGAGTAGCGCTCGTCAGAGATCCGCTCGCCGTGCACGGGCGCACCCAACCTGGTCGCCAGCCAGGTCGCGTACTCGACCAGGATCGTCGGCAGACGAGTCTCTGACTCCTTGCCCGTCTCGGGATCGAACGCATACACGTCTCCCACAAGGCGCGCCAACACCTCAGCGGTGGGCACCTGCGCGAAGATCTCGCGAAGGCGATCGCGGATCGCGAGAAGCCGGTCCGGCCCCGCAGCCGCGGCGCGCTCCAAGCGGCGGCTGTACCGAGCTCGCTGGTCGGGCAGAAGCGGATCTGCGATCAGGGTCTGCCCACCTGCAACCGGGATCTTCAAACCCGGCTGCACCTCGATGTGCGTGCCCCGCGTTGCGCGATCCTCCTGACGCTCCGCGCGCCGCCGGTCCTGCTTGGTTCGGCTTTTCCTACCCACAGGCCCTTCCATACGGTCGAACGATCCGGAAGCGCAACGCTACGCGCCGTTGCTCTGCGCCACAGGCGGGCG
Organism: Chloroflexi bacterium UBA4730; assembly: GCA_002404155.1. GTDB lineage: Bacteria > Chloroflexota > Limnocylindria > P2-11E > P2-11E > UBA4735. Next base: position 36,464 of record DHJC01000016.1, on the reverse strand, counting down.
TCGCCGTCTGATCGGCGATCACGTTCGCGAGCGCTCGCCCAACAGCCGCTCAATGAGCGGCCCCGCAGTCAGCCACGCGTCCGGGTGAACGATCCCGGCCCACTCCCGAAACTCGCGTAGCTGCGACTCGACCGACGGGCGCGGCTCGGGCCGGCCCTCCACGAAGCGGTGTTCGGGGCTCCGGAATTTCGACGCTAGGGAGGGGAAGGAATGAAGCACACGCTGAATCCGGAGGGGAACACCGAGGTGGCCCGCACGAAAGGAGTAATCGGGTTATCTCGCGGACAATTCATCGAGACCTGCTCGCGATCATGGGTTCATCCTGCCCGTCAAAGCGGACCGAGGTTGAGGCGACGGATCCCCAGAACGACGAGCCTGAAAAACACCACGACGTAGGCGGTGTAGACAGTCAGGCTGCCGACTTAGGCTCAGGCGAGCTAGTGTCCCGAGTCCGAGATCCGCGTAACAAATCGAGCGAGCGTCGCGAGGATCTGGTCGGCGCTCTTCGTCCAGACGAACGGCTTCGGCTGCTCGTTCGAGATGGCGAGGTAGGTGCGGATGGCGGTCTCCAGCTCGCGGGTGCTGCGGTGTACGCCGCGCCGCAGCTGCTTTTCGGTGAGTCCCGCGAACCAGCGCTCGACCAGGTTGATCCAGGAGGCCGAGGTCGGGGTGAAGTGAACGTGGAACCGCGGCCGGCGGGCCAGCCAGCGGCGGATCGCGGGAGTCTTGTGGGTCGCGTAGTTGTCGAGGATCAGGTGGACCTCGAGCTCCGCGGGGACCGCTTGATCGATGGTGTCCAGGAACCGGCGGAACTCGATCGCCCGGTGCCGCTGATGGAGCTCGCCGATGACCTGGCCGCTTTTGACATCGAGCGCGGCGAACAGCGAGGTGGTGCCGTGCCGCGCGTAGTCGTGGGTCCGCCGCTCGGCCTGCCCCGGCCGCATCGGCAGCATCGGCTGGGTCCGGTCGAGCGCCTGGATCTGGGTCTTCTCATCGACGCACAGCACCAGGGCCCGTTCCGGCGGACTCAGGTACAGGCCAATGATGTCCCGGACCTTCTCGATGAACAGCGGATCCCTGGACAGCGCGAAGTGCTCGACCCGATGCGGGGCCAGCGCGAAGGCCCGCCAGATCCGGCTCACTGCGCTCTGGCTGAGGCCCGCGCGCTGGGCCATCCCACGGGTGCTCCAGTGCGTCGCATCCCGGGGCGCGGTCTCCAACGTCAGCGTGAGCACCCGCTCCACATCGGCGTCGCCGATCTGCCGCGGTGCGCCGGCGCTCCAGAGCGCCAAACGAGAGCACCTTGAAGATCTCCGAAGTGCGCTTGAGTAGCGGGAGTGGGCGGCCATGCGCGATGTCGCTCCGCCAGCCGTAGAGCTTGCGAAAGAATCCTTTACGTCGAATGCGCTCGGCGGGATCGTCGCAGGTCAGCACCGCCAGTCGCTCGGAGAGCCGCTCCGTAACCTCCCCCGGTTCGCGTCCGACAAGCGCCTCCAGCGCCATCCAGCGCCTGAGGAAGCGATCTTCCGGCTGACCGTCAAGCGATTCCGCAAGGAGGGTCGCCGCGCGCAAGATCCGGCCCTGGATCGGCGTGCGCGCGCGGCGGGGCTGCTGTGCGAGGCGGGCCAGCGCGCTCATGGCCGGACGAACTCCCAGCGCAGCGGCCACGCGCGCGCTATCGAACTGAAGTGGCAGGCCGTAAAGGCTCCGCTCGGGCGAGGTGGTCGCACCAGCGGAAGTGAACGTCCGCATCGAATGGATGCCAAGCGGGGTCAGGGTTGCCGAGAACTCATCCCACCAGTGCTGCTCGGGTGGCGCGTAGGAGAGCATCGCGAGGACGAGCGCGACCTGGGTCCGGCTCCGCACAATCAGGAAACCCCGTTCGTCGTCGGTAGGGAGCCGCGCGATCGAGTAGACCCGAACGCTGTTCCGGTCTTCCTCCAGATGGTTCGCCATGAAGTCCTCGTGACCGGCGAACGCGAACTCACCGGCGAGCGCCCGGGGCTCGAAGGCCCGGAGCGCGATGCCGCAGCCGTCGAACGGCGCTGCGAGGCCGACCCCGTGGACCGGTTGGAACAACGTTGTGTCGGGAACTGGGCCGGTCAGGGCCGCGTCCGTCTGGTCCGCGACGGTGCGCACGTCCAGCGCGGGATCCTGGGCGAGCATCTTCGCCACGTCCCTCGCGGCGTCGCGGGCGGCGCCGCGACCCACGGTCTCCGCGTCATCGGCGATTCGCTCGCAGACATCCTCCAGATTGGCGAAGTGGTCCGAGCCATCGCGATCTACCAGGCAGAAGATGACGAGCGAGCGATCGGCCTGCATCTGGGTCCACTTCCGAACGACGCCGGAGCCATCGCATGCCGCGCCTGCTCGGACCGAGGGCTGGATCTGACGAATCGCATCGATCAGGTTCTGCGGCGCGCTCACGCTGTGAGCCTAGTGCGGGGCATGTACCGCGTGGCTAACTCGCGCCAGGCCCATCCGAGAGCAGAGGCAGATCGTTGGGCCACGGGTGGGAGGCGTTTGGGTTGTACCAGCGCCATGAGAAGTTGCCGTAGTGGAAGAGCACGTCGCCGACCAACTGGTAGCGCGGATCGCAGGTGAAGATCACAGCTGAAACTGGCGTGAACTCCGGCTCGGTGAACCAGTCGCGCAGTGTTTGACGGAACGCGGAGTCCTGCGGTTCCCACGGGCCGAAGTCATAGGCCCCAGGGATCGCGATCACGATCGCCCCGGGGCCGTCGGTTCGTTTGATCTGCGAGTGGGCGCGCCGAACGTTTCGGAAGACCGGCCCGAGCTCGAGAGGATCCTCGCGTGGAAGGAGCGCTTTCACCTCGATCACGGCACCGTGCGCCGGAAGGAACACGTCGGGGGCGCCTTCTTCCGCCGCGCGTGTCACGGCGGACCACTCGACGGGAATGCCGGCGCCCGCGTACTGGCCGGCGACGCGTAGCTCCCAGAGCGCGGCGGCACCCTGGTCTCCGATCCGACGCGCGGCCGCATCCCGATGACTCGTGAGCACGTCAGGAACCTGATGCAGCGAGAGCATGTCGCGCGCGACGAGCATCGCGTCTGCGATCGGCTTACCACGGAAAGCGCGTTGCGCCCGCCGCGGTACCCACCAGGCAAGACCGGGGATCCACGGGTGCCATTGCCCAGGCGGGACCGCCCGCTTGGAGGCCGCCTGGGCCCTCAGGTACTCGCGGACCTGCTGACGCGCGAAGACACCCGCGACTAGCGACCAGGCATCATCGAGCAGCCGGAGTGCTTGGCTGCCGTCGATCGTCGGACTCTTCGCGAGCATTGAAGACACGCACACCATCGTGGCCCCTCGCCTGCTCGCGTCTATCAGAGGGGGCACACGAGCCGGGCCTAGCATCAAATCATCGCTCCCAAGAAGCACCACTTCGTCCCACAAATGCACCTCCGGCTGTTCTCCGTCGGTGGCCGAGGGAAGCAGCTCCTCGCGTTCGACAAAGAAACGAGGGGCTCCTATGTCGTCGCGATCGAAGATGCAGCGGCGCAGAGCGGCTACTACACGTTCGAGACCGAGAAGGGCGAAGCCAGTCTCGAGTTCGAAGATCTGCTCGCGAGGATTGAGGGTTTCGCGCAACACGCGATGGACCGCCTCCGCGTGCTTCAGCCACCTCCGGTGGGTGGCGCCCTCACGCTCACTCACGGCGACCGGGACTGGATTGCTGGTTACGTCGCACTTCAGCACCTCCGGGTGCCCGCGCAACGTGAGCGCGCGCAAGGCATGTGGAATCTGCTCGGAACATTTCAGGCCGACATGGCGCTGCGAGATCCCAGGAAGTTCCTCAAGAGGGAGATGGCGACAGGGCGAACGCGAGAGGAAGCTGAGCGCGCCCGCCAGAAGGCGCTCGCGCAGCTTCAGGCTGGCAAGATGAAGGTGACCAGCGATCCAATCGTTGGCCTACACATGATCCAGCAGAACGTAGGACCGATCAGCGACCTTGTCATGAACATGAGTTGGCTTGTGCTGAAGCAGTTCGAGCCGCCGTTCTTCCTTATCAGCGACAATCCGGTCCAGCTCTGGCCGCCGGAGAACCAGCCTCCGTTCCTCGGGATTGGCTTCGCGACCCCTGGCGTTCAGGTGTCGCTTCCGATCGACCCGATGACGCTCTTGATCTGCGTCAACGAGCCATTGCCCGAGAAGGTCGCTCGCGTGCCGCGGGCCGAGGTCGTCCTCGAGCTCAACCGCAAACTCTGGCGTGGAGCCTCCCGCTTCATTTACGGCGCCAGCCAAGACTCGCTCGACGCGACGCGCGCGATTCTCAACGAGGGTGACGAGACGTACCGTCGCCCCACTGTCGAAGTCGTCCAGCCGGAGTCCCACAGGGACTGGCTTCCTTACATCGAGCGCGCGAGGGCGCGGCCCGAAGGACGACGAAAGCGACGGCCGCCTGCGCGCCGCCCGTCGTAGCCGCCGTCACGACGCGTCGGGGACAGGCGGTGTCGCGTCCGCTCGGTCCCGCCCTTCAGTTAGTCCGATGTGTCCAGGATGCCGGTGGACGCAGGCAGCGTTAGTGGCCACCGAACGGGCAGCACCACCCGCGAACCGGAACAGCCCGTCCTTGTTAGCTGTCACGTATCCAGACCATGCCCAGCCGCGACCACGCCTCGGCCGTGCTGTCTTGCGACGAACCGGCGTACTCGTTGAGGACTAGCGAGCTCTCGTGCGATTGGCGCACGATTGTCGGGTGCGTGATGACCTGGGCGCCACCCGGAACGTGAGCTTTCCGCCTCCGAAGCGGCCGCGAACGGCCCTCCTCGACTTCAGCGAGATGGACGAATACCGCTTCCAGGACTTCTCGCGCGACTTTGTCGCGCATGAGCTTCCTGGCAGCGACCCTTACCAGTACGGCAAGCGCGGTGAGAAGCAGGGCGGCATCGATCTCGCGGCAAGTGACGGTGCCGGTACCTGGGGATTCCAATGCCGACACGTCAAGAAATTCCAGCCGGTGGACGTGCGCCACTGCGTGGAGGACGCGAGCTTTCCAGCCGACCAGTACGTCATCCTGCTCACGAGCGTCGCCTCCGTTCGAGTGCGCGACGAGGTAGCCAAGTATCCGAAGTGGCGGATCTGGGACCGCCGCGATATTTCCGCCAAGATCGGCGATCTCGCGCACGACGTGTCGTATCGCATCGTCGATCGGCATTTCGGGCCGGCGTACGCTGCCGAATTCGTCGCTGCCGCGCCGCCTCAAGCGCTTCTGCAGGACGCAACCGAATACTTCGCGCCAGCGGAGCACGCCTCCCGCCTGCTGCGTTACGACTGGCAGACGGTCGGCCGCGCATCGGCCCTGGTGATGCTCGACGAGGCGATCGACGCTGATGGCATCCGCGTGGTGCTGCTTCCTGGCCGCGGCGGCATTGGCAAGACGCACGTCCTCCGCGAGCTGTCACGCCGTAGCGCGGGCCCCGGCGCGCTTCGGTACCTCCGCCGCGACAGCGTGTCCAGCGAAGCCCTCACCACAGCGCTCGTCCCGGGCACAGTGCTCGTCGTGGACGATGCTCACCGGCGAGACGACATCCGAGAGATCGTCTCGGCCCTAAGAGCAGTGCCTAAGGCGAGGGCGATCCTGGCGCTACGCCCGTGGGCGAGTGCCGGCGTGCGGGCCGAGCTAACCCGGGCCGACTTCGATAGCACCGAGATCCGTGAGTTGCCGGAGCTGAAGGAGCTCGGGCGAGATGAGACGCGCAGCCTTTCAGCCCAGGCGCTCGGCCGAAGGCGCAGCGGGCTGATTGACGCCCTCGTCGCCGTGAGCTGGGATTCACCGCTCGTCACGGTCGTCGGTGGCCAACTGATCGCCGAAGGGCTCATCGACGCGCGGCTTCTCGATCGCCAGGAGGAGTTCCGGCGCACCGCCCTCGATCGATTCGAGACCGACCTGCTCCGCCCAATCGTCGATCGCGTCGGTGCGCCGAACGCGCACCGGCTCACGGAATTCCTCGCCGCGGTCGGACCGCTGCGGCTCGAGAACCGTGCTCTGGTCGAGGCTGCTGCGGACTTTCTCAAGATCGACGCGCCGACCTTCATCACGGTCGTGGGGCTGTTCGAGGAAGCCGGGGTGCTGCTACGTCGGGGTCGGCTGCTGCGTATCACCCCAGACGTATTGGCGGACCACATCCTCCACCGTGCCTGCGTCACTGCTGGTGGCGATGCCACCGGCTACGCCGACGCGGTCTTCGATGCCGTCGCGGACGCATCGCTCGAGACGGTGCTCGCGAATCTGGCCGAACTCGACTGGCGGCAGGCAAAGACGAAGGGACCCGACGTGTTCTCAGGCATCTGGGACCGTGTCTTGGCTCGCATGGCCGAACGGCCCGATCAGCGCTTCGTGCTGTTGCGGCAGCTGCCGCATTTGGCATACACGCAGCCCGGCCGAGTGCTTGACCTCGTAGAAGGAGTCCTAGCGGGAGCCGCTCACAACGAGACCGAGCCGCCAGATGATCTTCGCCGTGCCCTTCCCGCGATGCTGCGTGGCGCCTGCTACTCGCTTGAGCATCTTCCGCGCGCACTCCAAGCGCTGTGGCTGCTCGGTCGCGATGACGCACGGCCAACGAACCAGCATCCCGATCACGCGATGCGCGTCCTTGAGGAAGTCGCCGGCTATGGTCCGCGCAAGCCCATCGACTTCGGCTGGCGCGTCCTCGACACGGTCCGAGCGTGGGTCGCTGAACCGGACGCGTTCGCGCACGCCCACTCGCCACTCGACGTGCTCGACCCGCTGCTTGCGAAATCGGGTCATGAGAGCTGGTGGACCGGCGCGGCCGTGGAGATGCGCGGCTTCATCATCAACGAAAAAGCGACAAGACCCCTGCGCGACGGTGTCATCGCGTTGCTCGACGATCTCTCCAAAGACGAGCGCGTGGACGTGCGTCTGCGCGTGGTGAAGACAGTCGGGGAGGCGCTCCATGGACCTGTGGGCTACTTCGGTCAACCGGTCACGGAAGAGGCGCGCGTGCAGTGGCAGGCTGAAGAGAAGCGGCTGCTTGGGATCCTCGAAGCGATGCGGGGCAAGGACCCCCTCGTCGACCTGCGCCTGCGCGATGAGCTCGTCGCGTACGCACGTGGCGCCTCGGGCGAGCGGCGTTTGCGCGCAGAGCGGGCGATCCATGCAATCAGCGAGAGCGAGGAATTCCGACTGGTCCTTGGGCTCTCTCGCTACTGGGATCTCGATGCGCTTCCGGTCGATCACGATCCGGAGACGCGGTTCGAGGACGGCCAACGCCTGACGCGCGAGCTGCAGGAGCAGGCAGCGGCCGAGCTCGTTGTCCAGCACCGCGATGCGCACGCCGGCGCAGCTGTCCTCGGCGAATTACTCCAGCGGCTTGAGAAGGAGGGATTCCAACCGCAGCCGGGCTCATTCCTGGCAGTGCTCTCGCGCCTGCACCCCGAGTACGCCTTGGTCATCTGCGACGAGATCGCTGGAACGAGCCGCCATGCTCTGGGCCGGTATCTCGCGCCACTCCTGGAGGGTGTCAGCGAGCGCCATCCTGAACGCGCCCGCGCTGTCGTGGAGTCGACGCTGCAGCACGACAACGTCGACGCCGTCGCATCGATCGCCGCTGTGGTCGGAAGGCCGGCCTGGCGTGGCCCGGGAATGTGGGAACTCATCACCCGGCTCGCCGGCCATCCCAACCTCTGGGTCCGCGAGCGCGCGATCTGGGCCCTGGCCCAACTTCGAGAAGTCGATCCGGGTCGCGCAGCAGCCATCCTTGTTTCGATCGATTTCGGTGATAACGCCGCACTCGCGGACGAGGTGCTCGGCCGCGTCGGTCACGGGGAGCTCCCGCTCACGCTGCTCAGCGACGCGCAGATCGATGACGTGCTCGTTCGGCTCAGACAGCCGGATGGCATCGCTGAATACTGGATCTGGAGATTCATCGAGGCGGTCGCGCCGCGCCGGCCTGTGTCGGTGGGCCAGCTCTTCGTCGCCCGGACCGAACTCGCGCTGACACGGGGTACGAACTACCGGCCAATCCCGTGGGACCGCGAAGACGTAGCGCGTCTGACCTCTCTCGAGGGGACTGCGGAGCATGCGCAGCTGCTGCGTCGCGTCCGCGACCGCTACGACGGGACGACCGGCCTTCGGCGCTGGCATCAGGGCCAGCTGTTCGCGCTGCTGTCGGCTGACTACGGACCTACAGCTCTCAGCGTACTGATGGAGTGGGGCGACTCGCAGGATGAGGCGAAGATCCGATCCGCGGCGGACCTGCTCAAAGAGGCACCTTGGTCGTTCGTCTTCGAGCAGGAGGCGTTCGTGGTCCATCTTCTTGAGCGCGCCAACGCCGCCGGCGTCGGGTGCTACCGCTCCGTTGGTGGCGCGCTCATGGCTCTGGCCACCAGTGGAACGTGGTCGGGGACTCCTGGGCAGCCAGCACCGCGGCACGTAGAGCAGCGCGACCGCGCCGACGCCGTCGCGCAGACGTACGCCATCGGAGCACCCTCTCGCCGCTTCTACGAAGCGCTCCGAGACTCTGCGATCCGCGAGATTGAGGATGAGCGCAACCGCGATGCAGAAGACCTTGACTTGTAGATCCGTTTGATGGCGCCGGTGCCAGCCGGCGCGCGGGGATTCCGCGCTCAACCAGGGTTTTCGTCGTTTCGCATCTTCCGTTCGCGGATTTTCCGCGCTAGGTGAGAGGAGAAGGACGCACACGGCAACCCGAACGAACAGTTAATGCGGTTCGCGGACGCACTTTTCATAGCAATCGGCGGTACGACTCTTCGGTCTTTTGGGGGCGAAACCCGACGTGGTGGGGCCCGAGAAGACACGAAGTAGCCGCGAGATGCGCGAAGGTGCGGACGCGGGCCTGAGCTGAGGCTGAGAGGTCTCAGCGGTCCGATCTGTTTAATCCGGGTACCGGGTGCGCCATTCATATGAATAGGAAGGTGCACACGAAATGGAATCGCTAACTCAACAGCCTCGCATCCTCGCGGCTTGCAAGTCCTGCGGGGAGGATCCCGGTGGGGTCGTTTTCGAAGGCCTCGTGCTCACCGGCATGCTGACCGTGGAGGACATCGTCGCGCTGCTGCGCGGCGCGGTCGACCGTCGCACGGTCGTGCGCATGTTCACCAGGCGGGTGCTGCTCGGCACCAAAATCAAGCGGCAGTGGATCATTCGAGCGAGCCAGTTCGTCGCCGACTGGGAACAACTCGAAGCACGGCCGCGTCTGGCGATCGCCGCGGCCCGGCCGCAGGTCGTGGAGGTGGTTCGTCGTGTCTGCTGACCCGTTCCGCGACACCCATGACGGGTTCTGGGACGGGATCGACTCCGTCACGCGCGACTTCATCCGCCGGATGGTGAGCGAGGGCGAGTTCCGGGACAAGTTCCGGACCGCGGGACGGGAGTGGCTCCTCGCGTGCGCGGCCGAGGGTCTCTCGACCGCTCTCGACGCCGACCTCTCGGACCCGCGCTACCGCGCGCTCTACGAGGCGCGCTGTGCTGCCGCGACCGTGGGCATCGAGCGCGTGCGTCGCCGCCACATCACGCGCGTCCGCGACGGGCTGCGCTTCTACACGTTCGCGCTGAAGCATGGGCTGCGGAAGCGACCCGTGCCGACGGAGGCCGTGGCGGGCGTGCAGGAGTGGTCGGTCAGTATGGTCGACGCCCGCGCCAAACTGCCCAAGGCCGACCAGGACAAGCTCGCGACCGTCGACCAACTGTTCCTGAAGCTCGCACGGCAGCAGTACGGCGGTGACGGTGATCGCATGAGCAAGCGCAGCGACGGGGTCATGCGCAAGCAGACTATGGCCTACGGGTCACAACTGGCCACTCGGCGCGTGATGGACGACATCATCCGTCAAGGCTGTCTGCGCGGGTGGACGCCCTTCACCTTGGAGGGTCTGCTCACCCCCGAGCACGTCACCGAGTACCTCTACTACTCGACGAAGCTCGACGGCTCGTTCTACGACGAGAGCACCATCGGGGTGTACGAGCGAAGGATCATCGACTACATCTACCGTGCACGCACCTGCGGCCGTACGCCGATCGAGATCGTGACGCTGCAGCGGGAGGCCGAGCTTCGCGAGGCGATCCGGCTCGAGCAGGATCGCAGCCACCTGTGGAACAAGCGTTCTCGCAAGTTCAGCAACTCGGGCGAGGAGAAGTGGTACCCGACGTTGGCCCACGTGACCGGCGCGATCGCGTCCCTCGAGGAGGAGATCGCGCGTCTGGATGACCGTCGGCAGCACAAGCGCATCACGCGCCGCAAGTACTGGCAGGGCCTACGCGATGCGGTCCTCACCCTGTGCACGCTGTACGGGATGTGGCGCACCGACACGGCATCCACGATCTCGCTGCTGCACCTCAAGAAGCACCGCAGCACCAACGACGTGATCGACGCCAACGGTTTCGCGGTCGTGATCGACAGCGCGCGAGCGAAGAATACGTCCGGCGAGTGGTATCCGTTTGTGAAGGAGCTGATCCTCCCGCCCGTGATCATCGCGCTGATAGAGAAGCTATTGGCGGTCGAGGGGCGCTCGCTACGTCTGCCGCTGCGCGAGGGTGAAGAGCCGGTGCGCCTACGTGCGGACAACGGCGATAGTTGGGGCAGCGATCCGCTCCTCGTTGGCGAGCTCGATGTGGCACCACTCTTCCGGTTGAACCCCGACCGTCCGGAAGGGATGTCGTACAGCGCCGTGTCGTCGAGGCTGGAGCTCAAGCTCCGCTGGCTGCGCTTTGGCGCCACGAACCCGCACACGCTGCGCGCCGCTGGCGCCATCTACTGGACCTTCGTACGCGGCATGCCCGAGGCGCTGGTCATGAAACTGGGCCTCTGGGAGGACACCAAGATCCTGCGCGAGAGCTACGCGCAGATCCACGGCGACGATCAGCGCACGCTCATGCTGGACTTCATGCCCGCGCAGTTCGGGACACCGCGCCGCGTGCACGGTCGGCGCGAGCAGGCCGCCGCGCAATCACTCACCGTCTTGGCGAAGCTGCTCGAGAAGCCGACCGGCGCACACGAGGCGCGCCGATACCTTGCCGAGCTGAAGACGTACTACGAGGTTATCGACCAGACCATCGCGGCCGAGCTCCAGAAGCGCTGGGAGCCGATCCGCCCGGATCGATTCCTCCAGGGCGAGCTCGAGCAGCTTGACGAGGAGCTGCGCGCTCACGGATGCGAGGGCGGGGTCGACGGCGTGCTCGGTCGCCGGGTCACGGCCCTCGGGATCCTCCATGAGCTCGCCACGGAGGCCGACAGCACACGCGCGCTGCCGCCGGCGGTTCGCTCAGCTTGGCAGCTCGTCTCGCCGCCGACGCCCCCCGCTCTCCGAGCGGGCCCGTCAGATACCTCCGACGAGGCTGCGTGAGCGCGACCGCCGCAGAGAAGACCGCGAAGACCCAAATGAGCGGTCGCTATCCTCAGACCCTGGCCGACGACGCCCACGGGTACGCACTCGCGCACGGGCTATCGCTCAACGTGCTGCTCTCCGCGGCGCTCGCGGAGTACCTGGCGAAACGTCGTGAGCGCGGCGTGGCTCCCGCGCCCCAGCTCCACTACCGCAAGGGACATCCGCCCGCTGACCTTGTGAAGCTGCAGCAGGACCTCATGCGCGTCGACCCTCGCGGTCGCAAGCTTCGGCGCCTCTGTTCCCGTCCTACGTCCGCGACCGACGAGCGCAGCGCCGCGCACGACTGCCGCTGACCTCGAGTGGCCAGCCCGGTAGACCCGGCGCTGGCTGACGACGCCGCATATGGCCATGCCGCTCGACCTGCATCCCAAGATCCTGCTCAAGGTACGCGAACGCCGGTCGCGTGCCGGCCCAATTCGCCCGGCCGATGGGAACGGGGTGGCGCTGGGGCGCTGACTTCGCAGCGCATCCGATCTCTTCTAGCGGTTGCGCCGGTTGGGCCGTCTTCGGCATCTGATGCGATCGCTGTTTCAACGGCTCTGCAGCCCCTGAGCCGTCGAGCTCGGTCAGCATCTCTCCACCCCGCGTGCGTAGCCGAGCCTCCGGCACGGCGTTGTCAAGCAATCGGTTCGCGATCGGTTCGGATCGCCAAATTGTCCCGATGCCTTGCACCAGCGCCTTATTCGTGGCTTCATTGTTAATAGCGTATGTACATGCAGACAATGGTCTGCACGCGGCGTGAACCGCCGCAGGAGAATCGATGAGCGCAGCCATCACGCTCGACGACGACCCAAGCCAACGCGCACAGCGAGCGGTGACCGAAGGCCAGCCGCGCCTAGGGCCAGCGCAAGAACGGATCCTCGCGGAGCTCGTCCACAGCGCGCAGCAGAGTGCGCCCGGTCTCCGCTTCGCCGCCGTCCCGATCGCCGAGCTGCACGACCTTCCGATCTTCGGCGGCCTCGCCGCCTCTTGGCGACGCAGCCAGGTCCATCTCCGGCGTGCAGTCCGGGAGTGGGACCGCCGTGCCCGAGAGCCGCGGGCGCTGAGCGCCGCCGCCGAGGCGGTCATCAACGAAAACGTGCCCAAAGACCAGGCGTCGACTGCGCGGGCGCTGTCTCCTGTCGAGGCGGGGGAGCCCATCGGCGGCCTGCTCTCCGCGCTCGCGCTCGATCGAAGCCTGATCGGTGACACGCGCACGGGTCTCGCCGCGCAGGCCTTCATCAGCGAGCTGGACCGCCAGCTGCACGCCTTCGAGCGCGCCTATCCCGCCACTCTGCTCGAGCAGCTCGACATCAAACGCGCCCAGCGCCTTGCCCGGGACTACTTCATCCGCGCCGGGTTGCACCTCGCGTCGCGTCGGGCCCGTGCGGTCGCCTGGCGTAGCCGGCTGCCGCTGGCCGACCTGGTCCAGATCGGCGCCGAAGGCCTGATCCACGCGGTCGATCGTTTCGATCCCAGCTTCGGCGCGCCCTTCGCCGCCTATGCGACCTGGTGGATCAAGCAGGCCGTCGCCCGGGGCGAACGAACCGCTGATCTCGTGCCGCTGCCCCAGCGCCTCCAGGCCGCGCGCGGGTGCATACGTCGAGCCGCAGCCCGGGCCCTGGCCGACGGGTCCGCCGCCACGTCAATCGCGATCGCCCGCCGCGTCGGCCTGCCCGAGCGCGTGGTCGAGGCGGTCGTGCGCGCCGACGCTCGGGTCGTCTCGCTCGACGGCGTCACTGGTCTGATCGTTAAGGAGACCTGTTCCGACGAAGATGCCCTTAGCGCGGACGACCGCGTGCACGACCGAGAGCGTCGTCAGGCCGTGGGGCACGCGCTCGCGAACCTGGGGTCCCGCGAGCGCGCGGTCCTCGAGCTCCTCTTCGGGATCGGTTGCGTGCCCCTGCCGCCGCTGGTGATCGCGCGCAAGCTCGGCATCACCAGGCAGCGCGTCTCCCAGATCTACCACGCGGAGATTCACCGACTACGCCGACCGCCGGTCTTGAAGCTTCTGAAGGACTACGCATAGTCGCTCGTGCGCGACTCGCGCGTCGCGTCCAAGTGCCCGTGCGACGGTGGAGCATCAGCGAGCCTCGGCTAGGCTCGGCCCGTGGCGAAGAGTTCGATCCGACATCGTGTCCGCCGGCCGGCGCCCACCGGCACCGCCCTACGCGAGCTCGGTGCGCAGATCCGGAAGCGCCGTCTCAAGGCAGGGCTGTCGATGGAGGCCTTGGGCACGCCCTTCGTGACCAGAGCCGGCGTCAGCCAGATCGAGCTCGGGAAGAGCGCTCCGAGCTATCGGGTGCTCGTCCATTTCAGCCGTCGGCTTGGCGTCAGCGTGCGCCGGTTGATCCCGCCGACGCACTAGTAACCCGACCTGGTATCTCGCGGCTGGATCGAGGCTACGAACTTCTGCGTTCAGTCATCCAAAGGACCGCCTCCAGAGCGACTACTGGAGGACGACCTCGAGCGCGCGGACACAATCCCAGGTGGTGAGTCCGCCTGCCCTTCCGACCGCGACCTGCCAGCCGCAGCCCTCCTCGGGGCAGGTGCGGAACCGACCGAGGACCCTGCCCGATGCGCTGAGCTCACGTTCGTCGGATCCAGCCTCAGTCAGCCGAACCATCGTTCCCGCCGGGATAGGGCGCAGCGGCCGAAGTGTCTCGTCGAGGATCGCGACTTCAGTGGGGGGGGCGCCCTCTCGCACCCAATGATGGCGCACGGCCAGAAGCAGCAGAGCGAGCGAGTCGCCATCTGATGTTTCGTCCCTCGCCGCGTCGAGCTGCTCAAGGGTCAGGGGAATCGATAGGTCTTGCGCGAGGTTGTTGAGTTGATCGCGCTCAGCCCGGGTCGTGGCGGCGTCGGCGCGACGCACCAGCCGTGCCTGCAGCTGTCGGACGCAGGCAGACGTTCGTCCCAGTCCGACGACCCGGTGGGCCGCCGTACCTTCTCGTCGTTCTGGTTCGGAGCCGAATACATCACGCGCGTGGTGGGGGACCTGGCCGCCGACGATGCCGCGTGTCATCTCAGATGTTTTCTCGGTGCCAACTTGCGATGCTGCCGCCAAGCGAGCTACCCATCGGGCCGTCACGACCCTGGTGTAGGCGTCGAGCTGGAGGCTCGAGCCAGACTGACGGCTCCGTCACTGCGAGCCGCAGTGCCATTCGTGTTGTTACTGGTACGCCCACAAGTGGCCGTTGACCGGCACTGATCACCGACTACTGTCCCCTACAGGGTTGCTGATCACAGGAAGACCCGCGACGGGGAGATTGCGATGAGCGGGTCTAATCGGCGTTCAGGCCACGCAAGCTGGCGCTCCTCACACCGAGCTGCGTTATCGATCGCGCTTAGCCTGGTCGTCGCTGTCTCAGGCGTCGTATCCGGCCTGCCGGGCCAGGCCGCTCGGTTTGTCCAGACGGGCCGCTGGACGAGTGGCGACACGATCGCGTACGCCGCGGTGACGACGACCTCACGAGTCTCGGTCACCTCCGCCGGCCTCCAGACCACCACGGCGGCCTCGACCTGGCCCGGTGATGCCTTCCCCACGCGCAACATCTCGGCGGACGGGCGCTACGTGGTTTTCTGGTCCGCCTCCCCGAACCTGCCAGGCCCGGGCAACGCAGGCGGCGGAAATGTGTACGTCCGCGACACGCAGCTCAACACCACGACCTTGGTCTCGGTCAACCTCACCGGCGGAGCGAGCGGCGGCGATTACGCGAACATTTCGAGCGACGGACGGTTTGTCGCCTTCGAGTCCCTCGGCGCAGATCTCGTCGCCGGCGACACGAATGGTCAGTCCGACATCTTCGTTCGTGACCTCACGCTCGCCACGACGGTGCGCGCCTCGGTGGACTCTGCAGGAAATCAGGGTGCCGCCAGCAGCGGAAAGCCGTACATCTCCGCGGACGGCCATTCCGTTGCGTTCAGCAGCAGCGCGAATCTCGGTGGCCCGGCTCCGGGTGGGGGGATCTACCTCCGTGACCTCACGTTGGGCATCACCGACTTCATCTCCATCGGAGACGATGGCGCCGTCGCGAATGATTACGTTGATCAACCCGCGGTCTCCGATAGCGGTCGCTACGTGAGCTTCGTGAGCCGCGCCTGGAATATCGCGATGCCCAAACTCAACCTGAGCGTCATCTTCGACGTGTACCTCCGTGACCGGACGCTCGGCACGACCCGTCGGGTTTCGGTGACCTCCGGCGGCACGCAGGGCAACGCCCAAAGCAATACGGCGACCGTGAGCGGCGACGGCTCCCAGGTGCTGTTTCGATCCGGCGCGACCAACCTGATCAACGGCGACACCAATGGCTTCGTCGATCTGTTCCTGCGTGATATGAATTCCGGCTTGATCACTCGGATTGCCGAGAACTCCGACGGCGGCGAGTTCTCCAGCGATGCTCGCTTTATCGTGTTCGATTCCGCCCAGACGAACCTGGTCCCGGGCGACACCAATGGCGTAAGCGACGTGTTCTTCCGGGATCAGCAGGAGGGAACCGTCGAGCTCATCTCCCAGTCTTCGACCGGGACCATCGGCAACTCGGGCGGAGAGTACCCGTCGGTGAGCGCCGATGGCCGGTACGTGGCGTTCCACTCGTATTCCACGAATCTTGTCACCGGGGACACGAACGCTGTTGCGGACGTTTTCCTCCGCGACCGCGGACCGGTCGACGCCGGCGCGGTTGCTCCATACACGTACGGCAACGATGGAAACGGCGGCTACACACCCGAGAACGTGAACGTCGGCACCGGCGTGTACACGACGGGTGCAGCTGACCTCACGATGCCGGGCCGGATCCTACCGTTCACCTTCACTCGTTCGTACAACTCATCCGACACTTCGAACGGACCGCTGGGACCGGCGTGGAGTCACTCCTTCTACTGGAAGGTCTCCGACGCCGGCGCATATGTCTCCCTGCGCCGCGGCGACGGCGAACGCGACCTGTTCACCCGCAACGTCGACGGGTCATATGCCGATCCGCCGAATGTCTTCGACACCATGGTCAAGAACGGCGACGGCACGTTCACCCTCACCCTGAAGAGCCAGACCCAGTACGAGTTCAGCACCACCGGTCAGTTAACCCGGGTCCACGAGCCCGCCGGGAATCAGATCTTGCTCACGTACACGTCGGGAAACCTCACCAGCATCTCTGACTCAGTGAGCCGGGCCGTGTCCATCGGCTACGACACCTCGAACCGGATCATCCAGCTCCAGGATCCGCTCGGTCGGAAAGTGACCTACGCGTACGACACAAGCGGTCGCCTAGCGACGGTGACCGACAAGATCGGCAACGCCGCCGGCCAGGTGGCGACCCAGCACCAATGGAAATACGCCTACGACGGGACCACCCAGCACCTCACGACCGTGACCGATCCAGACAACCGCGTGCGGATCACCAACACGTACGACGGCAGCGGCCGCGTCTATCAACAGCGCGACGGACTGACCCAGCTGACCACCATCACATACAACAGCGGTGCGACGACGACGGTCGATGGCCGAGGCAACAGCTCGACCCAGAGCTACGACGCGCGTAAGCGCGCGCTCATCGACACCCGCATCGTGTCCGGTCAGAGCCTGACCCTGACCCGCATCTACGACTCATCGGGGAACTTGACCAGCGTGACCGACCGAAGCAATCAGACCACCGACTACACGTACGACACCCGGGGCAACGTGCTCACGAAGACCGACCCGCAGGTCGATCAGCAGACGCCCCGGTACGTCACGCAGTTTGTCTATGACTCGAAGAACAACCTCACGCAGATCACCGACCCGCGGACGTTCGTGACGACCAATGCATACGACGCCACGACGAATGTGCTGTTGTCTGTCACCGCACAGATCGATGCGACCACCAGCGCCGTGACGAAGTACGAGTATGGCGATGCGACCAACAAGGGAATGCCGACACGGTCGATCGCGCCGCGCGGCAATCTCAATAGCACGCCGGACTACGCGTATGCCACGACCTTGACCTACGACGCCCAGGGCAATCTCGTCACCCGTATCGATCCCGACGGCGCGAAGACGACGTTCGCCTACGACGGAGCCGGCCGGCAGACGAGTCGGGTCGACCCTGATGGCTATGCCGTCGGCGCGAACGCCGTGGATCACACGTGGCTCACGACCTACGACGAGAACGACCGCGTCAAGAGCGCGGTCGACCCGCTGGGTGGAGCGGTCGCGCACACCTATGACGGCGCTGGAAACCAATCGACCTTGACCGACCGCGACGGCAACGTCACAAGCTACACGTACGACAACAACGTGCGGCTCGCCACGGTCCAGCAGAAGCCCAGCCCGGTCGGGAATCCGACGCTCACGTTTACCACCCAGGTCACCCGCGACCCGAACGGCAATGCCACTCACGTGACCCAGGCCAACGGCGTGGTGACCGACTACACGTACGACGAGCTTGATCGCACAGTGTCCTCATCGACTCATCCGGACGGGAGCACTACGCTCACCACGGCGCTCACCCTCGACGGCAACGGCGACACCTTGACGAAAACGACGCCGGCGCCTGAGCTGCAGGTCACGACGAACGCCTACGACGCTCTGTCACGTCTCACGAGCACGGCCGCGAGCGGGCTGACCACGATCACCTACCAGCACGACGGATCGGGCGACCGTACCCAGATGACCGACGGGACCGGGGTGACCACCTACCAATTCGACGGACTTGGCCGGATGACCCAGGCCGCCCAGCCCAACGGGGCCTTGACCTATACCTACGACCGCGACGGAAACCGGACCGTTCTGACGTATCCGGCGGGTGCGGACACGGTGACGTACACGTTCACGCCGGGTGGGCGGCTTGATCACTTGACCGACGCGAGCGCACGGACCTCTACCTACACGTACACGGCGTCCGGCCTGGTGAAGACCCTGCTCCTGCCGAACAACCTGTTGACGACCTACACCTACGACCGTGGCCAGCGACTCACGCTGGTCCTCAACGCCGTCGGGACGACGACGCGCACCCGGCACGCCTACACCCTTGACGCCGAGGGCAATCGGACGGCGCTCGATGAGTACGTGGACGGCATCACCGCGGCCCCGTCGACAACGTGGGCGGCAAGCGTCAAGGTCAATAGCGACACGGGCACGACGGTCCAAGACCATCCCGCGATCGCCCTTGGCGCCGATGGCGCGCACTACCTGATCTGGGACGACGCTCGCGACGGCAACGCGAACATCTACTTCTCCAGACGCGATCCGGTGACGGGGACCTGGTCCAGCCCTAACACGAAGGCCAACGACGACACGGGAACGCGAGTCCAGGTGAACCCCGCGATCGCCACGGATGGGGCGAACAACGCCTACGCGGTCTGGGAAGACAGTCGCGACGGCGCCAGCAACAAGATCGATACGAACATCTACTCGTCGAAGCGCACGAGCGCCACCGGTGTGTGGACGGCAAATGTGAGAGTCAACGACGACCTCACCGGCAATCCGGCACAGCGGAATCCTCGGATCGCCGGTACGGCGGCCGGCTTGGACACCGCGGTCTGGGTCGATCTCCGCTCGAGCCAGAACAACATCTACTCCGCCCAACTGACGACCGCCGGCGGCACTGCCTGGGGTCCGAACAAGAAGATCACCGACAACACCGCCGCGGTGAAGGACTTCCCGGATGTCGCGGTCGGGACCGACGGGACCGCCTACGCGGTCTGGCAAGACAGTCGCAACGGCAACGCCGACATCTACTTCTCTAAGCTGGCCCCAGGCGCCAGTGCGTGGACTGCCAACACGAAGGTTAGTGATGACCCGGGCACAACCGCTCAGACCAACGCTCGCGTTGGCGTCGATGCAACGGGTACGGTGACGGTGATCTGGCTCGACGCCCGCACGACCCCGGCGAAGATCCGGATGAGCCGGCTGGTCGCCGGAAGCGCCACCTGGTCGGCCAGCTCCATCGTGACCGACACCGCCGCCCGACCGCTCTCGACCGCACTCTCGGTGCGGGCCGACGGCAAGGCGTTCGTCGCCTTCCATGACAATCGCGCCGCGAGCACGGATGTCTATGGCATCGAGTACGACCCGTGGCTCAACACCTGGACGACATCAGTTCTGGTCAGCGACGACATCGGCTCGACCGCCCAGCAGAGTCCGAGCGTGGCTTACGGACCTGGTGAGATCGCAGCTGCCTGGCGTGACGACCGCGCGGGCAACGCGGACATTCGAGCCCGCCGAGCGGCGCTCACCGGTACCGATCACTTCGGCTACAGCTACGACGGGCTCGAGCGCCTCACCGCCGGCACGACCACGAACCCCGAGAGCTTCACCCTCGATCCCGGTAGCAACATCGCGACCCGGACCGGCCCCAGTGCGATGTACACGTACGACACGTCCAACCGCCTGACCGGCGACGGGACCCAGACCTTCACCTGGAACACTGCGGATCGTCTGACCAACCGCGGATCGGACACTTTCGGGTATGACGCTTTGGACCGGATGACCTCGAGCACAGTCTCCGCGATTGCTCGCAACTACACATACAACGGCGACGGCCTCCTGCAATCCAGAACCCAAGGCGCAGCCACTGCGTTTCTGTGGGATCCCGCCTCCAGCCCGAGTCGGCCGCTCGTCCAGGGAGGCGACCGGATCGTCTACGGGCTCGGCCCGCTGTATGTCGTGAAAGCTGATGGCTCGACAGCCTCGTTTGCGAGAGACGGCGGCAAGAGTGTCCGGGCCGAGGTGAACGGCTCCGGCACGGTGACTGCCTCGTTCCGCTACCGCGCGTACGGGGCGATCGCGCAATCCAGCGGCGCGTCGACTCCTTCATACCTCGCCTACGCCGGTCAGCTCCAAGATCCCTCGGGACTCCTGTACATGCGGGCCCGGTGGTATGACCCAGTGACGGGACGATTCACGACCGATGACCCCGTCCCCGGAGGCCCATCCATTCCTGTTGGGCTCAACGCATACGCATATGGGGCGGCGAATCCGGTCGTGAACGCGGATCCGACCGGCACAACGTGCTTCGACGATGCGACAGGCGGGGGTGACGGCTGCGGAAATGGCGGAGGTCCGATAGCGGACGAAGGCGGCGGAGGTGGTGGCGACGAGGCGTCCCCAAAGTCCGTGACGCCGACGCAGCCCCGCACGGCCGCGAGCCCGGCCTCGCCGGATCTGGAGGGACTCTCGCCAAAGATCCAGAGTCAAATGGGGAAACGAGGATGGACCCCGGAGCAGATTCAAGAGGCATACGAGACTGGAAATAGCGTGCCAGCACTCAATAGGCTTCGAGGCGGCACTCCAGCCACCCGATACGTTCACCCGGAGACGGGACAGTCAGTCGTTATTGACGACGAGACCGGGCAAGTGATCCAGGTGGGTGGCCCAGGATTCAGGTACTAGAAAAGATGATGGACAGCAGTGCAGTGTTGGGATTCATTCCCGTGGATGTCCGATCGCAAGCCCGGCAAGTGGGACGTGACTTCGCGTGGCCGGTCGCGGTGGCCCCCGATGTAATTAATGCGGTCGCGGCGTCTGGTCGCATGGTGCTTGGCCTCGAATTGTGGACTTTTTCATCTGGCATGCGGACTCCAAAGGTTATCGGCTCGTCGGATT
This sequence comes from Chloroflexi bacterium UBA4730, assembly GCA_002404155.1. GTDB lineage: Bacteria > Chloroflexota > Limnocylindria > P2-11E > P2-11E > UBA4735. The sequence continues at coordinate 15,519 of DHJC01000016.1, read as the reverse complement.
ACGGGGCTCGGGAGGCAGGTTCCCGGTTAGACGCGATACGACGAAGTAGCGAAGCAGCGCGGTTAGATCTCCTGCGTGTGGTCTCGGATCCGACGCTGTGGGTTCAGATCGAATGGGATGAGCCGCGTTAAGTACCAGCATGCCGAGAGCTCGTTGTCGTCCAGTCCGACGCTCGCGTACTCGAGCACCGAGCTCGCCCGGGCCTGGCGCGATGAGTTGCGGGCACAGGCGCCTCCGCCACGATGTCGCCCTCGGCAACCGCATCGCGACCTGCGAACAGCGCCCTGAAATACGCCCGCTCGAGCCAGGTCTTCAGCAGGCCGACGCAGCCAACCGTCTTCTCGTGGAAGTAGATCCGAGAGAACATGAGGTCGTAGTTCGTTGTGGGCAACCGCTGCGCGAAGAAGTGGAGGGCTGCGCGGAACTCGAGCGCATCGGCTTGAAGCTCGATGTCGTAGCGACGGAAGTCGACCTCGCGAACGCGTCGACCGACGGCGACATCCTGAGAGATACCCGAACTCGACCAGCTCGTAGCTGCCCATCATCAAGATTGGCACGGCCGCGCTGTTGGCGAAGGTCTTGATCGCGTCGAGATTCTTTTCGCGCTGTTGGGGGGTGGAGTGAATGCCGAGGTGATGCGCCTCGTCGATGCAGAGCACGAAGGGTTGCCGGTTCGCGAGCATCCGGAGCGTGGCCCGTTCTAGGGCGATTTCCGTGGGAGTTGTGCCGTGGCTCGGCCGACCTACGCGGTGATGCGGTAGGAGCGAGTCGTTGGCCGCGTCGAGCGTCTTCCCGTAAAACGACTTCGTCGAGACCGTGCCGGTCGAAGTCACCGCGGCCTGAACGTAGAGAAACGGCAACGTGCCCTGGATGCCCCTGGCGCGATGCAGCGTCTCAGCGAATTCCTTGAGGTATTGGCAGACGACTTCCTGACCCGGGCGCAGGAGCGCTTCTCCCAGAGAACCAACGCGGGCCTGCTGGCCTGGACCTTCGCTGGGCGTTCACGTTGATCAGGCGATCCACTAAGTCGCAGCAGTCATTGGCCCCGGTGCTTCGCACGTCCGTATGTGGAACAGCCTCCTAGACGATCGACCGCAGCTCACGCGCGGCGCTCGCGTTGGACTCGCTCGACGCGCTGCGTCCATGACGGATGACGCGGCCAGCGCACCTCGGCCTCCGAGGGCGGACGCAGCTTGAGTCGCTCCCCTTTCTCCGCGAGCCGCGCGCTCAAGCGCGTATTCGAGCGCTCCATGCGTGTGAGACCTTCCAACACGACTTCGGCACCCACCAGCCGAACGGCTTCGGCATCGGTCGCAAACTCTTCTTCCAGACGCAGCGCAGAACAAGTATCGAGGAGCGCTTCGGCCTTCTCGAGACTGACCTCGCGCCGTGCGTACGCGAGGGCCTCGGCCGCCGCCACCAGCAGCAATCGCCACGCGTTGCTCGTGGTGCGATGCGCGTACTCGTGCGCGAGTGGACCCCGCAGTTCGCTGGGGTCGTGCCACAGGAGTGCTCCGTAATCGAACGCCACGAACGTGGAGTGGTTCGCGCGCGTGGCGCTCCAGACACTTCGCGCGGGCTCGCGCCCCAAACCGCTGATCACGAGCTCGTAGCGCAGGCCTGTGTCCGCACGTAGCTGTGCGTCAAATTCAGCGATCGCGCCCAGCTTCGCCTCCAGCCAAGGTGCGAATGGCCCGGCAGTCCAGGCGGTACAGCGGTCGTACAGACTTTCAAACGCATCCAGGCAGCTCGTGAACTCCCTTCGCAGGAGCGGTAGTTGCACGAGATCGCGTACTCCCTCCGTGCGTTCGTCAAGTAAGTCTGCAAGCTGCGCCGGAATCGCGCGGCCTACCTGGGGCACCTCGCGCCATGCGCCACAGACGCGCGCTGCGAGTAGATCCAGCGGTTTTGCGGACGTGTGCACCCGTCCGACCTACTCGGCAAAAGCCCGATGGCGCTTGCCCTAAGGGCTTCGTGGTGTCTACGCACCACTGGGCGGGTTTTTGCTTTGGCGCTCCTCTTCTTGATCGATGAGATCGGAAATCTGATCGCTCTCAATGTCGTCAGTTCCGTTGTCAATCGCCTTCTGTCGCCCCGCTTGCTGTGCCGCTAGCTCTTTGTCGCTTGCCATGTGCGTCCCCCTCGCGTCTAGTCGCTGGGTACTTTAGCCGTCGCCTCAGTAGCGCTCCTGTCTCCGCTCGTACGATCAGAGAGGCGGCGTGCCGACCGCGACTCGCGAGTGGACCCGCGTCGAGTGCGACCACGTAGCACCTGGCCGACTCCTCTAGTAGAGGATGTCAACCACCTAGTGTGCCGTCTTCGAAGTCTTGTTAACGCTGCGGCGCAAGGCTTTTCTGATGATGTCGGCCGGCTCCTTGGTCCAGACGAAGGGCGTGGGGTGCTCGTTCCAGTGCGCGATGTACGCCCGGATGTGCCGCAGCAGGGCGGGCAGCGTGTCGAAGGATCCGCGGCGGACCGAGCGGCGGGTCAGGGTCCCGAACCAGGCTTCGACCATATTGATCCAGGACGCTCCGGTCGGCGTGAAGTGAAAGTGGATCCGGGGGTTCTCCTCCAGGAAGGTACGCACCGCGGGCACGTTGTGGGTCGAGGAGTTGTCGAGCACGATGTGCAGCTCGCGTCGGCGGTAGCGCCGGGCGACCGTGCGCAGGAAGCGCAGGAAGTCCGCTCCGGTGTGGTGCGCGGAGAGCTCGCCGGTCACCACACCGCTCGCCACCTCGAGAGCGGCGTACAGGTCGGTGGTGCCGTTGCGCTCGTCGTCGTGGGTGTGCCGCGCCGGGATGCCCCGGCGCAGCGGCAGGATCGGCTGGGTCCGCCCCAGCGCCTGGATCTGGGTCTTCTCGTCGATGGAGAGCACCACCGCATTGGTCGGCGGCGCCATGTACAGGCCCACCACGTCGAAGATCTTCTCCTCGGCCCGCGGGTCGTCGGTGAACGTGAAGGTCTCGCTGAGGTGCGGCGCCAGGGCGTGGGCCACCCAGATCCGGTGCACGCTGGCGTGCGAGAGGCCGGTCTTGCGTGCCAGCTCCCGGCTGGACCAGTGCGAGAGGCCTGTGGGCGGTGACTTGAGCGTGAGCGCCACGACCTGGGCCCGCTTGCGCGCGCTGATCAGCGGCGGCCGGCCCGAGCGCTTCCGATCGGCCAGGCCCCCAAGGCCCTCGTGGGCGAAGCGGTGGCGAATGCGGCTCACCTGCACCGGGGTATACCCGGTGCGCTCGGCCACCTCGACCCCGCTGCGGCCCGCGGCGATCAAGAGCACCGCGCGGGCGCGCCGGGCGAGGCCCGCCGGCCCCGCGCTCGCGCGCTGCAGGCGTTCCAGCTCCGCGCGGTCCGACTCGCTGAGCGTGAGCGAAAGAGCAACTGCGCCCACCGGGCCACCTCCACGCTCATGCTGGAGGCTATCTTATCATGACTTCTGTTACGGAACACTAGATGAGGTTCCTGGTGGTTGTTGGCACTGACGCGCCAAGCCGCTCAGGCTCTCGGGCATGGAAGAGATCGTCGCCCGCGACCCAGGCATGGCTCTCGATCCGCACGGCGCTGGCGGCGGCATTCGTACCAAGAAGGCCAGGGTTTCGCTTCCTTGCGACCTGCAGCGGTCGGCTGCCCGCGTCGCCCTCGCCCACGTGGTGCCCTGGCTTGACGAGTTGCGGAATGCGGCTTGAGCGAGTGCCAGAAACCACCAGGAACTTCACCTCTAGACAAGTCCGGTGGTCGGCGGCAGCCGGGACGTAGCGCGTCGCGACTTCAAGGTCATCCAAGGCCCTGAGTTGGCCGACGAAATCGCCGTCCTCCTGCTGCCAATTGACGATCGCTCGGAACTCTGGCTTGCGATCGTTGGCGCCGGCACTGAGCGCCGCGCCCGCGCGCAGCTGGTAGCACCAGTAGTCCTGCTCGATCCGGCCATGGGCAACTTCGTAGTAACGCCGCACGGTCGGTTAGAGATAGCTCAACGCGGCTCGCTCCCTCGCCTCGATTTCAGCGTGTTCCAGCCAGTGTTTGGACTCGAGCTCCGACTAGACGGGCCGATAGCCGTAGCGGGCGTAGAAGAGGTCGTCGAACGTCGCGCTGCGCTTCTCGAAGGCGGTCTGGAGGTCGGGCGTAAAGGACAAGGCCTCCTCGACGCTGCGGAACATCGGCGGACTGTCTGGCGTCCGCACCCCAGTCGGCGCGGTCGTAGTCAATAGAATCACATCTACCTCGCTCGACATCGCCTCTTCCCTTCGCGCGCCGGACCTTGCGGCGGAACTCGGGCGTCACGGGCGAGCGCTACCTCGACGGACACTACGACCGACGTCAAGGAAAACTTAGCGGTTGCTATTTCCCTGCCCTCCAGTGCTCGACGGTCACGCCGGGCAGTTCTCTCGGGTTCCATCCGGCCAACGGGCGCCGTAGCGACGAGAGAGGAAGCCATCCAGCCGACAGCGTCGCGAGGGCTCGGTGAGTTGCCCGATCATCGCACCGTCCCGGCCATGAATCGGTCGTCCCGCGACCATCTCGGAGTCGTGGCCGCCGTCCGGCGTCCACTTCGCTCGGAGGCGTTCTGCGGCACCGGTCAAGGTTGCTAGCATTCCTTTGCCCATGCAGTTGCGTCAACTCCGCCCTCGGCACACCACAGAAATGGTGCGGCTCGGCCTTTCTTGGACCAGGCAGCGCGCGTGTGAAACCTCGATTGCGCGGGGGACGAGGCCGCGTTGTTTGCGGCCGCGTCCGACGGACGGGCGGTGCCGGGCATGCGCATCGCGGGGACGGTCATGCGCCTCGGCGTCGCCCGATGCCAATAAGTGCCTCGCGATGATTCGCCCGAAGCCACGTGATCGACTGCTCATGGAGGCACGGACGGGGCCCCTCGCACGAACAGCCTTCGGCATTGACCCGCACCACATCCTGGCCTGTCGCCACCGATGCCGCGATCGTCCAGCCGACCCCGTTGTCGTGGACCGTGAGCTCGAATGGTCCGACCTCAGGGGGGCAGCGGAAGGACGCCCTTTATGTGATCCGACAAGATCACTGGTTTCAGCTGCGCTTTGCGCTCCAGAGAATGATTCGCACATCGGACTACAGCGCGCGTGCGATCGCCAGGGCCAGAGCCAAATTACCTCCGGATCGACGCAACGACTTCCGGCAGCTTCTGGAGTCTTTTGCTAGGCAGTGGTCGCTGCTCGGAGCCACGCCTGAGCCCCGTCCAGCAATCACGCCGACGATCAACGACGTCACGATCCGCTCTATCCCTCACGCCGCAGCCATGATCTCGTCGCGGCGCTACTACCTCCGCTTCGTGTACACACCGCGACCGCTCCGCGACATGCCGTCGCGCATGGAGGCGCAATTGCTGCGGGAGTGCGCCCTACGTTCCCGAGCATGGCCTGCGTTGTTGGTCGTTGACGGTGCGGTGCTCATCCCCGCGCGACGCGATCCTCAGGCGGCCGTGCTCCTATCGGCGCAAGCAGCCGAGTACGCCCGGCTATGGCAGTGGGCGGGCGGACGCTGAGGCGCCGTTCGGTGACGCGGCCTCTTCGCAGCGCGAGCGCCCGTCCCCTGACGACCCGAGAACTGGCTCAAACGGAGTCGCGGCTAGGAGGGCGCGGCCGTTAATCGGTCAGACCACGGGATGACCGCAAACGCGAAGGAGAGCGAGATGAGCGCAACGGACACAACGATCGACAGCACGCTGGCGGCGGCGGGGGGGGGGGGCTCCCCGATCCCGTAATTCGCGATGTGTGCGCGGACGCGACGCTCGTCTTCCGCAAGCTCCGCCCCGAGCTTGATCAGGCCGGAGTCGTCGCGTGGTTCAAGAACCTCACCGTGCTGTTCGGCCAACTCACGGCAGCACAGGGCGCGAGTCGGGTCGCGACGGTGGCGTGCGGCTTCGGGCCGAGCTTCTTCACCACGCCGCAGGGGATGCGCTTCGACCTTCCGGGTGACCGCGTACCCGCCGGCTTCGCGTCGGCGCCAGTGGCCGCTGCGACGACCCAGCTCGCGGACACCGACGTGGTGGTCTACGTCATGAGCCTGTCGGCAATAGTCCCCCCGCCTCCTCATACAGACAAGCAATACTGCCGATTACTAGACTGCGCGCGTGGGGTGATGGGCCCGCGTTCCGCCCGGCGAAGAAAGCGGTCGCGACCGAGACAGCGGCTCCCATCGGTTCCCGCCCACGGAAAGACGGACGGCAATGGAGTACCCCAGCCTTTCGGCGCTAACCCCGAAGCAGCGCGACGCCGTCCGTGCAATCTACGAAGAGGCTTTCCCCGCCTGGCAACGCGAACCCTTCGATGCCCTCGTCCAGGGAGCTGCCGACCCCTCCCGTCTTCAGCTTGCCATGCTTGACGCGGGCGAGGTCGTGGCGTTTGCGACGTCGGTCCGACTGCAAGCGGTCCCGTGGTGGTTCCTCGAGTACTTCGCGGTGATCAACCAGCGTCGCAACGAGGGGCTCGGGGGGCTGTTGTGGGATGCGGTTGTCGAGCGAGTCTCTGACGACCGCGGGCCGCAGATCGTCATGGAGGTGGGGCGGCCCGAGGAGGCTCCGCTGGGTTCGGCTGAGCGTGCGATTCGGGAGCGCCGAGTCGAGTTCTACCGGCGCCGCGGCGCCCGGCCACTGAACGTACCGGCCTATCGCGTGCCGCGCTTCTCGGATGACGGCACCGAGGCGTTCCTGCTCCTCGCTGTGCCGCCGCCGGCCAACCCAACGCCGTCCGGCGGAGCGCTCAAGTCACTCGTTCGTTCGCTGTACGTCGAGGGGTATGGCCTGCCGGCCGACGACCCTCTTTTGCGTTCAGCGCTTGCGTCACTCAAGGCGGCAACTGGTGAATGTTGACCCCGCCATCTTGCTCGTCGTCGCCACTGGGTCGCTCGTCCTCGCCACTGTGGTGCTCGCCTTCGCCACGCATCAGATCGCGTCGTCTACTGAGCGTGCGACGGGAGAAACGTCCAACCAGAGTGCGAGCGACCTCGTGCTGCAGGCCGATCGGCTCCTCGTAGAGCACCCGGATCTGTGGCCCTACTTGCGCAGGAATGCGGATGTCGGGGAATCGACAGAGAAGATCTTCGGAGATCGGATCGAGGCCGCGACCGAGTTCTATCTCGATGTTCTGGAGGCCATTTGGGATCATCACAGCGACTTCAGCGTTAAGGACAGCAAGGCCTGGCGTGAGTGGATTCATTCCGCTTTGCAAGACTCGCTGACCATGCAGAAGATGTACGCGGACGAGTCCCAGTGGTACCCGTCACTCGAGAACGTCCTTGAGCACTGCAGCCATCCGAAGGAACATTCGTGGGCCATGTCGATCAAGAACGCCGATCAGCGACAGCCATGAGCTGCAACCAGACACGATCGTTGTGGGAATCATGGGGCCCTGACGTGGGACCCAGGCACGAGGCACCTGCCCGCGACGGCGTCCGATGTGCGCGGCGCCCGAACGACGACGACGCATCACGACAGGCGAGGGTTGCATCGACGTTGACGGCTACGCAGGTCAAACCCGCGAACTCCGGGCGCACGATGCGCGTGCGAATCCGTTGCGCCGCATAGGTAGCGGCGTGTCACCGGGCGAGCCCGGATGGAGCGCGCTCCGCACACGCTTGTCGCCGATAGCGGCTCGGATCTTCCTCGACATGTTGCTTCCGCTGGCGGTCGCCTACGGTGTCGTCTCGTTCCTGGCTGATCCGACTCGACTCGACACGCGCGAACTCCGTGCGAACTACCTCCTGATGAACACAACGCAGCTGTTTCGCGTTGAGGCGAATCCGTTCGTGGCCGCCGTCGGGAGCAGCGCGATCCTGATGCTCTGCGCGATCGCTGGCGCCGTCGCGATCGGAGTGCCCGCAGGCGTCGCGTACGGGTGGTCCAGCAATCGCTCGCTTCGGACTGTGGCATGGTCGGTGAGCACGCTCGCGGCGTCGCTGCCGGCGTTCTTCTGGGCGGTCGTGATCGAGCTTGCGATGATCTTGCTGTGGATTCAGGCGGGCATTCGCGTGCTCCCGACCGCGGGGTTTGGGATCGACGAGCACCTGGTCCTGCCGTCGCTCGCCCTCGGCCTTCGTCCCGCGGCCTACATCTTTCGTCTGACTGGGACCGCGGTGGAGGACATTCGGCACGCCGATTACGTCCGCACCGCGATCGCCAAGGGACTTGGCGGACCCCAGATCCTCGTGCGCCATGTGCTGCCGAATGCCGTTCCGAACATCATTGGCGCGACGGTGCTCGGCGCGCGGGGGGCTCTGTCGAGCCTTGTGCTGATTGAGTACGTCTTCATCTGGGGCGGGGCGGGCCTCACCTTCGTGCAGGCCCTAGGAACTGGTCACTTTGAGCTCGCGACCGCTCTCGCCCTCTCGTTCGCGATCGGGAGCGCGCTCCTGGCGCTGGCCGCGGATCTCGCTCGGGCGCATGTACGGGTCGGCCCGTGAGCGCGCGTCACGAATTGCGCCGTCTCGTCTCAAACCCTTCGCTGTTCATCGGCCTGGCCGGCATATTGGGGCTCCTGGTAATGGGCATCGTCGGCGCTCTCGTGGCGCCGCACGATCCCAGCGCCACCCAAGTGTTGATCATCAGAGACTTGCCCGACGGGACGACTTCGTTCACGGTTCCGCCGACGCTTCCCGACGCGCAGCATTTGCTGGGGACCGACTCGCTCGGGCGTGATCAGTGGTCACGTCTGCTCGCCGGGGCGTGGCTGAGTCTCTCGATCGTGGTCGCGTCGGCATTCGCTCGTCTCGGCATTGGCTTCTCGCTCGGTCTCGTGAGCGGCTGGTACGGCGGCCCGCTCGCGCGCGTGGTCCGCACGTTCGCCATGGGCATCACCGCCATCCCGCAGTTGCCGCTGGCAATCATGCTCGTTCTGGTCACGCGGCCGCTTGGGGCCGGAGGGTTCATCGCCTCCCTCGCCCTGGTGGGATGGCCTGAGATCAGCGAATTCGTCCGTGCCGAAACCCTCCGTGCCAAGGCGGCGCCCTTTATGGAGGCCGCACGGTCAATCGGGGCGACCGGACGCAGGCTCGTCACGGGTCACCTGGTCGCGACGCTCGGTCCGCAGTTCCTCACTCTGGCGGCGCTCGAAACCGGCGCCGTGCTCGTTCTGCTTGCCGAGCTTGGCCTCATCGGACTCTTTCTTGCGGGCGGGACGGACTTCGTCGGCGACTTCGGACCGATCGGCCCGCTGCGGGGCCGAGTGCCCGAGTGGGGACAGATGCTTGGCGGGATCCGGTTCTACGCGATCCTCGGTGAGCTTCCCACGCTCATCCCGGCCCTCTTCGTCGTCCTCGCGGCGGCCTCCTTCGCGCTGCTCGCCGACGGGCTGCGTGCGGCGAGCGATCCATTTAGCGCACGACGAGTGCTCCCACGCACGTTCGGGGTTCTTACCAAGGTGCTCGTAGGGGCGCTCTGCTTCAGCGCTGTCGGTTTCGTCGGCGTCAATGTCGGGAGGGGACCGATGACTATGGAGGAAGGACGCGCGGTCGCGGCGGCGACGGCCGAGCGCACGTGGCCCGGGAGCGAATTCGTCGCCGGGGTCGCACGCTTTTCGGCGGCCGCGCACGGGATCGAACTTCCCGAACGACTCACCTACTACTACCGCAATGCCACGAACGAAGTGCTGCGTATCAGTTTCATGAACGGCGACCGCCTCGCGATCGAGACGCGCCAGTACGAGAACGAGGACGAGATCGACTTCAATGGGCTCAAGGCGCTGCCTGCGGGGCTCCGATCGTACGACGAGCCGCTGGCGCTGGCCGAGCGCAACGGCGGCTCGGATCACCGCCATGTCCAACCGGACGATCTCGTGCGCGTGCTCCTTACGTGGCCAAGTGACCGCGACGCGCCGGTGTACGCGGTGGCCTACGGATCGACCAACCCTGACCAGCTCCGGGTGTGCTGCGTCGACGCGCGGACCGGCGAGACCGTCGACGCGGTCGTCGGCCAGCGGATCACACCGCCATGGCCGGTGCCGTCCGACTGCCCCGCCACGCGCTTAGCTGTTCGGCAGGTCGGACCCTTCCAGCGCTACTTCGTTGAGGGCGGCGTGCTCTCCGTCGGGACTGCCTTCAACCTCACCTACCAAGGCGACACCTTTCTTCAGTTGGTTGGAGGTGTCGGGACCCCACGCCTGGAGGCTGCGTTGAACCGCGACGACGCGTCGGCTCGCGCGCAGTTCGTGGGCGCCCAGCCGAGCGCGACGATCGGTGCAGAGTCCGTGGCCCTCGCGACGTTGCGCCTGCCCAAGCCAGGGTGCTGGAGCGTGCGGATCTCCGTTGGTACGGCGACCCTCGAGTACACGCTGTACGCCTACCCGTGGGGCTGCCATCCTCACCACGAGGAACTCCCTGCGCTTCCGGACGTGCCGCCGCTCCCATGCGCGAAGCCGTAGAGGCGCGAGGGCGCCCCGTTGGTTCGGATACCGAGTTTGGCCGCATCGCGTCACGCGATGTTTCCAATTCGCGTGGCGATCAACGTTGGCCCGATGCGCAGGGTCAACGCGTGAGAGTTCTGGCGAACGCCTGTCGCGAGTGAGGTTTGTGCAGCGATGATGAGTTCAACCTTCGATTGCCACTCGCGGAACACCGCCCAGAGTTCGGTTCCCCCGCGCGACTGGACATCGATGTCCGTCCGGGATGTGGAAACGGATGTCTGGCCGGCACAGCTCGGGTTGCTCGCTCTCAGGCCGAGCGGCGTGCCCGCGACAACACGAGCAAGGCCTTCGCGAGCGCCCCGTTCGCGAGGCATTCGTCCCGAATCGTTCCCAGCTCGGCCTCCCGACAGCCCAGGCGGCTGATCGTCGTGTGGCGAGCCGCGTCACTGTCTCAATCTCGAAGCCCGACCGCGAGCCTTAAGGACACGACGCACGTCTGGGCGGTGGCGCTGGGGCAGGTCAAGTAACAGGTACGCCGGGACAGCGCGGAATCTTGGGCCGGTGCTGCTCGTCGATGCGACCGTCTCCGACGAGCTGGGCGAGCCAGCCGTCGACGGTCGAAGGCGGGCGCCGTCCGAAGCCTCGCTGTTCGAGCACCTTCGCTACGGTTACCGCCCTGGCCGGACCGCTCTCGGCCACAGCCGATGGACCGCGCCCAGCGTCACTTCATCGCGTCGTCGCACGGCGTCGAATCAGACGAGCGGGTACATGCCTAGGGCTTGCTGAGTTGGTCGGCCGCCAGAGCGCTGGCTTTGCGGTCTACTGGTCTTCGAGTATTACTATGCCGACCTATGTTCGCTCTGCCGAGCGGCTTCGTGGCGGCGGTGCTGCTGTACTCAGCTGTTTCCAAGAGCTCGTCGCTCGATGAGTTCGCGGTCGGTCTCCCCTTCGGGGCGCGCGTTCGTTCCGTGGTCGCGCGACTGGTGATCGTGACGGAGCTTGCGATCGCGGTCGCGCTCCTGTCGGGGCGATTGTCGCCGGCCGCCGACGCGATTGCGATCGGGGTGGTTTTCGCCTTCACCGTCTTCCTCCTCACTCTGCTGTTCGGGCGGGTACCCGCACGCTGTCAGTGCTTCGGCAGCGGCGGAGACCCCGTGTCCGGCCGTGACATCGCGCGAAACGTCGGTCTCATCGCTCTCCTCGCTGTCGGCGTCCTCGGCAGATCCAACGTGGAGCCCGACGTGTTCGGCCTTCTCGCAGGCGGAACGATCTTCGCCCTCGTCCTCGTTGGGAGTGCCGCTGTCGTTCTCGTCCGCGCAGGAATCAGCTGGAGAGGTGCATATGGATCAGTCATTACTGTTTCTCGTTAGCTACGTCCTCCTGTGGCTCCTCCTCTTCTTCATGGCCGCGGTGTTACTGGTCGTGGTCCGCGAGTTGGCGCTCCTCCGTTTGCGCGTCGGGCCGGAGCCCGGAGCGCTCGCGACCAACGAGGGTCCCAAGATCGGTGCGGCACTTCCACCGTTCGAAGCCATGACGCTCGCGGGCGCGCCCATGCACCTGGGGCCTGGATCATCCGGCTCCACGTTGCTCGTCTTTGCGTCGCCGCACTGCCGACCCTGCAGAGAACTCCTGCCTGCTCTACAGGCCCTCATGCGACGTGGCATGCCCGTGGACGTGGCGGTGATCGTCCAGGGCGACCGCAGCGAGGTCGAGTCGCTGATGAGCCTTTACCAGCTCGATGCTCCGATCATCCATGACGCCGACCAGCGCATTAGCAAACTCTTCGGGATCGAGACCGTGCCGCTCGCGATCCTCGCAGATCGAGACTGGACGGTCGTGACCAAGGGGATCGTGAACAACCAGGAGCATCTTGAGTCGCTCCTCAGAAAGGAGGTCACTCCGCAGGGCGATCGCCAATTCAGACCCGCGTCGCCGAGCGAACAGTGACTGAGAGGAGGTAAGACGCTTTGGAGAAACTCGTCAAGAAGATGGGTCACGAGCTGGCCGCGACTTCGTCCCGTCGTCGTTTTCTTGGACGCTTCGGTCGCACGGTGCTGGGAGTCGGCGTTGGATTCGCCCTGTGGGCAAACGGCGGCGGACAGGCACTCGCAGGCCCTTTTACCAACTGCTGCCCTGAGTGCTGCCCGCCGCTGGCAAATTGTCAACCTGGCAATCCCGGCGTGACCTGCCCGAACTGCAACTCCGTCTCAAGCGGTTGCCCCGCCGGCTACACCAACAACTGGAGCTGGTGGTGCTGCGGCTCGAACGGGCTTCGTGAGTGTGCAGACTGCGTGTCGAACGCAAACAGCAGCTGCTGCGGCTGCACGCACAACCCCGGCGGACCTTGCTGACGTACACCTGGACGCGAGGAGCCCTGTTGGTGCGTCATGGCTGAGTTAGGCGTGGCGATGACACTCGCATTAGCCATCGTCCTGGGTGTGGCGCAAACCGGGACGGCCTGAGGGTGTTCGATGGCCGCTACGGTCTACTCTGCCGTGCCGCAGAGTTCCTCGCGTCCTCTCAGCGCCACGCTCTTGGCGTTGCACGCGATCAGTGGGTTCCTCGGCGGTGCCGTCATTGGAACGCTGCTCGCGTTGATCGGCCGCGCGCTCCCACTCCCGCCGGCAGTGCTCGTCGCGGTCTTGCTGGGTGTTGCGTTCTTAGAATTCCGTCGCGCGAACTTGGGGATCTACCAGCCGCAGCGGGGCGTGCCGCTCGACTGGATGAACTGGCCCCGCGCGGCCTACATGAGCGGGTATGGCTTCGTGCTCGGTGCAGGGCTCTTCACTCCGTACGGTTCGTCATCGCTGATTGCCCTAGCCGCAACCGCCCTGGTGAGCCGCGATGTGGTCTTGGGCGGGACGATCCTGGGCCTGTACGGGCTGACCCGAGCAATCGCTGAAATCGTGACCGGAATCGCCGCGTCGTCGGTTGGTCTCGCATGCGCGACCGGTCGAGCCCAGACGGCGAAGGCGATGTTGCGTCGGCCCATGGCAGCGTTGGCGCTCGTGGCAGCCTTCGCGCTCACCCTGTCCGGGCACCTCTAACCGTCCGATCGTTGGCAGACGCGTTCGCCGTTTGCTTCAAACTTCGGACAGGGTCGGCCGGGTACGGCCCGCAGCCGGCTGCGCCACCGGTCCGCCCGCAAGAGGGGGCAGCGCTCAGTCGTCTTGGATGTCGTCAGTGTGGCGGTCGGTGACGAGGGGAAACGCCCCATCCCACTGCTGCGCGCCACGGCTGAGGCGGGCGAGCTCCCACTCAGAGGACCAGAGCTCGCGACTGTGGAGGTACGCCCAGCGCACGTACGAGACGTGCCGAGACGCGCCCGACCACAGCAGCATCGCGCGGCGACTCGACCAAATCGACACATTCAGCGTGGTCCATGGGTCGACGACACTGAAGTGGCCCCGCACGAACGCCGGGTCACCCGTGGCGTGACGATACATGTCACGGAACATACGGATCGCAGGCAGTAAGTACCACCAGTGGCGGAGGCGCATTCGCGTGACGGTCGCAACTGCTCTCGGCGCGTCGCTCATCCAAACAGCCCGCCGACGGTTCGTCGCTGGAGTGCGCTCGCCTGGTGGGCCTGCGCACGTGGGGCCGCCCTGAGCTTCACCAATTCACGCTCCCCACGTCCGCGTTACCGCAAGGGTGCATCTACAAGCGCGAAGCGAGTATACCCATCCTAAGTAGAGCTATTTTCTATTTTGGCTGCGCCATCAACACGTAGCCGAACTGCTTGGCATCCGAGCGGGCACGGTCGGCGCCAAGACCAGCCAAGCACCGACACGGATGCGGAAAGAGGCCGATGGTGTCATCTGAACGGGACGCCTCACGGATGTTTGGCGAACGGGGCGGCCTCGAACAGCCGGACGCCGGCAGCTAGGTGCCAGAACCGCGCCGGTCGCGGCTTGCGTTGGGGGATGCCTCGCGCGCGGTCGTAAGCGCCGGCGGGCTCGCCTTGGTCTTGGTCACCGCCGCGGTGATCGGATTGATCATCATCGTCCGACCCAATGCGCCTCAACCCAAGGTCGCGCCCTCGCAGAGTGCGCGAGCAACCGCATCCGCGCCCCTCGTCGGCGCCTCTCCCAGCGGTGCGGTGGCCTCGCCCTCACCGAGCGCTACGCAGGCGGGTCTGGGCGGACGCGCGATGGGCCGGCCGACGGGCGACTACGCCTTCGTCGCCATGGAACTGGCGCAACCGAACACATCCGAGATCCGTGCCGAGCTCTGGGCCGCGCCGCTGGATGGGTCTGAGCCGAGTTTGGTGTTGGCGTGGCTGCGGCAGGCTGGTGGGATTCGGATCCCGGGCCCGACGGTCGTCGCGCGACAGTTGTCGCCGGACGGGCGGTCGTTCGCCTTTACCGGCACTGACGGTCTGTACGTGGTCGATCTGGCGACGGGTGCGATCCGCAGCATCGCAACCAACGCAGACGGTCCCGTCTGGAGTCCAGACGGCACCCGCATCGCCTTCACCCGCTGGACCTCAGCGTCAACGGCCACGGTGTGGTGGATCCGTCCCGACGGCTCCGCGCTCGAGCAGCTCCCCGGCAGCGGGGCTGCCCTGGCGTGGAGTCCGGACAGCGGACAGCTGGCGACCGGCGACGGGATTTACCAGGGGCGAGCCAATGGCGCACGGATCGGCGCCTGGCCGGACTTGCCGAACGGGGGCGCGGTCCCGCTGAGCTGGCGCACGCCCTCGCCGCAGATCGCCCTCGCCGCGAGCAGCCCCGATGGCGTCGAGCAACGGATCGAGGTATTCGATCCCGCCGCAACGCCAAAGATCGTTACTCGCGAGAGCGGCAGCTTGACCCAGAGCGTGTTCAGTGACCCGAGATGGCACCCGGCTGAGTTCAAGGTTTTGTATCTGCGCCGCGGCAGCTCCGGCAACGAGCTCCGGATCATCGATACGCAGGCTGGCACCCAACAGGTGGTACGTGTGAGTGGCACTCCGAAACGAGGGGAATGGAGTCCCGCAGGTACGCGCGTCGTGTACATCGCCACGACCGACGACCACGACGAGCTTCGTTTCACCACACGCTTCGATGGAAGTGCCTCGAGCGACGAGCTGCTGCTTCGCGGATCCAATCGTGCGGGCGACCAGATCAACGATGTTGGCTGCGTAACGCTGCGCTAGGGGGCTGAGGAAAAAGCG
>DHJC01000091.1:365-2814 GCA_002404155.1 Chloroflexi bacterium UBA4730 | reverse complement strand
CTCGCCGATGCAGCCGTCGCTCTTTTTGAGGAACTTGTCCGTGAAGGCGAGCTTGTAGTTCGCCTTCGTGAGCCAGATCGGCTTCAGCAGGATCGAGGGCGTGCCGCTGACCTTCCCGTTGGTCTTGACGGGCTTGCCCTTGATGATGTTGATCGCAACCTGCGCGGCGGCGTTCGCCTGCGGCTTGATCGCCTTGTAGACGGTGCCGCTCTGCCAGCCGGCCAGAATGAACTGGACGCCGGTCGGCGTCGCGTCCTGACCCGTCAGCGGGATCGGCTTCAACGCGTGCGCCTTCAGCGACGCGATCACAGCGCCGGCGAGGCCGTCGTTCGCCGCCAGCACGCCCTGGATCTTGTTGCTGTTGCGGGCGAGCATCTGGTCGAAGATCGTGCGGCCCTTGACGGGATCCCAATCGGTCCACTGGTCGCCGGCAGTTGCCTTCTTCAGCGCGCCGCTCTTGTAGAGCGGGCTCAGCACGGAGTCGTAGCCCTGCTTGAACAGGTGGCCGTTGTTGTCCGTGATGCCGCCGTTGAGCTCGGCGATCACCGGCTTCGAGCCATAGGTCCCCTTCGCCTTGAGTGCGGCGATCAGGCCGTTCGCCTGCAACTTGCCGACCCCCACGTTGTCGAACGAGACGTAGTACGAGACCTTGCTCTTGGGCACGAGGCGGTCGTAGTCGATGACCTTTGCGCCGCGCGAGACGGCCTCGGCCGTGATCGCGAGTCCTGCGGCTGTCGTGAAGGGATCGAGCAAGATGACCTTCGCGCCCTTGGCAAGGCAGCCCTCGGCCTGTGACTTCTGCCGGCTCGAGCTCCCTTGGGCGTTGAGCACCTGCGCGGAGATACCGCCAGCCTTGAACGCGGCCTTCAGGTACGGAGCGTCGAAGAGCGTGTAGCGCGTCGACGACTTCGTGTCGGGGAGCAGGGCGCACGCCTGGAGCGACGCGCCGCTGCGGGTGGGTCGTGCGGACGCCATGCTGGCCGTGAGCGCCACCGTGACGACCGCGAGCGCGAGCAGCAGCGCTCCGGCCTTACGAGGGGTAAATCGCATGCGAGCCTCCTGTTGTTGGGCGAACCTCCGTCAGCGAGTTCTGGGCGGAGTGGCTGAAAATACTACTGCGCACTGCTCGATACCTCCGCGCTGGGCAAGCGATACCGGCGTACATGGGCCCTACGCGACTGCACGCTGACGATTCCCGAACCGTCGATCGTCGGCATCGCTGGACCGAACGGCGCGGGCAAGTCCACGCTGCTGGGCCTGGCCGTCGGCCTGCTCGAGCCGACTGAGGGCGCCGTCACCGTCTGCGGCCGCGACCCGCGGCGCGATCCGGCCGCCCTCGCCGACATCGGCTACGTCGCGCAGGGCGCTCCGCTGTATCGCGGGTTCACCGTCGGCGAGATGCTCGACTTTGCGCGCATCTCGAACCCCCGGTGGGATCGAGCTGGCGGTACCGGCCGAACTCCTCCGGCTGGGCGTTCTCACTCCCGCGTGACGGAATCGTCGTCAGCGTCTACCTGATCCGCCGCAACCCGGGAAAGACGGTGGGCAACCTCTGCAGGCGGACACCGCATCTTGCGGACTACCCGCTCGTGCGGAAGTTGCCCCTGCACCTGCCGCGGACGACCGCGCATACGTTCGAAGGCGCCGACAACATCCCCGAATACCGAATCCTCGGGCGGATTGGTGAGTCCTACAACTTCGAGGTGCGCGTCGTGATCGACAGGCATCGGCCGACCCGTGCGCTGCTCGCTGCGGCGCAGCGCGGCGTCAGTGCGATCCGCTTTCCGCGCTGGCCTACGCCGGCGCGCTGCTAAATGCCCGCCGAAGCGCCAGCGCCCAACGCTCGCGTTGTGCGGCCACGTCGACCGGGTTTGCCTCGGGCTCGTATCTCTTCGCAACCCCGACCCGCGCCGCCGTCCCCGCCGCTAGGGCGGCGGCGCCGAGCGCAGTCGTCTCCTGCTCGGCCGCGACCTCGACCGGCACCTGCAGCAGGTCGGCCTGCAGCTGCATCAGGAACCCGTTCTCGGTCGCTCCTCCGTCGACCCGCAGCCGTGTGAGCGGCTCCGGGAGGACGTCGACCACGTCCGCGACCTGGTGCGCGATCCCCTCGAGCGCAGCGCGCGCGAGGTGCGCACGCGTCGTGCCGCGGGTGATGCCCGACACGAGCCCGCGCGCGTCGGCGTCCCACCACGGGGAGCCGAGCCCGGCCAGCGCGGGCACGAAGACGACGCCTTCCGTGGAGTCGACGCTCCGTGCGAGCGCCTCCGTTTCCGCCACGGTGTCCACGATGCCGAGCCCGTCCCGTAGCCACTGGACCGCTGCTCCGCTCGTCAGGATCGCTCCCTCGAGCGCGTACCCGTCGGCCGCGGCGGTGGTGAGCAGACCCTCGGGCCTCGGGCGCGGATCGTTGCCGGCATGGACGAGCACGAAGCTGCCGGTTCCGTACGTG
>DHJC01000091.1:0-189 GCA_002404155.1 Chloroflexi bacterium UBA4730 | reverse complement strand
CTCGCCGGGACGGTGGCAGCCCTGCCCGTAGAGCGCGGCCTGCTGGTCGCCCGCGATCCCGCGCACGGGCAGTGAGGCCCCGAGGAAGGTCGCCTCCGCGAGCTCGCCCGTCGACGGCACGATCGTCGGCAGCAGCGCGCGATCGATCCCGAAGACGGCGAGCAGGTCGTCGTCCCAGTCGACCGGGTC
>DHJC01000020.1 GCA_002404155.1 Chloroflexi bacterium UBA4730 | reverse complement strand
GAGACCCGAGTCGGTCTCGTCGAGGATGGCGAACGACGGCGCGAACATGTGCATCTGGAGCGTCTCGAGCCGCTTCTTCTCGCCACCGGAGAACCCGTCGTTCACGGCCCGCTTCAGAAAATCTTCGGGGACCTGGAGGAGCTGCATCTTCTCCGCGAGGAGCTTCCGGAACTGCGGGATCGGCATGTCGTTCCTCTTCTCGACCCCTGGCGTCGCGCGGCGCGCGTTGATCGCCGTGCGGAGGAAGTTCGCGACCGACACGCCCGGGATCACCGAGGGGTATTGGAACGCGAGGAACAGGCCCTTGCGGGCGCGCTCGTCGACCGGCAGCGAGAGGACGTCGGCGCCGTCGAGGAGGACCCGGCCGCTGGTCACCTTGTAGCGCGGGTGGCCCATGATCGCGAGCGAGAGCGTGCTCTTGCCGGAGCCGTTCGGGCCCATGATCGCGTGGGCCTCGCCGCTCTTGACGACGAGGTCGATTCCGCGAAGGATCTCCTTCTGGTCCACGCTGACGTGGAGGTCACTGATCTCGAGCGTCGACACTGCGTCTCCCCCTGCGGCGCGCCCTCTAGGGCGCGACTGTGACATCCTGCTGCTGCGTTTGCCGGGCCAGCTCGGCCAGCGTCATGCCGTCGAGCGCGGTCGCGATGGTCGATTGGAGCTTGAGCCAGACGAGCCGCGTGCCGCACCTCTGTTCGCGCACGCAGTTGAAGACCGGATCGCCCTCTGCGGTGCAGACCTGCGGCTCGATCGGCCCTTCGAGCGCGCGCACGACATCGCCCGCGGTGATGGCCGCAGGCTCGCGCGCCAAGGTGTAGCCGCCACCCGCGCCACGCTTGCCGAGCACGAGGCCGGCCTTGCGGAGGATCGCAACGAGCTGCTCGAGGTAGGCCTCGGGAAGCTCCTCACGCTCGGCGACCGCATGGAGCGAGACGCTGCCGCCGCCGTAGTGCCGCGCGAGATCGACCATCAGCCGCATCCCGTACTCGCCTCGGGTCGAGACGTGGAACGCGGCGGGCGTAGTTTGATTCCCGAGCACTATGGTCGGAATTCTACCGCGCCCCGGCCATCCCGGCTAGGGGTCCGTAGGCTCGGCCGGTGACCCTTCGGTTCGCCCGCGCGGCGATCGGATCGACGAATCCGGCGAAGGTCGCGGCGGTGCGCGAGGCGCTCGAGTCGCTCGCGCCCGGCTGCACCGTGATCCCGCTCGACGCACCGTCCAGCGTCGGCCACCAGCCGTTCGGCGATATCGCGACCCGGACCGGTGCGCTCGAGCGCGCGCGCACGGCATTGCGCGCGAGCGGCGCGGACATCGCCTTCGGACTCGAGGGCGGCGTCGAGCTGGACGGCGACCGGGTCTGGCTGCTGTCGTGGGTCGCGGCCGTCGATCCCGCCGGACGCGAGGGCTACGCGAGCGGGCTGCGGATGCTCCTGCCTCGGTCGCTCGCCTCCGGCCTGCGCGACGGCATCGAGCTTGGATCGCTCGTCGACGAGCTGTTCGGGGTGAAGGACAGCAAGACCGGGAGCGGCGCGATCGGTCTGCTCACCGCCGGTGCGGTGTCACGCACCGATGCGTTCGCCGACCTTGTCGCGATGAGCCTGGCCCCCTGGATCCATCCCGACCACTATCGGTAGGCCATCGGCGGGCGTGTCGTCAGCGACTGCACCGTCGTCGGAACGGAAGGCGCGCGTGTAGAGCCGCCAGTACAGCGCGTGCGCCGCCATGAGCGACTGGTGCGTCCCATCCTCGACGATGCGTCCGCGCTCGAGCACGACGATCCGGTCGGCGCGCTCCACGGTCGTGAGACGGTGCGCGATGACGATCGTGGTGCGACCGAGCATCAGCCGGGCGAGCGCCTCCTGGACGAGGTACTCGCTCTCGTTGTCGAGCGACGACGTCGCCTCGTCGAGCAGGAGCACCGGCGAGTCCCGGAGGAGCGCGCGAGCGATCGCGATGCGCTGCCGCTGCCCGACCGAGAGCTTCACGCCGCGCTCGCCGACGATCGTCTCGTACCGCTCGGGCAGCCGCTCGATGAATTCGGTCGCGTTGGCCGCCTCCGCCGCGGCGCGCAGCTGTGCGTCGCTAGCGTCGAGGCGACCGTAGCGGATGTTGTCCGCGACGGTCGTCGCGAAGAGGATCGGCTCCTGCGGCACCACCGCCATCTGCTCGCGGACCGAGCGCACCAAAAGATCGCGCAGGTCGTGGCCGTCGAACGTGATGCGGCCCTCGGTCGGGTCGTAGAACCGCGCGACCAGACTGACGAGCGTGGTCTTCCCCGCGCCCGACGGTCCGACGAGCGCCGTCGTCTTCCCGGCCTCGAAGACGGTCGAGACGTTCTCCAGCACGATCGGCATCGTCGGACTCTGGGTGTACCGGAAGGACACGTCCTCGAAGGCGATGCGACCGGCCCCCGTCGCGAGTGCAGTCGCGCCAGGACGATCCTGGATCTCGGGCGTCGTGTCGAGGAGCGCGAAGATCCGGTCCGCCGCGCCGAACGCCTCCTGGACCTGGGTCCACTGCGACGCGAGCGCGCCGACCGGGCCTGCCACCATGCCCGCGTAGAGCAGGAACGCGACGAGCTGTCCGGTGGTCGCTTCGCCGCGGATCACCTGATGGCCGCCGTACCAGAGGACGACGATCGAGGCGGCGAATCCGAGGAACCCGATGAGCGGGAACAGGGTCGACGAGAGGCGGGCGCGCTCGAGGACCTTCGCGAGCGTCACGAGCAGCTTCGTCCGGAACCGCTCCGACTCGTACTCCTCGCGCGTGAAGGCTTGCACCGTGCGGACCTCGGCGATCGCCTCCTGCAGCACGCCGACCGCCTCGCCCTGGGCGTCCTGGGCCTCGCGCGAGATCGTGCGGATCCTGCGGCCGAGGAATTGACCGAGGAGCCCGATCGGTGGCGCGACGACGAGCGTGAGGAGCGCGAGCCGCCAGTTCATCAGGAAGATGACCACCAGGCCGCCCACGAGCGTCATGATCTGGCCGAGCACGGAGATGATCGTCTGGGTGATGACGCCATGCACCAACGTCGCGTCGCTGGTGACGTGGGACATGAGCTCGCCGGTCTTGCGCCGGGTGAAGAACGAGAGCGAGAGCGACTGCAGGTGGCGGACGATCTCCATCCGCAGGTCGAAGATCACCCGCTCACCCGTCCAGGTCATGACATACGCGCGGACGCCGTCGATGACCGCCCGAACGAGCAGCACGGCGATGAGGCCGAGCACGAGCGTATCGAGGAGCGCCGCGTCCTTCAGGCCGAGATCGAGCACGCGAAGGACGACCTGGGGCCAGACCAGACCAAGGATGGTCGACAGGACGAGCAGCGCCGCGGCCAGCACCAGGTTCGACCGATACGGCCGGACGAACCGGAGCAGCCGCCGGTACATCGCAACGGACGGCCGCTTCTTGGGCTGGCCGCCGCCGCCCATCATCACGAACCCGTGGCCGCCGCCGCCACCGCCTGAGCTGACCCGCATCATCATGGGACGAGCGTACGCGACGCGTGCGCCACGCTTCGCCTTACTTCCCCATCGCGACATTCGCGAAGAGCGAGCCCTGCGCGTTCACGACCTTCTTCGTCGCAGCGGCGGGTGGCGCGCTCCAGACGAGCGGGATCCGCGGGATCTCGCGCTGGACGATCTTCGAGACCTGCTTGTAGAGCTCCACGCGCTTGGACTGGTCGGGCTCGCGCTGCGCCGTGCGCAACAGTCCGGCGGCTTCCCGGTTGATCCAGCCACCGGCCTCGGTCGGCTGGTCCTGCCCGTTGGCGACCGGCGGGATGAATGCGCCGAGGATCTCGTCCGGGTCGAAGCTGGCGGTCGTGGCGAGCCCGATCCACATCGGATAGCGGTTCTCGCGGACGCTGACCGCGAAGGTGATCGGATCGATCGTCTTGGGGTCGGCGCTGATCCCCGCCGCGGCGAGGTCCGCGGCGACGGCCTCGGCGACACGGCGCATGTCCGGCGCGGTGACGCTCCCGCCGAGCACGTACCAAAGGTCGAGGTCGAGGTCGAGCGTCGCCAGCCCCGAGTCCGCGAGCAGCTTCTTCGCGGCCGCAACATCGGCCTTCGCGAACTCGGTCACCGAGTCGTCGTAGCCGAGCATCGCCGGCGGCGGGAGCTGCGACGCGGGATCGGCCACGCCGCTGTAGAGCCGATCGACGAGGCTGCGCGGGTTCAGCGACTGCGCGATCGCCTGGCGGACACGCAGGTCGTCCGTGGGCGACTGCGACAGGTTGAGACCGAGGTACAGGACCAGCGTGTCCGGACGGGTCACCAGCTGCAGGCTGGGGTCGGTCCGGATCGCCCCGATGTCCCCGATGGCGAGGTCCTGGATGAGGTCGACGGTGCCGGCGCGGATCGAGGCGAGCCGGGCGCCGGGGTCGGCGATCGCGGTGAAGCTCAGCTTGTCGAGGTACGGGAGCTTCTGCCCGTTCGCGTCGCTGCGCCAGTAGCGATCGTTCCGCTCGAGCACGAGGGGACGAACGCCCGCGCCGCCCGTCGGGACGCGAAATGGACCGGTGCCGGACGTGCGCGAGGCGGGCGAGACGATCGCGTAGGGCCCCGTGGCGAGCGCGCTGAGGAGGGGGCCGTAGGGCACGCGCGTGGTGACGACGACGGTCCGCGCATCCGTCGCCAAGACCTTTTCGATGAGCGGGTCGTCCGCGCGCGTCAGGCTCTTGGCGACCGCGACGCCATCCAGCGCCGTACCGTCGTGGAAGGCCACGCCGTCGCGAAGGGTGAAGGTCCAGGCCCGACCGTCGGCCCCGATGAGCCATTTCGTCGCGAGGGCGGCGGTCACGCCATTCTGGCCGCGGACGACCAGGCCTTCGAAGATCTGCCCGACGATCAGCGGATTCGCGTCCGCGATCTGCGGATCCAGCGATCCGACCGGATCTGACAGCGCCACGCGGAGGGTGCCCCCGAGCGGGATCTTGGCCGAGGGCGACGCCGGCGGCACGCTGGTCGAGAGGACGACGACCGGCGATGCGGATGGCGACGGTGACGGCTCCGGGGCCGACTGACAGCCGGCGACGACGAGCACCGCGACGAAAAGCAGGGCGCTGCGGCGGGTCACTCGACAGTCATACCACCGCACCGCGGCGCGGATTACCGCGTGGGGCTACGCGCCCGGGAAGTGGCAGGCCGCCCAGTGCCGCGGTGCGTGCTCGATGAACTCGGGATCGACCTCGGAGCAGATCTCCTGGGCCTTCCAGCACCGGGTGTGGAACCGGCAGCCGGTCGGCGGGTTGACCGGAGACGGCACGTCACCGGTGAGGATGATCCGCTTGCGC
>DHJC01000064.1:4321-8684 GCA_002404155.1 Chloroflexi bacterium UBA4730 | reverse complement strand
CCGTAGCAGGTGATGTCGAGGCCGCGCTCGCTGACCTCGAGTCGGAGGAAGTTCTTGAAGAACGGTGGGTTGTCCCAGTCGAAGTAGGGCGAGAGGTACTTGTGGAACCCACGCTCTGCCGGCATCAAGAGGGTCGCGGTCGCGGCGCGGCGGGCTCCCTTTCGCCGCGCGGTCTTCTTCGTGAGCGGCCGCGTGAGCGTGAACCCCTTCTCCTCGTGGAGGTACAAGGCCGCCTCGTCCGGCGTGAGCTCGAGCAGCCGCCCTCCACGCCGCAGCCGGCCGAGCTTCTGGTCGAACAGGCGGCTGTACGCCGCGAGCGAGTCGCGGCGCAGCGGATAGCACTTGAAGTCGTCCTCCGTCACGCCGTCGATCGTGACGGGATCAATGGTGTGCGTCGCGTGCATGAAGGCGCCGCCCCCTCCGGAGACCAGGTACTGGATCGTGCGATCGCCGACTGGAACCGGGTAGCGCTGATAGTTGTGAATGTCCCCTCCGATCGCGGCGACGTAGTTGAACGGAGCGTGCTTGACGACCTCGTCGACGGTCGAGAGCGGCCCGGAGCGCCCGTCGATGGGAATGTCCTGGCGAATGTTGTTCACGTAGATCGGCGTGCCGGTGAGCAAGACTTTCGGCTTGTCCGAGGCGCCTGAGACCTCGAGCAGCCAGGAGCCCTGGTCGCCGTCGAGATCCTTCAAGATCCCGGTGTCGATGCCGACGAGCACCAGTCGGTCCGTTTCGATGGCGAAGTACGGTGTGCGCTGGCTCGGGAGCTGACGCTGCGCGTCGGCGCCGCGGAGAGCGCTCGCGCGCTCGTACAGCTCTTGGTCGAACGTCGACGGCTTCTTCCACAGCCCCCGACGAAGGGCGGCGCGGGAAAGCCACGGCGGTTTCCCTGCCCCCGTCGGCGGCTCGCGGCCGCAGATGTTGCGCATGAAGCCCTCGAGGCCGTCGTACCAGTCGTGGTTCCCGGGAATGGCGTAGATGGGCTTCGGAAACCGTTCGTACGGCACGTAGAACTTCTGCTCGTATTCGTTGACGTCGCCGATCGGGTACAGGACGTCGCTGCAGATGAACAGGAAGTCGGCGTCCTTCGCGTACTCCAACAGTGGCGGGACGAGCGCGTATTGCGAGAAATCGCCTTCGCCGGTGTCGCCGACGAGCAGGAAGGTGAAGTCACGAAGGCGTCCGAGGTCGAGCGTCAGCTCCTTCGGCTCGATGCCGGCGAGCCACGCGCAACGCAGGTCGTTCGTCGGATCGTCGAAGCGCGCGAGGAGGTCGTTCCGCGATTGCCAGAACGCTCGCAGGTTCCAGAAGAACCGCGTCGGCTTCTTCTCCGGCATCAGGTCGACGAAGGCGCCCGGGGCGCACCCCCACCCCGCGCCTGAATCGCTTTCGCGCGACGACTCCATCCCTCCATGACGGTCAACCGACCCAGGCACCCCGTCCATAGTAGGGCTTGCCAAACGTCTTGAAAAGCGCCCACGGCGGAGCTATAAGCGACTATGACGTCACGGCGTGACCGCGAGTACGACGAGCGAATCGTTCCCTTCGAGTCCGCCGACGGAATGCAGTGTCACCTCGTCAACGTGCGGGGGAGACACGCGCCGACCCGAGAGCCGGTGCTCGTCGTGCACGGGGCCGGCGTCCGCGGCAACATCTTTCGCGCACCGGTCGAGACGAACCTTGTCGACGCCCTCGTCGAGGCGGGACACGACGTGTGGCTCGAGAACTGGCGCGCGAGCATCGACCTGCCGCCGAACGAATGGACGCTGGACCAGGCGGCGGTCCGCGATCACCCACGTGCGGTCCGGAAGGTCGTCGAGGAAACCGGGTCCGATTCCATCAAAGCCGTCATCCACTGCCAGGGCTCGACGAGCTTCATGATGTCCGCCGTCGCAGGGCTGGTGCCCGAGGTGAAGACCATCGTGGCGAACGCGGTGTCGCTGCACACCGTCATCCCGCCGATCTCCAAGTTCAAGATTAAGCGGATTTCGCCGCTCGTCGCGAAGCTCACGCCGTACATGAACCCGGCGTGGGGCGACACGCCGCCGACGGCGCTAGCCAAGTCGCTGAGGCTGCTGGTCAAGCTGACGCATCACGAATGCGACAACACCGTCTGCCGGATGGTCAGCTTCACCTACGGCACCGGATTCCCGGCGCTCTGGCAACACGAGAACCTCAATCCGGAGACGCACGACTGGGTCCGCGGCGAGTTCGCCTTCGTGCCCTTCACGTTCTTCGCGCAGATGGCCCGATGCGTCGACCGCGGACACCTCGTGTCAGTCGACGGAGATCCGAACCTCCCGGCGAGCTTCGTCGCCGCGCCGCCGCAGACGGACGCGCGCTTCGCGCTGTTCGCCGGGCGCCTGAACAAGTGCTTTCTTCCGGAGAGCCAGCGACGGACCTTCGAGTTCCTCGACCGAGACCGCCCCGGTTACCACAAGCTCTACGAGCTGGCGGACTACAGCCACCTCGACGTCTTCATGGGCAAGCGTGCGGCTCAGGACGTCTTCCCGCTCATGATCGACGAGCTGGCGCGGTGAGGCGTCCGCGGCGCCTCAAGCGCGAGACGGGCCGCTACGCGCTCGTGGACGGCATCCCGTTCCGGATGCCGGTCAACTCGGACCGCACCGAGGCGCTGATGGCCGCCTTTCCGATCGACGCGGACCGGGCCAACGCGCTCCTCCCCGGAGACGAGCTGCACGCTGCCCGTCTGTTCAACAAGGGGCTCCTGCTGATCACGGTCGTCAACTACCAGGAGACCGACATCGGCCGCTACATCGAGTTCAGCATCGCGATCGGCTGCACGCACGGCTCGAGGCCGGCGCCACCGCTCGTGCCGTTCGCGCTCCAGAAGCTCTTCGACTTCGGCCAGTACGTGATCGATCTCCCGGTGAGCACCGAGGTCTCCGTGAAGGGCGGGAAGGGGATCTGGGGGATGCCGAAGCACCGGGCACAGCTCGACTTCAAGGTTGGAGAGCAGACGGTCTCCAGCCAGTACGACCTCGATGACCGACTGGCGATGTACATCGAGATCGACCGGCCGCGCGGCCCGCGGCTTCCGCTCAAGATCGGCGCCGCGAACTTCTGCGCCTTCCGCGGCATGCTCATGAAGTCGTCCGTCTACTTCGGCGGGAAGGCGAACGTCGGACTCGGGCCGCGGGCGAAGGGGCGGCTCGTGCTCGGCGACCATCCCCGCCTGCAGGGGATTCGCGACCTCGGCGTGGGCGCCAAGCCGACGTTCACCGCGTTCTTCTCCGAAGGCACCGGGGCGCTCGACGATCACTTCGAGAGCTGGTTCCTCAGCTTCGACAACCCTCCGTCGACGCCTCCCGAAGGGCTCGAGAGCGTCGTCGGGCTCGGGCTCGCCGAGGATTGGCTCGACCCGCCGACGGCGGAGCACTGAGGGTGCGCGATGCCCTCCTTGCGCTGAACGACGCCACGCTTCTGTTCTGCGTCTCGATGTACCTCGGCACGGGCTGGTCGCTCGTGCTCTTCTCGTTCCCCTCGAGGCCGAGCCTGACCGTCTCCAACTACTACGACCAGTTCGTTCCGCAGGTCACCAGGGCGACACGCTTCTTCACAGTGATGACGATGGTGATGATCGCCACAGCCGTGGTGATGCTCATCTCCGAGATCCGGACCGCCTACGTGATCGCGCCGATCGTCGTCCTCGCAGGCGTCCTCGTGGCGACCGGCCTCACCGTCAAGTTCATCTTGCCTCTGAACAGGCGGATGGCCGCGCACCTGACCGATCCCGACGAGCTCGGGAGCGTGCTCGACCGCTGGATGCGCCTGAACTGGGTCCGCGTGCTGCTGTGGACCGTGCAGTGGTCGGCGATGGCCGCCTACTTCGCGGTGAAGTCCCGGTGAGCGCACTGTTCCGCAGGTGGCGCTCGGACCCGCTCCGCTGGACGCTCGTCACGATCGCCGCCGGCACGACGCTCAGTGGCGCCGTCCAGATGGTCGCGCCCGGTTTTGTCCTGGATCTCCTGTCCGCCCCGAGCTCGACGGCCACGCGCTTGTTCTTCGGGATCGTCGGGATGTTCATGACGATCATCGGCGCGGTGCTCCTGCACGCGCTCTTGGAGCCCTACGACCGACGCATCGTCGTGTTCTGGGCCGCCATGCAGAAGCTGGCCGCGGCGGGCGCGGTTGCGCTTTGCGTCGCCAAGAACGTGTTCTCGAACTACGGGCTGCTCCTCTCGGCGTTCGACTTCGCGACGGGTGCACTGGGGCTGGGGTATCTATGGCGGATCCGGCGGTGAGGACGGCGGCGCTCCTCTTCTTCTACGGCTACGTAGCCACCCTCGTCGCCGCCGGAGTCTTCGGGTTCCTCTTCGCCCGCCTCGACCTCCACTGG
>DHJC01000064.1:0-4217 GCA_002404155.1 Chloroflexi bacterium UBA4730 | reverse complement strand
GGCGTGTTCGTGCTCCTACACAGGCGGCAGATCTTCTCCCAGGCGTTCTATGCCCGGTTGTTTCTGCTCGCGATGGGCGCCGGGATCGCGGCGCGCATCGTCGGGCTCGTCGCCGACGGGTCTCCGTCCCGTGCGATGTACTTCTTTTTGGCATACGAGCTGGTCGGGATCGCGCTGATCGGCGCGGCGACCCGGGCGGCGTTCCGGCCGGCGTGACCGAGCACGTCCCCGCGCTCGCGGCGACAAACGTCGACGCTGAGGATCCGCGCCGCTCCCTTGTCCTCGCCGGCGGGGGGATGCGAGTCGCGTACCAGGCCGGCTCGATGCTCGCGCTCGAGGAGGGAGGCCTCAGGTTCGCGCATGCCGACGGGACCTCCGGCGGCACGATCAACCTCGCGATGCTCCTCTCCGGTCTGACGCCTGCGGAGATGTGCGAGCGGTGGCGGACGCTGAATCCGAAGGACTTCGGGTCGCCGCTCTCGGTGCGGGAGTACCTGAAGGCACCACGGCTGGCGGCGTTCGGCGACGCGGACGGCGTGATCGGGAAGGTGTTCCCGCACCTCGGGATCGACGTGGCCCGGATCCGCGAGGCTCGCGGACTCGACGGCACGTTCAACGCCTGCAACTTCACCCGCAAGACGAACGAGTCGGTCCCGCACACCGACGTCGACCTCGAGCTGCTCGTGGCCGGCATCTCGCTCCCGATCTTCATGCCTCCCGTCCGGCGCGGCGCCGACCTGTACACCGACTCGGTGTGGATCAAGGACGCCAACCTGACGCAGGCGGTGCAACGGGGCGCGGAGGAGATCTGGCTCGTCTGGTGCATCGGCAACACCGGCGTGTACCGCGACGGTGCGTTCAACCAGTACGTGCACATGATCGAGCTCGCGGCCAACGGGTCGCTCTTCGAGGAGTTCGACCGCATCGTCGAGCAGAACGAGCGCCGCGAACGACCGGTGCGACTGCATGTGATCCGGCCCGAGTACCCGATCCCGCTGGACCCCGACTTCTATCTCGGGCGCATCCACGCCGGCGAGCTCGTCGAGCTCGGCTACCGCGACGCGAAGGCGTACCTGGAGCGGATGCAGCCGGAGGGCGTGCCGTGGACGCCCGATGCAACGCGAATGCGCGATCCCGCCTTGGGCGTGTCGTTCGCGGAGCACATGACCGGGTCGCTCGGGGAATCCCCTCTGGAGGTTTCGCTGCGCGTCGAGATACGCGATCTGGACGCGTTCATCGACGGTCCGACGCGCGAAGGCGAGGTCACGGGCCACGTGGATCACGCTTCGCTCGGCGGGCGGGTGCTCGTCAAGGCCGGGCGGTTCGCGGTCGAGCAGCAAGACGGCGACAAGCCGGCCACGCTGCTCGAGTACACCCTCGAGCTCGAGCCCGCGGGAGAGGAGTGTCGTCTCGTGGTCCGGAAGGAGCTCCGCGACGATCCCGGCTTCGACCTGTGGGACGACTTGACCACGGGGCACGCGACGCTGGAGCGAGCGGGGGCGACGCCCGCGGCTGTCGATCTGCGCACGCATCCGCTGGAGTCGGCGCGACGCGTCGTCGCCTGGAACGCGGAAACGGAGCGTGAGAAGGTCGCCGCCATCGCGCGCTTCGGGCGCTTCGTGTTCGGCGACGTCTGGGAGAGGTTCGTCTAGACGAGGCCGTAGACGTCGTGCAAGGAGCCGGTGAAGTACGCGGAGAAACGGCCTATCGCAGCGACGCGCTGGCGCGCGTCGACGGCGTTCGTGACCCGCATGGTGGTCATCTGGCGCGTGAAGTCCGCCGGCTTGATCCGGAGGATCCCCATCGCGACCGTGCGGGCCGGCTCCTCGTCGGCGGAGACCGTCACGTAGAGCGTGGTCGTGTCGGCCCACATGTCGATCCCGGGATCGTCGTGAATGCGCTTGAACCCGTCGAAGAGGAATCTCCGGCCCTCGTCGGACGTCAGCCGCATCCGGTAGCGCATGCGGCGGGCGCCGGGATCGCCGCGCTCCGCGACGAAGAGGTTGAACTCGCCGTCGGTGACGACGAGCGGTCGGGGTGAGAGCGCCGGAGCGGTGACCGTGCCGACGATGCGAGCGCTGTGCTCGGCCTCCTCGAGCATCGCGTCGAGATCCTCGGAGACGATCGTCACCGTGAAGTCCAGCGGCGACCCCTCCTCGCGGCCCTGTCGCTCGGCGGCTTCGTACTCGTTCGTCACGGTGGTCGACGCGAACCCCCTCATCGTCTCGGTGAACTGGATCCCCGGCCGAGGCGGCTTCGTCTCGGGGCGCGGCCGCGAGGGGAGCGAATAGTCGATGTCCCACCCTCGCTCGCCGATGAGCGCTTCGCAGCACCGTTCCGCGAGCGCGGAGATGGTGAGCAGCGGGTTCACGCCGAGCGACCGCGGGATGATCGCGCCGTCGCAGACGTAGAGCCCGTCATGGACGCCTTCGCGCGTGTCGAAGACCTGTCCCTTGTGGTTGACGACGCCGCCGTCGGCGGTCTCCGCCATCGGGCAGCCTCCGAGCGGGTGCACGGTCACCACGTCGTGATGGAACAGCTTCGTCCAGATGGGATTGCGTACATAGGTGCCTCCGAGCGCGCCGGTCGCATCGTCGAGCGCGGCGTTGACCCGGGCGAACACCTCCTGTCCGCCGGCGCCTGGCCATTCGACGCGCGCGCGGCCGTCCTTCAGCACCACCCGGCCACCGGCGTCGTCATGCGCCATCACGAGGAACGTCATCGTGTTCTGGAGCGCGCCGACGTACGGCCCGGCGACGAAGCTCTCGAGCTCCCGTTTGCGCTCTTGGAGGAAGTCCCCCACGCCGCTGTCGGTGTCGCGCCCGATCAGGGCGGCCGCTCCTTCGAAGACGCGCGCGAGCAGCGCCGAGATCGCTCCCGGCATCACTCCGTCTTCGATCACCATCCCGCGGCCGAGCTCGGGCTGTTCGCGCGCGTCGACGATGCCGGCGATGCAAGGCCCGACCACGGGCAGCTCGCCCGGCGCATGGTCCCCCCAGCCGATCCCGCGGATGGCTTCGTCGCAGTCGTACGCGAACGCGAGCACGTCGCCGTTGCCCGTGAAGCGCTCGCCGAGCCGATCCGACAGCTCGAGTCCTTCCTCGCGTGACCGCAGGAGGATCTCCGTCGAGCCGAGAGCGCCCGCGGCCAGCACCACGATGTCGGCCGTGACGTGCAGCGGCGGCGCGTGGAACGCTTCGCGACCCGACTCGAGCAGCTCGTAGTAGACGGCCCAGCGGCTGCCGCGACGAGCGACGTGCCGGACGCGCGTGCGCGTAAAGATGTCCGCTCCGTGGTTGTGGGCGTCCGGAAGGTAGTTCATCAACGTCGTGTTCTTCGCGGCGTAGTTGCAGCCCGTTACGCAGTCGCCCACGAGCCGGCACGCTTGCTGGAAAACGCCGACGTGGTTGACGCCGTCCTCGAACGTGACGTTGATCGGGGGCCGGTAGAACGTCTGCCCGAGGTGGCCGCCGATCTTCTCGAGCGCGTCGAGCTTGGCAAGCTGCGGGAACCGGTCCGGATACGGCGACGGCCGGAGCATCGCCCGGGCTCGCTCGTACCCACGCTCGATCGACTCCGGATCCTCGCGTAGCTCCCGTGGCCAGCAGGGGTCCTCGAAGACGCGCGGTTCGGCCGGCAGCGCGACGTTCGCGTTGACGAGCGAGGTGCCCCCGAGCCCGCAACCGACGAAGACGTTCATGTCGTCGTTCGCGTGGAAATCGTAGAGGCCGGTGGGGGAGCCGAAGTGTCCTTGCTCCGAGTCGAGCTGGAACTCCTTGACGGCTTCGGCGAGCGAGTCCGGATACTCCCCAGGCTGGAGCTCCTTGCCGCGTTCGAGGAGGCAGACGCTCCGGCCCGCGCGGGCGAGACGCGACGCGGTGATCGCTCCCCCGTAGCCCGAGCCGATGACCAGGACGTCGTAGTGATCGCGGATGTCGGCGATCTGCGACGACAGGCGGCGCGATGCGAGCGGGTTGCCCGAGGTCGGCCGGGTCGCCAGCGGAAGCGGGTGCGACACCTTTGCGACCGTACGCCGACGTCCGTGCGTCGTCAAACGGACGACCGGAAGGCAACGGTGCTTCCATGACGCGATGAGCTCGAGCCGGCTGAAGACCAGCGGGGCCAGCGCCCCTCCGTTCAGAAGGCTAGTCGACCCAGTCCTTGGTCAGGTACAGCCAGAAGGCGAGTCCTGCGTACGGCCCGTAGCGCTTGAAGCG
>DHJC01000044.1:70383-122093 GCA_002404155.1 Chloroflexi bacterium UBA4730 | reverse complement strand
CGCGGTGTCCAGGAACAGCTTCATCGGTGTGACTCCCTGGTGCAGCGTACGCCGGCTAAACGAACGGTCCCCGAGAGCAGCGCAGTCGCGCGGTCGCCGTCTGTGCCTCTTCCTCGGAGTTCGTTGCCTTCGGCATGAGGGTCATGTTCCTCCTCTTGCCGCACTGGCACCCAGCGCACGCTGAGTGTGAAACTGCTCTGTGCGCTTGAAGGGCGGGTCGTTCATGACGGCACCGTCATGAACGGCGCTGAGCCCGTGGTTACCTTCGAAGGGAGTCAAGCGGATCGCCGCAACTCAATCGAAGGAGTCGACGTCATGTGCATGAACTGTGGCTGCGGTAAGAACGAAGAGCGGCACAAGCCCACCGACATCACCTTGAGCGACCTCACAGCGGCGGCCAAGGGCCACGACATGGAGGTTGAGAAGGCCGCCGACAACATCCACGATGGCGCGCGAGCGCTGAAAAAGAGCGGCAAGATCGGCTAGCGGCCGCGCTCAGCGACCGTATGCGGAAGCCCCCGAGCTGACTTCGAGGAGGACCACCTGATCCCGCTCGAGGTCGGCGGTGATTCGCGCGACCCGGGCAACCTGTGGCCCGAGCCGCGCGGCGGCGAGCCGAACGCCGGCGAGAAGGACCGCCTCGAGAGCTCCTTACACGCGCAGTGCGCCCGTCGGATGATGCTGGCCGACGCGCGGCGTGCAATCGCAACGGACTGGCTCAGCGCTGGACCGCTGCGGGGCGGCCGTAGCGGTCGCGGTGTTGCAGATCAATCAATTAGCGCCATGCGTAGCGCGAGGACCGCCAGCAGCACCAGAACGAGCAGCCCAGCAACTCTCAACGGAGTCATGCGGCGCCCGTTCACAGACGCATGGAAGAACTCCGCGCGGACTGTCCGAGGCCGCCCACCTTCGCGCGGCTCACGACTCGGTGGCCGTCTTCGGTCATCCCCAGCCGATGACGCGTCCCCTACCTACTATCGGCGGCATGGAGTCGGCTCAGCGGACAGGCGCGACGGCCCTCGGCAAGCGGGTTGGCAACGGCCCACTGCTCGCACCTCGTGACGTTGCGCCACTCCAGGCCGGATTCGAGGTGCAGGCGGTGCTCAACCCAGCCGCGGCCCGGATCGGCGATGAGATCGTGCTCCTGCTCCGTGTTGCCGAACGAGCGCGCAGCGACATCGATCCGCCCGCTGATGCACAGACGCTCGACCTCTCGGGACCACATCCGAGAATCGTGCCCCTGCCGCGCGGTTACCGGAAGGAGGATGTCGTCCCGATCGCCATACGCGACCCCGGAGGCGAATCCTTCGGCTACCTCCCGCTCTACCTGCCGAAGGATCTGCCGGGGCTAGACGTCAGCGATCCCCGGTCGGTGCAGTTCACGCACCCGCAACTCGAAAAGACGGTGAGGTTCCCGGCACAGGTGTCCCATTTGCGGTGCGCGCGCAGCACCGACGGGATCCACTTCACGGTGGATCCGGAGGCGGCGATCGTAGCGTCGACGGACCTTGAGGAATACGGGTGCGAGGATCCGCGCGCGACGTGCATCGACGGTGTCTGGCACATCACGTACACCGCCGTTTCGCGCGTTGGGATCACGCCCAGCCTGGCGCTGACGACCGACTTCATACATTTCGAGAAGCACGGCGCGCTCCTGCCGCCCGACCAGAAGGACATCGCGTTTTTCCCGGAGAAGCGGGACGGGCGGTACATGGCACTGACCCGACCGATGCCGAGCTCCTTCGGGCACGTCCTTGGCATCTGGATCGCGATGCCGGACCCAAAGCTGCCGTGGGGAGCCCATCGGCCACTCGTGCTGCCGCGCGAGGGGAAGTGGGATGAACGGCAGACCGGTGCGGGAACGGTTCCGTTCGCTGTCCCCTCGGGCTGGCTCGAGATCTATCACGGGGCTGATGCGAACCTCAGGTATGCCCTGGGCGCAGTGCTGCTCGATCGGGACGACCCGACCCGCGTGCTCGGGCGCAGCGATGACCCCATCTTGATGCCGAGTGCGCCGTACGAGCGAGCCGGCCTCATGGCGAACGTCGTGTTCACCTGCGGGCATGTCCCGTTCGATGACGGTCGCCGCATCCGCGTCTATTACGGGGCCGGTGATGCCGTCGTTGCCGCGGCCGACTTCGATGTGCGCGAGATCCTCGACTCCCTCCGGCCGCCCGATCCGCCGTTCGGTCATCAGCAGAAGCAATCCGTCTAGCCTGGCCCGCAGCGACCGGCGAAGCACGCGAGACCGCTACCGACTCGCGGCTCACCAGCGCCGATCGGAAGGAAAGATAGGCCAGGTCGCGATCGCGAATTGCCATCAGATATCGGTGAAGGGATTGGCTACACGCCGGGGAACCCGATTGCGGCCCTAAACTGGTCATGTTCGACGTGCGGCGGCAGGGTGTAGGACTGCGAACGCCGAGTCGCTGGAGGGTCCATCCATGAGAGTCGCCTGCGTGCTCGCCAATGGATTCGAAGACTCCGAGTTCAAGCAGCCGTACGACGCGCTGAAGCAGGCCGGCCACGAGATCACGATCGTCGGCATGGAGGCCGGTCAGGGGCTGAATGGCGACAAGGGGAGAGAGACGGCGGTCGTCGACAAGGCATTCGCCGAGGTGAGCCCGGATCAGTTCGACGCGCTGTTCATCCCAGGTGGGTTCTCGCCGGATCGGCTTCGCTCGCAGCAGGCGCCGGTCGCCTTCGTCAAGGCGTTTTTCGAGACGCAGAAGCCCGTCATGGCGATCTGCCATGGTCCTCAGCTCTTCATCACTGCGGGCACGTACAAGGGCCATCGCCTGACGGCGTGGAAGACGATCCAGGGCGATCTCAAGCTGCTCGGTGCGGACGTCGTCGATCAGGACGTCGTCGTCGATCGCAATCTGGTGACGTCGCGCCAGCCAGGAGACCTTCCGGCCTTCATCCGCGAGGGCCTCAAGCTGCTCCAGAAGGTGCCGGCCGCGAGGTAGCCTCTGGGCTGAGGTCGCGGCGAATCGGCTCGTAGACGGACGTGATGCGCGAGGGCCTTACCCGGCGTGCGTTCCTGCGCGATGCAGCTCTCGCAGATGCTGGCGGCGCAGGAAGCGCAGCTCTGACACCTCTACCGCGCAGCCACGCTCAAATGTCATAACAGTGGCCGATTGTTACCGCGTCGCTGGTCGCGGAGAGGATCGAGGTAACGCGGGACTCAAAGACGCGGAAGTGGTAACAGCTCGGCTTGTTCAGGACGAGCGCAGGTGGCTCCGGCTGGCGGGCTAAAGCTGGTGTCCAGGCGCGCAAAACGCGAGAGGCTGTGAAAGGCCGTCATCGAAAGATGACATGTGTGGCGCGATTCGATGAGCTCGACTCCACCGCGGTCCGCACGTGACCGCATCCGTTCACGCCGATGGCTACCCAAACTCCGCGCGACGAGGCTGCTCGCCCATCCGTCCGAGCTCCCTCGAGAGACACTCCATCACGACAAAGCGACGCAACTATTGGAGCTATGCGCTCCCGGCCCGCGAGACGACACGGTCGCCGATGCACACAAGCAACATCAGTCCGAGGAAGCCCCCCACGGCGAGGCGCCGGGGGCCACTCAGGCGGGCACAGACAGGTGGTCGCAGGTTCACGGAGTCGTCTGTCAGAACCTATCTTGGTGAATGAGATGTCTCCCAGCGGACGGACCGGGGAGGATGAGTTGAAGCGGCCCACCTCGGCGCAGCTGACGTTCATCTCGGCGACGGTGTTCCTCAGCTTCACCGGCTTCAGCATCCTGATCCCGGTCCTCCCGTTCCTGGCCGCGGAGTACGTTGGCCGCGAGTCCGTCGCTCTGGTCGTCGGTCTGCTCCTCTCCTCCTACGCGTTGTGTTCGTTCCTCGCCGCTCCGGGCCTGGGTGCGCTTAGTGATCGCTACGGGCGGCGGCCGATCCTGCTGGTGAGCCTTGTCGGATCGATCGTGGGCTACCTCCTGCTCGGAATCGGCGGTGCGCTGTGGATCCTGTTCCTCGGCCGGGTCATCGACGGCGTGACCGGGGGCAACGTCGGCACCGCGTTCGCCTACGTCGCCGACGTAACCGAGCCGGCCGAGCGGGCCAAGTACTACGGCATCCTCGGCGCGGTAGCCGGGCTGGGCTTCATGTTCGGCCCGCCGATTGGTGGCTTCAGCGCGCGACTTGGCATCGCCGCTCCGCTGTACCTCGCGGCTGGGATCACCCTGCTCAACCTGCTCTGGGGGTACGTCGCACTGCCCGAAAGCCTCGGCCCCGCCAGCCGGATCACGAACGTCCGGCTCGCCGAGCTCAACCCCTTCTCCCAATTCGAAAAGGTCGTGTCGGTGCCCTCGCTCGGGCGACTGTTCGCCGCGGCGCTCGTGTTCTTCGTCGCGTTCAACGGCATGGAGGGCAACTCTCCCGTCTACCTCAAGGACGTCTTCGGCTGGAGCGCGTCCGATATCGGCACGCTCCTCTTCGTCGCTGGCTTCGTCGCGGCGCTCACGCAGGGCGTCCTCGTCCGCAAGCTCCTCCCGCGGCTCGGAGCGGCGAACGTCGCCACGCTCGGACTCGGGATCGGGGTCGTCGGGCTCCTGCTCGCCGCGCTCACCGCGGTGATCGTGTCCGCGGCGCTACTTTACGCGGCGACCATTTTCTTCGTCGTCGGCGACGGTCTGTTCGAGCCGTCGAACAGCGCGCTGATCTCAGGCGCAGTTGACCAGACGATGCAGGGGCGGGTCCAGGGCGCGAGCCAGGCGATGCAATCGATCAGCCGGATCATCGGCCCGCTTCTTGCGAACTGGATCTACGGGTACGGCCGTGCACTCCCGTGGCTCTCCGAGGCGGCGCTCGTCACGGTCGCGCTGGCCGTGCTCGTCGCGTCGCTTCCGACGATCAGGACGGCGATCGCTCACGCGAGCTGAGGCACGACCTGCGCCACTCGACCGCCTCGATCATGGCCGCGCGCTTTAAGCGGCCTGAGGTCATCCAGCGCGTGATGCGCCACGCGAAGGTCAGCATCACGATCGACCGCTACGCGAAGGTCTACCGGGACACGGTGCGGGCGGCGCCTTCGCGGTCTACGCTCCCATCGACCACCCCGGCGAAAGGAGACGCGAAGATGCCGCGGGGTTTCGCATGATGCCGTATCGCATCACCTGAAGAACCATGTGTCGCCGGTTCAACTCCGGCCCTCGGCACAGTGACCGTGCGACGCATGTTCGGATCCTCTCCGCGGCAGACCTTCGTCCTCTTTCCGCTCGCGGTGCTCCTCTTCGATGCCGTCGTGCGGCGGCGCGTGCGCCTGGACCCGCGGGCGCTGCCGCTCCTCACCGCGGGCTACGGGCTCTACCGCTACGCCGGCTCCTATCGCGACGCGCAGGGAGCCGGTAGCCGCGGGGCGGCGCGCCCACCGGTGCGCCTCGTCACCGACGGTCCGTACGGCCGCACGCGGAACCCGATGTACCTCGGGCACCTGCTCTTCGTCGTCGGCCTGGCCGCAGCGACGTGCTCGCCGCTCGCGGTCCTCCTCGGGGCGCGCCAGCTCGCGCGCTTCCGCGAGCGCGTGCGCGTGGACGAGGGGCGGCTCGAGCGGATCTTCGGGGACGAGTACCGCGCGTACCGGCAACGCGTGCCGCGCTGGCTGCCAGGCGCCGCTGACTAGCGGAACGCCTCCGCGCGCTGGAGCAACTCTTCGAGCCCCGGCGCCCCCGGGCGCGCGGCATTCGGACTCGCCGTCGCGGTGTTTGCGGTGGGCGCCGCTGGGTGGCCGGACCGGTGCTGCCGCCCGCCGCCGGACGGCGCAAGGAGGCGCTCGCTAGACGGGCTTCGTCACCATCAGCGCGAGAATGATGAGTACCACGGTCGTCGTGAGGATCCCGAGCCGCCGCGCGCGACCGCGGAAGCGGAGGTATTCAGGGTCGTCCACACCGCCCCGCTCGAGCGCCGCAAGCTCCCGCCTGACCACGGGCCCGAACACGAAGTAGCCCACGAGCGCCGCGGCTACATAGAGCGCGAGCGCGGCGACCAGCCAGCCCTGGGTGAGCGGGATGCCGTTGACGAAGGCCATCGCCAGGCCGGTGACGAACAGTAGTCCGTAGGCCGGGTTCGCCACGTGCCGGTCAATCGCGCGGATGCCCCGGATGGTGTAGGCGAGGTGCTCGGGGTCGCGCTCGCCGATGCGCAGCCACAGGGCGTAGGTGAGGTTGGCGCCGATCGCGACGATCGCAAGGAGGACGTGCGCGAACCGCAGGAGCACGTCTATGAATTACTCAGGCCGCGACGGCCCGATCGCCACCGGAGTCCCGCGACCCAGGCCAGCTGAGCGGATGGACCGGGTGATGGGCCGCTGACCCGAACGACCCACTGCTGGGGCTACGAGCGAAGCTAGGCGGTGTCCCGGTGACCCGCCGCATCTGATCACAGGAGCCGCACCGTGGTCGCGCGCATCCGACCGAGGACACATCCGCGGCTATTCTGGGCGACCCGCCCATCACGAACTGGGCAGCCGCCGGGATCGTCGCGACTGCGATCCCGAAGCTGACACGCAGTACCGCGGCCCCCTTCGCAACGGCTGGGGTCGGCGCGAGGGCCTTCTCAATGAGGATGGCGGCCGCAACTGCGGCCCTCCATCCGATGCTGGCAAGCCCGACCGCAAGCAGCGCGAGCATGAGCCCCGCGCTTTGCAAGGAAGAGGTCGCCGTCGAGGGCCTGCGAATCAACGGAGAAGCGCCGCCTGCGCGGCCGCGATGTTGGCTGGCCGCGATTCGGGTGGAATCGTGCAGCCACCTGCGACAATCCAGCGCCGGCCGCCGGTCGCCGCGAGGCCGGAAGCGGCGTCCGCTCGCGCGTCGCTGGGGTCCGAAGCGAGCAGCGCGCGGTTGCTGATGCCGCCCACAGCGGCGCGCTCAGGCACGGCGGCACGGAACGCACCGAGTGAGGGGTTGCCATCAAGGTGCGGGTCCCACGACACGGCCGCCACTCCTGGGTACGCGACCGCGAGATCGAGCACCCGAGCGCGTGGGCCGCAGATGTGGAGGAGGTTCAGCGGTGCGCCGGCTGCCGCGTTGAGCACGCGCAGGTCGTACGGGCGGGCGAAGCGCTCGAACAAGGCATCGTCGAGCAGATCGCGCTGGGCCCAGGACGTCGTCGCGTAGAAGATTCCGTCAGCAACGTCGCAGCACGCGCGCACGACATCGCAGAATGTGTCAGCGATCGCGTCGAGCGCGCCGAGCACGTCATCGGGCCGCCCGCGTAGGTCGGTGCGGACGCGCTCCCTGCCGGCGAGGCGCTCACACACGCCAAGCGGGGTGAAGACGGTCGCGAGCAGCGGTACGTCGGGAAGCCTCCGCCGCACCGCCCGCAGACCGTCGAGGAGCTCCGTGAACGCGGGCTCTGCAAGACCCTTTCGTCGGATCTGCTGCCAACCGTCAGCGGAGGTCACCGCGTACCGCTCGAGCGTGGGTGGCTCAGCGCCGCCGTAGCGGTAGCGGGTGCCCCACGGCTCGGCGTGGTACTGCGCCCGCGGGTTGTACTTCACCAGGTCGAGGCCGAAGCGCGTCGTCCATTCGACGGTCGCTGCAACGAGTGCCGCAGGGCCCTCGTTCTCGGTCGGGTAGAAGTGCCGCCAGACTGAGAAGGGCGGCCGATCAAGCACAGCACCGCGGACCGCGCCAGTCACGCGCTCGCGGGCGGTGATTGTGCTCATCGCTCGCTCCGCCACTGGCCCGGCGCGCATCCCGATCGCTCGTTCTGAGCCCACACGGTCGCCACCTCACTCCCACCCCATTGTCTTCGACGCGCAGAGGCGATGGGCTATTCCACGATTCGCCGTCACGCTAGACCTTCACTCCCATGTTGTGGCGAGCCTTCAGCGAGAGGCGGCGAAGGCGATGGGTGTCGCGCTGTGCGGATGACTTGGGCGTACTACGAAGGGCTATGACCGGTCAGTGTGCTCATACCCCGGGACGTGTTTGGAAAACATCACTCCGTCGCCGCGGCGCCCACTGAGGGAATCACTCAGGCATCGCCCGTAGTTCGAGCGGCGGGCAGAAGGCAGTCCGAACGCGCCACGTTTGCGACTGCGCGCCGCGACGCGAGGCTGGCTAGAAATCGCCGGTCGGTGCTCGACGCGAGTCCGATGTTGGGACCGCGAGTCTTCGCTGCGTCCTGGTCCGAAATCGTGAGCGCGCGGAGCCACGACTTACCGAACACCGGTGGCGCGAACCAGACGCCTCCGACGACGAAGCCGGCGACCGTCGCGGCGAGGGCACCGGCGAGCTGAAGGGACGGCGCGGCCACGGCCGGAATCATAGCCATCGCAGGGCCGCCGTCGGGCCCGTGAAGTGTCGTAGACGAGGCAGCCTGCTGCCCGCCTCGTTCTAATTGGCTGACCGCTTATCTGACGCGCGTGTCTGCTCGAAGCCGGAATCAATCCGTGCGCGAAGAATTCGCTAGGCCTCTTCTCTCGACCGCATCCCTTTCAAGGAGGAGGTCAGCGGTTCGAATCTCATTCGGGCTACAGGGCCGTCGTTGTAGCTCCGTCTCACGCCGCGATCGGTTCGTCGGCGCCGCCCACTAGCATCCGGGTGTGCGCGGGGAAGGGCTCTTGCTCGGCATCGCGCAGATCGCGATCGTGACCGCCGGATTTGCGGGCCTCGCCAGCGCGTTTCGGCGGGAGGCCGGGAGCTGGAGCCAGTGGCACGCCATCCGGTTGCGGGGCCTCGTCACGGCGACCTTGTCGGCAACGATCCTCAGCCTCCTGCCGCTGCTGCTGTACGCGGGGCTCGGTGACGAGGGTTCGGCCTTCGCCGTCGCCAGCGCCGTGATGGCCGTCTACATCGGCATGATCATGGTCGTGCGCGAGCGCCAGATGGCGCGGGCCCACGCCCTCCGCGTGCGGATCAACGTGTTCCTGTCGCTGGGCTTCGCCGCCATCCTCGTGGTCTCCGTCGCGAACGCGCTCCGGTGGGCCTCACTCGCCGGCTTCGCGACCGCTCTCACGATCGAGCTGCTGATGGCCTTCGTCCTCTTCTACAGCCTGCTCGCCGAAAGCGCGGCGAGCCGCGGAAGCCCATAGCCCGACGTGCTCGACGCCTACCGACCTGACCTTTGGCACGAGTTCTTCGTCGTCACCGGTGGCGCCGCAGCCGCGCTGGCCGGTCTGGTCTTCGTCGCAGTCTCGCTGCACCTGCGCGCCATCACCGGGCACCTCGGACATCGCCACCGCGCGCGCACGATTGTCGCGTCGCTCGGCCAGATCCTCATTGCCTCGCTCATCGTGCTCGTCCCGACCCTCGATCACGTGGGCGCGGGGATCGCGCTCGCGATCGTGACCGGCGCGTTGCTCTACGAGACGCTGAAGAGCACGGTCCAGATCGCCCCGATCCTGCGCCGCTGGCGCCGTGACCCGATCGCACGCACGATCGCGATCCGAACGACGATCGGCGACGTCTCGATGCTCATCGGGTTCGCGGGCGCCATCGCCGTCATCGCGGGAAACGGCCTTGGGCTCTCGCTTGTGGGAGCGGACATGGTCGTGCGATTCGGCTTGGCCATCGCGGGAGCGTGGCTCCTCATCGTGGCTGTCAGCGAGGAGTCGCCAGGCATCCCGACGCGGCCCTGAGCCACGCAACCACCGTGCCGATGGCCTGAAGAGCTCGCGCAGAGTGCGCACCGTTTCGCGGGCGAAACAGTGCCGCCAACCGAATAGCCACTCCGCGTGCCCTGGTCCCGACAAGTGCGGCGCTCGCAGAACTCGTCGGTATCGCGCTGCTCCGTGAAGCGACCACGATCCGCCAAATCGCCGGAGCGCTGGTAGGGGAGCGGCGGCCGCGCCCTGCTAGCGATTAGCTCGGAGGCGGGTCTGCGGGACAACAGTTGTGCATCACGTAGCACCCGGCGGTGATGTCTCGCCGTAGCCCGCATAGGCCTACAGTGTCGACCAACGTCACTCGAGTGGCGAAGGGGGCCGATCATCACGGCGCGTATCGGCTGGCGCGATGCGCGGCCAGACGCATGAGCCGGTCGGCGGCCCGGCGGCCGACGGGACGCTCTCGGGGCCCGCGCATTAGCCGGGTGCCCCGAGCGGTCGGCGAGCCCCGCGACCACGTCCCAGGGAGGCGAAGACATGAGCGAGACCACTAACGCCATCACCCGTCACCATGCCGAGCTCGCGGCACATCTGCGCGTCCGCGTCGACGCGGTCACGGGTACCGGGTCGGCCGCGGACGCGGCGGCGCTCGTCTCGTTCCTCGACGGCGAACTCATTCCCCACGCGGCGAGCGAGGAGCGGGACCTCTATCCCGTCCTCGATCCGATCGTCGCGGCCCACGGCCGCCCGACGGCGACGATGTCGATCGACCATGAGTTCATCACCCGTTATCGGGACGATCTCGCAGCCGCGACCGAGCTTCTGCGAGCGCACGGCGATCCCGCCGCCGCCGCGGAGGTCGCGCGGCTCGCCGGCGCCCTTGCGGCGCTCGTCGAAGTACACCTCGCGAAGGAGGAGCGCGCGTACCTCCCGCTCTTCGCGGCACACCTGAGCGGCCCGGAGCAGGAGGCGGTCCTCCGTCGCATGCACGGCGAGCCCGTCGCCGGTTAGCGGTGGCGAACATCGTCGCGCGCTACGACACGCTAGTGAGTTTCACCCCCGATCGGTTCCATCCGGTCCCGTTCGGGCAGGGCGAGCGATCGCGCGCGCTCCTCGTCTGCCTCGAGCCGGGGCAGTTCATCCCGGTCCACGCGCCAGGCGTCGACATCGTCTTCGTCATCCTCGAGGGCGAGGGCACGCTCATCGCAGGCGATCACGAGGCGGTCGTCGGCCCCGGGGCGATCGCGTTCGCTGCGGCGGGTGAGGCCCGCGGGCTCCAGGCCCGCACCCGGCTCGTCGCCGTGCACGTCGTCTCGCCGCCACCGACGGAGGCGGACCACGCGTCGGTGATGGCCGGCCTCGCGCGAGGATCCTGGCGCTGATCCGGCGCTCGCCGGCACGCCTCGCTACCGATGGCGGTCAACTCCTCTACGGTTCCCTTCGGGAGCAGATACACGTATTCGTATGAGCTGGAAACTTCGCAAACTGCCGACCGGCATCCCGAGCGTGAAGCCGGTACAGCCAGTGCAGCCGGTCAAGCCCATCAAGCCCATCAAGCCGGTTCAGCTCGTACGTCCGGTGAAGCCGGTGGTACGTGTCGGCTACGAGTACTACTGGGACGCTGACGAGAAGCCGTAGCTGGGGACCGGTCTACGCCGCCTGGTCGGACAACACTCGGTGCAGTTCATCGATGCCCTCGACGGCGATGCCATTGGCAAACACTGGCGGGTTCAACCCAGGTCCGACCGGCGATCTTCGCTCCTTCTAACCCGCCAGCCGGAGCCACCCGCGCTCGTCCTGAACGAGCCGAGCTGTTACCACTTCCGCGTGCTTGACCCCGCTTCCGCTCCGTTGGCGCTCGTGGCATCGTCACCGGGACATGCACGCCGACGAAGTGGCCATCGACGTATCGCTTGTGGGCCGGCTGCTCGCCGAGCAGTTTCCGAGGTGGGCAGACCTTCCCATCGAGCTGGTCGAGTCCGCCGGGACGGACAACGCCATCTATCGGCTCGGCGACGACATGGCCGTACGGCTCCCCCGCATCGGCTGGGCCACCGGGCAGGTGGAGAAGGAACACCGGTGGTTGCCGCGACTCGCCCCGCACTTACCGCTCGCCATCCCTGTCCCGCTCGCGAAGGGAATCCCAGCCGAGGGATACCCCTGGCACTGGTCCGTGTACCAGTGGCTCGAAGGCGAGAACGCGACCATTGACCGCATCGCCGATCTCCGCCAAGCGGCGACCGATCTGGCGCGATTCGTCGCCGCCCTGCAGCGGATCGATCCCACCGGCGGGCCGCCCCCCGGGGAGCACAACTCTGGCCGCGGCGTGCCGCTGGCAGTGCGAGACCCTCCCACTCGCGCCGCAATCGCCTCCCTGCACGACACGCTCGATACCGACGCAGTGACCGTGGCGTGGGACGCAGCGCTCCAGGCGCCAGCGTGGCCCGGCCCGGCCGTCTGGCTCCACGGAGACCTCAATGCTGGGAACCTGCTGGCCCAACACG
Source organism: Chloroflexi bacterium UBA4730 (assembly GCA_002404155.1). Classification (GTDB taxonomy): domain Bacteria; phylum Chloroflexota; class Limnocylindria; order P2-11E; family P2-11E; genus UBA4735. Next base: position 110,028 of record DHJC01000044.1, on the reverse strand, counting down.
GCCGGCTAAGCGCCGTCATCGACTTCGGGGGTCTCGCCGTGGGCGATCCCGCATGCGACTTGATGGTTGCGTGGACGCTCCTCACCGCCGCAACCCGGGATGTGTTCCGCGCAGCGCTACCGGTCGATGACGCGACCTGGGCGCGAGGTCGCGGCTGGGCACTGTCCGTCGCGCTGATCATCCTCCCGTACTACCAGAACACCAACCCAGTCCTCTGCGGCATCGCCCGATACGCACTCGCTGAAGTCCTCGCCGATCACAGGCACGCCGTATGACACCGATGACGAACCTAACGGTTCGACGCCGGCGCTCATGAGCCGCGCGTGTAGTGACGATGTTGGCGAGGGATGGCGTATCGCAGCTGTGATCGAAGGCAGGCGCCGCGAAGGCGTCGTTGTGCGGCACTCGGGAGAGACGGTCAAGTTCCGCGACCGTGCGGGTGAAGCCTGTCGTGTCGCCCGACCGCATCGCGGTGATCGGCCCTCCGCCCGCGAGCCGCCCGGTGCCTAAGCCGCTCGATCATCCCGAGAACCTCTGGCACGAGTACGACTACGCGCAGGCAGCACCCGTGGGCGGCCTCTACGAGAACAGGCACGTGCGGGTCCTTCACGTGGAAGGGCCACTAACCGAGTCGATACGGCCTCCTCATCCGGAGGCCGCGCCCGATTCAATGCAGACGATTCCGGTCGACCAGAATCGGGCGACGTTCACCATCGAGAAGCAATGGCCCGAGCAGGGGTCGCCGTCGTCCCGTTTCGCGGGGTTACGTTTCCGAGGTCGCCCCTTTACGCCACGCGGCGGAGTCGGTCGAGCCCGCCGTCCCGCACAAGAAGGGTGCGCGGGCGCGGACGGCGCGTTCGAGTTCCGTCTTCCGCTCAGTAGGAGATCATCACGGCGCGGAGATCGATCGGTCGAGCTCGGATCGCGTTTGTCGGGTCTCCCCGGTGGCAGCGCCGCTACGCGAGACCGCGCGCTGTCCATGCCCGCGCCGCCAATTCGAAAGGTGCTGTCGGGAGCAGCTCCCGGCAGCGTTCCCTGAGCTCGGCGCGGCGATCGGCCTCGAGTCCCACCGCATAGGCGCCAGCGGGACCAACGCCGAGAGTGAAGGGCCCCCACCAATCCTCGAAACTCGCGTGAACCACCGTGGCCACAAGCGCCGTCGCTTCGACCCCGCGAAGCCCCGCATTCACGAACAGCTCGGCGAGGTGGCCCGCCCGCGCGCCCGCGAGGTGCGACTCGTCCTTCACGTCGGGATCGAGCTCGCCCGCCGCCTGCCAGAAGACGCTCAGCGGCCCCTGCTCACCGGCGTGATCCCAGACGCAGGCCGCGACAACACCGTCGTTCCGCACGACGCGCCCCATCTCGCTCAGCCCCGCGACTGGGTCCGACATGAAGTGGACGACCAGTTGCGCCAGCGCCGCGTCGAACGCGTTGTCCGGGAACGGCAGCTGCTCCGCAGCCGCGCGCCGTACGTCGACGGCGGGGAAGCGCTCGCGAACAACCGCGACGAAAGGCTCCGATGGATCGACCGCGAACACATTGGTCGGGCCGAGCCGATCGACCAACTCGCTCGTGACCGCACCGGGCCCGCAACCGATATCGATCACCCGCTGCCCCGAACGCACGCCGGCAAAGTCCGCCAGCTGGGGGGCGAGCCGAGCCGAATACCTGCCCATGAAGCGGTCGTATGCATCAGCGGTGACCGCGAAGCTCACCCGCGGACTCTACCCTGCCGATCCGCAGCCAGCCGCGATCGTCTTGGACCAGCTGACCAGTTACCACTTCCGCGTGCTTGACCCCCGCGTTTTCGCGATCCTCTCCGCGACCCGCGACGCGGTAACAATCGGCCACTGTTATCACATTTGAGCGTGGCCGCGCGGTAGAGGCGCGGCAGAGTTCCCACCCGTCAGGTCCGGTACACATCACTTTTCGAACTCGGACGCAATCTCATCCTTAGGTGCTCGACGCCAGACGTCGTCCATGGAGGTGCGCACGATCGACCTACGCGCCGATCTTCGCGTGCGGCACCTTCTTCGTCGCGCCGCCGGCCGAAGCGCCGGGTGCCGGCCCTGACCTAGTTCATTTGGATGAGCGGCCGGACATCCACGAGCAGGACCCGAGCGTTCCATCCCCCCGGCGTAGTAGAAGGCCCGTCTCAAACGGACGGCAAGGCGTTGACGCGCTCCTGCGGAGAGCCTCTAGTTGCGGCGAGGCGCAACAGGGGGTGGGCGGGTGGCTTCATTGACGACCGAAGCTCGACCGGACTATTGGCCCGCGCGCGCGGGCTATCTCGCAAGCCTGGTATCGGCCGACGCGCTTGTCATCGTCGTCATCAGGACCGACGGCATGCGTGTCCCCTTTGCGCAGCACAACCTGGCGGAGTTGGGCCAGGCCGCCGACGTCGACGCTCGACCTCTCCCGATCCAGCTCGCTGACGGTCGCGCGGCACAGCATCGATTCGCAGTACCCCTCATCTGGAAAGACCGGGTGATTGGTACGGTCGTCGGACTGCGTGTCGATCGGCCGTGGGAGTCAGAGAGCCTGCATGCGCTGACACGCTCCGCCGGACTCGTCGCGATCGATCTCGCCGATGCGCACTCGCTCTGGGATTCGACGCGGGCAGCGGCGAAGCTCGAGCGCCGCGTGCACACACTTGAGGAGATACGCCGCGAGATCGCGAGCGCCGATGATCCCGAGAGGATGATCGCCGTCGCCGCGAAGCGAATCGGCGAGCTTTTCGACGCGTCCGGCGTCTCTGTCATGCTGCTGCAGAACGATGACGAGCTGGTCGTCCGCTCGGCGTTCGGGGCGAACGAGCAGATCGTGCGCGCAGCGCGGCGGCGTCTCGGGGAAGGGATCTCGGGTTGGGTCGCGAGGCACGGACAGCCGCTGGTCCTCAGCGGCCGGGTCGATGATGCGCGGTTTACCGGCATCGACCCGACGATCGAGGAAGCCTTGGTCGTGCCTTTGCGGAACGGGAGCCGAGTGTTGGGCGTGGTCAACGTGAGAGCTCGCCGCGTGGTCGGCGTGAACGACGGTGAGCGTCTGCAGGATCTGAACATCGTCGCCCAGGATCTGGCTGCGATGATCGAGCGTGCGGAGGGCGCGGTGGCGCGTCTCGAAATAGTTCAGCGCCTCGAGACCGATCGCAGACAGGCGGTGGCGCTCTTCGATCTCGCGCGCCTGGCCGGGATCGGCTCCGATCCGCAAGCGGACCTTGAGGCGGCCTTATCACTCGTTGCCCATGCGTTCCGCCACGACGTGGTCGGGATCTGGACGCCGAACGGAGATCCGCGGCGCTTGCATCTGCGTGCTGCCCTCGGTTACGGCGAGGTGCTGCCGGGCGACGTGCACTTGGATGGCGACGAGTTAGCGGCGACGGTCGTGGGAGAGAGCCGCGCGCGCCACCTCCGCGGCGCACGCGCGCGATCGTGGATGAGTGCGCGAGCCGATGAGTACCTCGTGGTCCCGATCCGGGTGACGGATGAAAGCAGCGGAATGCTCGTGCTAGGACGCGTCCAGGACCTGTACTCCGACATTGACGTCGACATTGCCATGACGATCGCCGATTTCCTCTCCTCGCTCGCGCAGGGAGAGCTCTCGGCTCGCCTCTTGGAAGAGTCGAAAGTCGAACGGCGGCAGTTGATCGACGAAATGCAGCGGGACTTCGCCGCGCAGCTCTCGCGAGTGGTGATGGTCCTGGACGTTACGCAGCGCCTGCTCCGAAAGGATCCCGATCTGCCGACGCAACTCGCGACCGCGGCGCGGGAAGCGCGGAGCTTTCTTGGGCGCTTCGGCGCCTATGTCGCCGGGCTCCAGGATGGCGACGCGCCTGCGCTCGTCGATGGCATCCCGCTCGTGAGCTTCGAGAACGTCGCCGAGGCCGCGGCCCCTCGCCGGATCGCTTCGGCGCGGCAATCCGAGAGCGATTGCTCGAAGCCGTCAGCCGGAGCCATCCGAGCTCGTCCTGAACGAGGCGAGCTGTTACCACTTCCGCGTGGTTGAGTCCCGTGTTTGCGCGATCCTCCCCGCGACCGTGAACGTGGCAATAATCGGCCACTGTTCCCACATTTTGAGCGTCGCTGCGCGGTAGAGGTGAGGCGAAGGCTCGGCGCATGTCGATGGAGTGGTTGGACTGTCCGAATAGGGCCGCGCCCATCTCCTTCGCCGCTTCCCGCTGACCGCTCGGCACCACATGGGAGTAAAGGTCAAGCGTTACGGCGACCAAGTTCCCGCGCCTGCGAGGGTCAGCCCATCGCGCTACAGCTCTCCGCCGTGGGCCTGCTCGCCGCGCCGGCCGACAAGCCCGCCGTAGAAGAAGGCCAGTCCCGGGGTCATCAGCATGACGAGGCTCGTACAGAGGTGCATGAACCCGGAGTTGCTCGTATCGAGATGCAGCATCGTTTTCCTTTTCAGGGGGATCGACAGGCAGGATAGGTCCGGCGCTCCAGCGGTCACCGGGAATCTGCGCCCCTCAGATCTGCAACATGCACGGTGTTCGGCCGAAATCCTTGCACAACCGTCTGCCGCGGGGCCGCCGTTAGGGCGGCGGTTCGCCGCGCTTCCCGCCCAGCTGTGGTCCGGGATCATCGGCCGACTGAGAGCGGCACGGCGCGCGCGAATGTGCTCCTGCCGAGAGCGTCACGATGCTGCGTGCCTCGGCTGGCCGCCGCGTGACCTTCGGCCACGACGGCGCTCGGTCACTCTGCGAATGGTTGCGCTAGCCCGCGCGCGTTGCTCGAGTCACTACGCCGCGACGCTACCTCTCGGCGTAGCTCCGGTGTGGTCGTTCGAGTTCGCCGCGGCGCTTCTCTTCCAGCAAGAGATCGAGCATGTTCTCCTTCGCCGTCCGCCGGCCGGCGTTCTTGATCGTCTTGGTCGTACCGCTCGCGACCAGGTCGTCTTCGACGATGTTCCGCGGATCGCCATGCGCGTCGTAGGGCAGCTTGCACCCGCACGTGTAGCACATCTCTTGTGCCACCTCCTCCCCACTAATGCGAAACGTCAGTGTCCGTCGAGATTAGAACCGAGCCCGCGAATCAGGTCGGCGATCAGCCGGGTCGCCGATAACGCATGCGCCGTACTCCAGCAGCCGATGTCGCCGGCGCGGGCGACTGCCGAGTGAGGGGAGGCGTTCGGACGATGAAGTCGACGACCTCCCCTGGATCCTCGAACCACCTGACGAGCTCCGCGTAGCCGTCGCGTCGCGCGTACGCAAGCAAGAGTTCGAAGCTCGAGGAGCCCTGCGGACCGAGCAGGACCATTGGACTGCGGCGGTCGCCCACCCAGTAGCTGTTCTGCTCCGCCGCTTGGAAGACTTCCCGCAGGGTACCGGGCGTGTCGCTCGCAACGACCACGCCGTGGCTACCGATCGCGATGAGGCCCTCTTCGCGCATGCTGTTGGAGAAGTACTTCGCGATGTGCGAGCTGAACAGGTTCACTGGTTCATCCGGATAGACCCAGGTCGGCAGGCCGAGGCTATCCGCGCCATTCGGCAGATCGGCGAGCACCCGACGCGTCGCTTCGATGTACCGAGCGTGGTTGGACTCGAACGCCGGGGCCTGTTTCAACAGTGCCAATGCGCGATCCAGGGCGCCGCGGTCCGCATACGTCGAGAGGTACGCGCCCAGGTTCGCCGCTTCCATGAGCCCGGGGCCGCCGCCGGTCGCCACGTCAAAGCCGGCCCGCCCCAACCGCCACCCGAGGTCTGCGACCAACGCGTACTGCGGGTCGTCGCGGGGCGTCGAGTGGCCGCCCATCACGCCCACGACTTTCGGCGCGGTGCCGCCGTTGCCGTTGAGCCATGCGGTCAGGGCGCGGTCGATGCCGAAGTCGTGGAGCCGCTGGGCGATGGCTTCCGCCGCGGAGGCTGGGTTGCGGCCACCGGCGGCCACGAAGTAGCGAGCGATCTTCCGATCGAGGGCGCCCTCCGGGTTTGCGGGTGTGTAGCCCTGCATCAGCTCGTCGCCTGTGTACAAGCCGTTCCGCAATGGGTCGAACGGCTCCGGTCGCGGAAGGAGCGGCAAGACGGCCAGCCTACGCGGCTACGCGGGCCGGGTGGGATTGCTCTGTCGTCGTCGGCGGCGGCTCACGCCGCGCGAAGAAAACGCCCAACGTCGGAAGGCAGCCCTCTGCGCCCACGCCCCGCGCGGGTGCCATGATGGCTGAAATGCGTCTGCATTTTCTCGGCGCGACACGCACGGTGACGGGTTCGCAATACCTGCTTGAGACCGATCGGGCGCGGGTGGTCATCGACTGCGGCATGTTCCAAGGCAGCCCGCACGACGTGATCCGCAATCGGGTGCCGTTCGCCTACCAGCCGGGGGAGATCGACGCGCTCCTGCTCACGCACGCGCACCTCGATCACTGCGGGCTCATCCCACATCTGGCGGCCTCCGGCTTCCGCAAGCCGATCTACGCGACGAGGGGAACGGTCGATCTCACCCGACTGGTGCTGCTGGATTCCGCCAAGCTGCAGGAGGAAGCCGCGCAGAGCCACCAACGGTTCGCCACACGGAACCCCGATCGTGCCGCGGCCGAAGACGAAGCGACCACGGCCGAGCTCGCGGCCGCGACCACGGAAGATCCCGCCGCCGCGACGCGGGCGGCTTCGCCGGCAGCCGTCACCGCACTGCGCGCGCCGCTGTACACGGTCGTCGACACCAACACAGCGCTGGCGCTCTTTCACGGCATCGACTACGAGGCCGAAGTCCCGGTCGCGCCGGGGATCACCGCGACGTTCATGGACGCGGGCCACATCCTGGGCTCAGCGATCATTCGCGTCCGGGTCACCGAGGGCGACCAGGAGCGGACGATCGTCTTCAGTGGCGACCTCGGCCGGCCTGCCACGCCGATCCTGCGTGACCCCACCCTAGTCACGACCGCAGATTACTTGCTCATCGAGTCGACCTATGGGGGCAAGATCCACGAGCCTGAAGAGGAGGCGATCCGACTGCTCGGCGAGGCGGTGAGGCTGACGAGCGACGCGAAGGGCGTGCTCCTCATGCCGTCGTTCGCGATCGGCCGGACCCAGGAGATCGTTTACCAGCTGAACCGGCTACTGGGCGCGGGAACCACCCCGCACCTGCCGCTGTACCTCGATTCGCCAATGGCCCAGAAGGCCACCGCCATTTACCGGGCGTACTCCGACTACTTCGACGATGACGCCCGGGCCCTGATCGCCCGCCACGACGCGCCGATCGACTATCCGGATGCCATCGTGACCAACGACCCCAAGGACTCCCTGGCCATCGAGCAGGCGGCCCGGCCGCTCATGGTCGTCGCCTCGAACGGGATGATCACCGGTGGCCGGATCGTCCAGCACGTCAAGGCGCTCGTCGCCGATCCGGCGATGACCCTGCTCTTCGTCGGCTATCAGGGCGACGGCACGCTTGGTGCGCATCTGCAGCAGGGCGCGACGCAGGTGCGGATCGACGGACAAGACCTCGAAGTCCACTGCCAGGTCCGCTCGATCAGCGGATTCTCCGCGCACGCTGACGAGCCCGAGCTCCTCGCCTGGCTCGGCAACTTCACCAAGAAACCACGCACGACGTTCATCGTCCACGGCGATCCTGCCGCCCAGGCCGCCTTCGAGCCGAAGGTGCGCGCCCTTGGCTTTGCGACGGCGGTTCCAGGCTGGCGCGAGACCACCGAGCTCACGTAGCAGGTCGCGGGAGGTACTCCATCGCGACGTCTCCCTCGCGATGCTGTTCATCCGCCCGGCGACGAGAATGCGCCGGCATTGGTGGTCGCCGGCGCACCCGGCCCGCGGAATGAAGAGGGTCGGTGCGCACTGTCCCGCCGTCATCGGCTGAGGGAAACGCGATCGACCGACTGGTCGGGAGCGTAGCGGGCCCCGCGGATTTCCTCGGTAACCTGCGACGGTTTGAAAGTGGGCCGGGCACGGCGCAGGCTCGCGTGCATCACAGTCAGCGCTTCAGACCGGCGGCTGAGCCGGATCAGTCGCGGCCAGCTGCGAAAGAGTGCTCGCCCATCTGCGCGTGGAGGATGTATGGACAACCCTGAGGTCGCGACAGCCAAACGACACCAGCCCCGGCTCGTGCTGAGCCGCGATGTCCACGCGACGGTTCACGGCACCGGGCCTGCCGGACGGTTCAACACGTGGCTCGCCGTGCGGATCACGAGGACCGTCGGCTCGATGTGGATCGCCTATCTCTTCGCCTGTATCGCGCTCGTCTCGTTACCCGCTGCGCTCCATTCTGGCGACGTCATCGTGATCGTGTCCTGGGTGGCCCAGACCTTCCTGCAGCTGATCCTGCTGCCGATCATCATCGTCGGCCAGAACGTGATCCAAGCCGCCAACGACGCGCGCGCGGAAGCCGACCACGAGACCTTGACCGCGGTGCACCGGTTGACCGTCGAGGTCCACTCGATCAACGAGGCCCAAACCGTGATCCTGAATGGCCTGCGTGGAGCGACGACGCAGAGCCAGTAGGGTCTTCGATGCCTCGGGCGTCGGGCTCATCCAGCGGCAGCCCGGTCAAGTTGTAGAACGCCCGGAGCCTTGGCCCGACCCGTCGCTGAACTGCTGAGACGGACCTATCGCGAGCCAAGACGGCCTCCTTTCGGCGGATCCCTGCCATGGACACCGATGGCTTGGTAACGCCGCCCGACGAAGTCGATGGAACGAAGGAGTACGTCGTGGCCCCTAGCGCTCGGTCGTGGTTCGTGGCCTCATAGGAAAGATGAGCGTGCCCAAGCGCCTAACGCGCCTGATTGCGACGATCGCCGGAGTGTCGGTGATCGCGGCTGCGCTGCTCGTCGCATCCCCGGTTGCCAGAGCGGCGACCTGCGCGTCATCGGTGGGTCCGGGCATCCCTCCACCGACTGGGCTCACGTTCGGACACGAAGGATTCCATGCAGCGTGGTTTGGCCAGAGCGGTTACATGTCGCTCTGCCCGGCCACCGAGTCCACTGCGACCGTTGCGTTCTACAACACTGGCTCGCGTGGCTGGGTTAGCGGTCCTCTGGGCGAGGTCGCCTACCTCGCGACGTGGAATCCCATGCCGGGACAAGACCGACCGAGCATTCTCGGTGGCGATGGCACGCAGGGGTCTCCCGACACCGGGTGGCCGCGGTTCAATCGGCTCGCAGTCCAGCCCGCGCCCTACGTTGGACCGGGGCCAAGTGGCCTGGTTCCAGTTCCGAGTCCGAGCCCCGGCGACGCCGGGCCGCTACGCGATCGCGCTACGTCCGATCATTGAAGGCACGACATGGATGGAGGACTACGGCGTCTTTTGGTACGTTACGGTTCTCAATCCGGACGGAACTCCGCCGGTGCCGCCCGCGACGCGAGATCCCCTGACGCCGATCCCGGACGGGTACCGGGTGCAGATCCCGAGGCTGTCGATCGACCTGCCGATCACCGAGGGAGACATCACCCGGGACACCGTCGATCAAAGGACACCGGAGAATTTTGCGTTCCACCTGCCGACGACGTCGATCCCCGGCCTCGGCAGCAACACCTACATCTATTCGCACGCGCGCGTCGGCATGTTCCTCAATCTCTGGAACGCGGAAGTGGGCGACGAGGTCTATATCTCGACACCGGATCTGAAGGCGCTGAAGTACGTCGTCACCGAGGTCCACCCGCGTATCGCGCCGGACGACGTTTCCTGGATGAGGGACACGCCCGGAGAGCGGCTGACCATCCAAACGTCCACCGGACCGAACCCCACCGATCCCCGGTTCGTTGTGATCGCCGTACCGGCGGGCTAACGATCGGGCGCCGATCGATCAACGGCCAGTCGCGACCAGCGCAACTGCGACGACGCCTGTCCGCCGTCCGCGTTCTAATGGCTCCCACGGCGGCGACAGAGCGCGTCAGCGCGCTGGCGGTGTGTATCGATCAGTGGCCCCTGCGTGGGGTCTCAGAAACCGGTGGGAACTAGAACTAGGGCCGTCGCTCGCAGGCGGCCGAGAGGGCGGTGCTAGGTGGGACGGAAAAAGAGAGTCGGCTTCGCGGACCTACAGACTACCCACGCCGAGTTGGGCCGTGGCGAACTCCGATGCCCCCAGTGCACGCGGAGTGTGTCGGATGCCGACGGACTGAAGTTCATTCCAGCGTTGGGGCAGAGCGAGTCGTCGCTCGCGACCCTCAACTGTCCGCGGTGTCGCACGATGCTCAGCATCCGCTTCATCGCAGGCACCTAGTTCCGACCGCCGCCTGCCGACTCGAGGAAGGTTGTTGCGGCGCCTTGAGCCTTCGATCATCTCAACTCGCGAGCCGCAACCACCCGCGCTCGTCATGCACACGCCGGCCCGTTGCCACATCCGCACGGTTGACTCCCGTCGTCCGCTCAGCTGTCAGTTACCGCGCGAAGCGCAGGAGCGATGGCCAAATCCACCGAATTATTCAGGCCCTCGCTCGCGCCAAGCGCTCACGCGCGAGCGCGGCGCAGTGGGCTGTGGCGATCGGGCGAGCAGCAGCGTCCTGCCGACCGCTATCCTCGCGTCCCGATGTCGGAGAACTCGCGCTGTGGCACGACTTCAACGTAGATCCACATCCGCGTATTGAGCGCGGCCGAGAACGCCGAGCTCCGCTCGGTCGCGCGGACGGTGTTCCTGGGCTACGTCCTGTCGATGGGGATCGGCTTTCTCGCGCTCATGCCCCAGACGCTCCGGGCCTTCGGCGTAGAGCTGCTCGCGGTCGTCCTCGCGGCAACGTTGCCGTTCGCGGCGGCCTCGCGTAGCGGCCTGCGCGCGACCGGGATCGGCTACGACCGGCGCGTCACGATCATCCAGTTCGTGGCCGGCTTCGCCTTGTTCATGGTCACGATCGCGGCCGCCATCGGTGTGGCCGTCGGCGAGGCGCGCGCGTTGTACATCATCGGCGGCGTCGCGGTGCTGAGTCTCCTCTGGGGCGTCTTCAACACGTGGGAGCTCATCTTCCGGGTGCAGAGGCTGGATCTTCCCCCGCGCTAGCGTTCAGCCATGCGCTTCGCCTTTCTCGTAGTGGTCACGACGCTCGCTGCGGCGTGCGCCGCGCCGGCGCCAGCCGAAGATCCGTCGCTCGCGCCGATCGCGCTTGGCCAGCGGGCGATCCGTCCGGTGCCGGCGTTCGGCTCGGTCTGGATCGCGAGCGCCGCGGAGGGCACGGTGCAACGGGTCGACGCAAAGTCTGGCGCGATCGTCGCGAGCATCACGGTCGCCGACCCGCAGCGGCTCCTCGCGGCAGGCTGCGCGCCGTCGTCGGAGCATGCCTACGCCACCGGTTCGTTCGGCCTCCGAGCGTGCGACGCGCCGAGCGCCGTCGCCGCAGGCGCCGGAGCGGTGTGGGCCGTGGCGAACGACGCGAACGCGGTCGTGCGGATCGATCCCGCGCGGAACGTCGTCACGGACGCGATCGCGGTCGGCTTCGATGCGTGGTCGCTCGCCACCACCGACGACGCCGTCTGGGTCAGTGACTACGCGAACGACACCATCGCGCGCATCGACCCGGCCACGCGGCAGACCGTCGCTCGCATCCCCGTGGGCTCGGGTCCGACCGAGATCGCGACGAGCGGCGATGCCGTGTGGGTCGTCTGCAGCGCCGCAGGCCTGCTGCTCCGCATCGACGCGAGGCGGAACGCGGTGGTCGCAGAGATCCCCGTCGGAGCGTGGGCCCTGGCGATCGCCATCGCGGGCGATGACGTGTGGGTCCGCGGGGGATCCGCGCGCGACGACGGCGGGCTGTACCGCATCGACGCCCGCACGAACACCGTGGCCGCGGTCGTTCAGGCCGGAGCGCCCCAGGGGCGCGAGGGAGTCGCCTCCCTCGCGGCCACGTCCCGCGGGGTCTGGGTGCCGGGCGTGTCGCTCGTCTTCGTCGATCGCGCATCCGGCGGGACGACCGAGACTTTTCCGGTGCCCAGCTACGCCGTCGCGGTGGACGGCAACGCCCTGTGGATCATCGATGTGTTCGGGCGGCTGGAGCGCCGAACGACGCCCTAGAGCACGTCCCCGAGCTTCGCGTTCTCGCGCGGGTCGATCGGCACAGCGACGATGGCTGGTCCGTCGGCGTCGAGGGCGCGTTTCAACGCCGGCAAGAGTTCGTCGGCGCTCGCGACGGCCTCGCCGCGGATCCCGAACGCTCGGGCGAGCTGCACGAGGTCGGGGTTGGTGAACTCGACGCCGCCGGTGCGCTGGAACCGCCGCTGCTGATTGGCCTGGATCACGCCGAACCGTCCGTCGACGAGCACGACGCACACGATCGCGACCCCGAGCCGCTTCGCCGTCTCGAGCTCCTGCACGTTCATCAGGAACCCACCGTCGCCGGAGAACGCGACGACCTTGCGCTCGGGCCGGACGAGCTTCGCCGCGATCGCGCCGGGCAGGGCGATCCCCATCGGCGCGAAGCCGTTCGCCACGATCACCGTGTTCGGCGCGTACGCGGGATAGAGCCGCGAGAGCCAGACCTTGTGAGCGCCGACGTCGCAGATGACGATGTCCTCGTCGCCGAGCGCGGCGCGCAGGTCGGCGACGACCCGCCGCGGCCAGAGCGGGAACGCGCCGTCGCCCGCGGTGCGACGGTCGTGGCGCACCCGCGGCGAAGCCGGCCGCGTGGTGAGCAGCGGTGCGAGCGCCTCGAGCGAGTCGGCGATCTCGCCGACGACCTCGGTCGCGACGACGTAGCTCGCGTCGATCTCGGCAGGCCGGCTGTCGATGTGGACGACGCGTTTGTCGCCGCGCGGGTTCCAGAGCGCCGGCGCCCATTCGACCAGGTCGTACCCGACGCATACGACAACGTCCGCCTGCGCCAGCTCGGGGAGCGCAGCGAGGTCGGCTCCTGGCCGCTGCAGCCCGACCGCGGGGCGCGAGGCGGGGTCGCGATCGTCGATGGCGCCCTTCGCCATGAACGTGTGCGTCGCGGGAAGGCGCGTCTTCGCGACGAACGCGCGCAGGGCGGCGACCGCGCCATGGCCGGCGGCGTCGCGCCGGATCACGCCGTTCCCGACGAGGAGGATCGGCCGCGATGCGCCGTTGATCGCGTCGACCGCGGCGCGGACCGCGTCGTCGCGCGCAGCGGGGTGGCGCGTTCGGCGTACCGCGATGGGCGCGGCGTCCGCGTCACGCTCGGCCACATCTTCGGGAAGCTCGACGTGCGTCGCGCCCGGACGCTCGAGCCGCGCCATCCGGAACGCCGTTCGCACTACCTCCGGCGCGCCATCGGGCAGCTCGATGCGCGCGCCCCATTTCACGACCGGGGCGAACATGCCACGGACGTCGACGTACTGGTGCGAATGCTTGTGGATCCGCTCCAGCCCGGCCTGCCCGGTGAGCGCGACGAGCGGCGCGCCGTCGAGCGTCGCGTCGGCGACGCCGGTGAGAAGATTCGTGGCACCGGGCCCGAGGGTCGCGAGGCACACGCCCGGATATGAGGTGAGCCGGCCGGCGACGTCGGCCATGAAGGCCGCGCCCTGCTCGTGCCGCACGATGACCTGGGTGATCTTCGGGCTGTCCTCGAGCGCAAGACCGAGAGCGAGGGTCTCCTCGCCGGGGAGGGCGAAGACGTGGCGCACGCCTTCGTTCTCGAGACAGGCGACGACGAGCTCGGCCACGTTCATCGCCGCGAGCCTAGGCCGGGGTCGTTATTCGGCGTTCGCCACCTTCGCCGGCTGCTGGGCCGGTCCGATCCAGATGGTCTGGATGTTCACGAACTCGCGGATCCCGAAGTGCGACAGCTCGCGGCCGTAGCCGCTCTGCTTCACGCCACCGAAGGGCAGGCGCGGATCGGAGGCGACCATTCCGTTGATGAACACCGAGCCCGATTCGATGCGGCGCGCGATGGCCAGCGCGGCCGCGATGTCGCTCGTCCAGATCGCCGCGCCGAGCCCGTACGGCGAGCTGTTCGCGATGCGGACGGCCTCATCGGCGTCGCGCACGCTGAGCACCGCGGCCACCGGGCCGAACGTCTCCTCGTTGAGCACCGGCATGTCCTCGGTCACATCGGCGAGCAGCGTGGGCTCGTAGAACCAGCCCTTGCCCTCGCGCTTGCTGCCGCCGACGACGACGCGGGCGCCCATCCGGACGGACTGGCGGACTTGCCGGTCGAGCGCGTCGCGTAGGTCCTCGCGCGCGAGCGGGCCCACCTGGGTCGCCGGGTCGAGCGGGTCGCCGACGCGCAGGGCACGGATGGCGTCCGCGAATCGGCGCTCGAAGTCCGCCGCGACGGGCGCTTCGACGAGGAAGCGCTTCGCCGCGATGCACGACTGGCCGGCGTTCTGGAAGCGGGCCTTCGTGGCGGTCTCCGCCGCGGGCCCAAGGTCCGCGTCACGCAAGACGATGAAGGGATCCGATCCGCCGAGCTCGAGCACCGCCTTCTTCACCGCGCGCCCGGCGAGCTCCGCGATCCGTGCACCGGTCGCGGTGCTTCCGGTCAGCGTCACCGCCCGCACGCGAGCATCCGCGATCACGGGCTCCACGTCTGCGCCGGGCACGAGCAGCGTGCGCAGCAGCCCGGCGGGGAAGCCGGCGTCGCGGACGGCTTCCTCGATCGTGAGTGCGCACTGCGGGACGTTCGAGGCGTGCTTCAGCAGGGCGGCGTTCCCGGCCATGAACGCCGGCGCGAGGAAGCGAATGACCTGCCAGAACGGGTAGTTCCACGGCATGACCGCAAGGACCACGCCGAGCGGCTCGAACGCCACGAGGCTCTCGCGCGCGTTCGCGACCACCGGTTCGTCGGCGAGGAAAGCGGCGGCGTGGTCGGCGTAGAAGTCGCAGGTGAAGGCGCATTTCTCGATCTCGGCGAGCGCCTCGGTGATCGGCTTGCCCATCTCGGTGGTGATCGTCCGGGCGTAGCGGTCCTTCCGGTCCCGGAGGAGGCGCGCGAGGGCGTGCATCGGGACCGCCCGGTCGGCGATCGGGACGGTACGCCAGGTCTGGAACGCCGCGTCCGCCTGCGCGATGGCATCCGCCACCGCGGCCGCGGAATGGGAGTCGAAGCGGGCGCGGACGGTCTCGGTCGCGGGCTCGACGGACTCGATCGTCGTCACGGCGCGGGCCTAGGCGGCAGCTTCCTTGCGCGGACGGCGCCCGCGCGGGCCGGCGGCGAAGTCCGGCTTGGCGACATCGATCACGCGGTGGGTGTACCCGTGGACCGCCAGCTCGTGCGCGTCGCGCTCGGCGGCGGCCGCGAGCAGCAGCTTGAGCGTCTTGTCATCCGCGGGGCTGAAGACCACGTCGCAGTCCGGCGTGGCGCGGCAGGGGAGTCCTGACGTCTTCATCGGTGGTTCCTCCAATTGGTCGGCTGAGCGGTCGGTTGGCAGCCGGGAAGTGAAGAAACGGCTGCGCGGCGCGACAATGTCGCGTGGACGTTCAGGATACCACACCGATAGTTGCGTCAGCAACATCCGCGCCGGCCCGTCATGATGGCGCCGTGACGACGGTCGGGCGCCTCATCGGGGACCGACTTCGGGCTGCCGGGATCCGCCACGTCTTCGGCCACCCCGGCGGCGAGGTCGTGGACCTCATCGAAGGCTTCCGCCAGGCCGGCCTCGAGTTCGTCCTCGCGAAACACGAGACCGGTGCCGCGTTCATGGCCGAGGCGATGGCCAGCAGCACGGGGTTGCCGGGTGCCTGCCTCGCGACGCTCGGCCCGGGCGCGACGAACCTCGTGACCGGGGTCGCGCATGCGTACCTCGACCGGGCGCCACTCATCGCCATCACCGGCCAGCTCCCCGTCGACCGCTACGAGATCGTGAGCCACCAGAAGCTCGATCTTCGGGCGCTCTTCGCGCCGATCACGAAGTGGCAGGCACGGGTCAACCCGGCG
This sequence comes from Chloroflexi bacterium UBA4730, assembly GCA_002404155.1. Taxonomy (GTDB): domain Bacteria; phylum Chloroflexota; class Limnocylindria; order P2-11E; family P2-11E; genus UBA4735. Next base: position 94,256 of record DHJC01000044.1, on the reverse strand, counting down.
AACGCCGCCGCGGTGACCGACCGGGCCCTGCGGGTGGCCCTGCGACCGCGCCGCGGTCCGGTGTTCCTCGAGATCCCGAGCGACGTTGCATCGCAAGACGCTACGGCGTCCGATCTCCCCCGGACGCCCGACGTGCGCATCGCGGGCGGGGTCGATGGCGATGCGGTCGCCGGGGCGCTCGTGCTCCTGCGCGCGAGCACCCGACCGGTACTGCTCGCCGGCCTTGACGCCCTCGACGACGGACTCGCCGAGCCGCTGCGGCGCTTCATCGAGGCGTGGAGCATTCCGGTGATCCTGTCGCCGAAGGCGAAGGGCCTGCTCCGTGACGATCATCCGCTCTGCATCGGCACCATCGAGGGCCTCGGCAGCGCGAAGCTCTACGAGTGGATCGCCGGACGCGATCTCATCCTCATGGTCGGCTTCGATCCCGTCGAGTTCGACCGTGATTGGGGGGCGAAGGCGCCGGTCATCCACGTGAGCCCGCTTCCGAACGAGGACCGCTACTACCAAGTCGCGGTCGAGCTCCTCGGACCTATCGCCGTCGCGCTCGACGCGCTGTCCGTCAATGCGAGTCCAAAAGAGCGCGGCGACGCGGCCCGCTTCCGCGAAGAGTTCCGCCGCTTCGTGCGCCCGGCGCGCGATGGCCTCACCTCCCAAGCCGTGCTGGCCGCGCTGCGCGAGGCACTGCCCGAAGATGCCCTCGTGTCCTGCGACGTCGGATACAACAAGTCCGTGTCCATCCAGTGCTGGCCCGCGTACTCGGCGCGGACGTTCTTCGTTTCGAACGGCCTGTCCTCGATGGGCTACGGCCTGCCCGCCGCGATCGGCCTGAAGCTCGCGCATCGGGACCGCGCGGTGGCGTGCATCCTCGGCGATGGCGGCTTCGCGATGAGCGTCGCCGAGCTCGAGACGGCCGCGCGCCTCGGGCTGGCGTTCACGGTCGTCATCCTGGCCGACGACGCCCTCCAGCAGATCAAGGCCAGCCAGGAGCGCAAAGGCTTCGCCGCCACCGGCACGACCTTCGGCGCCCTTGACTACCGGGCCCTTGCCACGGCGTTCGGCGCGGACGGCGTCGAGGTGCGGACGCTCGACGAGTGCCGCGCCGCGTTCCGCGATGCCGCGCGCCTCAAGCGGGTGACGCTCGTGGCCGCGCACGTGGATCCGGCGGGCTATCGCCTCTAGGCCGGTAGACTCGGCGTTGCCGATGACGAGCACGATGAATTCCGTCGCGTCCGATCTGCTGGACAGAAACAGAGCACGTCTCGCGCGCGCCGAAGCGCACCTGTCACGCGTGCGTGACACCGAGCGGCCGTTCACGGAAACGACCGTGCTGCGGCCGTTCAACGAGATCGGGATCGAGATCTCGAGCGCCGCGAGCGAATGCGGGCTCATGGCCGAGGTGCATCCGGATCCAGAGGTCCGCGCCGCGGCCGACACGATCATCCAAGAGCTTTCGGCGTTCTCGACCCGGCTCGGCCAGGACCGGCCGCTCTACGAAGCTCTCGGCGGGCTGGGCCCCTCCGCGCTCGAGCCCGTGGCTCGCCGCGTCGTCGACCTGGCCCGAAGGGACATGCGCCGAACCGGCATCGAGCTCAGCGCCCCGGACCAGGAGAGGGTTCGCGACGTGCGCGCGGAGCTGGTGAAGGTCGAGCAGGAGTTCGCGAAGAACATCCGCGACAACCTCCAGGAGCTCGCCCTCGACCCCGGCCAGCTCGACGGGATGCCGCCCGACTACATCGCGGCGCACCCGGCCGACGCGAACGGCAAGGTCCACGTGACGACGAACTACCCGGACCTCATCCCGTTCATGACCTACGCGAAGGACGAGGTCGCTCGGAAGGCGCTCGCGATCGTGAATGGTCAGCGAGCGGTCCCGGAGAACGTGGTCCTGCTCGAGCACATGCTCGCGAAGCGCGCCGAGCTCGCGTCGATCCTCGGCTTCGCGAACTGGGCCGAGTACGCGTCAGAGGACAAGATGACCGGCTCGGCCGGCGCGATCCGAGACTTCATCGACCGCGCGCTCGCGGCGTGCCGGGAGAGCGCGGCTGCGGAGTACGGCGACCTCGTGGCCGAGAAGGGCGCGGAGCCGATCGGGACGTGGGACACGCAGTACCTCCTTGAGCGGGTGAAGGCGCGCAAGTACAGCTACAACGGCCGCGAGCTGCGCCCGTACTTCGAATACCGGGCCGTGCGGCAGGCCATCCTCGATCTGAGCAGCGAGCTCTTCGGGCTCACCTTCACCCCGGTGACGATCGAGCTCTGGCACCCCTCGATCGAGACCTTCGCCGTGCACGTTGACGGACGCGCGATGGGCCACATCTCGCTGGACATGCACCCGCGCGAGGGCAAGTTCAAGCACGCCGCCTGCTTCACGCTCGTCCCGGGCTTCAAAGGACGGTCCAAGCCGCATGGCGTGCTGGTCTGCAACTTCCCCGACCCGAACGCCCAGCAGGGCCCGGCCCTCATGGAGCACTCCGAGGTGGTCACGTACTTCCACGAGTTCGGCCATCTCGTGCACGGCATCGTGAGCGGCGACATCGAATGGGCGCGTGTCCGCCGGCCGTCAGAGTGGGACTTCATCGAGGCGCCGTCCCAGTTCCTGGAGGAATGGATCTACGACTACGACGTGCTGCGGCGCTTCGCGAAGCACGTCGAGACGGGCGCCGTCATCCCCGAGGCGCTCGTGCGCAAGCTCCGCGAGGCCCGCGACTTCGGCCGCGGGACGTTCGTCCAGCGGCAGCTCATGCTCTCGGCGATCAGCCTGCGCCTGCACGATCGCGACCCGCGCGGGCTCGACACCACGCAGGTGGTCTTCGACACCTCCAAGGAGTTTTCGCGGATCGTCATGCCCGAAGGGACGGCGATGCAGGCCTCGTTCGGCCACCTCGAGGGGTACACCGCGCTCTATTACACGTACATGTGGTCGCTCGTGATCGCGAAGGACCTGCATGGCGCGTTCGCGAAGGGCCTCATGGACCTGGCGCAGGCGAAGCGCTATCGCGACCTCGTCCTCGCACCCGGCGGCACGAAGCCCGCGGGTGACCTCGTGGGTGACTTCCTCGGGCGGCCGTACGGCTTCGACGCGTTCCGGGAGTGGCTCGCGCCGCACGTCTAGCCGGTCCGGCGCGCCCCCATGGCCGTCGCGATCGCCGCGGCGAGCTCTGCGGGATGGTGCGTGCCGACGAGCACGTGATTGCCGCGCGTGAGGCGGAAGCGGACGCCGTCGTTGCCGCTCACGTTGTACGTGAGGCCGGCGAGCCCGAAGTGGATGCCCCAGCCCCCGGAGTCCCACATCGTGTAGCGCATGGGCACGTACTCGGCGATGTCGTCGAGCGTGATGCGCCGCGTGGGCCAGAGCCCGTGGAATCGGACGACGACCGCGTCTGCGGTGACCGTCGTCTCCAGGTGCGCCAGGGCGATGAGGGCGCACACGGCGACGGCCACGAGGACGACGGCGATCGATGCCGACCGCGGCGCTTCCGGCGTCGCGAGCAGCACCCAGACCGCGATGCCGACGGGCACCGCGATCGCGAGCCACAGCCACGACTCGCGGAATCGCTGCTCCTCGTGAAAGTAGGTCACTGGTTCGAACGCTAGCATCGGGCTGTGGCCAGCAAGCCCGACGTCTCCATCCCCGCGGGCGCTCCGCCGGACGACCTCAAGATGGAAGACCTGGTCGTCGGGACGGGCGCCGAAGCGACCGCGGGCAAGACCGTCGACGTGCAGTACGTCGGTGTCGCCTGGTCCACCCAGCAGCAGTTCGACGCATCGTGGGATCGCGGCAGCCCGTTCTCGTTCCCGCTCGGCGCGGGGCGGGTGATCAAGGGCTGGGATCAAGGGGTCGCGGGCATGAAGGTCGGCGGGCGGCGCCGGCTCACGATCCCGGCCCGGCTCGCGTACGGTGACCGCGGCGCCGCCGGGGCGATCAAGCCCGGCGAGACGCTCGTCTTCGTCGTGGATCTGCTGAAGGTCAGCTAACTGGCCGCAGGCAGCTCCGCATCGCGAGGCGCACGCAGTCCGCATCGTTGTTCGTCGCGACGACGACGCGCACCACCGCGATATCAAGCCCAGCGGTGAGCGCTTCGAAGCCGGCCGCGGCGCCCTCCGGAGGCCCCCAATAGCCGACCCGCCCGAGCAGCTCGTCCGGTAGCCGGTCGGCGAGCGTGTCGTCGTCCGCGCCGTGCGCGCGCATCGCCTCGAGCTCGGTGAGCGCCGCGTCGAAGCCCATCCGGGTGAAGTGCCCGCGATAGCCCTTGGTCGGATCGACCCCCGGCTTGGCCATCGCGTAGCCGAGGACCATCTTCGCGAGCCCGCGCCGCGCCGCCGTCACGTCCGGATCGACGCACACCCGGATGTACTGATGGATGCGGATCGCCCGCGGATTCCGGCCGGCGCGGAGCGCCCCAGCGGCGACACGTTCGCGGCTCCAGAGCGTCTGCTGCGGCGAACACCAGTTCAGCGCGGCGCCGTCGTAGCGCGCGCCCGCGAGCTGCAGCATCTGCGGGCCGAGGGCGCCGAGGTAGATCGGCGCGTCTTCGAGCAGCGGCCGCAGCGCGGCCGCCAGGTCGCGCATCTTGCGGATGGGCGCATCGTGCTCGCTGCCACTTCCGACGCCCAGGGTGAAGCGCCCCGCCGTGCGCTCGCGGGCCCTGCGCGTGCCGGCGACCAGCCGCTCGGTATCCCATCGCTGGAGCGGCAGCACCGAGATGCCCGTCGCGAGCCCGCTCGCCTGGTGCCACCGCGCGCACAACGCGAACGGATCGTCGTCGCGCGCCGGCGTCCAGAGGCTCGTGTACCCAAGCAGCGCCGCCTCGGCCGCAAGGTCGGCCTGGTCTGTATCGGAGAGCACCAACCGGCCGTCGATCCCGAGGCCGATCTCCATCGCCGGAACGGTACTCTCGGACGATGGTCCCGGGTCCGTTGGACGCGTTTCGGCCGGCGACGCGCGAGTGGTTCGAGCGGTCCTTCGCGGCGCCGACGCGCGCCCAACAGCTCGCGTGGCCGGTCATCGCGCGCGGCGCGTCGGCGTTGCTCCTCGCACCCACCGGCTCGGGCAAGACGCTCGCGGCATTCCTCGCGGCCATCGACCGCCTGCTTTTCGAGCCGGTCCCGCCCAAGGGCAAACGCTGCCGCATCGTCTACATCTCGCCGCTGAAAGCCCTTGCCGTCGACGTCGAGCGGAACCTGCGCGCGCCCCTCGCCGGTGTGGCGCGCGCGGCCGAGCGCGCCGGTCTGCCGTTCCACGAGCCGAGGGTCGCCATCCGCACCGGCGACACGCCACATCGGGATCGCGCCGAGTTCCTCCGGGATCCGGCGGACATCCTCATCACCACGCCCGAGTCGCTCTACCTGATCCTCACGTCGGAGGCGCGCGACGCGCTGCGTACCGTCGACACCGTCATCGTCGACGAGGTCCACGCGATGGTCGCGACGAAACGAGGCTCGCATCTCGCGCTCTCCCTCGAGCGCCTCGAGCTCGTGGCGGCGAAGCCGCTGCAGCGCATCGGCCTCTCGGCGACGCAGCGCCCGCTCGATGAGATCGCGCGGTTCCTTGGCGGGGCGGTCGACGGAACGCCGCGACCGGTCACGATCCTCGATTCGGGCGAACGCAAGCGACTCGAGCTTCGGGTCGAGGTACCGGTCGAGGACATGGCTCGCCTCGGCCAGGTGGTGGACGTCCCGAGCGGCCCGGCCGAGCAGGGCGAGGTCCGCACGAGCATCTGGTCCTCGATCCACCCGCTGATCCTCGAGCTCATCCGCGCGCATCGGTCGACGCTCATCTTCTGCAACAGCCGGCGGCTGGCGGAGCGGCTCGCGAACGGTCTGAACGAGCTTGCCGGCGAGAGCATCGTCCACGCGCACCACGGCTCCATCGCGCGTGAGCAGCGGCAGTTCATCGAGGACGAGCTGAAGTCGGGCCGGCTCCCGGCCCTCGTCGCGACGTCGACGCTGGAGCTCGGCATCGACATGGGGGCGATCGATCTGGTCATCCAGGTCGAAACGCCGCCGTCGGTCGCGAGCGGGATGCAGCGGATCGGCCGGGCCGGGCACACGATCGACGCCGCGAGCACCGGCGTCATCCTGCCCAAGTACCGCGGCGACCTGCTCGCGTGCGCCGCGCTGACCGAGCGGATGCTCGCGGGGCAGGTCGAGCGCATGCACTACGTCCGCAACCCGCTGGACGTCCTCGCACAGCAGATCGTCGCGATGGTCGCCGTCGACGACTGGCCCGTCGATGAGCTGGAGCGCGTCATCCATCGGGCGGCGCCGTTCATCGACCTCACCCGCGGCGTGCTCGAAGCGGTCCTGGACATGATCTCGGGCCGCTACCCCGGCGATGAGCTCGCGGAGCTGCGTCCGCGCGTGGTCTGGGACCGGCTCGCCGGTGTGCTCAAGGCCCGCGAGGGAAGCAAACGCGTCGCGATCACGAACGGCGGCACGATCCCCGACCGCGGGCTGTACGGCGTGTTCCTCGCGGGCGCCGAGCGCGGCAGCGGCCGCGTGGGCGAGCTCGATGAGGAGATGGTGTTTGAGACCCGGGTGGGGGACGTCTTCCTGCTCGGGGCGTCGAGCTGGCGGGTCGAGGAGATCACGCACGACCGCGTGCTCGTGTCGCCCGCGCCGGGTGTGCCGGGCAAGATGCCGTTCTGGCACGGAGAGAACCCCAGCCGGCCGCTCGAGTTCGGGCGCGCGATCGGGTCGCTCGTCCGGACGCTCCGCGCCGAATCACGGGCCGCGGGGGAAACACGTCTCGTCGAGCAGCACAAGCTCACCGAGAACGCCGCGCGCAACCTGCTCCGCTATCTGCAGGACCAGGAGACCGCGATCGGGACCGTCCCCGACGACCGGACAATCGTCATCGAGCGCTACGTGGACGAGCTCGGCGACTGGCGGGTCTGCATCCTCAGCCACTTCGGCGGGCGGGTCCACGCGCCGTGGGCGATGGCCATCGGCGCGCTGGTCCGCGAGCGCACCGGTCACGACACCGACATCCTGTACACCGACGACGGGATCGTCGTGCGATTCCCCGAAGCGGCGGAGCCGCCGCCGGTCGAGCTCCTCATCCCCGAGCCGGAGGATGCGCAGGACCTCGTCATGCGCCAGCTCGGCATCGGTGGTGGCGGCGCCCGCAATGAGACCCTGGGCGCTCCGGTGAACGCGCTCTTCGCCTCGCGTTTCCGCGAGGCCGCGCAGCGCGCGCTGTTGCTGCCGCGCCGGTTCCCCGGGCAGCGTGCGCCGCTGTGGCAGCAGCGCAAGCGGGCCGCGGATCTGTTGCAGACGACGGCGAAATATGGGTCGTTCCCCATCGTGCTCGAGACATATCGCGAGTGCCTGCAGGACGTGTTCGAGATGCCCGCGTTCGACGAGATCCTGCGGGCCATCCGCGACCGGGCCATCCGGGTCGTGACCGTCGACACGCGGACCCCGTCGCCGTTCGCGTCGTCGCTCCTGTTCAACTACGTCGCGAACTTCATCTACGAGGGCGATGCGCCCCTGGCGGAACGCCGGGCGCAGGCGCTGCTCGTGGATCCGGCGCAGCTGCGAGAGCTGCTGGGCGAGGTCGAGCTCCGGGAGCTCCTCGACGCGGATGCGCTCGGCGAGCTCGAGCTCCAGCTGCAGCATCTGACGCCCGAGCGCGCGGCGAGGCACGCTGACGGCGTCCACGACATGCTGCTGCGGCTCGGCGATCTCACCGCGTTCGAGATCCTCGCGCGGTCAACCGATGGCGCGAACGCGGCCTCGTGGATCGCGACGCTCGAACGCGACCGCCGCATCGTCGGCCTGCGCATCGGCGGCGACGAGCGGTTCGTCGCCGTCGAGGACGTCGCCCGATTCCGCGACGCGATCGGCGTGCCGCTGCCGCAGGGGCTTCCTACGTCGCTCCTCTCGGCGGTCAGCGACCCGATCGGCGACCTGGTCGCGCGGTACGCCCGGACCCATGGCCCGTTCCGCGCGATCGACGCGGCGCAGCGATTCGGGGTCGGCGAGGCCGTCATCCGCGACGCGCTGCACCTCCTGGGGGCGACCGGGCGGGTGGTCGAGGGCGCGTTCCGGCCCGGCGGCACCGGCACGGAATGGGCCGATGCCGGCGTGCTCCGCACGCTCCGCCAGCGGTCGCTCGCGCGCCTACGGCACGAGGTCGAGCCCGTGGAACAGCCGGCCCTCGCCCGATTCGCTACAACCTGGCACGCGCTTGACGTCCCGCGGCGTGGCCCGCGCGCGCTGTTCGAGACCCTCGAGCAGCTGTCCGGGGTGGCGCTGCCGGCGTCGGAGCTCGAGTCGATGCTGCGCGCCCGCGTCGCGGATTACGACCCGCACGATCTCGACGCACTCACCGCGTCGGGGAGCGTCGTCTGGGTCGGGCGGGGATCCAGCGGCTCCCGCGATGGCCGGGTCTCCCTCTATCCGACGGCGCACGCGATGCTCATCGAGCCGACCGGGGAGCGCTCCGCTGGCGAGCTCCACGAGCGGATCCGCGCCCATCTCGGCGAACGCGGGGCGTCCTTCTTTCCCACGCTCGTCGCGGCGAGCGGTAGCGGCTTCGTGCCCGACGTGCTCGACGCGCTGTGGGACCTGGTCTGGTCCGGCGAGGTGACGAACGACACCCTCGCGCCTCTTCGGAGCTACCTCAGGCCGTCGCGGTCGCGTGCGCGTGCGTTGGGCGGGAGGCGGCCTCTCTCTCGGGACCTCATTCACGGGCATGACATCACCGCCGTCGAGGCTCCCTCGCGAGAGGCCACCCCCCGCCCCCTCACCGCCTCGGGCTCGCGCCCTACGCCGCGTACCGTCGATACGCCACCGGAGGCTGCTGGCAGATGGTCGCTCGTGTCGTCGTATGCGATCGAGTCGTCTCCGACGGAGCGACTGCACGCGCGCGTGCGGCAGCTGCTGGACCGACATGGGGTGCTCACGCGCGAGGCGGTCCAGGCCGAGGAGCTGAGCGGCGGATTCACGTCCGTGTACGGCGTGCTCAAGGCGATGGAGGACGCCGGTCGCGTGCGTCGCGGGCACTTCGTCGCCGGGCGTGGTGCCACGCAGTTCGCGCTGCCGATCGCCGTCGAGCGGCTTCGCGCCGTCCGCGAGCCTGCCTCCGATCCGGTCGTGACCCAGCTGGCCGCGACGGATCCGGCGAACCCGTACGGCGCGGCGCTCCCGTGGCCCGAGCGGGCCGAGGTCGCGCGCCGCCCGATGCGGGTCGCGGGCGCCTCGGTGATCCTCGTCGACGGCGCGCTCGCGGCGTGGGTCGCGAAGGGGGAGCGCGAGCTCCTGACCTTCGATCCGCCGATCGACCGCGATCCTGCGCTCGTGCGCGATCTCGTCGCCAAGCGCCTCGCCGCACTCCTGCAGGCCCGCTTCCTCGATAGCCGCGCCCCGGCCGCCCGGCGCACGCTGCTCTTCGTCGAGACCGTCGACGGGGTCGAGGCGCGCGGCTCGCGGATGGCCGAGGCCTTCCGTGCGAACGGTTTCGTTGACACGGCGCAGGGCTTGCTCCGCCGCCCCCTCTTTTAGAGGGGGCTGATGCCCGAGGGCGACACGATCTTCCGCGCCGCCACCGGATTGCGGCGCGCGATCGGCGGCAAGGTGGTCACTGGCTTCCGCTCGGACATCCCCGCGGTCGCCGCCCGGGCGGCGGGCGTCATCGGGCGGACGGTCACCGCGATCGACCCGTACGGCAAACATCTGCTCATGCGATTTCACGCGGACGGCGCGGCGGACCTCGTGCTGCACAGCCACATGCACATGGAGGGGCAGTGGCACATCTACCGTCCCGGCGAGCGGTGGTGGCGCGGTGCCTCGCGCGCGCGTGCGGTCATCGAGACCGCGGACTTCGTCGCGCCATGCTTCGACGCGCCGACGGTCGAGCTGCTCACCGACCCGGAGCTCGCGCGGCATCCGTGGATGCGTTCCCTCGGGCCGGACGCGATGGCCGATGACTTCGACGAGGACGCCGCGCTCGCACGGCTGCGCGCGCGAGCGGACGCACCGATCGGTGTAGCGATCATGGATCAGCGCGCCTTCACGGGGGTCGGCAACGTGTACAAGTCGGAGGTCCTCTTCATCCGACGCATCTCTCCGTTCGCCGAGGTCCACGAGCTTAGCGATGACGGGCTGCGGGAGCTCATCGTCGAGTCGCGCGATCAGCTTCGCGCAAATCGGACGGGTGCCTGGCCCCGGACGACCCGCCTCGATGCGCGCCGTGGCGAGGAGCTCTGGGTGTACGACCGCGCGGGCAAGCCGTGCCGGGTCTGTGGGTCGACGATCGCGCTGCGCCGTCAGGGCGACGCCGGCCGCGCTACCTACTACTGCCCGTCGTGCCAGGCGGGTCGAGCGCGACCCGCGCCGTGAGCACTGTCGTGCCGGATGTTCTTCACGGAAATGGAGGAGACGCCGTGATCGGCGACGATCCAGAATTCGTCGCCGCGCAGACCGTCGCCGACGGGGGTGTGCCGCGGCCGCCCGCTGGCTCGATTGGCCGCGTACGTCGCCGGCGCCGTCGAGACCCTGCGCTTGTCCATCTCGTGGGAGTATCGACGCGATGACCCGCGCTCGGCTCACGTTCCCGCAGGGCGACCCGGTCGAGTTCCCGCTCGACGAGGTGACCGCCTTCGGGCCGGAGATCGAGGGATTCCGCGCGTGGCTGGGCGCGGTGTTCGCCTCCGCCGACGGCCGCTGGATCATCCGGCTCGGCGAGGACGAGATCCTCGGCTTCCGCCGCGACGAGCTGAAGCGGATCCGCGCGACCCCGGTCGGCGCCGAGCTCACGCTCGGCTCGAACGTCGAGGCGGTACCGGTCCGCGAAGGCGACGTGACGTCGTATGGGCCCGAGCCGCAGGGCATCCGCTCCTGGCTCGGACGCCTCGCCCACGGTCATGGCGATGCGTGGGTCCGATTCAGCGACGGCCACGAGCTCCGTTTCGCGCTCGGGAACGGGCCGCACGTCCGATTGCTCGAGCCGACCGACACGCTGCCCGAAAGTGGCATCCGCCTGCCGCTCGCGTAAGAAGGAGATCGAACAATGTGCCGGAGCATCAAGCGACTGCGCACGATCGAAGGCGTCGCCGGCGAGGACGAGATCCGGGCCGCGGCCCGGCAGTTCGTCCGCAAGGTGAGTGGCGTGCAGGAGCCGACGGCGAAGAACGCGGATGTCTTCGAGTCCGCCGTCGACGCGGTCAGCCGCGCCTCGCTCGAGCTGCTCGTCGCGCTCCCGCCGTCGAAGGCCGCCGTGCCCGTTCCTCGTCCGCGCGTTCGCTAACGCCGCGTTGGACGAGCAGGGCTACCCGGAGATGGCTCACGAAGCTGTGGAAACCCGCGTGGGCCGAAAGCAGTCCAAGCTCATTCGCGGGCCGGAGCGGCGGGAGGCGCCACCGGGAGCGTGAACAGGAAGGTGCTGCCCGTTCCGACTTCGCTCTCGACCCAGATGCGTCCGCCGTGGAGCTCGACGAATTTCCTGGCGAGCGTGAGTCCGAGACCCGTGCTCGCCTCCTCCCGTTGACCTGATCGCGCCTGCTGGAATTCCTCGAAGACCCGCGCCTGGTCCTCTGGCGCGATGCCGACGCCCGTATCCTGCACCGAGATCACGATTCCCGCGGCGCCAGGACGCGCCAGCAGCGTGATCGCGCCTCCGATCGGGGTGAACTTCACGGCGTTGGACAGCAGGTTGAAGAGGACCTGCTTGATCTTGCGCTCGTCCGCGGTGATGCGATCGACGCTCGGCTCGATGTCAGACACGAGCGCGATCTCCTTCAGGGAGGCGCGCTCGCGGATCATCGTCAGGCCGACGTCGACCGCGGCGACGAGCGAGAACGCCGAAACTTGTAGCTCCATCCGCCCGGCCTCCACCTTCGAGAGGTCGAGGATGTCGTTGATCAGCGCGAGCTGATGCTGGCCGGAGGCGAGGATGTCGCGCACGTACTCGTCCTGCTTCTCGTTCAGCTCGCCGAAATAGCGCTGGCCCAGCACCTCGGAGAAGCCGATGATCGCGTTGAGCGGGGTGCGTAGCTCGTGGCTCATGTTCGCCAGGAAGTCGGACTTTGCGTGATTCGCCCGATCGAGCTGGGCGTTCGCGAGCGCGAGGTCTCGCCGCCGGCGCGCCACCTGGCTCGCGGCGCGAGCGAGCAGAAGGCCGCCTCCGAGCAGCACCACGACGAGGACGATCCTGCTCACCAACAGCTGGCCGAGTACCTGGTCCAACTCCGGCTGGCCCACCGCGCTCCACCGCGACGACGTACCAGCCGAGCTGCCGGACCGGGGCGCTCGCGAGCAGCCGCTGGCCGCCGCTGATGGGATCATCACCGATGAGGGCGACGTCCCGCCCGGTGGCCAGCGGCGCCAGCGCCGTTCCGGTCGCGATGTCCTGTTGGGCAGCGGCCGCGACCGCGCGCCAGATCAAGCGGCCCTTCGCGTCGATGAGGTAGAGATCCGCGATCCCTCCCTCGAGCGGCGCCTGCAGCGCCGTCTGGAGGTCGAGCTCGGCCGCGAGGACGTACGCCGGCAGTCGCTGTTCCGGAAGGACGTCGTACGCGGCGACATCGAGGACCGGGTGTCCGGCCGCGTCGTAGCGCGCCTCGCCGAAGTTCCGCATCGCGGCATTCGTCTCGTTGAAGATCGGTATCGCATGAGCGGCGTGGATCGTACCGAGCAGCGCGGGGTCGGTGGGACTCACGGCGCGGACGGTGCCGACAAGATCGAGCGCCGCGAGCTGTCGCACGTCGGTCCCGAGCGCCAGGCGGAAGTCGCGGAGCTGCGTCTGAAGCACGTCGAGCGACGCGTCCGACAACGGTTGGCTCATCAGGTGGACGAGCTCCGGGTTCGGAGCCACGGACCGGAGGCCGTTGAGGAGCTCGCGCGCGCGGGCGTCGACGATGTCCGCGGCACGTTGTGCAGCGTGGGTGTCGGCGCCAAGGCTCTGTTGCTGACTGCGGGATCGCGTGTCGCTCGCCGAGAGCTCGCCGAGCACGAGGATGGGAAGCGCCGCGAACACCGCTACGAGAAGGACGATCCGCCACGGTCGATCGAGCAGCGATTCCAGGCGCGAGGACACGTCAGCGAGGGTAGAGGATTCACCACTCCACCTCCGCGCACGAGCCTGGGACAGGTACGGCGCAGAGGGACCGTTCGTGAAGGATCTGAAGGTGGTTCGCGATGCCGATCGCGGCGCCTGATCTACGCATCCAGTTCCGGTTGCAGTAATCTGGCTTTCAGTGTAATTATCCGGACGGAAGGAGCGGGAAGTGGCCGAATTGGACGAGATCAAGGGCTGGGTGGCGGGACGCGTGCCCGCCGACTGGTACGAGGGATCAGCCGAGGTGACCGCGGACCGCGAGGAGATCCTCGTGGTCGGCACGCTGAAGCAGGCGAAGGTCGAAGGCAACGACGACGCGCAGAAGGCGGCGGGCGCCGGCCGCATCAAGCAGCACCGCGAGGACACCCGCGAAAAGCGCATGCAGATCTCGAACGAGGCCGAGCGGCGCTTCGGCCGTCCGATCTCTTGGGGCGTGAAGTACGGCGACAAGACGTTCCTGTTCACGCACCTCTCTCTCCCGGTCATGACGCGACTTCGTCAGAAGGAGCGCATGGTCCTCGACTCGCTCGTCGACGCCGGCGTCGCGCGCAGCCGCAGTGAAGCGGTCGCGTGGTGCATCCGGCTGGTCGAGCAGCACGAGAGCGACTGGCTCAAGGAGCTTCGCGAGGCGATGTCCAAGGTCGCCCAGGTCCGCTCCGGCGGCCCGCTCAACTAGCGACCCATGATCGAGACCGGACCGGAGATCCTCGACGCGTTCTCGGCGGCGGTCGTGTCGGTCGTCGAGCGCGTCGGGACCTCGGTCGTTCACGTCGGCTCTGGCCGTGGAGCCGCCAGCGGCTTCGTCATCGCGCCGGACGGCTTCGTCCTCACGAACGCGCACGTCGTCGACGGCGGCCACCCGCCGCGCATCACGCTGCACGACGGAACGGAGCTCGCCGCCGAGATCGCCGGCTCCGACCCGAGCACCGACCTCGCCGTCATCCGCGCCCTCAACGCCTCGACGCTGCCGGCGGCGACGCTCGGCGACTCCGAGGCCCTGCGGGTCGGCCAGCTCGTCATCGCGATCGGTGATCCATTGGGCTTCCAGTCGACGGTCACGACCGGGGTCGTGAGCGCCGTTGGCCGTTCGCTGCACGCGCGCGATGGCCGGCTCATCGAGAACATCATTCAGACCGACGCTGCGCTGAATCCCGGGAACTCGGGCGGCCCGCTCGTCGATACGCGCTCTTTGGTGGTCGGCGTGAACACCGCCATCATCCCGAACGCCCAGGGCATCTGCTTCGCGATCCCTGCCGCGACCGCGCGGCGCGTCGCCGGCGCGCTCATCCGCGATGGCCGCATCCGCCGTGCGTTGCTTGGCATCGCCGGCGCCGCGACGCCGCTCGGCCGCGGCCTCGCGAGCGCGCTCGGGGTGCCGCTCGCCGGCATCCGCGTGGTCGAGGTCACGTCGGGCTCGCCCGCGGACCTCGGAGGCGTCAAGGCCGGCGACGTGATCGTCGCTGTCGACGGTGAGCCGGTGCCGACGCTCTCGCGCCTGCAGGCCGTGCTCACCGACGACCGGATCGGGCGCGCGGTCTCGGTGATTCTGGTGCGGCGCGGAGAACGGGCGGAGCGCTTCGTGGTGCTGCGCGAAGCGGCGAGCGCGCCGAAGCGCTAGCCCGCGGGGGCTGCATCAGGAGCTGGATGAAGCCCGGGATCCGGTGGTAGCCATCTCCTCGGAGCGACGTGGCCCTGTCTGTCGCCCGCGATACTTTCCCTGATGGCGCGCGCGGTGTTCCTCGACGTCGATAACACGCTCCTGGACAACGACGCGGCCAAGGCGATGCTCGAGGCGCGCATCGCGGCCGCGGTCCCGGCTGACGTGGCTGATCGCTTCTGGCAGCTGTACGAGAGCGTGCGGGATGCCGAGGACTACGTCGACTTCCCGGCGACCGTCTCACGCCTCGCGGCCGATGATCAGCCCGATGCGTCACGGATCGAGCGGATCCTCGATGAGCTGCCGTATCCCGACTTCGTGTATCCGGGCGCGCTCGAAGCCATCGAGCGGCTGTGGCGCATGGGGATGACGCCGGTGATCCTGAGCGACGGAGACCCGGTGTTCCAGCCACGGAAGATCGCGCGGGCCGGCCTCGCCGCCGCGGTGCGAGGCAACGTCCTCATCTACGTGCATAAGGAGCAGCAACTCGCGGAGCTGACCCGGTGGTTTCCCGGACCGCGGCCGGTGTTCGTCGACGACAAGGCCCGGATCCTCGGGCACGTCGATCGGCAGCTGCCCGATGCGGTGACGATCCACGTCCGGCAGGGCCGCTACGCGGCCGAGCCGGTCGACCCGGGCGACCCGCCACCCGACCTCGAGATTGCCCGCATCGCCGACCTGGATCGCGCGATCTTGGCCGACTGAGCACGCGGCCTGCACGAGGCCAGGTGATCCCTGGCCGCGGGCATGACGGCCATGGCTGACCGGGAAGCAGCGGGCATGCCATCCGTGTTCAATGCGCTAGGAGGGCGAGATGACGACGATCGACCGAGCCCGCTTCGCGACCGGCCTGACCTATGCCGCGTTCAAGGACCAGATGACCCGGAACCGCGACCGGGTCGAGGCGAACGAGGCCCGCGTCGAGATCGCCGCCGAGGACCTCGAGGCGTTCCGGGCGGTCAATGGACCGATCCATGTGCTCGCGCTGGCCGAGGACTGGTGCGGCGACGTGATCGCGAATCTTCCCGTCCTCGGGATGATCGCGAAGGAGAGCGGCACGCTCGACGTGCGCGTCTTCCTGCGCGATCAGAACAAGGACCTCATGCAGACGTACCTGAATCAGGGGAAGTACGAGTCGATCCCGGTGTTCGCGTTCTTCGACGACGCCTTCAACGAGCTCGGGGTCTTCATCGAGCGGCCGTCCACTGTGACCGAGCACCGCGCCGAGCAGCGCAAGCAGATCCACGCCGACCACCCCGAATTCGGTGAATACGGCTCGTCCCCCGACGCGCTTCCGGAGGCCGCCCGGGCGCAGCTCACCGCCGAGATCACCAAGCGGCGAGAGGCGGACATCGCGTGGGCCAATCGCGAGGTCGTGCGCTCACTGCGCGAGATCGTGGAACGGTCGCCGGCCGCGGCGTGACCGCGGTCCGGGTCCGCATCACGTACTGCGCCGAGTGCGGCTACGAGGACGCGGCCGCGGATCTGGCGCGGGCGCTCATGATCGAGTTCCGCGAGAAGCTGTCCGCGATCGAGCTCGTCCCGTTCGTCGACGGCACGTTCGATGTGCGCATCGGCGACGATCTCGTCCATTCCATGCTCCGCGACGGCGGGTTCCCGAATCCAGATTTGGTGAAGGCCGCCATCACGTCGCGGTTGCGCGTCTGACGGGCCGCCGCTGGGTTTGTGGGCGGGCGTCCGGGCAGCGGCGGTTTTCAAGCGCAGGCGGAGGTAGGCGCGATCAGACCTGGTTGCACGGCAGCATGCGCACCGCCAGGCGTGGTTGACGGCGCCACACCGATCCGTGAGCCGCGCGGGCGCGTACCATCCGCGGGCACCCGGCCGCACCGCCGGGTCGGGAGGGTTAGATGCATATTCACCGACGCGTCGCCGCGGCCATCACAGTGTGCGCGCTGATCTTCGGCGCGACCCTGGCAGGGAATATTGCGACTGCGGGGCCGAATCCGTTCCTCGACAAGGCGAACGGGCATCCGACGTTCGAGAACGGCAAGCCGATCGCGCACCCCTCGGGCGGCAGCGAGGTCACCTTCGACGACGAGCGCGCCCTCGCGGCGGACGTCCTCAGCGGTGCCGCGTCGGACGCGCCGCCTGACGCGACGGCCACGGCACTCGGCTGCGCCAACCGTGGAAGCCTGACCAACCCGCGCCTGAATCAGGACTGCACCCTCCGCCGCCAGGCCGAGGAGCAGATCACGGTCAACCCGGCCGACGCGACGAACATCATCGCCGGTCAGAACGACAGCCGGATCGGCTTCAACAAGTGCGGGTTCGACTACTCGCTCAACACGGGCCTGACCTGGGGGGACGGCTTGCCGCCGTTCTATCAGCACCTCTCGCCGATCGGGCACACCTACGACGCGGGCAGCGACCCGGCGGTGACCGTCGACGGGACCGGCCGCGCCTGGTTCGCGTGCGTCCTCTTCGACGTCGCCTCGAACGCCTCCGCCGTCGCGGCGACCCGATCGACTCCCGGTCTCAAGGGCTCGGCGTATTCGAACATCGCGGCCGGCCCATCCCCGTTCATCGTGGCCGAGACTGCGAGCGGCGCTGACTTCTTCGACAAGGAGTTCATCGCCGCCGACTGGCGCGACGGCCAGACCTCGGTCTACATCACGTTCACCGACTTCCTGGCGTCGGCGAGCTGCAAGCGGTCGTTCAACCGCGGCGGCTTCTGCGCCTCGCCGATCATGCTCTCGAAGTGGACCGCTACGACTACGGGTGGATCGTGGTCGACGCCGATCGAGATCAGCGGGCACTCCTCAGCGCTGTGCGTGTCCGGCAACGCGTTCAGCAACAAGCAGGCCAACGCCGACGCCTGCAACTTCGACCAGGGCTCGTTCCCGGTCGTGCTCCCCGACGGGAGCGTGTACGTCGCCTTCAGCAACTTCAACACCCCGACGCTCGTCGACCAGCAGCTCGGCGTCCACGTGAGCGCCGACCTGACGACGATCAGCGCTCCGGTCCGCGTGGGGTTCGACGATGAGAGCAAGGCCGCGCTCTGCGACCTCGGCCGCGGCCCCGAGCAGTGCGTCGACTCGCTGAACATCCGCAGCGATGACTTCCCGGCGCTCGCCGTCGATCACAGCAATGGCCACCTCGCGGCCGTCTGGACGGACACCCGGATCGGGACCACCGGCAAGTACGACATCGTCGTGTCCGAAAGCACCGACATGGGCGCGACGTGGTCCGACAAGACCCATGGCGGGACCGTCCTCACGCCGACCGGCACGACCGCGTACTCAATGCCGTCGGTCGCGATCACCGCGGGCGGGGCGGTCGTGGTCAGCACGTACCGGGCGAACACCGCTCTGCACGCTGCCGCAGTCGGCGATGGCACCTTTGGCTACGGCTACATGGTGAAGTCCGGCAGCAGCTTCGGCGCCTACACCTTCGCCAGCGATGGGCAGGCGTACCCGAGCCCGCAGACCAACCTCAGCCAGGCGGGTTTCCTCGGCGACTACTCGAGCATCGCCGCGGGGCCGAGCGGCAACGTATTCATGACCTGGTCCGATACGCGGAACAGCAGTAGCGTGGGACCTGACGAGGACGTCTTCCTCTTCAGCGTTGCGATCCCCTGACCGATGCGGACGGGGCCGGCCATTCGGCCCCGTCCGACCCACTCGAACCTCGCGATCGAGGCCCCGGCCGCGGGCAAGGCCCGGGCCTCATACTTTCCAACTTAGATGACGCTCCTCGATACGCTCGCCCGGCCGCTGCACGACCTCCGGATCTCGGTCACCGACCGCTGCAACTTCCGCTGCGTCTACTGCATGCCCAAGGAGATCTACGGCAAGGGTTACCAGTTCCTGCCGAAGGACCAGCTCCTGACCTTCGAGGAGCTCGCCCGGCTCGCCGCGGTCTTCGCGAGCCTCGGCACAAAGAAGGTCCGGCTCACCGGTGGCGAGCCGCTCATGCGCCGCGGGCTCGACGCACTGGTGCGGCTGCTGGCGGAGATCCCCGACCTCGATCTCACCCTCACCACCAACGGCTCGCTCCTCGCCGAGCAGGCCCCGGCCCTCGCCGCTGCCGGGCTGAAGCGGGTGACCGTCAGCCTGGACTCGCTCGACGACACCGTGTTCAAGTGCATGAACGACGTCGACTTTCCCGTCGCGCGCGTGCTTGGGGGCATCGATGCCGCCGTCGCGGCAGGCCTTGAGCCGGTGAAGATCAACATGGTCGTCCGGCGCGGCCTTAACGAGGGAAGCATCCTCCCGATGGCGCGCTACTTCCGCGAGCAGGGTCACATCCTCCGGTTCATCGAGTACATGGATGTGGGCCACACGAATGGCTGGCGCCTGGAGGACGTCGTCTCGGCGCGGGAGATCGTGCGGACCATCGACGCCGAGCTCCCGCTGCTGCCGGTCGATGCGAACTATCGTGGCGAGGTCGCCGAGCGCTGGCGCTACGCCGATGGCTCAGGCGAGATCGGCGTGATCGCGTCGGTCACGCAGCCGTTCTGCGCGGATTGCACGCGCGCCCGCCTGTCGGCCGACGGCGGGCTGTACACGTGCCTCTTCGCGACGACCGGGCGGGACCTGCGCGGGCTCCTCCGTGCGGGCGCCCCGGATGACGACATCCGCGCCGCGATCGAGACGACCTGGGTCGAACGCACGGACCGCTACTCGGAGCAGCGCTCGAGCGAGACCGCCGGGCTCCACAAGATCGAGATGTCGTTCATCGGCGGCTAGCGCCAGCCGTCACGCCCGATCGGGGTCGAAGAGGTCGGCGTCGGGGTGCTGGCCCGTCCGGATGAGCGCGCTCACCAGCTCGCCTGCCGCCATCGCGTATCCCTGGCCGTGCCCGGTAAAGCCGCCGCACCGATAGATGCCGTCGGCGGCCTTGCCGATGTACGGCAGGCCGTCGTGCGAGAAGCCCATCGTCCCGCCCCAGCGATGCGTGACCGGCGCCTCAACGCCCTGCGCGGCGAGCCAGGCGTCGAGCTGGGTCTGGATCCGATCACTCGTCCCGTCGCCCTCGCCGACCTCCTCGTCCACCGCCGTGTCCCTCCACCCCCCGACGAGCACGTTGCCGGCGGGGAGCTGCCGCCAGTAGCGCAAGCCGCGATGCGCGTACGTGGGCCGCGCGAAGACCCGTCGCGCGATCGGCGCCGTCGCGCAGATCTGACCGCGCACCGGCCGCACCCGGGTCGGCGCCAGGTGACGGGTGTAGGCGTTCGTGCACAAGACGACGGCGCCCGCCCGCACCGTCGCGCTCGGTGTGAGCGCCTCCGCCGGTCCGCACGACACGACGGTGGTCCCGGTGTGGATGCGGACCCCGAGCGCCTCCGCCGCGTCCGCGAGGCCGCGCACGAAGTGCACCGGATGGATCTCGCCGTCCTCGTCATACACGGCCTTCCGCTCGGCCGCCTCGAGCCGCACGCGGACTCCATGGCCCGCGAGCTGCCGTGCGCTCTCGGCGATCTCGCGCCACTCCGCATCGTCCCCGGCGAGCTGATCGGAGCCGTTCCATGCCGCGTCGCAGTCGATCTTGTGCATCCGGATCGCCGAGCGGAAGAGCACGCGGTTCGCGAACGTGAACCGAAACACGCGCGTCGCTCGATCGGCGCCGAGCGCGCGACAGGCGGCGACGTAGTTCTCCGCGACCCCACCGAGCACGAAGCCGGCGTTCCGCCCGCTTGCGCCCTCCGCGAGCTCGCCGCGCTCCAGCACGGCCACGCTCGCGCCCTCGCGCGCGAGCGCGTAGGCGGTGGCGATGCCGGCGATGCCGCCGCCGACGATCGCTGCGTCGACGGTCAGGTCGGCGTCCAACGGCGCGCGCGGCGTGACCGGGGCGCCGTCCAGCCAGAGGCTCGTCACCGGGTGGGCTGCGCGATCCTCCCGAGCGCATCGTCGAGCTCCCCGGACATGCGCTCGGCGTTGGCCGAGCCGATCCGCATGCGCTCGACGGCCTGCGCGACCGTCTCCTTGATGTCAGGGGTCTGCTTGCTCTGAAGGAACGCCACGGCCTCCTCCACCAGCTTCTTCGGGGTGAGCTGGCCCGGCGCGGTCGCCGAACGCTGCTTGCCGCCCGGGTCCATCTTGGTGACGAACTCATCCCAGCTCGCCTTCAGGGTCCGGAAGCCGGCCTCGCGGGCGTGGGCGAGGCCGTGCATGCGCACCACCAGGATCGCTCGGTCCTGATCCCGGATGAGATCCGTGAAGATCGACCCCGCGAAGCGATCGACGATGGCCGGGTCCCGGAAGTCCGCGAGCGCGAAGCGGAAGCGGTTCTCCTCCTGGGGATCGGTCTGCTGCGCCTCCTTCATCCGCGACACATAGCGGTCGTACAGCGCGCCGTCGCCCTCGATGGCGGCGACCGATGCGATGGGGCCGGCCACGTCAGGCTGGAGGCGCGTCGTGCCGTCGAGGTGCGCCCTGATCTGGCGGCGGGCCTCGGCGCGCACGTCAGCCGCCGCGGCGGAGTGCCCGAGCGCACCGATGACGAGCTGCCGCTTCTCGCGCTCGTCCGACGTGTCGTCCTCGCGGTTCTCCCAGCCGAGCTTTTCCAGCTGTGGGCGGAAGGTGGCATCGACGAGCTCGCGGAACGCGCGCTCGGTCGACGGACGGAGGGCGTTGTGGTTCAGCCATGCGAGGATGTCTCCGAGGGTGCGGAGGACGTACAGGTCGTCCTCGCCTTTGAGGCCGGCGACGAGGTTCAGCACCTGTCCGACGGTCGCCTTGTTCGCGCGCGCGAGGGCCCACTGGTCGTCGAGCAGCGAGAGCCGCTCGTCGGGGGTGAGCTTCGCGATGTCCGTCGCGAGGAGCGCGATCGAGCGGTCGTCGAACGCGTAGCGGTAGAAGCCGACCCCGCCGCCGTTGGGGAAGTACCAGGTCGCGCCGGGCAGCTCAACCGAGCCCGCCGCCTTATCCAGGAGATAGCGGGTCTCGCTCACCGCGCCCGCGCGGGTGCCGTACCGGAGGACGAGCGGGACCGGCCACGTCTGCGCGGTCGGCGCCAGAGCGGGGTCCGAGAAGAACCGCGCCTGCTTCAGATCGACGGTCAGGCCCGTCGTCGTCTCGCGCACCGAGCAGCTGACGAGCGGATGGCCGGGCTCGGTGATCCACGCGGTCGCGAGACCGGTGACGTCGCGACCGGACGCCTCGTCCAGCGCGCGCCAGAAGTCGCCTGCGGTCGCGTTGGCCCACTTGTGCCGGTCGAGGTAGATCCGGACACCCGAGCGGAAGTCGTTCTCGCCCAGGTAGTTCTCGATCATCCGCAGGACGCCCTGCCCCTTCAGGTAGGTGACCGCGTCGAATCGCTCGTTGGCCTCGTCGACGTTCTTCGCCTCCATCGAGATCGGGTGCGTCGACAGAAGGCTGTCGAGGTTGAACGCCGGCGTGTTCTGGGACACGACGTCGCGGGTGAAGCGCCACTCGGGATTCAGGGCGGCCGTGCATGTTTCGCCGACGAAGCTCGCGAACGACTCGTTCAGCCAGATGTCGTTCCACCACGCCATCGTCACGAGGTCGCCCCACCACATGTGGGTCAGCTCATGCGCGGCGACGCTGAAGACGGCTTTGAAGGTGGCCGTCGACGCGGTCTTCTCATCGGCGGCGAGCAGCGTCGTGCGATAGGTGATGGCACCCGGGTTCTCCATCGCGCCGGCCTCGAAGTCGGGGATGCCGATCGCGTCGACCTTCGGCCCGAACGGGTAGGGGATGTTCGTGTACTCCTCGAGCCACTCGATCGCGCGGACGTGCGCGTCGCGGGCGTAGATCGCCTGGTCGGCGGTGCCCTTCGGGAGCCAGACCCGGCACTCGACGCCCGTCTTGGTCGTCGCCGGCGGCGTCGCCTCGTACGGCCCGATGGTGAACGCGACGAGGTACGAGGACATGACCGGGGTCTCGCGGAAGGCGGTCCGCCGCCTACCGCGTGGGAGGTCCTCGGTGCGCTCGATCGGCATGTTCGCGATCGCGGCGAGCTTCGCGTCGTGGACCACCTCGACCGTGAAACGGGCTTTGAACTCGGGCTCGTCGAAGCACGGGAACGCCCGACGCGCGTCGGCTGCCTCGAACTGGGTCGCCGCGTAGCGCTCCCCGGGGCGGGTGGAGCGATAGAGCCCGCGGAGCTTCTCGGCGATCGAGCCGGTCCAGCTGAGCCTCAGCTCCGCCGGCCCTGCCGGGAGCGGTGTCGCGAGCGTGAGCGTCGCCGTCTGCGACTCCAGGTCGTAGCTGACGGCCGTGATGTCACCGCCGGTCTTGATGTCCAGATCGACGCTGTGGAGGGTGACCTCCGGCGCCCGGCGGGCGAGCGTCAACCCGATGGTGGATTCCGCGGTGAACGTCCATCGCTCGAGATCCAGGTCGAAATGGAGCGCGTAGCGCGCCGGGCGCACATCCTTCGCGAGCCGGAAATCGTTCACGCGGTCCTCCCCACAGCCTTGAGCGGACGCGGCCGAAGGCCGCGGTGATCGCTGCTGCGCGGAAGCCTAATCAATTACCGTTGTAGGGCCCACATGCCGCCCCAGTTCATCTTCACCATGCGCGATCTCAAGAAGATCGCCCCCGGGAGCCAGCGCGAGATCCTGAAAGGGATCTACCTGGCCTTCTACCCGGGCGCCAAGATCGGCGTGCTCGGCGCGAATGGCGCCGGCAAGAGCACCCTCCTCCGGATCATGGCCGGCGTGGACACCGAATATCTGGGCGACGCCCGCCTGACCGATGGTCACAGCGTCGGGTTCCTCCCGCAGGAGCCGCAGCTCGACCCGACGAAGGACGTCCGCGGGAACGTGGAAGAGGGCGTCGCGGCACAGAAGGCCGTGCTCCAGCGGTTCAACGACCTCTCGGCGAAGTTCGGCGAAGAGCTGAGCCCCGCGGAGATGGAGACGCTGAGCGACGACTTCCAGAAGACCCAGGACGAGATCGAGGCGAAGGGGCTCTGGGACCTCGACTCGACCATCGATTTCGCGATGGACTCGTTGCGCCTTCCACCCGGAGATCAGGATGTGACCACGCTGTCGGGCGGGGAGCGCCGGCGCGTCGCGCTCTGCCGGCTCCTGCTTCGTAAGCCCGACCTGCTGTTGCTGGACGAGCCGACGAACCACCTGGACGCCGAGTCCGTGGCCTGGCTCGAGCGGTTCCTCAAGGACTACCCGGGCACCGTCGTCGCCGTCACCCACGACCGCTACTTCCT
>DHJC01000044.1:69645-70328 GCA_002404155.1 Chloroflexi bacterium UBA4730 | reverse complement strand
GACAACGTGGCCGGCTGGATCCTCGAGCTCGATCGCGGGCAGGGCATCCCCTGGGAAGGCAACTACAGCTCGTGGCTCGGGCAGAAGCGCAAGCGGCTCGCCGACGAAGAGAAGCAGGAGAGCGCGCGGCAACGCACGCTGGCGCGCGAGGCCGAGTGGGTCGCGCTGTCGCCGCGCGCGCGCCACGCGAAGAGCAAGGCCCGCATCGGCGCGTACGAGAAGCTGCTGGCCGAGAATCCGGACGAGCGGGAGCGCGAGCTCGAGATCAGCATCCCGGCCGGGCCGCGCCTCGGCGACGTCGTCGTGAAAGCCGACGGCCTCCGGAAGGCGTACGGGGACAAGCTCCTCTTCGATGACCTCACCTTCGACCTCCCGCGCGGCGGCATCATCGGCGTCATCGGACCGAACGGCGCGGGCAAGACGACGCTCTTTCGCCTCATCACCGGTGAGGACACGCCCGACGGCGGCACGCTGCGGATCGGCGACGCGGTGCAGGCGGCGTACGTGTCGCAGTCGCGCGACGCGCTCGATCCCGCCAAGACCGTCTGGACCGAGATCGCCGGCGGCGAGGACACGATCATGGTCGGCGGACGGCCGCGCAACGCACGCAGCTACGTGGCGTCGTTCAACTTCCGCGGGTCGGATCAGCAGAAGCGGGTCGGCGATCTGTCCGGCGGCGAGCG
>DHJC01000044.1:65514-69474 GCA_002404155.1 Chloroflexi bacterium UBA4730 | reverse complement strand
GTCGTGATCAGCCACGATCGCTGGTTCCTGGACCGGATCGCCACGCACATGCTCGCGTTCGAAGGAGATTCCAAGGTCCGCTGGTTCGACGGCAACTACGCCGAGTACGAGGAGTACCGGCACAAGGAGCTCGGCGCCGAGGCCGACCGCCCGCACCGGATCCGTTACAGGCCGCTGACGCGGGCATGAGCACACTGGCCCCCTGCGCAGCGCGGAGCTC
This sequence comes from Chloroflexi bacterium UBA4730, assembly GCA_002404155.1. GTDB lineage: Bacteria > Chloroflexota > Limnocylindria > P2-11E > P2-11E > UBA4735. Next base: position 69,254 of record DHJC01000044.1, on the reverse strand, counting down.
TAGATCGGGAACCGGGCGAGCGAGTCTTTGAGGCGCCGCGCCGCCTCGGCGATCGCGTCGTCCGCCGACCGCTTTCCCGTGCAGTAGCTCGTGAACATGTCGGTCACGACGTGCGTCTGGAGCGCGTCGTACGCCGCCGCGGACGGCGGCCCGGGGTAGCCGACCGGACGGACGGCGGTCGCAATGTCCTGGAGGTGTGTGAGCTTCTTGTCGGCGCCGAGCACCGGCATCGGCTTCTGCGCGTGGCCCTTGAGGAATGGGATGTTGTACCCCTTGCTCGCGGTCATCTGGTTCGGCCAGTCGTCGCTGTAGTCGGTGAGGAATTGCCGCGCGGCGTCGACGTTCTTCGAGAAGTTCCAGATGCCGTAGACCGTGAATTGCATCGATCCGATCTGGGCGACCGGACCCTTCAGGGGGCCGTCGACCGCGATCTTTTCGGCGAGGACGGGATCCCGGGCTTCGATCGCTCGGTATGCATCGATCCGGTCGCAGATCCATGAGCCCTTGCCGGATCGCAGGTGGTTGTCATTGCCGAAGTCGGACCATGAGATGACGGCCGGCTCCTCTTGCGAGAAGAGCGCCTTGGTCAGATCGAGGACCTGACGCGTCTCCCGGCTGTCGATCGCTACCTGGCTCCCGTCCGCGCTGAACTCGGCGGCGCCGTAGGACCACATGAGCGAGCGCCACGTGTGTTCGGCGTCGGACGTCTGCGACATCGCGGTGCCGACCGGGCTGCCGGCCGCATTGAGCTTCCCCGCGTTGTCGAATAAGTCATCCCAGGTTTCGAGGTGAGCCTTGGCGAAGCCGACCTTCTTCCAGAGATCGGTACGCCACGAGCTGAGGAATGGCACCGCAAACTCCGGGTATCCGTACCACTTGGCTTTGACCTTGCCGATCGCCTCGCCAGCCGCGAGCCAGCCGCCGTAGTTCGCAGCCGCGCGATCGCAGACGTCACTGACGTCGATGAGGCTCGATGTAAACAGGACGGGCAGCCCGTACGCGAAGTGCCCGACAAGGTCGTGGCCGGACCTCGCCGCCGCCTCCACCGCGATGCGGGCCGGAAGGTCGGCCGGCGGGATCCGGTCGATCCGTACCGCGACGCCACTCCTCGCGCCCCAGTCCGCCGCCCAGCCGTCGACGTATGCGTCGAACTCGGGGACGACGTGCGCGCCCTGGAGGATGGCGAGGCTACGACCGATCCCCTTCGCGGTGGCCGGCGCTCGGATGGTCTGCGAGGCGGGCGGTTCTGTCCTGTGGCTGAAGTCCGTCGTACAGGCCGCCGCGATCGGGACGGCCAACGACGCCGCGAAGCCCTCGAGCAGTCGGCGGCGGCTCAGCGTGCTCGGTGTCTTCGCGTCCATCACGACCTTTCCCAACGCTTGGCGTGATTATCGGTGGAGGTCGCCCGACAGGCGGTTCCCCCTGGCACGCACCGACTCCCGCTACGAGCCGCCACCCGGCGGCTCCGAACTCGCCCTCGCGCCTGGCGCTATCTTGTCTCCGATGGCCGAGACCGCCCGGAGCGCTAGCTACCAGCGGGGCGTCGTCGGACGGACCCTCGGCCACCTCCTGGATAGCGAGAAGGTCTTCGGCTACGTCCTGGTGGCCCCGGCGATCATCTACATCGTTGCCCTGGTGGCGTATCCGTTCGGCATCGCCCTTTGGTTCACCGTGACCGACGCCCGGGTCGGCGATCCCCTCGGGAAGTTCACCGGACTCGACAACCTGAAAGCGGTATTGGACGACGACATCTTCAGGCGCGCGCTGACCAACACGCTGTTCTTCACGCTGGCCTCGCAGGCGCTCCAGATGCTGCTCGGGACCACGTTGGCCTTCCTGTTGCTGCGCAAGTTCCGATTCCGTCGGACGATCCGGGCGTTCATCATGCTGCCGTTCACGATCCCGGTCGCGATCGGGGCGATGGCCTGGAACTGGATGTTGAATCCGACGTACAGCGTCATCAACTGGTTCGGAGAGCACCTGGGCTTCTTCCAGTACGGACCGAATTGGCTCGGCGAAGAGAACTATGCGATGGCCTCGATCATCATCGTGAACGTGTGGCGAAACCTGCCGTTCACCGCCATCGTGCTCACCGCGGGCATCAGTGCCGTCCCGCAGGAGATCATCGAGGCCGCGAGCCTGGACGGCGCCAGCTTCCTGACCCGATGGCGGAAGGTCATGGTGCCGATCATCGCGCCGATCCTGTATATCGCGCTGCTCTTCTCGCTGGTCTTCACGTTCACCGACATGACCGTGGTCTGGCTGCTGACGAAGGGCAATCCGGTGAATGCCACGCACGTGCTTGCTTCCTACGCGTTCAACCTCGGCATCCTTGGTGGCGCGCTGGGGCGCGGCGCCACGGTGTCGTTGTTCCTCTTCCCGGTGCTCCTTGCCGGCGCGTTGTTCATGCTCCGGGCGCTCAAGGCGAGGCAGCTCGACTGATGGCCACGATCGCTGCCGCTCCGCACCGGGCTCGGCACTCCCGCGCGTATCGCGTGCGGAAGATCCGGAACGAGGTCGCTTTCTGGCTCGTTCTCGGGCTGTTCATCGTGTTCGCTGTGTTCCCGGTGTACTGGATGTTCCTCACCGCCTTCAAGCAGGTGAACGATCTCTACGATCCGAAGAACAACCCGCTCGTGTTCAACCTCGCGCCGACGCTGGATCAGGTGCGTTACCTCTTCGACAAGACGAATTACCTGGCCTGGGTCCGCAACACCGCCGAAGTCGGCTTGCTCGTCGTGGCCATCACCGTCAGCCTGTGCGTGCCCGCCGCGTACGTGCTGGCCCGGACGAAGTTCCCCGGCTCCGGCACGCTCGGGATCGGGATCTTCCTGACGTACCTCGTGCCGCCGACACTGCTCTTCCTCCCACTCTCACAGATCGTGGTCGGGTTGGGACTCGTCAATACGCGCTGGGCGCTGGTCTTGGTCTACCCGACGTTCACGATCCCGTTCTGCACATGGCTGCTCATGGGTTTCTTCAAGAGCGTGCCGCGCGAGATCACCGAGGCTGCGCGCGTGGACGGCTGCAGCAGGCTCGGTGCGATGTTCCGGATCGTGCTCCCGATCAGCGTTCCGGGGATCCTCACGATCGTCATCTTCGCGTTCACCCTGGTGATGCAAGACTACGTGTATGCCCTCACGTTCGTTTCGGCTTCCGACGAAAAGATGGTGACGCTCGGTGTCGTCAGCGACCTCGTCCGCGGCGATGTCTTCGCCTGGGGATCGCTCATGTCCGGAGCACTGTTGATCGCGATCCCGGTGGCCGTCGCCTACAACTTCTTCATGGACACGTTCGTGCGCGGCATCACCGGCGGGGCGCTGAAATAGCGAGAGGCCGGGGCGGTGGCCCCGGCCTCTCGCTCGCTTTCGGCCCGAGGCCTACTTGAACTTCGAGAGCGAGTCCTTGAGCCGCTTCACCGCCTCGGCGATCGCATCATCGGCCGACTTCTTGCCGGTGCAGTAGTTGGTGAACATGTCCGTCACGACGTGCTGGTTGAGCGCGTCGAACGCGGCCTGGGTCGCCGGGCCGGGATAGCCGATCGGCTGCACGAAATTCGCGACGTCCTGCAGGTGCGAGAGCTTGGTGTCCGTGCCCAGAATGGGCATTGGCTTCTTCTGATGAGCTTTGAGGAACGGGTTGTTGTAGCCCTTGCTGGCTGTCATCTGGTCTTCCCAGTTGTCGGTGTAGTCGATCAGGAACTGGCGGGCGGCATCGATGTTCTTCGAGAAGTTCCAGAT
>DHJC01000044.1:62533-65337 GCA_002404155.1 Chloroflexi bacterium UBA4730 | reverse complement strand
GTGCGGTAGGCGCTGATCGGGTTGTAGATCCACGAGCCCTTTCCGGATTGGAGGTACGTGTTGTTGTCGACGTCGGCCCACGACAGGACGGCCGGCTCCATGTTCGCGAACAGACCTTTTGCCAGGTCGAGGACCTGCCGGGTCTCCTTGCTGTCGATGGCGACGTCCTTGCCATCCTTCGTGAACTCGTACGCGCCGTAGGACCACATGAGCGAGCGCCAGGTGTGCTCGCCATCCGAGGTCTGGGACATCGCCGTGCCGACCGGGACTCCCGCCGCCTTCAGCTTTGGTGCGAAGTCGAACAGGTCCTGCCAGGTCTCAAGATGGTCCTTCGTGTACCCGGCCGGCTTCCAGACGTCGGTCCGCCATGCGGAGAGGAACGGGACGAGGAAGTCGGGGATGCCGTACCACTTCCCGTTGACCTTGCCGATGGCCTCCCCGGCCGGGATCCAGCCTCCGTACTTGTTGGCGGCGCGGTCAGCGATGTCGCTCACGTCCACCAGGCTCGAAGTGAACAGCGCAGGGAGGCCCTGGGCGAAGTGGCCGAAGATGTCGTGGCCGGACTTCGCGCCGGCCTCCGCCGCGGCCCGCGCGGGCAGGTCCGCGAGCGGGATGTGGTCGACGGTCACGTTGACCCCGTTCTTCGTGCCCCATGCCTTTGCCCAGTCGTCGAAGTACTTGGTGTCGAACTCGGGAACGAAATGGGCCCACTGGATGATGCTGAGCGATCCGCTGAGCTTCTTGGCCGCTGCGCCGCTGCCGCTCGCCGCTGGCGCCGCTGTGCTGCTGCTCGTGCTGCTGCCGACGCACGCTGCCGCGATCGGTATCGCCGCCACGGCCGCAGCACCCTTGAGGAGAGTTCGCCGGTCGAACATGCGCTGGGTCACGTCGTCCACCCTGTTGACCTCCCGCGCGCTGAATTCCTGGCGAGTATGCGCCGATTCGGCCAGGCGCAACGCGGATTTCGCGGTGCGCGAAGACCGTTACGACCGGCGGGGTTCAGGCTTCTCCGGGTCGAGGCCGAGGTCGGCGATGGCCTTCGCGACGTCCGCCGGCGCGTACTGCTCGTACCGGGTCAACCCGTGGAGCGAGGCCACGGCGATGCTCTCGGCGTCCACCTCGAAGAACCGCCGCAGCGCTTCGCGCGTGTCCGAGCGGCCGAAGCCGTCGGTGCCCAACGGGATGAACGGCTGGGGGCTCCAGCGGCCGATCTGGTCGGGGAGCGACTTCAGGTAATCCGACGCCGCGATGACCGGCCCGGCGTCGCGGAGGACCTGGGTGATGTACGGCACGCGCGGCTCGGCCTCGGGATGCAGCCGGTTCCAGCGCTCGGCCTCGAGGGCCTCGTTCCGGAGGAGCTGGTACGAGGTCACGCTCCACACATCGGCGGACACGTCGTACTTGTCGGCGAGGAGCTCTTGGGCCCGCAGGACCTGCTGCATGATCGAGCCGGATCCAAGGAGCGCCACCCGGCGGCGGCTCCCGCCGTGCCCGGCCTTGTACCGGTAGATGCCCCGGAGGATCCCCTCGCGCGCCCCCTCGGGCATCGGCGGCATCGGGTAGTTCTCGTTGTACAGGGTGAGGTAGTAGAAGACGTCCTCGCCGTCCGTGAGCATCCGCTTCAGGCCGTCCTCGACGATGACCGCGGTCTCGTACGCGAACGCGGGGTCGTAGGCGCGGATGGTCGGCATGACGGTCACGAGGAGCTGGCTATGTCCGTCCTCGTGCTGCAGCCCTTCGCCGTTGAGCGTGGTGCGGCCGGCGGTCGCGCCGAGGAGGAAGCCGCGGCCACGGGTGTCGCCGAACGCCCACATCTGATCGCCGGTCCGCTGCATGCCGAACATCGAATAGAAGATGTAGAACGGGATCATGTGCACGCCGTGCGTCGCGTACGACGTCCCGGCGGCCGTGAATGACGCCATCGAGCCGGCCTCGGTGATGCCCTCCTCGAGGACCTGACCGTCCTGGGCCTCGCGGTAGGGGAGAAGCGTCTCGGCGTCGATCGGCTCGTACCGTTGGCCGAGCGGCGAGTAGATCCCCACTTCCTTGAAGAGCGGGTCCATCCCGAAGGTGCGGGCCTCGTCCGGGATGATCGGGACGATCCGCTGCCCGATGTTCTTGTCGCGGAGCAGGTTCCGGAGGAGCCGGGTGAAGGCCATCGTCGTGGAGGCCGCGGCGGTGCCGCTCCCCTTCGAGAATTCGGCGAACACGCTCGGGTCGGGCGTGGCCTGCGGCTTCGCCCGTACGACGCGCTTCGGGACCGGCCCACCGAGCGCGCGACGGCGCTCGAGCATGTACTGGATCGGCTCGCTGTCCATGCCCGGGTGATAGAACGGCGGGGTCTCGAGCTGGTCGTCGGGGATCGGGAGCTCGAGCCGGTCGCGGAAGATCTTCAGCTCCTCGATCGACAGCTTCTTCGCCTGATGCGTGATGTTCCGGGCCTCGACGCTCGGGCCGAGGGTCCAGCCCTTCACCGTCTGCGCGAGCACGACCGTCGGCGTGTCCTTGTGCGCGACCGCGGCCGAGTACGCGGCGTACAGCTTGCGGTAGTCGTGACCGCCGCGACGAAGCGCGCGGAGCTCATCGTCGGAAAGGTGCTCGACGATCTTCTTGAGGCGCGGGTCGGGACCGAAGAAGTGCTCGCGCACGTACGCGCCGTCGGCGACGGTCATCCGCTGCGACTCTCCGTCCAGCCACTCGTTCATCTTGTTCACGAGGACCCCGTCCACATCGCGCGCGAGCAGCTCGTCCCACTCGCGACCCCAGAGGACCTTGATCACGTTCCAGCCCGAGCCGCGGAACAC
>DHJC01000044.1:57603-62327 GCA_002404155.1 Chloroflexi bacterium UBA4730 | reverse complement strand
CCGAGGCCCATCGAGACCGTCGGGAACTCCCAGAAGTCGGGCATGAGCCGCGGGTGCGGGTACGAGGAGAGGCCCTGGCCGGGGACGACCTCGCGGCGGAAGTGCGCGAGGTGGTCCTCGGTCAGTCGTCCTTCGAGGTACGCGCGGGCGTAGATGCCGGGCGAGGCGTGGCCCTGGAAGAAGATCTGGTCGCCGGCTGTCCCATCGTCCTTGCCGCGGAAGAAGTGGTTGAACCCGACCTCGTAGAGGCTCGCCGCTGAGGCGTACGTCGCGAGGTGGCCGCCGATCCCGGCGAAGTCGTGGTTCGCGCGGAGCACCATCGCTGCGGCGTTCCAGCGGATGAGCCGGCGGATCCGGAGCTCCATCGCTTCGTCGCCCGGGAAGAACGGCTCCTGCTCCGGCGAGATGGTGTTGATGTACCGCGTCTGAGTGAGCGGCGGGATCCCGACGTGGAGCATCCGGGCGCGCTTGAGGAGCTTGTAGAGGACGAACCGGGCTCGCTCGGGACCGCCCGCACCGACGAGGGCGTCGAGCGAATCCACCCACTCCTGCGTCTCCGCAGGGTCGATGTCGGGAAGCTGGTGTTTGAACTCGTCGAAGACGTCGTGGATCGGGTTGTCCTGCACGTGCCCCTCCGAGCAATGGTACGGCGCGCGTCGTGCGAGACTCGAAGGCGATGGACAACGATCCGCCCCGCCGCCGGTCGCGCGGCCGCCGTCGCGGTGGCGGTGGCCCCGAGCGCGGGCGACCCACGCGCGCTCCGGCCGAGCCGAAGCCGCCGCAGTCCGCGCGTGGGCTGGCGCGGCGCGAGCGTTCGCCGCGACGGCGCGGAGCGGCTGCGGCGCCCCGCTCGCCCGACGAGCTACGGCCCGGGACGCCGTGCGTGATCGTCATGGATTGTCGCGAGGGCGAGCCCGATCGCACCGGCGCCGCCGCCTTGTTCGAAGGCTTCTTCGATCTCGAGACCGGTGACCCGCGTCGCGCCGGCTACGGAGTGCCCCGTCTTCGTATCGTGCGACCGGGCCCAGCGTCGCCGGCCCCGGTCGAGCCCCAGACGGCGGAGCGATTGTGGGGTTTCGAGTGTTGGTGGCGTCCGGATCCGGGTAACGCCGGACTGACCGACGCGGACCGCGTAGAGGTGGAGCAGAGCAAGAAGCTGCTGCGTGGCTTGATCCGCGATTCCCGCCGCTCCACGCGACCGGCCCTGGCGCGCTAACGCTCGCCCGAGCCGCCGAAGGTACTAGTCCATCCGCGGTACGACGTGCTCATGCGCTGTGACTAGGAGTCGCCCCTCCACCTAGCGACACTCCGCGCACGCCCGCGAGGGCGATGGGGGCGGAGGGCGGACATGGCAGCGCACCGGCGCGTGGGACAACAGCAGTACCGGGTGCGGTTTTGGCAGAAGGTCCTGGCCGCGCTCCTCGTGGTCGGCGTCGTCCCGATCGCGCTCGTGAGCGTCGTGTCGATCCAGAAGACCCGCACCGATCTCACGGACCTCGGCGTCACGAACATCCAACAGCGATCGACCTCGACGGCCGCCGCGCTCGACGCCTATCTCCAGAACCGTTTGGACGACATCGTCCTCGTGAGCCGGCTGCCCGACGTCGTGCGCTACGCGACGATCGCCGATCCGGCGACGACGAACGCGGCGCGCGAGGCACTGAAGGCCGCGGCCGCGCGGTCGGCCGAGTACGAGTCGGTCGCCGTCGTCGACATGACGGGCAAGATCGCCGCCGCATCCATCGTCACGGACGAGGGCACGGACGTGAAGTTCCGGCAGTACTTCGTCACGCCGAGCACGACGGGCCAGTCGTACATCAGCGACCCGAGCTACTCGGTGATCACGAACAAGCCCGCGCTCTTCTTCTCGGCGCCCGTGAAGGCCGCCGACGGTGCGGTGCTCGCGGTCGTGCGCTCCCGACTGAACCTCACCGCCATCTGGGGCGTGGTCGAGGCGGACGCGAACTCCGTCGGTGCGGGCGCCCACAGCTTCCTGCTCGACGACTACGGGATCCGCCTTGCGGTGTCCGAGACGAAGGATCATCGCGCCCAGGCCGAGAGCCTCATCTACAAGCCGATCGCCCCCATCGCCCCGGACGTCGCGACCAAGCTCGCGGCGGACAAGCGGTTCGGCACCCTCACCCCCGACAAGCTGGTCATCGACCCGCTCCCGACCCTGAAGTCCGCCCTCGACCCGCTAAAGTCCGGCTTCACGCAGTTCGCGTACGGCGCGGGCGCGGCCGAGCAGCGCGGCGTCGCGACGCGCCTCAGCGCGAAGCCGTGGGCCTACGTCCTCGCGGTGCCGCTCGCCACGTACACGAAGGCCGCGGACGACGCGACGTTCAATGCCGCGAGCGTGGTGCTCATCGGCCTCCTGCTCTCGTTCATCGTGGGGATCCTGCTCACGCGGTCGCTCGTGCGGCCGCTGCGTCAGCTCGTGGGCATCGCCACGAGCGTGTCGACCGGAGACGTCGATCTCCGGGCCGCGCGCTTCGAGACCCGTCGCGGCGACGACATCACCCGCGAGGTCGCGTCGGCGTTCGACCGGCTGCTGAACGCGCTGCGGTTCTACGCGTTCGCCGACGAATCAGCCGAGGAGTGAACGTTCTCGGGGAGCAGGTGCTGCTCGTCGCCAAGGAGTACCTCGGTCCTGCCGCGCAGCAGTTCCTGTCGAAGGAATTGCGCGCGCTCGAATGCACCGCCGACACGATCACGCCCTCGCACCTGCCGACGCTGTCGGAGCGTGCGCGGATCTCCGCTGGGCGGATCATGGATGCAGAGCGCGCGACGGAATTTGGCGCGCGGGTCGCGGGCCTCGGCGCTCGGGCCACGGGCCAGTCGGCAACGTCCAGCGCGCTTCAGGTGAAGGCTGGGGGCGCGCCTCGGGCGGCGCTCGACGCCGCGGCAAGGCTCCGCGGGGCCGGGAAGCTCCGGCAGGCCGAAGAGGTGTATCGCCAGCTCGCCCAGAAACATGGCGACGCCGAGTCGTACCGCGGCCTCGCGATGACCCAGGTCGCGCTCGAGGACTTCTCGGCCGCCCTGCTCGCCCTCCGTGACGGTGCGGCCAGCCTCGTGCGGAAGGGTGAGCGCACCGAAGCGATCGCCCTGCTCACCGAAGCCGTCGCCATCGCCCCGGGCGATCTTGCCGCGCACCGGCGGCTCGCCGCGGCAGACGCGAACGCGGGCGATCAGGTCGCCGCCTGCGCCGAGTACGAGCGGTTCGTGGATTACGCGCTCATCGAAGGAGACAGCCGTCGCGCGTGGCTCGAGCTCACCTATGCCCGCGAGACGCTGGGCGATCTCCCTGGCCTCCTTCGCATCGTGGACCGGCTTGTGCCGGGCGGTCCCGCCCCGGCGCGGCCGCGTCCGACCGCCCCTGCCTCGCGCGCGGTCGCTCAACAGGTCAGCCCGCCCCCTCCCCTGCCGCCGGAAGTCCGGCGGCTCGTGCCGGCCGAGCCGCCCGCTCCGCAGCGGATCGTCATCGACGATCTACCGCGGACGCGGCCGGTCGGCGCGCCGAGCGCGATGGTCATGGCCGACGCGCGTACCGTCACGTCCGTCGACGCGTTCGACGACGCGCCCGTCGATCTGGCGGCCCGGATCGCGCCGCGCACGAAGGAAGCCCAGCGCAAGGTCTCGCAGGCCGCATGGAAGGCTCGTCCCGCCGTCAACGTCGAAACGACCCTGGCCGCCCTCACGCCGGGCGGCACGCCCGAGCAACAGGCGGCGGTCACCGCGATGCGCGCGTCCGTCCTCATCGGTGCCCGCGATCCGCGCGCGACCGATGTCGCGCTCGACGCGGCGCGGCGCCTGCTCTCGCTCCACAAGCTCGCGGCCGCCTCAGACCTGCTGCTCGATTACATCGGGGCCGGGTACACGGACCGTGAGGCCCAACGGCTGCTCATCGAGGTGGACTGCGGGCTCGGCCGCCGCGATGTCGCGCGCGACAAGTGCCGGCTGCTCAGTCAGGCCTACCGCCTCGACGGCCGCTCCGACATTGCGGACGACGTGGAGCGCCTCGCCAGCATCATCTAGCTGAACGAACCTCGTCGGGGATACCCGACGACGTGCGGACCGATGCCCCGATCGGCGAACGGCTTGAGCACGAAGGCGAGCACGAGTCCGGCGAGGAACCCTCCGACATGCGCCATGTACGCGACGCCGCCGGTCTGCGCGCTCACCGACGTAGCGGCGAACCCGTTGAAGAACTGGATGAGCGCCCAGAGGCCGATCATCGCGACGGCGGGCACGGTGGTGATGAAGTATCCGAGCAGCACGCGAACACGGTTCGAGGGGAAGAGCACGAGATACCCGGCGAGCACGCCCGCGATCGCACCGGATGCACCGAGGCTCGGGAGGATCGAGTCGGGACCGGAGTAGACCTGCGCGAGCGACGCCACGAGCCCGCAGATCAGGTAGAAGGCGAGGTACCGCAGGTGGCCGAACGCCTTCTCGACGTTGTCGCCGAAGATGAACAGGAACAGCATGTTGCCGCCGATGTGGGTCCAGCCTCCGTGCATGAACATCGAGGTGAGCAGCGTGAGCCAGATCGGTGATGGCCCGCGGGCCTCATCGATGATCGCGGTCGTGCCATCCGGCAGCAGGATGGCGAACTGACCGATGAGATCGCGCCCGGTCGTGATCTCGGCCGGGACGGTGCCGAAGCCGTTGGTGAAGTCGGGGCTCACGAGCTGGTAGAGGAAGACGGCGACGTTGATCGCGAT
>DHJC01000044.1:15390-57470 GCA_002404155.1 Chloroflexi bacterium UBA4730 | reverse complement strand
TCCCCGGCGTCGTCGCCAAGTGGCAAGGCAAGGGTCTGCAAAACCCTCATCGCGGGTTCGATTCCCGCCGACGCCTCAGACGTTTCGCGCGCAAAGTCGCGAATCTCGCGCGCTGACGTCCGTCGAGCGGGGCCCTTCGTCAGCAACCATGTAGCAACGAGGAGGACGACGATGGCGGAGCACAAGGTCTGGCGCGCGAGCGGCGACATGGAGCTCGCATCGAAGCTCGATGAGCTCACAGAAACCGGGTGGGAGATCGTGTCGGTCTTGCTCGGGCAAGCCTGGGACGGCGGGCCAGTCGGTAAGGTGCAGGGGTTCATCGTTGTGGCCCGGAAGGCGCCTCGGTGAGCGACGCAGTCATCGTTTCTCGTCATGACTGGGTCCACGGGCTGGTCGCGTGTCCGAACTGCGGGCTGCCACTCGACATGGCGCGCGATCATGGCGAGTTTCTGTGGGACGACGGCGAGCTGCGGGTCTCCGGGGTCACAGGCACTCACGCTCGGTGCGGGGCGCCGTTCGAGTTTCAGTTCGAGCGACGGATGCGGGAGCGCAATGACCGCGGACTGACACCTGATGGTCGGTGACGATCAGAACGTGGCGCTTGGGTCCACCGAGGACCTCGCCGAGCGGGCCCGCGCCGCGGCGAACTGGACCGAGTACGAAGACGCTCTCCTCGCGCTGGTGATTCGGCTCTATGACGAGCTCCCGACGGGCAAGCGTGAGGTCGACACATTCGCGCTCAAGGACGTGCTCTGGAACATCGCGCCCGAGACCTCCCCATCGGATCGGCAGGTCCTCTCGCTGTTCGATGCCCTCAACTCGCTCTACGGCCGTGGTCTCGTCACGTTCAGACATGAATCCAACGGCATGCTCTACTGCCGCCCCGTGGACAACGGCCGCGATTTCGCTGAGGAGGCCGAACACGCCGCCTGGACGGAGATATTCGCTCGACGCCTGTCGGAGGAGCACCTCGGGATGCTCCGGGAGCTGCACGACAGCTCGTACCAGGTCGATGAAGACGGCATCCAGTCGCTCACGTGGGTCGGGCATGCCGTGTTCCTGCCGACGCTCGCTCGACACGCAGACGGCAGCGAGCCAGGTTACGAGGATCACGAGAAGGCGCACCGTGACCTCGAGGCCCTCACTGAGGCCGGGTTCGTAGAGGAGCGCGTCGATGACGCTCGGCCCACGTACGACGGCTGCGTCCGTGTGGAGCAGAGCCGGCCGTTCGCTGTATTCCCCGACGTCATCGGTCCCCTTGAACTCGCACTCGGACCGGATCCGCGATTTGCCGGCGCCGTCCGAAAACTGCGCGACGCGGTCGACCAAGCCTCAAAGCGACCGTACGCGAACGCCGAGGACGCGATAAAGAACGCAGTCAGCGCGGTCGAATCGGCGGCGCAGGCGATCACGCATGAGCCGGGCGATCTCGAGAAACAGGTTGACGTGCTACAGCGCCGCGAGCTCATGTCCGCCGAGCTCGCGAACGTCACCAGGAAGGTGTACGTCTGGCGCGGAGCCACGCCCGGCGTGGCCCACGGCGGTCAGTCCGAGCCGGTCGTGGGCGAGGCAGAAGCGCGACTCGCGATCCATATCGCCGCCGGCCTGGTCGCGTACCTCGCGACGCGCGCCACTCCCCGCAAGGGGTAGGCGTTTCCGCGCGACGCCGCCAGTTCGCTAGCCACCCCTCAGCGCGATTACTTGGGCGGCCGTCGTGCCGAGCTTCGTTCGTGTCCACGTCGCGGGCGGCAACGTCGTGACCGAGGCCGCGTCGGCAGCGAACTGCACGTCGGCGAACAGGACGTCGGGGTGGAGGCGGACGATTACGGCGTCGTGTCCCGTGTCATCGAGCAGCCCGAGGCTTCCGTGGAGCTGTGTCGGCACGAGATAGTTGGGTGGCCTGGGAGTGCCCGCGCGATGCTGCGGGCGTTCCTCCGGGCCTGTGATCTGGACGCGCATCCGTACGTCGGGGTCAGCCAGGTCGACGTCGAGCTGGACGTAGCCATGCGCGATCCCGTTCCGGACCATGTTGAACAGCACCCACAGGAACTCGCGACCTGTCGCGAACAACGGTGAGGGCCGACCGCGGGCAGGCCATCTCGTCGGCAATTCCGCGAAGTAAATGGGGTCGGCCGCCTTAAGCGCCTCTAGGAAACGCTGCTGAGCGTCCGGCTGCTTCTCGGTCACGCGCCCGCACCACTCGAGGAATCCCATCGCCATCAACGCGAACATGAAGTTCCCGCGACCCGGAGGTTGCCGGCGCATGATCGAGGTCCAGGCGCCCCCGAAGTCCTCGACGAACGCGTTATAGACCTGTTCGCTCGGCAGATCGCCAGGATCGGGAGCGCTCACGGCGCTAAGTGTGCGCGAGCCTGCCTTGCCTTCGCCGCGAACGCGGCGCAACATCGCGTCGAACGGATCCGGGTGGCGGTGGCCGCCGCCCGCAAGCCTGACGTCCTGCGACGTCGGGGCCCGGATCTGAGTCTCGCCCGCGCAGGAGGGCACTGGTCTGGACAAGCGGCATCCGCAGTACACGGAGTACCTCGCTGCCGGCGGTAGTCCCGACGACGCCGGGGAGTTCGACTTTTACTGCCTCAACCGCGAACGCATCGTCGCGACGGGCTCCGCTGCAGCTCCCGACACGACCCTGACCCTCTGGAGCGAGGAGGAGCAGCTCGAGCACCTGCCGCCTGGCTCATCAGGGCTTCCCGAAGACCCCGAGTGGCGCCGGGTGCGAGATCTGATGCCGCGACCCTCTGCGGTACAGGCTGTGATCGATGATTACCTGCGCCTGACGGCCGATCGGGCGACGCTCGCGGGTGCCTACGACGAGCTCGAGCGCAAGGATCTACTCGAGGTGTGGCGGGCCAATCCCCTCTGCCTTCGATGCGGACTGACAGGAGACCAGACGGTCTCGCTGACCGCAGAGGGACCTGGAGCGCTCTGCTTTTTGCACGCGGTCGAGTTGAAGCCCTCACTGCGTTCACCCGGAAGATTCGCCGCATGGTTAGAGGCCGGCGTCAACAGACTCCGCGGCGCCCGACGGCGCCGCGGCAGGCCCGCCGGACCGCGATCCGGCAACGCGGGAGGCATCAGCGACAAGGCATTCCCGGACAGACACGACGCAGTGGTCAAGTCCTTGAGGTCGCTGGGGCTGGTCGTGAGCGACCAAGCGGTTGCGACGGACCTCGGCATGTCGGCGATCACGCTGAAGAGACGCCGGGAGAAGCTCGGTGTCCTGCCGCCGAGTCCCAAGGATTAAATGACCATTTAGGCGACCCGCTGGCGCCCGCCACATATGGCACGCTCGGGCGGACATGATCGAGAGTCCAGTCCGTCCCGTCTCCCCAACACACGAAGGCCGCTTCATTCGGGTCGCTCGAATTTCTGCGGGCGTTGACGTGAAATCGCTCGCCGATGAGCTCCACCGATCGGCCGCAGTGGTCCGGCGCTGGGAACGTTCGGCGGTTGTTCCGGCGCACATCGCCGCGGACATGCTCGTCGGCATTTCCAGTGTCGTGCTTCGCGGTCACGCGGACGGCGACCGGTGAGCGACGACGTGATCGCGGCAGGACGAGCCCAGGCCCATCGCCCCATCGCGTGGAAAATCCCGGCCCTGGCTCGCGAGTTGTCCGTGTCGAAAACGCTTCTCTATCAGCTCTGCGCGAAGGGATGGCCCGATGGCCCGAGGACACGGCATCTTGGGCGGGCCATTCGGGTTTTGGACGTCGACCTCGAGGAATGGCTGCGGCTGGAGTCAGGTGATTCGCAGACCGACGGCCTTCGCGTCGTTTCGCGAACGCGGACCGCCTCGTGATCGCACTCGCTGCACCAACGCGCGAACGCCGCAGGACCTCATCCGTCCCGCGGCGTCGCATTGAAATGGAGGCCGGCCGTCGACATGGACGACGATCAGCCACGCGCCAGCGATCCTAACCCAGGGTCGCAAGGCCACGAACATTCCGCGCGCCGCGACGAGCCGCGGTACCGGATCGCGAGGATCCATCCGCTCCGCTGCGAGGGCGGCTGTGAGCGTGAGGTCGTCTCGCTCTTCGAAGTCAGCTTTCGGGTCGGCGAGCGTCGCATTCGCCGGCTCCGCTGCCGGCGCTGCATCGCTCAATTGCTGCTCGACGAAAAGTACGGCCAGGGGATGGATCGCGTGCGCGGCGTCGACATCGGCACCGAGCGTATGAACGCGTACAAGATCGCCCTCCGCACCGCCCAGGCCGGACTCGCGCGATGAGCCGCGTCGCATCGCGACCGTCCCGCGGCCACGGCGTACCGACAATCGAGCGCGCGCTCGATGAGGATCCGTTCCGCGCGATCGACGCGGCGGTCTCCCTGCTCAGTTCGACGCGCGTGTTCCTGATGCGGACCGAGGATGGCGGCGGCCGCTGGCGCGGCGCGCTCATCACGGATCGCGGGGACCACGCGCGCGTGATCGACCAACTCGAAGCCGCCGGCACGGCGATCGTCCGCGCGCTGCAGATCGTCGAGCGGATCTCGCACGACCCCCGCATTGAACTCGCCGCGCGACTGGATGAGGACCGCGCCGAGATCGAGGAGCTGCGGCTCGAGGTCGCGGCGCGACGCGCGCGCGTGGGCGTGGCCGCATGAGCTCGAGCCGGCGGCAGTGAATGCAATCGACGCCGATCCCGAGGTCCCCGACGAGATCCCGCCGCGTGTTCCGCGCGGCGCCGGTGGCCTGCACGTCGCCGGCGCAGCCGAGTTTCTCGCGGAGGAGATCGCGGAGCCGCGCTGGCTCGCGCTCGACATCGTCCCCGAGCACGGGATCGGCGTCATCGGCGGCGCGCCGAAGGTGCTCAAGTCCTGGCTCGCGCTCGATCTTGCGATGGCGGTCGCGTCCGGCGGCGCGTTCTGCGGCCGGTTCCTCTGCCCGGAGCCGCGGCGGGTGCTCATCGTCCAGTTCGAGAGCTCGCGCGCCGCGTACCAGAAACGCGTCCGCACGATGGCCCCGCGGTTCGGCGGCGCGCCGGCCGAGCTCTACGTCGCGTCGAATGAGCCGGTCCTGTTCGAGGATCCGGTCGCGATGCGTCGGGTCAGCGTCACGCTCGGCGAGATGCGCCCCGACCTGCTCATCCTCGATCCCCTCGCCGCGATGACCACGGGGGACGAGAACAGCGCCCAGGAAATGGGCGCGATCGTCCGTCAGGAACGGGCCTGGCGCGACACGTACGGCTGCGCGATCGCGCTCGTGCACCACACGAACAAGGGCGCGGCCGGCGCCGGTGCGGGCATGCGGAGCGGCCTGAAGCTCCGCGGCTCGAGCGCGCTATACGCAGCCGTCGAGTGGGCCCTGTGGGTCGACCGGCCTGATGACGCCGCGCCACGGATCGAGGTCCGGGTCGAGCAGAAGGAAGCCGAGCCGCGCAAGCCCTTCGCCGTCGAGTTCAGCGAGGCCGGCGCCGAGCTGCGCGTCACCGCCGACGAGATCTCGGTCACGGTGACCGATGACGAGCTGCTCGAGGCGATCGTCGAGCGCAAGCGCCACGCGAACGCGCAGGAGCTCGCTGGTGACCTCGGCCTCGGCGAGAAGGCCGTCCGCGAACGCATGACCGCGCTCGTCAGTCAGCACCGCGCCTACTACGAGGCGGGCAGCGGCCGGGGCCGTCGTCCGCTCGTCTACGTGGTCCCTGGGAAGGGCTCGTACGCAGGCCCGAAGTTGCTCACGGAGCGACCGTTGTGACGGTCGTGGTCAGACCGGTTGTCGGGCCTAGCTGGTGCCACCCCGCTGAGGCACCAGCTACGGATACCTCGTCCATCTTGTCGGGCCTAGCCGGAACGTCCCAAGCACGTAGCCGGAACGTTGTCGGGCCTGTTGTCGGGCCTAGCTCGTTGTCGGGCCTCTTGTCGGCGGCCCCTAAGGGGGGCCGCCTCGCCGACAACGAGGAAACGGGGGCCGTTGCAGGGCACGCCTCAGCCCGCCCCCGCGTCTTCAACGTCCGTCCTCGCGGAACGGACAGGCCGCCGGCGCGGTGCACGACGATCGGGCGCGTCCGCGCCCCGGGTGCCGTTCTACGGCCTCGCGGCGGCCGCGTTGCTACGGCGGTTGCTGACGACGCGGCCCAGCGTGGCCTGATCGCGCCCGAACTCGTGAATCGGCAGGGGTTCGCCCATTCCATGCCGCGGCTTCCGCGTCAATTCCACGCACCCTTCGCAGACGGGGCCGATCTTCCGCCGGCCCCGTCCGCCATCCCCGCTGGCTGCGTCGTGGGGGGTCTGGGCGGATGAGCACGGGCACGGCGCCCATCGCGGCGACCGGGACACGCCCCCTGAGCGCTGCCGAGCTCCGGCAGCGACGGGAAGCGGCCGTCAAAAGCGGCGGCTACAGCGACGCGAAAATCGATGCGGTCCAGCGCCGCGAATACGGCCGCCTGATCGCCCGTTTGCACTACGCGCTCGGCCAGGCGACCGGGAGCGGAAAGACGACCCTCGCGATGCGCAGTGTCGCGCTCGAGTACTCGCGGCACGCCGCCCGATACCTGGTCGCCGTCGCCTGGCTCGATCAGCGCCCTCATCCGCTCGTCCGCGACGAGGACAGCGGAGAACCGTGGCCGCTCCTCGATCGCGCCACCGAATGGCAGACCGCGGCGGGTCGGCTTATGGCCCAACTCGTCGCGCTCCTGCCTGATGGCGCGGAGCCAGACCTCAGTGGGCTCCTCGGCGGCTCGCTGGCCGTCGCGTCAGGGGCCCGCCGTGGTCGCTAGTCGCCGGTCGTGGGCCGAGGCCGCCGCGCTGCTGACGCCGCCAGGGCGGACGGCCGCATCGTTTGCCGCATCTGGGGCTCCCGGGCCGCAGATATCCACCTTGCGGAATGTCAGGTGCGTTGCGTGCGACGCGCCGCTCCCCGCGCGGACCCGCGGCCGGATCCCGCGCTACTGCCCCGAGCACCGGATCGCCGTCGCGGCCGCCTGGGCGGTCCGCTCGGCGATCGCACCGGTCCGAGCCGCCGGCCGGGACGACATCGTTCAGCGACTCGAGCAGCTCGCGGCCGACCTCGAGCCGTCCGGCGCTCGCACGCGAGCGGAGCCGTCGTGACCGCCACCGCGTTCGCCAATGACGCTAGCCGTAACGCCGCGGACCTCGCGGAGCTCGAGCGCGTCATCGGTCGCGTCGGACCGGAGTTCGCGCGCCAGGCCTTCATCGGGTCGCAGCTCATGGCGGCTGGCTACACCGTGCGGCCGCCGGCCTTCGTGGGCGCGCGGATGCAGATCGCGTTGCCGGACGGCAGGCCCATCTCGCTGACGCGGATCCTTCGCCTGAGTCGCCTGCAGCACGTGAGAGACGCGACGTGCTGCGGGTGTCGGCGCGCGATGCTGGTGCGACGACCGTGGCGCACGGTCGGGAGCGGCTCGCGTGGCTCGCGCGCCGACATCCGCTACTGCTCGAACGCGTGCCGGCAGCGCGCATATCGCGCACGCACGCGCCCATCGTCGCTGATCGCTGACACCGCGGACGGGCGGCCGCTGTTGATTCCAGCGCAGGGCTGCGCGAAGCCGATCGGTCCTCCCGACGTCGGCCGGGCCGAGCTCGCGTCTCCCCGTTCACGGGGAAGCCAGTGCGCTACTGGTGACGCGAGCCGCAGTCTCCGCCGCCCGTCCGCCGTGTCCACGCCCAGCACCATCGCGGGCCGCGCTACCGCGGCGCGCGTTGCGCGAGCAACTGCCGCAGGTCCTAGCGCGACGTCACCTCGAGCTTCCGGTAGCGCCGTCCCGAGGGCACGCGCGCACGATACGGCGGCACGCTCGTGGTGATGATGAGCGCCGACGCCGAGCGGATCGGCGGCGGCCGCGCCGACCTTGATCGGACGGCATTCCGCGAGCAGTTCCTCCGGCTCGAAGATGGTCGGCCGCTCGGCGAGGCCCTCGAGTCCTGGCAGCGCGAGCACGTCCTCGGTCCGCTCGACGCGCGGGCCGAGGACGGCGGGCTGCTGTACCGCGTGCTCGACTTCGAGCTGCATCGCGGCGCCGGCAAGACCACCATCGCCGCGGGCGAGGCGCTCACCGAGCTCGTACTCGGCGGGCACCACCGACGGATCTACGCCTTCGCTGTCGACGAGGATCAGTCGCGGATCCTGCTCGACGTCGCGGCCGGGTTCGTGCGTCGGAGTCCGGCACTCTCGAAGCTGCTCAAGGTCGATCGCAAGACGATCCGCTTCGCCAAGCGTGACGCCCTCCTGCAAATCATGAGCGCCGATGCCGCGAGCGCCTACGGCCTGACGCCGGACCTCATCGTGTTCGACGAGATCGGCGAGCTCCGAAACCGCGCGCTGTTTGACGCGGCGTTCACCTCGATCGCGAAGAAGCCGCAGGCCAGGCTGATTGCGATCTCGACGCCCGGTTGGACCCGCAGCTCGGTCGCGTGGGAGCTGCGCCAAGCCTGCGCGAAGATTGACGGCTACTACCTGTACTCGCCGGGCGAGCGCATCGCTGGCTGGCTCGACGCCGCCGAGCTCGAGCGGCAGCGGCAGCTACTCCCGGACCACGTGTTCCGCCGACAGCACCTCGGTCAGTGGACCGAGGGCGAGGGCCGGTTCATCACCACCGAGGACCTCGCCCGCTGCCTGCGGCCTGACCTGACCGCACAGCTCGCCTGCGCCGAGGGCTCACATGTCCTTGCGGTCGACCTCGGCCTCTCGAACGACCGCACCGCCGCGGCGATCGTGCACCGGACCGACCTGGGCGCGCGGCTCGAGCTCATCCGGACCTGGCAGGGCACCCGCGCGTCGCCGGTCGGGATCACCACCGAGGTCGAGCCGTTCATGTTCGACGTGCTCCAGCACTTCAGCGACCTCCGCATGATCCTCGATCCCTGGCAGGCGCGATCGACGTTCGAGCGGTTCGCCAGCTTCGCGCGCGTCCAGCCGTTCATCTTCACCGGCGGCAAGATCGACGAGCTCACCCGGAATCTCTACGCGCTCCTGCATGCCGGCCAGATCGAGCTTTATCCCGACGAAGAACTCGAGCACGAGCTCCTCGACGTCCAGGTCATCGAGAAGTCCTACGGGCTGCGGATCGACCATCGCGTGGGTGCGCACGACGACCGGGTGATCGCGCTCGGCATGGCCGCGTGGGCGGCGATGCAGCTCCATCCGGTGTACGACGTCGGTCCTGACTATGACGGCTACCTCGAGGACACGAGGATCTCACCATTTTGAGCCGCTCGATGACGCCGTCCGAGCCGAGCGGCCTGCTCCGCGCGGCCGGGATTGCCGTGCCGAGGTCGACCGTCACGTTCGCGGAGCTGCGCGCGCGGCTCGCTGGGTCGCGGCCTGCGGTGGCCCGCTGATGCGTGAGGCGTTCAGCGCGTTCGGGGCTCCGGAGGCTGGAAAACCCGCGCCCCGAGTTTCCAGGTGCCATGCGTGCGGAGCGCCGTCCGCCGTCGCAAGTTCGCGCGGCCCGTTGCCGCGCTACTGCCCGACGTGCCAGCTGGTCATCGCGGCCGCGTGGGCCATCCGGAAGGCGATCGCACCGGCTCGCGCCGCTGGCCTGGCCGACGTCGCGGCCGAGCTCGAGCGGATCGCCGCGCGGGTCGAACTACACGCGGGGGCCGGGCGGGATCGGCGGGATCTCGCGCCGACTGACGATGCCGAGCTTCCGATACGCGCGCTCGACGAAGGTCCGCACGGTCCCACGGGTCACGCCGAGGATGACGCCGACCTGGCCATAGCTGCGGCCGATGCGGATCAGCCACAGGACCTCGCGCTCGCGCGGCGAGAGGCGGCCGATCTCAGCGAGCACGCCGACAAGATACCCGACTCATCGACGACCCCGCGTTGCGCACGCAACGATGGCGATCTCGCGAGCCGCACCGCGGTACACGCGGTCGGCGAGAGGGAGTAGAGCGGATGGCGCAGACGCCGCACGAGTACACAGCCGTCACGTCGATGAGCCACCCCGACATCGTCCGGTCGCTCAGCGAGCACGAGGCCGCCGGCTGGCGGCCGGTGACCATCGTGTCGCAAGGCATGTTCCTGACCGCGTTCTTCTCGCGGCCGGCGACGACGCAGCGGACCCTGGCATGAGCGAACAGAGAACAGCGCGCCGCGAGATCCGCGGCGAGAAAGGCATGACCATGAACACGTACACCGTCACGAGCGTCGGCATCCCGATCGACACCATCCAGGCCGTCGATCTGAGCGAGGCCGAGGAGCGCGCGAAGCAACGTCACGGCCGCTCGGTGAAGGTGCAGCTTGCCCGTAGCGGCACCGCGAGCCACGTGGCGGAACTCCGCGAACGCGGCGGTCGCGACTACAAGGCCGAGATGACCGAGGCCTACCGCGACATGGGCTACTCGGAGGCCGACGCGAAGGCGATGGCCGCGATGGGTGATCGCGGCTATTCCGGCGGCACCACGTTCCACGAGAGCACAGCCGACGCGCCGCACCTCGACATGGGCGGCGACGTCCTGCGGCAGCACCTCGCGGACGCGCACCTGAGGGATCGCGCGCTCCTGGCCGACGCGAAGGACCCGACGATGCAGAAGGCCCACACGGCGGCGCACAACGTGAATGAGAGCCGCCAGGTCGAGGCTGCTCACACCGGTCGCGACTACAAGGCCGAGATCGCTGAGGCCTTCGAGGGTATGGGCTTTTCCAAGTCGGACGCGAAGTCGATGGCGGAAGTGCGGCGATGAGCACCGCACAGGCATCGCCCGAGACCGAGCCGAAGAAGCGGCGCGCGATGACGTCCGAGCCGACCTCGGTCGATCCGATCCAGGCGGCGCGCGCGGAGGTCGATCGGCTCTTCGCGATCGAACGACGCTGGGCCGCTGACCGGAAGACGAAGGCGGCCGAGCTCGCCCAGATCGAACGCGATCGCGGCGAGCGGATCCTCGAGGCCAACGGCGACGGCGAGCAACTCGCGCTCAGCCTCGCGACGCAGGTCACCGCGCTGCGCGTGATGGTCGAGACCTGCGACGCCACGATCGCGGCCGCGCGGCGCCAGCGCGCCGCGGCGATTCCGTACGTCTGGCGGGCCGAGGCGGCCCAGCTCGAACGACAGGCCGACGAGAAGGCGGCGGAGGCCGCCGCGCACGGGAAGCGCACCGCCGAGCTGCTTGCCGAGCTCAAGAAGCACGAGGGCGCCGACTACGTGCCCGCCTACCTCGTCGACCTCGAGCGCCTTCAGAACCCGCAGCACGCGCGCGGGGCGTTCGATATCGTCCTGCCGAAGAGCCAGCACCTCGCCGATCAGATCGCGGTATTGCGCGAGAAGGCGGCGCAGCCGCTCGGCCGCAGCGTCGTTCGCGGTGGCATGGTCCGGACCGATCCGAACCGCGTCGGTCAGCAGCCCGACGAGCTCCTCGAGCTCGCCATCGCCGACCCGATGCGGCTCGCGCCGCCGATCCTCGAGCTCGAAGCCTGGATCGAACGCGCGTCCGCCGCGGATGCGAAGCGGCGCGCGCTGCTCGTGCACCACGGCGCCGCGATCGCGCTCGAGGCCCCCACGGTATACGAGCTGGTCTGGCAAAACGAGCGGATCAGCGAAGGCGAGAGCTCGGTCCGGCCGGCCCACCTCGACAGCGAGAACGTCGCGACCGGCGAACGGATGTGGGGCTGATGCCGTACCAGGCCCTCAAGGGCGCGGCGGCCATGCCCGAGACCACGCAGACAACGATGGAGGTGTAGGAAATGGCCCAGCAGACTCTCGGTGACCTGCTCGTCAAGCTCGGCCTGGATACGTCGAGCTTCCAGACGGCGGTCGCGCAGGTGACGACGCGGGTCCAGGCCCTCCAGGCGCAGTTCGTCGGGATGGGCACGGCCACGACGGCCGCGATCGCGCCACTCGGGTCCTCGATGGAGGGGCTGAGTACGCACCTCAAGAGCACGGCCGGGGCCTTCGGCGCCGGCGCATCGTTCGCCACCGCGATCTCGGCCTTCGGCGAGATCGGCAAGGCCGCGGCCGACGCCGAGCAGGGCCAGGTCCGGTTGCGCACCGCGGTCGAGGCGACCGGCGCGACCTGGTCCGCGTTCGCCTCGCAGCTCCAGACGGCGATCAACGCGAGCAAGAACTTCGGGTTCAGCCAGGCCGACGCGGCCGAGAGTCTCTCGCTGCTTGTCGCCCAGACCGGCAACACCGAGGAGGCGATGCGGCGGCAGAAGCTCGCGATGGATCTCGCTCGTGGCGCCAACCTCGACCTCGTCACCGCCTCGCGGCTCGTCGGCAAGATCACCGACGAGAACATCACCGCACTCAACCGGATGGGCTTCGCGGTCGCGAAGAACTCGACCGAGCAGGAGGCGCTCGCCTCGATCCAGGCCCGCGTCGCGGGCCAGGCCCAGGCGCAGTCGACGACGATCGTGGCGGCAGCGCAGCGGATCACGAACGCGTGGCTCGATGCGCTCGGCGGTATCGGGACCACAATGAATCAGTTCGCCCCGGGGCTCGTGGCGCTCGGCGTCGCGTTCAATGCCCTCGGGCTGCGGGCCATCTTCGCTACCGGCGGTCTCACCGCCTTCGCCGAAGGGCTTCGGGGGGCCACGACGGGGCTGCTCGGCTTCGGCGCCGCGGCCGCCGTGGCGCTCGCCCCGATCGCGCTCGCGACCGCGGCGATCGGCGGCCTGCTGTTCGTCGCCTACGAGCTCGGGAAGCTCGGAGGCGGCAACGGACCACTCGCCCAGTTCGCCGACTCAGTCGACAAGCTCGGCGCCATCAAGGACAAGATCGGGATCACCGGCCTGCTCAGCGAACTCACCGGGCTCGGCAAGGAGGCCACGGCCACCACCGCGGACATCGGGTCGCTCACCGGCGCGACGGGCGTGTGGGCCAAAGCACTCGCCGACGTGAGCGCGGCACTGCAGGGGGTCGGCGCGACCGGGACCTCGGCATTCGCCGAGATCCGCAAGCAACTGACGGCGTTCCTCGGCGACATGCCGCACGCGAGTGATGCGATCCAAGAGATCGAGGACAAGCTGAACGGTGTCTTCGGCCTCAGCGCGCAGGGTCGGTTCGAGAAGATCGGGGCCGACCTGATCGCGTCGACAAAGGCCGCCGGCGACGCGATCGTCGCACCGCTCCAGGCGCTCTATGACTCGGCCGCGAACGAACTCGCGGCGGTCGCGCGGTTCTGGGCCGACGAGGCCCAGCGGCGGATGGACTTCACCCAGATGATGGCCGACCGGGCGAAGCCGGTCGTCGACACGATCGACCAGCTCAACAAGGACCTCGGGGCCGGCTTCGACCAACGGCGCCGGGCCGCCCAGGCGGTGGTGAAGCAGGCCCAGTTCGACGCCGAGACGGCGAAGCTGCAGCAGACCGAGAACCGGCGGATCGCGAACCTCAACCCGCCGTCGACCGCGAACGTCGACAAGGTGAACGAGCTCTACGGGAGCATGGCCGCGCTCAATCTCCTCATCAGCCAGAAGCACGCCGACACGGCGGCCTCGCTAGCCGCCACGACTGCGCTCATCACGGCTCGGGAGGCTGATCTAGCCGAAGCGGCTCGCATCGCCCGGCAGGAGGCGCTCTTCGCCACCACTATTCCAGAGAGCGCGCTGGCCGCTGCAGCTGGGCGTGGTGGATCGCTCGCGGGTCCGATGAGCGACGCCGACCTCAGCAACAACCGCGTGTTCGGGGGGATGCCATACCGCATCGGCCAGTCGATCATCGACGCCGTCACGAAGGGCATTGGCACCATGTTCTCCGCCACGCAGTTCCAACTCGACCTCACGAATAGCGACGGATCGCTCACGGGGATGCGCCCCGACGACGTGAAGGCCCTGTTCAGCCTGATCGTGCAGGGCGCCCAGACGAAGCTCAACGCCGGCCAGATCACGGCCTCGGGCGACGCGGTGGTGGCGTAAATCGCGATGGAGGTATCGACATGAACCCGATTACCGAGTTTGTCCGAGGATTTCGTGCGGCACGCCTGCGTCGGCTCGCCCGGGCGCTGGGCCGCGACCTGCGGATCGCCCGAGACGGCGACCGGCTCGTCATCACCTCCGCGGACGGCACGCGTTACGGCGGCACGCGAGCGGAGCTGGCCGCGGCGGCGAAGGTCATCGACGCGCGGGCTCGGCAGTACCAGGCCGAGGGGCCCGTCGAGCTCGCGGATGCCCACCGGGACCTGGCGGCCCGATTCCGGGCCGCCCTGGGCGCTCCCGCTGGCAAGTGATAGCCCCCTTGCGTTCGTTCGCTCGTCGTTCTAGTGTGTTACTAGGTGAATCGTCTCACGGTCGACCAAGCCGCGCGGCGGCTGAAACGCAATCCGAACCTGGTGCGTCGGTGGCTTCGTGACGGCCGGCTCCGCGGCGAGAACATCGGCAATGGGAAGGGAGGTGTCTGGGTCATCACCGAGCGCGAGCTCGAGCGTTTCGCACGCAATGAACCCGAGCGGCGGAAGCGCCGCACCTGACACCGCCCTAGACCAAGAGGGCCGCCGGTGCTTTCACACCGGCGGACCCAGCGAAGGACACGTGATATGGTCACGCATCCCTCAACGCCAACGCTAACCCGAACGACCACTGGACCGACCGACCTCGTCGCGCTCTGCCGTGGATGCGGCGCACCGTTTCTCATTGACGACGCGGCCCTCGCGCGCTTCCGCGCCGCCGACGACATCAGCGCGCAGACGTACACCGACGAAGAGGCCATCGACGCCATCGACTACTGCGAACGCTGCGCAGGCGTCGCGGCCCCAGCGCTCGAGTGCGACGGAGGTGCGCGATGACCGCAGATCCGGAGTACGTCAGCCTGGTCGACGAGGCCCTCGAGTTAGGCCGCGATGACCGCTACGAACTCGCGCTCGCGCTCATGGATTCGCTCGCTCCAGGCGCCGAGCGGGTGACCGACGCGATGCTCCGCACGCTCACCACGATGATCGACGAGGAGGACACCAATGGAGATCGGCAAACAGAAGCGCACGATCCGGATCGCACCGCTGTACGAGCCCATCCCGCAGAAGCGCCCGGCGCCGTCGCCGAGCGCGGTCCCGAATCCGCCGCTCCGAGAGCCGGTGAAGGTGTAGTCATCCCCGACTCGATCACACCCGTCGTCGGCTGGCGGTCATGGCAGGTCGAACACGACGGCCGACTGGTCTCGCCCACGATGGTCGGATTCGTCTGGCAGCCAGGCGTGCCAGCGGAGGCCGCATGTCGGACCGCTCGAGGGCGTCACGAGACGCGGAAGTGCAAGTGCCCGAAAGAGCCGACGCCAGCTAGGCGATGCACCTGCGGGCTGTACGCGGTCCGCGAGCTCAACACATTCCGCGAGTCCGGGTTCAGCAATGAGGACGTGATCGGCCGGGTCGCCCTCTGGGGCACGGTCCACGAGCACCGCGACGGCTGGCGCGGCCAGTTCGGCTACCCGCAGGCGTTCTACGTCGCCCCGAACCGGCTCCGCGAGCTGCACCAGGTCCTCGAACCGTTCGGCGTTCCGATCCTGAGCGCAGCGGATCTGCCACCGCGGGCGGTCGCGGACGATGAGCCGGCCGATCCGCCGACCGTTCCCACGACCTGCCGCGAGTGCGGCAGCGCCGTGCTGGCGCGTTCTAGAGGCCGCGTGCTCTGCGACGTGTGTCGCGAGATCAATCGGCAGCTCTCGCCGCTCCGCACGGCGCGACAGCGCGCGACCGGCGCCGGCGTCGATGAGAACGTCGCGTCGCTCAACGCCGCGATCGCGCTACTCGAAGCGCGTCGACCATCGCGAGGAGGTGCGAAGTGAGGAAGCGGGGCAACGGTGAAGGCTCGATCTACAAGCGCAAGGACGGCTACTGGGTCGCCGCGATCAGCACCGGCGGACACCGCAAGCACTTCCTGAGCAAGTCGCGCCAGGACGTCCAGCAGCGTCTCTCGAAGGCGCTGAACGAGCAGCAGGCCGGGACGCTCACGACCGGCAAGCGCCAGACCGTCGAGCAATTCCTCGAGCGCTGGCTGAGCGAGCTCCAGCTGCGGCCGATGACCATCGCGTCGTACCGGCAGAAGATCCGGCTGCACGTCATCCCGGCGATCGGACGCATCGCGCTCGACAAGCTCACGCCGGCCCAGGTGAACACCCTCCTGCGCGCGAAGGAGCAGGCTGGCCACTCGCCGCAGAATGTCGCGCACATCCGCGCGGTCCTCCGCGCGGCGCTCAACAAGGCGATTCGCTGGAACCTCGTCGGACGGAACGCGGCCGCGCTCGCGGACCCGCCACGGATCCAGCAGTACGAAGCGCAGTACCTCACGACCGAGCAGGCTCGCGCGTTCCTCGATGCCGCGAAGGGCGAGCGGCTCGAAGCGCTCTACAGCGTCGCGCTCTCGCTTGGCCTGCGGGAGGGGGAGGCGCTCGGCCTCCGCTGGGCCGACGTCGACTTCGCCGCGCGTACGGTGCGCGTCGCCAAGTCACTGCAGCGCGTCCCCGGCGCCGGGATGCAGCTGGTCGAGCCGAAGACGAAGCGCTCACAGCGGACCCTCCCGATGTTCGACATCGTCGCGCGCGCGCTGCGCGCCCATCGGATCCGCCAGACCGAGGAGCGACTCTTCGCCGGGTCGGCGTGGGTCGACACCGACCTCGTGTTCACGACCCTCGAGGGACGACCGCTCTCGCCGAGCCACGTCATCAGCGGCAGCTTCCACCGCGTCTGCCGCAAGGCGGGCGTGACCTACGGCACGCGCGACCACTCCGGCCTACGGTTCCACGACCTTCGCCACTCGGCGGCGAGCATCCTGCTCGCGCAGGGCATCCCGGCCCGCACGGTGATGGAGCAGCTCGGCCACTCGCAGGTCGCGCTCACCCTGAACCGCTACACGCATGTACCGTCGGCGCTCATGGAAGAGGCCGCGAAGGCGATGGACCGCGCGCTCGGCAGCTAATCACAGAGGGGTCCCGTCTTCCGCTCAGAAAGTACCCGCGATGTTATGGAGTACGCGTGTTGGCGGGCGGCTTCCCCATCACGAGGTCGCCGCCCGCTGAGGTCAGCTGTCAGAGCCCGGGACAGGTCCCCGGAGCCGGAACGACATCGATCCTTGGCGAGCCGCCCACTGGCACGCCTGGGAACGTCACGAAGAGGACCGTTAGGGTCGAGCCGGTGTTCTTGCCGTTTCCAACTTCGCTGGCGTGCTCGACGAACGCTTGCCCCGCCGTGTGGGTGGTGGCGGTGCAGTGGTTACCAACCCAGCTAAAAAAGGTGATCTCGCCTTGCGCGACGACCACGATCGCGCCGCCTGGATGCGAGTGCCAGCCCGAAGTGCCACCGGGGTCGACTTCGTTCCGCGCGACGACAATGTCCAATCCCTGTGAAATAGGAATGGTTCCGGGGGTCGTGTTGGTCCCTCGCGCCTGGATCACGCTTCTGAAACTACCGACTGGATCTACAGGTGTCGCGCTGCCAGGGACCGCACTGACTGCGACGAACAGTCCAGCAAATCCCAGTGTCATGAGTGCCAGACCTGTGGTTCGTTTCGATAGGCGCTTCATATGCGCCTCCTTTTCTCAAGTTCGCCCATGACGCTCGGTAAACAGGCGAGTCGGTAGCCACCGCCGCCAGCTCCCGCCTCCCCCAGGACGGACGCGACATTACTCGCTCCCGTGAGCCGAGGGATGGTCGAGAGTTCGGTACGCCAGGCGGCCGTGGACGATTCAGCGAGCAGCGAGCAATACGGAATGCGAGATCTCTTAGGTACCGTCTTGGGCGCGACGCCTGTCTGAGAGGCGCTCAAGCGGGCGCGCGAGCCGAGTCATGTAGCAACCGATGTAGCAACGACGGCGATACGCAGCGGGCGCGGGCGGCCGAAAAGCCGCCCGCGTCGCGCGTTTCGAGCACAGGACGGTACGCGGCGATACGCCGCCGGTCGGCGCGGCCGAGCGGGGACCGAACTGCAAAACCCTCATCGCGGGTTCGATTCCCGCCGACGCCTCAGCAGAGATCCGGAGCGATTACCGCGATTTCGTTGTCCCGATCGACGCGCGAGTGAACGTGAGTAGCCTTCTCAGTAGCCATTCAGCGCACGGTCGCTGCTCGGGACCCGTCGCGGTCCGAGCTTTTGATCGAGGGGCGCGACACGCGCACGGCCCGCCGACGCGCTTCGGGAACGGTGCGGTTATCGAGCGGAAGACGGGGCCCGATGGCACCGCTGCCCCAATGCGCAGCGTACGACGATGCTCGTCGCCACCCGCCGGAGGGTGCGATGGCGTCGCTCATGTCACTCGACCACGACCGTCGCTCGCATGCCGAGGTCGGCGTGACCGGGCACGCTGCAATAGGCGTCATAGCGTCCGGCCGTGAGGCCACGCAGCCCAGCCGTGCGGGTCTCGCCTGCGTTGGCGACGATGTGGATCCCCAGCGCAGGCACGGTGAGGTCGTGCGCAACGCCGTTGGCGGCGGGGCTGACCAACGTGAGGTTCACGTCGGCGCCCTTGGGCAGCCTGATCTCGCTCGGCGTGAAGCTGAAGTTCGCGGCCTGCACGCGGACTTCGGTGGCACCGGGGATCGCGGTCGTGGCCGAACCTGATGCGCCGAAGCCCATCATGCCGGGGCCCATCATCCCGGGCCCGATGCGGCCGGTGCCCATCATGCCGGGGCCCATCTGCCACAGCGTCGATGGACCGCCGACAGCGCCGGTCGCGCTGACGATCGCTGAGGTGGCAACGGCGAACACGAGCAGCAGCCCCGCGGTCAATGCGGTAAGGCCGGCGATACGTTGGGTGTTCATGGCTTGGCTTCAGCGATCGCGGCCCGGCGGACCCGGAACTCCTCCGCGTCGATCTCGCCCCGCGCCAGCCGCTCCTCGAGGATGCGCAGCGCGCTGCTTTGACCATCGTTGCCCCGGACCTGCGACCGGCTGAGCGTGAGGACGAGCCATACGACCAACGCGATGACGAAGACCCAGAACAGCACCATGAACAGACCGCCGAGACCGAACCCGTATCCATACATCATCACGAGGGACCTCCAATAGGCCCTGATCGAAGCGTGAAGCTGAGGCCTGAACGGCGGCTTGGGGCTCGCTGGCAGCGCGCTGAGAAAGCTCTCTCAGGGCGCTCTCAGAGCGCACCAAGGGACGCTCCAGCCATGACCGCGAGGTTACGAGCAGCTCAACGCTGTCGCGCGAGAAAAGGGTGCGGTGAGTGGACGCATCCGTAGCGCTCGCGGCCGCGCCGAACAACGAGAAGGAGATGGTCCATGCCTGGTAAGCGACCGCAGCGCCGGTCATCCAGTTTCCGTCTACGTCTTGCCGTTTTCGCGGTACTCGCGCTCGCGCTCGCAGGTGGCGCCGCCTACTCGCTCTGGCCGAAGACGCTCGTCACAACGGATGCCGCACCGGTCGACGTCACGCTCCGCATCGACATGGGCGGCTTCACGCCACCGAATCTCACCCTACCGGCCGGGCGGCCGGTCCGGGTGCGAATCGTCAATCCCGACAGCGGCCACCACAGCGACGGCGGAGGCATTCACGGGTTCACGATCGTGGGGCTCGGCGTGGATGCTCGGATCCCGCCCGAGACGACCCAGGTCGTGACGATCCCCGCGGCGGCGCCGGGTGAGTACGCGTTCTATTGCGACACCTGCTGCGGCGGGAAAGACAACCCGGCGATGCAGGGCATTCTGAAGATCAAGGCGTGAGCGGCGTCGACCTCAATCTCGTCACGGTCGTCCTCGCCGGTCTAGTCGACGGCGTCAACCCGTGCGCGATCGCGGTCCTCCTTGTCTTCGTGTCCGCCACGCTCCTCACGGTCGGCGCCACGATGGAGGGCTCGCTCGGCGACCGGCGGCGGGCGCTGTTCAAGGGCGGAGCCGCCTACGTCGCCGGCATGTTCATCACCTATCTGCTGATCGGCCTCGGCCTCATGGGCTTTGCCAGCGCGCTGCGCCAGGACCACCTCGGGACGAAGATCTTCGCCGTCGTCGCGATCGGGTGGAGCCTTCTTGCGCTGCAGGAGGCACTGCTGCCGGAGCTCGGCGAGCGGCTGCGCATGCCGCCGATGCTCCACCACCGGGCGCAGAGCTGGGTCTCGCGTGCGTCGCTTCCCGGTCTCTTCGTCGCGGGTTCGCTCATCGGCCTCTGCACCGTGCCGTGCTCCGGGAACGTGTACATCGCCGTCCTCGCGCTGATCTCGAGCCGCGCCGATCTCGGACAGGCCCTCGGCTATCTCGTGATCTACAACTTCGCGTTCGTTGTGCCGCTCATCGCGCTCCTCGGTGCTTCCGCCACGCCCGCGGCGATGCGTGCCCTCGCGCGCTGGCAGTTGCACAACCGCGCCTCGCTGAAGCTCGCGCTTGGGCTCACGACCGCGCTCGTCTCGCTCGCCGCGCTCGCGGTCGTCTGACATGACCATCGATATCGATCCGGTCATCGTGCATCTCAGACCGTTCGCGGTGACCTTCATCCTCGCGGACGAGCCGACGCCGAATCTGGACTCGAAGATCGGGCACGAGATCACGCGCCTCTTGCGCAGGGTCGCGAAGGAGCGAGGCCGCCGCTCCATCGTCATCGTCTCGGACGGCTGCCGCGACGAGTTCCTTGCCGCACCCTACCGGTTCTTCGCCGACGCTGATGCCTCCGGGCGGCCCGAGACGTCGCTGCGCCAAGCCGTCCGCCGCGAAGCGGCGCTCGCCGGAGCCAGGAAGTGACCTTCGACCTGCCCACACAGGGCCGGTCGGACGCCGCTGCCGAGGGGGAAACACCGATAGTGTCTTCAGCGATGGCCACCGACATCGTTCCGACGCCCACCGCAGTCTTCGGCCGCCCCGCGCGAGTGCTGGTCGTCGACGACGACGAGAACGTGACGAACATGTTGCGCCGCGCGCTGTCGTTCGAGGGCTACGCCGTTGCGACCGCGCGCGACGGGAACGACGCGCTGAAGAAGACGCTCGAGTTCGCTCCGGATCTCGTGGTCCTCGACATCATGCTGCCGGCCATCGATGGCGTAGAGGTCTGCCGTCGCCTGCGCGCCGGCGATCCGCAGCTTGCGATCCTCATGCTCACCGCGAAGGACGCCGCCGCGGACCAGGTCGTCGGGCTCGATGCGGGCGCCGACGACTATCTCGTGAAGCCGTTCACGCTCGATGTCCTCACCGCGCGAGTGCGCGCGCAGCTGCGGCGCAAGGAGCCCTCGGAGGTCGAGCTGGTGCGCTTTGCCGACCTCGTGCTCGACACCGGGACCCACAGCGCGCGGCGCGGCACGCGCGAGATCGCGCTCACCACGACGGAATACGACCTGTTGCTCCAGTTCATGCGTCATCCCCGCCAGGTGCTCGAGAAGGAGCAGCTCACCGAGAAGGTCTGGGGATACGACTTCGGCGGCAACTACAACGTGCTCGAGGTCTACGTTCGCTACCTGCGTCAGAAGCTCGAGGCCGCTGGCGAGCCGCGGCTCATCCACACGCTTCGCGGCGCCGGGTACGTGCTGCGCGAACCGACGGCGTAGGGCAAGGCGCACGTGAGCATTCGGCTGCGACTTGCGCTCTGGTATGGAGCGCTCCTCGCCCTCGTGCTCGGGGCCACGCTCGCCGTGGCCTTCGCCGTGCACGTCGGTACGCACGAATCCGATGTAGACGCGTCGCTGCGCGGCTCTTGGGAACACGCCGTCGCCGAGCTCGACGCAGTGGGCATGCCGATGCCGATGCCGATGCGGCTTGCGACGCTCACCGCCCCAACCCAGGCCGCAAGCGCGCCGACGGCGACCTGGCTCATGAGTCCCGGCGCTGCCCCGGTCGTGGTCGGCGACGCCAACGACGCAGTGTTGTCGCGTTTCGACGCGAGCACCGTCGGCGACGGGCTGCGTGACACGAGCGTCGCGGGAGGTCGTGTCCGCGCGTACGCCGCGGACGTGCCGGGCCTCCAAGGCGCGCGGCTGGTCGTGGCCGCATCGATGTCCGCGTTCGACGCGTCGCTCGGCAGCCTCGGCCTGATTCTCGCCGTCATGGGCGTCGCCGGCATCGCGCTCGCCGTAACGGGCGGCTGGGCGATCTCCGCTGGCGCGCTGCGGCCGATCGCGAAGATGACCGAGACCGCCCGCGCGATCGCGCTCTCGCGCGGCTTCGCGCGGAGGATCGAGGTGCGCGAGGACGGCCGCGACGAGCTCAGCGAGCTCGGGCATACGTTCAATCACATGCTCGCGAGTCTCGACGACGCCTATCGGCGCCAGCAGCGGTTCGTCGCCGATGTCTCGCACGAGCTGCGCACGCCGCTCACCGCGCTCCAGGGCGACCTCGAGCTGCTCGCCCGTGGACAGCTTCCACCAGCGGAGGCGGCGGCGACGCTCGCCGAGGCGCGTCAGGAGACACGCCGGCTCGCGCGGCTGGTCGACGATCTGCTCGTCCTCGCGCGCGCGGACTCGGGGCCCCAGCCGTTCGCCGGCAAGCCCGTGCCGCTCGACGAGGTCGTCATGGAGGTCTTCCACGAGCTGCGCGGTCAGGCCGGATCGCGGCTGCAGGTCGTCGACCTCGAAGCCGGCGTCGTGCTGGGGGAGCGCGATCGGCTCAAGCAGCTGGTCCTGATCCTCACCGACAACGCCCTGTCGTACACCCCCGGCGGCGGCACGGTACTGCTCTCGCTGCGGTGCGACAGCAGCGAGTCGGTGCTGGTGGTCGAGGACGAAGGGATCGGTATCAGCCCGCAGACCGCGGCGCGTGCCTTCGAGCGTTTCTACCGCGGCGACGAGGCGCAGCAGCTCGATCCCGCCGGGACGGGCCTCGGGCTCTCCATCGCGAAGTGGATCGTCGAGCGCCACGGCGGCTCGATCGCCCTCGGACCGCGCGCTCCGCACGGCACCGTGGTCGCGGTACGTCTGCCGGCAGTCGCCCAGATGGAGTCGAAGGTAGTCGCGACCGCGGCCTGAACCCCGAAAACAGCGGCGAAGGGTCCTAAGCCCGCTCTCAGCCGCGTTCCAGAACGGCGTAAGCCCCGGGCCCGACGATCCACTCGTGATGTGGTTCATCCTCGCGCTCGTCCTCGCCGCGCTCGCCGTTGGCGTGGCCTCGCTCGCTCGCACTCGCACTTCAACGAAGCGTGCACGCCGCCTTGACGACGGAACGCAGGAGGCGCGCGTGGTCGTGGATCGGGGCTACGTGCCCTCGCGCATCGATCTCGAGGCAGGTGTTCCCGCGACGCTGCGGTTCGAGCGTCGATCGACGTCAGCGGTGTGCGTAGCTCGTGGACCGCGACGCTGAAGCTGAAGAAGTCGGCGCCGAAGAAGTCGGCGACGTCCCACTCAGCCGAAGCCGGCCCGCCCGAGTTCGCGAGACCGGAGACCAACCCCGTTAGGGGACCGGGCCGGTAGCGCAGTGGTACACGGACAACCCGGCGTTGAGCGCCTTGAAGGTGAACTTCGCCTCTTGGATTGATCTGCCGCGACTCGAGCTGATCGCGGTTGTCCCAATGGCCGGGCTGTCAGCGGCAGTCGGCTACGTGGCGTTGTTCACGCTCTATCCGTCGAATCTCGGGGGATAACTCGTCGGGCTCTACGGGCACGGCTCGTGCCCGCCTCAGTGGCATCCGCGGCGACGTGAATTTGCGAGGACGCCCGGCGGAACAACTCCGCCGGGCGTCACTCACATGGTCGCGTGTGATCTAGCGGGCGCCGACGAGCTCGCGCTCGCGCGTTGAGGTGCCTTGAGCTGCCGGGACGACGCCCAGCTGCTGCAGGAGGCCGAGGGAGTCGAAGAGTGACCAGGCCTCGATGACCTTGCCATCCTTGATCTTGCTCGTCACAACGCCGGTGACGTTGATCTTCTTGCCGGTCGCCGGCACTCCGTTGAACTCACCGGTGTTCGTCCCGGTCGCCAGGAGGTGCTGGACGACGTAGTCGCCGTCGACGATCTCCCGCTCGATGCTGATCTTCATGTCCGGGAAGGCCCGGAGGTATGTGGCCAGCGTGCTCTTGGCGCCCTGCGGACCCTTGGCGACGGTCGGGTTCTGCGGGTCATGCAGAAGCGCGTCATTCGAGAAGAGCTGGTCGAGGATCACCGGGTTGTGCTTGGTCCAACCCTCCTCGACGATTCGACGGGCGATGGTCTTGTTCTGATCGGTAGACATGTCCACTCCCATTTGTTGATTCTTCGGGTGCGCGAGAAACGATCCGGGAGCACAAGCACCTCGCCGGCACTGGAGCTCGGCGTGCATTCGGGTCCCGGGGCATCAGTGTCACCCCGATCCGCTCGGGCACAAGGGGTCACTGGCAGGTCGTTGCCCAATCGTCATCGCGCCGACACGGCTCTTCGGAACGGAATGAAACGCATGATTGAGGTTGCTGCCAAAGACAGAACGAAGCGACAGCGTGTCGCAGCGACATACGCGCGTCCAATTCGTCGGTCATCGTCGTACACGTCAGCGCGGCGGCTCGATCGTCAAACGTGTCGCCGACGGTGGCACGATCAGCGTGCGCGCTTGGAGGGCATCGCCGAGGTCCAGGTGTCGGTCCGCGACACCGGCATCGGCATCGCGCCCGAGGATCAGGCCAAGGTCTTCGACGAGTTCCAGCAGGTCGGCAAGTCCAGCGACCGGTCGCGCGAGGGGCAACCGGCCTCGGGTTGACCCTCGCGAAGCGCTTCATCGAGCTTCACGGCGGGCGGATCTGGATCGAGAGCGAGGTCGACACAGGCACGACCTTCACGTTCGCGATACCGGTGGGCGGGGCGGCCCCGCCGATCTAATGCGGCGGGTACACGTATGCGCGGCAGGCCGCCCGCTAGCGCGCTGCGGTCCGCTCCCGCAAGAGCGCCGAGACCATCCGCGAGATGAGTGCGGCCGCGGTTGCCGGCTCGAGCCTGGAGGCATCGGCGAGCGAACGCCATGTGTAGAAGTCGACGGCGAGCTCGAGGGCCGCTCGGGCACTCGTGGACCTCGCCGCGGGCCAGCCGGCGGCGAGGACGACGGCCGCTCGGGCCATCCCTTCGCGGAATCCGACTCCGACCGGGAGACGGTCCGAATCGCGTAGGACGTTCCCGAGCATCTCGCGGTTCGTCGCGTAGTACCCGTACAGCTCCCTCAGCGCGGCGCGCAACCGGTCCGGCCCCGGCGCGAGCTTCGTCCAGCCCGCCGGGTCGGGGAAGGGATGGGTGCCCACGAAGTGATCGCGACAGGCGCGAAGGAGGTCAGCCTCCGTCGGAAAGTGCCGGTAGAGCGTGTGCCGTTGTACCCCTGCCCGGTCGGCGACCGCGGTGCGGCTCGTTTCCGCGGGGCCGAGCTTGCGGTGGAGCTCGACGGCCGCCTCGACGATGCGCTGGCGGGTCTCCGCTTGCGAGGCCGCCCTGGCCCGGAGCGTGTACCGTCGGGTCTTCTTCACAGAACACGATTGTGTATCCAAATCTTGACAGCTACCAGCGGCCGTGTTCCTATTCGATATCGATGCACGATTCTGTGCATCGAAAAGGAGAAAAGGCATGGCCAAGGCCGCTTCGCGTCTGGTCGCGGTGGAACCTGGGGCGGGGGAGCTCGTCGATCTCGGCGGGCTCGGCGTGCACTTCAAGGTGCGAGGCGCCGAGACAGGCGGCTCGATCGCGGTCGTCGAACACCCGATGGAGGCACGGCGCCTGGTGCCGCCGCATACGCACACCAAGGAAGACGAGCTCTCGTACGTGATCGAGGGGACGGTCGGCGCTCGGATCGGCGACGAAATCGCCCTGATCGAGGCCGGCGGCTATGTCTTCAAGCCGCGGGGCGTGAAGCACACCTTCTGGAATCCGACCGACAAGCCCGCGCGACTTCTCGAAATGATCGTGCCGGCCGGCTTCGATGAGTACTTCGCGGAGATCGCCCGTTTCATCGGTTCCGGTGGCGTGCCCGGCTCTCCCGAGCACCAGGCATTGTCGACTCCGTACGGGCTTGAGCTCTCGGGTGACTGGATCCCCGAGCTCAAGTCACGCTACGGGCTGAAGCTGCTCGGCGAGCCCTGAGCGAGGCGCGCTACCGAAGCGCTCCAGCCGACGGGGCGCCCTTCGACGAGTGGCCTCCTTGAGTCGCGCACGGATGTCCAGTAACGAGCAACGATCTCCAGTGGGCCCACGCGATCGCGCCGGGCGCGAAGATCCTCCTCGTCGAGGCGAGCTCGAACAGCGTTGCGAACCTGCTCGCGGCCGAAGACTACGCGAAGACCCACGCCCAGTACGTCTCGAACAGCTGGGGCGGGAGCGAGTCCTCCGGCGAGTTGAGCTACGACTCGCAGTTCGTCCAGAGCAGCGTGAGCTTCTTCGTGTCGTCCGGTGACGCCGGACTTCCGGCGGAGTACCCGTCGGCCTCGCCGAACGTCATCTCCGTCGGCGGCACCACGCTCAACTTCTCCGGCGGCGCCTTCACCGGTGAGACCGGCTGGTCGGGCGGTGGTGGTGGTTGCAGCGCGTACGAAACCGCGAACACAACGCAGTCCGGCTTCGGCGAGTACGCCCAGGTGTACTGCGGCGGCAAGCGCGCGACGCCCGACGTGTCACTCGACGCCGACCCGGCGTCGGGCGTCTCGGTCTACGACAGCACGCGCTACGAGGGCCTGAAGGGCTGGTGGAAGGTCGGCGGCACGAGCGCGAGCTCACCGATGTGGGCGGCCCGCTCGGCGGACGCCGGTGCGACCGTCGAGGCTGCGTACGCGTACGGCAGCGCGATCACCTACCGCCGCGAGGTCACCTCGCGCAACAACGGCGCACCGTGTCTGGTGGGGTACGACCTGTGCACGGGCCGCGGCAGCTGGATCGGATCCGCGCCGTAGGCGACACAGGGAAGAGGTGACAGGAGCCCCCCACGAAAGCGGGGGCTTTTCTTCTTGGGCAGATGCGGATCCGTTGCTACATACCGCGCCACCAGCAGATCGTCTTCAGTCCAGCGAACGCGCTACCGCCGCCAGTGCGGCGATGAAGGCCGGGTCGGTGTTCGACATCGGGACACGGTGATAGTGCAGGCCGGTGCTCTCGGCCTCGGCCCGCGCGGCGACGTCAAGGTCGTAGAGCACTTCGAGGTGATCCGCCAGAAATTGCACCGGGGCGACGAGCACGTCGCGGTGTCCCGCTGCCGCCAGCGCGGGGAACAGCTCTTTTAGATCGGGCCGCAACCACTCCTCAGCGGTGTGGCCTGCGCTCTGGTACGCCCAGCTCCAGCGATCGGCCCCCAGGCCTGCTCGTGCCGCGACGAGGTCGGCGGTCTCGCGCAGTTGCCCGATGTAGCCGGGCTCGGCCTCGAAGACCCGACGGGGAAGGCTATGCGCGGTAAGCAGGACGGGTACATCGGCCGGCAGCGTCACGAGGACTTGCCGAAGGTTCGCAGCGAGCAGGTCGATGAACTGCGGCGTGCGATGCCACGCCCCGACCATTGCGTACGGGGTCCCGGGCGCGTGCGTCGCGATCGCGCTCTGCAATGCCCGCTCGTACCCACCCATGAGCAGCGGCGACCACTGCGGCGAGAGACAGATCCCAAGAATGCTCGCGCAACCCTGATCGACGAGCTCGGCCACGGCCGCATCGATAGTCGGATCGGAGAAGCGCATACCGGCGCGGACGCGGTATCCGCTACCAAGCTCACGCTCCAGGCGCGATGCCTGAGCGCGGGTGATGGCCACGAGCGGCGATCCGCCGATTCGTTCGTACCTCCGGCGCATCTCCTCGATCAGCTCCGCCGACGGCGTCTTCCCTTCGCGAACGCGCCCGAGGTATGCGGCTACGTCGCCCGAGCCCGTCGGCGCACCGTAGGTCATGAGCGCGACACCGACCGTCACGCCGCGATCGGCTCGGCCGACTCCACGCGCACGAGCTCGACCAGACGAGCGAGGAGATCGGCATCGGTGCCCGGCAGCACGCCATGGCCAAGGTTGAAGACGTGGCCGGGTCGGCCCGCGGCACGGCGCAGCACATCGCGCGCAGCATCGGCCACGACCGGGAACGGTGCGAGGCACACGGCCGGATCGAGGTTGCCCTGGATCCCCCGGTCGGGACCGATCGCTGACCAGGCGGCGTCCAACGGCTGCCGCCAGTCGACGCTCACCACGTCCGCGCCCGCGGCGGCAAGCAGCGGCGTCAACGCTGGATTGCCGGTCGCGAAGTGGATGCGTGGCACTCCTGCCGCTGCGAGGCGCTGGAAGATCGCGCGGCTGTATGGCAAGACCGCACGCTCGTAATCGGCCGGCGCGAGCGTGCCCGCCCACGAATCGAAGAGCTGGATCACGTCGACGCCGGAGTGCACCTGCGCGAGCAAGTAGCGCGAGAGGATCTCGACGAGGGTCGTCATCAGCCGTGCCCAGCGCCCCGGCTCCGCGTGCAGCATCGTCTTCGTCAGCGCGTGATCGCGAGATGGGCGCCCCTCGATGAGATAGGAGGCCAGGGTGAAGGGCGCTCCGGCGAAGCCGATGAGCGCCGTCTCTTGGCGTAGGTCGCGGCGGAGCGCGCGGATCGTCTCGAACAGGTACGGCGTCGCCTCTTCCGCCTCGACCACCCGGATCGCATCCACATCGGCATCGGTGCGGATCGGTCGCTCGACGATCGGACCGAGCTCGGGCTCGATGTGGAACGGCACGCCCATTCCGTCCAGCGGCAACATGATGTCGGCGTAGAGGACCGCGCCGTCGACGCCGAGACGGTCGACCGGCATGCGGGTGACGCGCGCGCACAGCTCCGGCGTCCGTGCCATTTCGAGGATCCCGTACCGCTCACGGAACGCTCGGTACTCGGCGAGGCAGCGGCCAGCCTGACGCATGAACCAGACCGGCGTCCGCTCGACGACCTCACGCCGGCACGCTCGGACCAGCAACGGCGCGCTCACGCGGGAGCCGGAACGCGCATCGTCGCACCGTCGATCAGGTCAAGGGCCTCTGCGCAGCTCATGGCCTCTCCCACCAAGATCGGTGTCTCGCGCTCGGTGTATGACGACGATTCGGTCTCGCGCAGCTCCGCGA
This sequence comes from Chloroflexi bacterium UBA4730, assembly GCA_002404155.1. Classification (GTDB taxonomy): domain Bacteria; phylum Chloroflexota; class Limnocylindria; order P2-11E; family P2-11E; genus UBA4735. The sequence continues at coordinate 28,659 of DHJC01000044.1, read as the reverse complement.
CGAGTGTCAGGAACTGGCGTGGGTCCGGAGCCTCGAATGCGACGACGAACTCATGGTCGTCGATACCAAAGCTGTAGCCGGTGTGGATCCTGATGTCCGGATACTTGTGACCTGTCGCGAAGTGCGCGCCCATGATCCGGGTGCGCGCCTCAAGCGGCAGCGCGTACCAGGACCGTTTCTTCGTCATGGGATAGACGACGACGTACGGCTTGTCCCCGACCGGACCGGCCGTCCCGCGCCCGTGCTCGCTTCCGGCATGCTCGTGCTCGCCGAGGTACTGCGACTTGCGGCGGGCCGCGAAGTAGCCGTATGGCCTCGCGCTGAACGCCCACAAGGCCGTGGCGGCGAGCCGCCCCTCGGCCTGCTGGAGCGAGCGCGCGTCATCGCCCACGAGCCACAGCAACAAGTCGGCGTCGCTGCGTGTCCCGACGAGCGAATACGCGTGCGCGACAACGCCGCAGCGCTCGAGCGCCTCGGCGAACTCGCGCTTCTGCGACTCGCGGTCGGCGGGATCCAGCCGCCGCCATTCGTTCGACACCGCGAGCGTGAGGAAGCGGTACATCTCATTCATCCGACGATCTCCTTCAGGGAATCGTGCGCGGCGCGGACCACCAGGTCGATGACGCCATCGTCGTGCGCGAGGGACACGAACCAGCACTCCAGCTGGGAGGGTGGCAGCATGACGCCGCGTGAAAGCATGGCGCGATGGAAAGCCGCGAATGACCCGCGGTCGGCACGTGCCGCGTCCACGTCGTCGCGGATCGGACCAGAAGAGAAGAAGAGCGTGAGCAACGATCCGGCGCGTTGCACGCACCCGTCGATCCCGGACGCCCGGATCGCCTCGGTAAGGCCCCGCTCGAGGCGCGCGCCGGAGTGATCGAGCGCCTCGTAGGCGGAGGAATCCAGCAGCGAGAGCGTGGCCACCCCTGCGGCCATCGCGAGCGGATTCCCCGAGAGGGTCCCCGCTTGATACATCGGGCCCAGCGGCGCGACGCGCGACATGAGCGATCGGCTCGCGCCGTACGCACCCACCGGGAGACCGCCTCCGATGACCTTGCCGAGGCAGGTGATATCGGGCCGCAGGTCCACGAGGGCCTGCGCCCCGCCGCGCGCGAGCCGAAAGCCGGTGATGACTTCGTCGAAGATCAACAGCGCGCCCGTCGAGTCACAGATCCTGCGGAGCCCCGCGAGGAACCCAGGCTCCGGCGGCACGCACCCCATGTTCCCCGCGTACGGCTCGACGATGATGGCCGCGAGCGGGACCGCTCTCGCGATCTCCTCGACGGTGGCGAGGTCGTTGTATTGGGCCGTGAGCGTGTCGCGCGCTGTGCCCGGCGTCACGCCCGCCGAGTCCGCCAAGCCGAACGTCGCCACGCCCGAGCCCGCTTTCGCGAGCAGTCCGTCCGCGTGGCCGTGATAGCAGCCGGCGAACTTCAAGATCTTGTCGCGACCGGTCGCTGCGCGTGCGAGGCGCACCGCGCTCATCGCGGCCTCCGTGCCCGACGAGACGAAGCGGAGCATCTCGACGGACGGAACCGCCTCAGTGATGAGCTCCGCCAATTCGACTTCGCGTGGCGAGGGCGCGCCGTAGCTCGTTCCCAGTTGCGCCTGCGACACGATGGCCTCGACGACACGTGGATGCGCGTGGCCGACGATGAGCGGACCCCACGAGCACACCAGGTCGATGTACTCGCGGTCGAAGGTGTCCCAGACCCGCGCACCATTCCCACGGGCAATGAACGGGGGCGCCCCACCGACGGCTCGATACGCTCGCACCGGGCTCGAGACCCCTCCGGGCATCACCCGCTCGGCGCGCTCGAGAAGGTCAGCCGTGCGCGTGCTCATCGACTCTTCTCGGAGAGCCACGCGGCCGCCTCGAGCGCGAAATACGTGATGATGAAGTCGGCGCCGGCGCGGGCGATCCCGATAAGGGATTCGAGCGCTGCAGACCGCAGGTCGACCCATCCGCGCTCGGACGCCGCGACGAGCGAGGCGTATTCACCGCTGACTTGATAGGCGGCGAGCGGCAAGGCTGAGCGGGCCCGCGCGGCGGCGATGACATCGAGGTACGGACCAGCGGGCTTGACCATGAGCATGTCCGCGCCTTCGGCGGCGTCGGCGTCCAGCTCCAGAAGCGCTTCTCGCCCGTTCGCGCGATCCAGCTGATAGCCGGAGCGATCGCCGAATTGCGGTGCGCAATCGGCGGCGTCGCGGAACGGTCCGTAGAACGCCGAGGCGTACTTGGCGGCATACGAGAGGATCGCCGTCTCGCCGTGTCCGCCGCCGTCCAGCCCGCGGCGGATCGCCTCGACCCGCCCGTCCATCATGTCGGAGGGCGCGACCACGTCGGCCCCCGCCGCGGCGTACACCCGCGCGGCCTCCGCGAGCACCGGCAGGGTGGCGTCGTTGTCGATAGCGCCATCAGGCAGTAGCAGTCCGCAATGCCCGTGTGCCGTGTATTCGCAGAGACAGACGTCGGCGATGAGCGCGAGTCCAAGGTCTTGCGCGCGGATAGACCGCAGGGCCAGCGGAACGGGCCCACGCGGGTCCGCGGCGCCACTTCCCTGTTCATCCTTCGCTTCAGGCAGACCGAACAGCAGCACTCCGCCGAGCCCAGCCGCCGCGGCCTGTCGCGCGACATCGACCGCTCCGGCCACCGGCCAGCGCATGTGACCGCGGAGCGAGGCGATCGGCGCGGGCACGTCGAGGCGAGCGTCGATGAAGATCGGCAGCACCAGCATCGCTGGGTCGAGGCGGGTCTCGCGGACTAGACGTCGGAGCGCCGGCGAGCGGCGGATCCGGCGCCCGCGCCGGAAGGATGAGACGCGCGATGCAGTCAGCGTCATGCAGGCACCTCCGAGCGCTGGGCTTGGCTGATCGCCGCGACGATCGCGGGCAGGGCGGGGCGCGCGGCAACGAACGGCTCCCGACCGACGAGCTGCTCGATGCGCTGCGCGGTAGTTGGTCCGAGCGCCACCAGGCGGCAACGTCTGGCGAGCTCGGCGCCGACGGCTCGAGTGAAACCGTCAACGGCGCTCGGCGAGGCAAGCAGCACGACCGCGCCTCGCGCGCACGCGGTGCGCACTTCCTCCGGCGCGACGGCGTCGGTCGGAACCGCCGTGCGGTATGCGACCAGCTCACGCACGCGAGCCCCACGATCGCGAAGCACCGAGACGATCTCGCCCGCCGCGCGGTCCGAGCGCGCGAGTACGACGCTGCCGCGTGGCAGCGGAAGCTCGGCTCCGAGGCACTCCCCGTCGGCCCGGCTGGGTCGGAAGGCGACCTCGAACCCGAGTTCGCGCGCAACCCGTTCCGTCGCAGGGCCGACGACGGCGAGGGACGCAGGAAGCGGATCGCCGGCGAAGGCTTGGGCGACCGCACGGGCCCCGGCACGACTCGTCACGACGAGACAGTCCTGGCTCGTGAGCGTGCGCAGCGAACGCCCGAGCGTGCTGGGGTCGTCCAGCGGATCCACCGCGATGCACGGGAACTCGATCACCTTCACGCCCGCCGCCCGCAGGTCCCGAGCGAGCTCGGCGTTGTCGCCCGCCGCGCGAGTGAGGATGAGCGTGCCGCCGCCAAAGTCACGCATGGGCCGCCTCTCCCAGTCCCTGGGCAGCCGCGTGCGCGACAGCATCGGGGTCGGATCCGCGAGCGCTCGTGCGGACGATGCCGTCAGCGAGCGCGAGGGCCGCATCCATCACGATCACCCCGGCATCGACGCGGGCCCACGCGCCCAGCGGGATCGCGCAGCTGCCGCCAAGGAGTCGGAGCAGCGCGCGCTCGGCCCGCACCGCGAGATTCGAGGGTCGATCATCGATGCCCTCGAGCTGTGCACGCAGCTCGTGATCGCTGGCCCGACATTGGACCGCGAGCGCAGCTTGACCCGGTGCCGGCGGCCACAGCAGTCCATCGAGGATCTCCGCGTCTCCGACCGGCACGTCGAGCCGACGTAGCCCGGCGAGCGCGAGGATGGTCCCGTCGTACTCGCGGTCCCGGACCTTGCGCATGCGCGTGTCGACGTTGCCCCGAATGTCTCGCGTCGAGGCGTCGGGACGCAAGCAGCGCAGGAACGCCGCACGCCGGGGACTCGAGGTGCCGACGGCTCCGCCGACGCGCAGCGAGTCGAGTCCGCCACGGGACGCGGTGATCAGCACGTCCTGCGGTTCGGCCCGCTTCGGCACCGCCGCGATGACCAGATCCTCGCGCTCCTCGGTGGGCAGGTCCTTGAGCGAATGGACGGCGATGTCGATCTCGCGCGCACGGAGCGCGTTCTCCAGGGCCGTCACGAATACGCCGTCGCCAAGCTCCTGCAACGGCCGGTCGGAGCCGTCTCCTTCCGTGCGGATCACGTGGATCTCAACCTCGCCCGCAAGCTGATCAGCGACGATCCGCGCCTGAGCCAGGGCCAGGGCACTCCCGCGCGTACCGAGCACGATCTTCACGAGCGCTCCAGACCGAACAGCGCCCGCGCAGCGTCCTGCCGGGTGGGGTCCTCACGCAGGGAGACGATCGGCTCATGGATCAATGCCCCGGTGAGCGCGTCGGCGAGGGCCTCAACGACGCTGCGGTCGCGAGGGTCCAAGTGCGTGAGCTTGGAGAACGCGCGGTCGAGCTGCCTCTGGCGGATGGCATCGGCGCGCTTCCGCAACGCCTCGATCGTCGGCGCTGCGGCACGACCCTCCCGCAGCCGGACGAAGCGCTGCGCCTCGTCGATGCAGCGCTGCTCCGCGAGAACGACATCGTGGTCACGCGCGCCACCACCGCCGGACTTGAGTTCATCGACGCTGCGGTACGTGAGCCCGGGAAGCGCGCGCGCGGGTTCGCTGATGCTGCGCGGCACCGCGACGTCCACCAGCACCAGTGGCCCACGCGCCAGCCGGCGCGCAAGCAGCTCCTCGGTGAGCAGGGTTCCGCGGGTGTCGGCGGCGGAGATCACCGCGTCGGCCTCGCCGATCGCACGTTCGAGATCGTCCAGTCCCTGAGCGGTCGCGCCGATCGCGGCGGCCAGCTCGTGGGCCCGCGCGGCGTCGCGATTCGCGATCCGCACCGTCCCGACCCGTGAGACCAACGCTCGTGCGGCGAGCTTGCCGATCTCCCCAGCGCCGATCACGAGAACCGTCGCAGTGGATGGATCGGGAAGGCGGGCGACGACGGTGTCGACCGCGAGCGAGCCGACCGAGCTCTGGACCTGGCCTAACGATGTCGAGGAGCGCACGTCGCGCGCGATGTGCAGTGCGTGCTGGATGACCTCACTGAGAAGGGGATCTAGGGCGAAGCGTCCGCGGGCGCCGTCGTAGGTGTCGCGCAGCTGACCGAGGATCTGCCCCTCGCCGCGGACGACCGAGTCCAAACCCATCGCCGCGCGGAACAGGTGGCGGACCGCCGCTTCCCCGGTCTCCTCGACTGCGGGCACGGGGTCCCCATCAGGGCCCAGTACGCGGTCACGCATCCACGCCAGCTCGTCGACCGCCGGCGGGATGGCGACGTAGCACTCGACCCGATGACAGGTCGAAAGGACGAGCAGGTCGGAGCCGACGCGGGACGCAACGTGAGTGGCGAAGCGCTCGCGGGCGTCGATATGGGCATCGCGCTGATGGAGTCGAAGGAGGCCGAGCGACGACTGATGTGGCACCGCTCTCGAACGTACCGAGCGATGTGATTGCCACCAAACGAGCTGCCGAAGTTTGCGGAGATTTCAGGGTCCCCGACGCAGTTTTGCCGGGATGGCATCAAGCACACCGGGGAGGCGGCCTGCTGCCCGCCTCACGATCTGTAGGCCGCTTATCTGACGCCGATCTCGCTGATGGCCGCTTCTTTGACGCCTGTTTTCGCGCGGAGGCGGTATCAACGCTAATTCACTGGACCGCTTCTCTTGACCGCTTCCCCTTCAAGGAAGAGGTCATGGCCAAGACGATCTCGAGCGGCCCACGCGCGTACGTGGGCCGCGAGCTCCTCGGGCTTCGCGATCGCGTCATCGAGGAGGTACAGCTCAGCCTGCGTCTCATATCGGGTGCGGGCTTGCCGCTGGGCAAAGCGCAGGAGTTTGACGACTTAACTGACGACCGTTGGGTGCGTCCGGGCACGTCCCGCATCGTCGCTGGCATCACCGCGCGAGCGTAGCCGTGCTCAGGCGACGGTCGCGGACGTGCCGAGATACCGTGGGACGGCGGGCCATGCAACTGCATTCGTCTCACGCGCTGAGTGTGGATGACCTCATCGGCGCCGTCATCCGAGTTGGACGCAAGCTAAGTGCTACGCGCTTGGACGGAAACTGAGCGGCATCAGACCCAACCACGACACGCCCTTGGGCCGTTAGCTCCGACGGGCACGCCGTCCATTGGATCGCAAACGATGCGTTGTCCGTCCCGGCGGACTCGACCGGCTCGATGGGAAGGTCTGCTCAGTTCGGAAACTGCGCGGCGAGCAACCGGCCCACGAGAGATACATCGATCGGCACTTCGTCGGCGTGCATGCCACCAGCGGGCATAGCACCTTCCTGACCTGGAGCGAATCGGAGGTGTCACTGCGGCTCGTGTAGCCGAGAACCCGGCACCCGGCCGGGCTCAGGTTGCCGACCGGCGGCCTGGCCCTCCTCGGTTTGTTGCTACCTGAACCTCAGGTAGAGGGGTTCGCCGGCCACCGTGTGACTGAACCCTGAGACGTTGTCGAAGACGGCTAGGCCGAACGGAATGGTTCTACCCACAACGAACTGAATGTCATCGTCGTTCTTGGTGTCCAGCTTGCGGTGGAAGACCACCGTCCACTTGCCGCTCGCATAGACACCCTTGGCGTCGATGTCGCCGCGACTGCCCACCGAGGGCGCGAGCAGGTCGCGCGGGACCTTGTCACCGGCCTTGAACTTGGACGCGTCGATAGTGACGGCCTCGGACGCGAGGAGGAACCCGCTCCCGGCCGAAGCCGGCTTCGACGGATCCTGCATCTTCGCCGGACCCGAGCCATCCGCCGTCCTGTTATTCGCGGAGCCACCCTTCTCACTCGTGTCGTTCACGAAGCTCGACCCCGTGCTCGCGGGATCCGGAAGGGCGCCGACGAGGTATTTGTCGTCGGCCTGGCCGACGGGGTTGGTGCGGCCGGCGATCCACTGCCAGTTATCCGCGCGATCGTCGGCGCCGGGCGTGACCATGTACCACTTCGCAATGGGGTCGGACACGGGGTTATGGCACACCGCCGTACAGCCGTGCGTCTGGAACCGTTCGAGGGGAGAGATCTCCCAGAGGAGGGCGAGACGGTCCTCGTTGCCTGAGGAGGTCCACTTCGCACCGTCGTACAGCCAGAAGCGGTCCGCACTTTGCGTGGAATCGGCCCACTCGAAGCGGAACCAGATATCGGTGCTGCTGTACAGGGCCTGCACTTTGACCTCGGCGCCCTGTTTGGCCGCCGAACCGGCGATCACCGCTGTCTTGACGGTCATCACGCCGGCATCCTTCCAAGCGCCGTCGTCACCTGCCAGGGAGCTCGGCGCCCCCGTCGCTGCGATGAGGTTGTTGGGCGCGGCCGCGTTAGCAGCGCCGCCGCAGGCTCCCGCAACCAGGGCCGCGAGCATTGGCCCGACGAGCCGTTTCCACATACGTCCACGAATCCTTTCAGCCGTCACCGAGACACCGCTAGCCACTGCCACGAATCGTCAGGACGATGACCGCAACCGCGTACAGCACGAACGCGCTGGAAGTGATCGGCTTTCGCCAAGGTCTCCGCTCCGCTCTTCGATCGACGAACGGCAGCAGAACGAGCGAGCCGAAGAAGAAGAGCGGTATCGCCACCGTGCCGATGGCCTCGAGGCCGCCGGGGAAGTACGTGAGCAGCTGGAAGTAGAAGAGGAAGTACCAATCGGGACGTGGGACGAAGGTGGTGTCGGTCGGGTCGGCCCGCAGATCCAGCGGCGCCGGAACCAGGTTCGCTGCGACGACGAGGCCGATGATAACCACGAGGGCGATCCCGGCCTCGATGGCGAGATGCGTCGGGTAGAAGGGCACGGTCTTCTCCGGCCCGTGGCCCCTGCGCACGAGCGCCGGCGCGAGCCCGTGGCGGCGCATGAGCGCCAGGTGCCCCAGGACGATCACCATGAAGGCTCCCGGCAGGAAGAGCATGTGCACTGAGTAGAAGCGCGTCAGCGTCGCGATGCCCATGTCCTCGCCGCCGCGCATCAGGTTGCGGAGAGCAGAGCCGATCGCAGGGACCGAGCCCGCGATCTCGGTGCCCACCTGCGTCGCCCAGTAGCCCTTCTGGTCCCAGGGCAGCAAGTACCCGGTGAAGCCGAAGGAGACGGTGATCAGCAGGAGAACAACCCCCACCAACCAGGTCAGCTCCCGGGGCTTCTTGTACGCGCCGTACAGGTACGTCCGCAGGAGGTGGAGCACGACGATGACGACCATCGCCGATGCGGCCCAGTGATGCACACCACGCACGAGCCAGCCGAACGGCAGGATGAACTGCATGTAGTCCACGCTGCTGTACGCACCGTCGGGCGAAGGGTCGTAATAGAACGCCATGAGCGAGCCCGTGAGGGCTTGGACCACGAACAGCACCATGAGCAGCGAGCCCATGCTGAAGAGGGGGTTGTGATGTGCGTGCGCGGGCACCGGGTAGCGGAAGATCTTCTGCATCGGCCCGCTCCAGCCGGTCCGCTCATCAAACCAATGGAGGAGTGTTCTCATCGCGGCTAGATATGCGCTTCGAGCACGCCGTCGGTGACGCGCGTCTCGAGCTGGCGCAGTGGCTTCGGCGGCGGGCCGGAGATCACGGCTCCGTCCGCGTCGTAGAGGCCCGAATGGCAGGGGCAGGCGAAACGCGACGCGTCCTTGCTCCAGCGGACATTGCACCCCAGATGCGTGCAGACTCCGGACAGGGCGAGGAATTCGCCGCTGGACCCGCCCCGCGGCGCCGATCGCACGTAGATGAGCCCCTCCTTCTTCACCTCGCGCCACGCATCCTTCAATCGAAACGAGTAGACGACAGAGGTGAAGTCGCCGGGCGTGAGCTTGTCGGGGGAGCCGATCGGAACCCAGTGCTCCGTCACCTGCTCCAGGGACTTGCCGGCTGCGAAGCGCACCGAAGGGATACCGAGGATTGCAGCCGAGGCCACTGTCGCGATCCAGAATCCGATGGTGCTGAGGACGTCCCGTCTACCGACAACGCCGGCCTTCTTCGGCTCGCCAGCTTCGTGCGTCACGCCGGCCTCCCTCAATGAAATCGCAGGCCGCGCCTCTGGTCTTGTCTGCTAAACGCGACTGGCTTAGCAGCCTTTCAGGGGTTTAGGTCACCCTTAGCTCTGCGGCCGGCGGCATATAGGGCCAAATGGACCCAACGAGGAAGCCGAAGGTCCCTCGGGCCGATCCCAGCTGGCGATACCTCCTATTCAGCGCTTGACGAGCGCGACCTCTTCCAGCGGAACGCGGTGCCCGTCGCCGTTGCCTGACGCCGGTACCGAGACCAGCTGCGACGCGATGCTGTCCGGCATGTCGGCGAGGCGGCGCACCGGGACCGATCCGGTGAGCGTCGTGCCACCGGCAGCGCGCGGCCGCGCGTCGCCGAGATGGCCGAGACGCTGCCGGTCGTCTTCGGTGAGCGGCTGATTCGGCAGCGGCGCGAGCTTCTTCACGTCATCAGCGGTGATACCGAGGCCCGCGCCGACCCGGGTCCCGTAGTCAGGGTCGACGAGCAGCAGGTGCCAGACCATCCGCGCCTGTGTGTAGCGCTCGCACTTGCCGAGGAGTCCAACGAGGTTGTGGACGAGGTCATCGCGTTCCCACTGCATCATGGTCCGATAGCGGTCCGCGGCCTGCGCGTAGTCGTTGGCGCGCGGGATCTGTCGCCGGGTCAGCTTGCCGCTGATCGTCGGACCTTGTTCGACGTGGGCCGGGTATGGCGCCTCACGATTCGCACCGGGGTGTGAGCTGGGCTCGTAGTTGACGTGCGTGTTCTCGCCGGCCTCGTTGCCATCGACAACGTAGGTCATCTGGCCGTCACGTTGGTTGGTCGAGACCTTCGCGTTCTTCGGCATGTTCACGGGCAGCTGCAGGTAGTTCGGCCCGACGCGATACCGCTGCGTGTCCGAGTAGCTGAAGGTGCGGCCGATGAGCATCTTGTCATCGGAGAAGTCGAGGCCGTCCACGAGGACGCCTGTCCCGAAGGCGATCTGCTCGCTTTCCGCGTAGAAGTTGTCGACGTTGCGATCGAGCGTCATCGTCCCCACATGCCGTAGAGGGAACCGGTCCTCCGGCCATGTCTTCGTGTCGTCCAGCGGATCGAAGTCGAGCTCGGGATGCTCATCGTCGCTCATGGTCTGGACGAGGAGGTCCCACTGGGGGAAGTCGCCGCGATCGATGGCCTGGTAGAGGTCCATGGAGGCGTGACCGAGCTCCTTCGCCTGCACGGCCTGAGCCTCATCCTCGGTGAGGCAGCCCACCCCGCTCTTGGGCTGCCAGTGGTACTTGACGAGCACGGTCTCGCCCCGCGCGTTCACCATCTTGTACGTGTTTACGCCGAAGCCCTGCTGATGCCGGTAGTCCACCGGTATTCCGCGCGGACTGAACAGGAACGTGAGCATGTGCATCGACTCGGGCGTGTTGGCCATGAAGTCGAAGATCCGACTCGGCTCCTGGTGGAAGCTCACCGGGTCGGGTTTGAGCGCGTGGATGACGTCCGGGAACTTGATCGCATCGCGGATGAAGAACACCGGCAGGTTGTTGCCGACGAGGTCCCAGTTCCCGTCCTCGGTATAGAACTTCACCGCGAAGCCACGCGGGTCGCGCGCCGTCTCTGACGAGTCGCGCCCTCCGATCACGGTCGAGAGCCGGATCGCGAGAGGGGTCCGCTTCCCGGCCGTCTGGAAGAGCTTCGCCCGGGTGTAGGTCGCGGCAGGTTCGTCGCCGATCCTGCCGGTCGCTTCAAATGGCCATACGCGACTGCGCCGTGCGCGTGGACCACGCGCTCCGGGATCCGCTCCCGATCGAAGTGGCTGATCTTCTCGAGGAACTGATAGTTCTCGAGCGTCGCGGGGCCGCGCGCCCCGATCGTGCGTTGGTTCTGGTTGTCGTGTACCGGATGGCCCTGCCTGGTGGTGAGCGTCGGGCCGTGCCCGTCGCGGGCCGGTGTCGTCTGCGCGTGTTCCTTGGTCATCTCGACTTGCTCCTTCTATCACTTGGCCGTGCTGAGGCTGACGGCCTAGACCGCGCGCCTCGCTCGCGTGGGCAGTGCGTCCGATAGCTGTCGCGCGGTCGCCTGGCGGGTGCTGATCGAGTGCGGGCACCCGAACCGTGCGCCACCGACGGCATAGGTCCGGGCTTCTCGGAAGTGGGCCTCACAGAGGGCGGCGCCGCAATTCGTGCAGATGCCGGCGGCCTCAGCGCGGCAAACGTAGCAACTCATATCCGATCTCCTTAGCCTCGGGCGAAGCGCCGAACCAGCGTGACGTAGTGGCAGAAGACGGAGCAGAGGCGAAAGTCGGCTTCCTCTGGGCCGTTCGGCTCGATGATCGCTGCTCGCGCTCGGGATCCAAGTTCGACCGGCGCGGAGCGGGCCGCTGATGGGAGTGCCCGTAAGGAAACGAGTGACGGTCGCGGGTCACGGCCCAGGCAAGTGATTTCTCGGAGGTGGTCGTCATGCAGCTCGATCTCCCACTCGCGCTCCAAATCATCACGACGCTGACCGTGGTTGGCGGCTTCATCTTCGGTGCGCTGAATCTCCGCCAGTACGGCCATGCTCGGGACGAGCACGCAGCGTTGGCCGCGGTCAACGCGCTGGCGGTGAGTTCAGCCTCGCACATGCGCCGGGTCCTAGCGTCACCGACCGATCGGCCATTCACAGACCTGGTCGCGAGCGATCGTGAGCTCGAAGAGTCCGCGGGGATCCTCTGCGGTCAGTTCGAACAGCTCGGCTACCTCGTGTATCGCAGGATGGTCCCGGTCGCGATCATCGACGACACGGTCGGCGGCTCGATCCGCACGGTGTGGCCACGGCTCCGCCCCTGGATCGAGGCGGATCGCGCGCGAGCAGGGAACCCTTACCTCGAGGAGTGGTTCGAGTGGCTGTACCTGCAGCTCGATCGCTACCCAAGGAAGAAGACGGCTCCCGCTGCCTCTGCGCATCTCGATTGGCGCGCCTGACGACGCGGTCTGTAGCCCGGAGGGGATTCGAACCCCTGACCTCTTCCTTGAAAGGAACCAGCTGCAGAGAAGCGACCTAGGCAAACGATAGGCGCGAATCGTTCAGGACATTGTGAAGAACTGGCGCGCCGGACGGACCAAACCGCGCGTCAGAAAAGCGACCTACTTGCCGCTGAGAGGTCGCCCTCATCCAGCGGCCGACGCCACGGGCGCGCTCAGAACTCGACGCCGTCTTGCTATGAGTACTCCTTGACTTCGTGGATCTCGTCGGCCAAGAGCCCGTGGGCTTCCCGGTGCACCCGAACAGCGGCGTCTTTATCGGGCGCCTCCACCAGACAGTGAACCCGGCCGGTCTGGTCGTCGAGCCAGTACTTCAGGTAGCGCACGCCGTGTTTTCCTTGCGTGGCGAGGTCCTTCTTGTGTGCGCCAGCGACGGCGTCGGCCGTGGCGCCTTTGATGGTGTGCGTGTCCATGAACAGCGGCATTTGCTCCTCCACGCGTCGGATCGCGCGAGTCTAGTTTGTCTGACCCGACCGCGAGCCCGAGTGCGGCGGCGTGTAGACGAGATGGGATTCGAACCCGTGACGTTCTCCTTGAAAGGAAATGGCTGCAGAGAAGCGACCTAGGCAGACGAGAGAAGCGAATCGTTTAGGAACAACGACGAACGGACGCACCGGACGGACCAAACCGCGCGTCAGAAGAGCGACCCAGCAAAACAGCGAACGCCTGACCAGGAAGGCGTGGGCGGGATCAGCCGCCCAGCGGACGAGGCGTTGCCGACGGGTGGCGCACTCCGAGCGCGGCAGCGAGTGCCGCGCGCCCGTTAAGCCAGCCGATCACGAGCGCGGGGAGGATGAACAGCTCGACGGCAGCGAAGTCGTAGAGGTCGAACGTGGGCCCCGACGCGGTCGGCATCCCGTGGGTCAGCCGGACCATCAGGTCGAGCCCGCCCCGAGGATGCGAGGTCCTTGTCTGCGCGACTGGCCGCCGCGCGATCGCGGCGGGGTCTGCGACCACGGGCACGCCGGTGAAGTCCTGCATCGGGGACCCGCGCTGGAGACAACGGCGATTGCGCGTCCTCGCGCCGCGATGACCAGACCCGTAGACTTGACCTCCCATGCGAGCAGTGCGGCCCGATCTT
>DHJC01000044.1:0-15296 GCA_002404155.1 Chloroflexi bacterium UBA4730 | reverse complement strand
AGGCGATCCGCGCCGTAAACGGGCGCGTCGAGCTCGATCCGTTTTGGGAGCATGTCGTTCGCGGCGAGGACGTATCGAAGGAGATTGCTCTAACGACACGAAGTCGCTGGTGAGCCAGTGGTCTCTCCGTTTTCTCACAATCGAGACCTTCCGAACAGCCTTGATGCCATCGCCACGGGTTGGCCGTGTTGCCTATGTCTTGCCAAGTAGGCGGATGAACCTGAACGAGCACGGACTGCAACGGGCAGACGGGATTACTGCGCCCGCGAGCGACGCGGCGCTGCTAGTGGCACAAGGATCGGCCCTGGTGCCGCTCATGGGCGAGGCATGATCGATCAGATCCCCCTTCAACCGGATCTCCTTGCAGCCCGATGGCAGATGGCCTTATCGCTGGGCTGGCATATCGTCATCGCCTGCTTCGGGGTCGGCTTCCCTGTCCTGATCCTGTTTGCCGAGTGGCTCGGCCTGCGGGGAGACAAGGTGTATCTCGCGCTCGCCCAACGATGGGCCCGAGCCGCGGGGGTCCTGTTCGCGATCGGTGCGGTATCGGGCACGATCCTCTCGTTCGAGATGGGCATCCTGTGGCCCGGCTTGATCGGCACGTACGGCTCGGTCATCGGTCTGCCATTCGCTCTCGAGGGGATCGCGTTCTTCATCGAGGCCATCTTCCTCGGCATCTACCTCTACGGCTGGGGCCACCTCGCCCCGCGCGCGCACCTCCTTTCAGGCTTGCCCATTCCGATCGCCGGTGTTGCGTCGGCTTGGTTCGTGGTCACCGCGAACGCGTGGATGAATCAGCCCAGCGGCTTCCGCCTCGTCGATGGTCAGGTGACCGATGTCGATCCCTTCGCCGCCATCTTCAACCCCGCGACGGCCGTCCAGACGACGCACATGATCGTCGCCGCTTTCATGGTCGCTGGCTTCGGCGTTGCGAGCGTCTACGCGTGGGCGCTGCTCCGAGGGCGAAGGAGCGCGTACGAGCGGCGTGGCTTTCTCATCGGCTTCGTCGCTGCGGCCCTGTTGACTGTTCCGCAAATCGTCGTGGGCGATTGGGCCGCGCGCTTCCTCGCGGAATACCAGCCCATCAAGCTCGCGGCGATCGAAGGGCTGTACGTGAGCCAGCGCCAGGCGCCACTCACCATCGGCGGGCTGCCGATCGACGGCAAGATGCTCTACGGCATCCAGATCCGCGGTGGACTCTCCTGGCTTGCCTTTCAGGACGTCAACGCCGAGGTGCAGGGACTCGACGCGACCCCGCCCGGGGACCGGCCGCCGGTCCTGCCGGTCCATGTCGCGTTCCAGCTGATGGTCGGCATTGGCTTCGGCTTGCTGTTCCTTTCGCTCTGGCTCGCCTGGTCTTGGTGGCGGAAGCGACGGATCCCCGCTTCGCGACTGTTCCTCTTGGCGTGCGTCGCGGCGGGGCCGGCGGCCGCCTTGGCCCTTGAGGCTGGTTGGATCGTCACCGAGGTCGGGCGCCAACCGTGGATCGTGTACAAGCTCATGCGGGTGGAGGAGGCGGTGACGGCCGTGGCCGGCATCCGGTACGGCCTCTTCGCGCTCATCGCCCTCTACACCGCGCTCACCGTCGCGGCCGTGTTCGTCCTGCGTCGGTTGGCAGCGAGCCCGCTCGATCTGGCAGATGCTGTCACGCCAGGGATCCGGACCGGCCGAGCATGACCCCAGCCGACGCTGTCCTGATCCTGATGTTCCTTGGCCTCACGGCCTACGCACTCTTCGGCGGCGCCGACTTCGGAGCAGGCTTCTGGGACCTTTTGGCAGGCATCGGCAACCGCGGTCGCGCGCGGCGGCGGCTCATCGAGGACACGATCGGGCCAGTGTGGGAGGCGAACCACGTCTGGCTCATCTTCGCACTGGTCCTGGTCTGGACCGGCTTCCCGCCCGTGTTCGCCGCCGTGGCTTCGACGCTCTACATCCCTCTCACTCTTGCTGCATTCGGCATCATCCTCCGCGGATCGGCCTTCGCGTTCCGGAATTCGATGCACGGTCTCGCGCTCGAGCCCGTCTTCGCGCGGATCTTCGGTCTCAGCTCGATCCTCACGCCGTTCTTCCTCGGCACAGTGGCCGGCTCCGTTGCATCGGGTCGGGTTCCGCCGGGCAACGCGGCCGGCGACGTGATCACCGCATGGCTCAATCCAACATCGACGCTGGCGGGCGGACTCGCCGTCGGGATCTGCGCCTACCTCGCGGCCGTGTACCTGACCGCCGATGCCCAGCGTTCGCGCGATGTCGAGTTCGCGGAGAGCTATCGACGGCGTGCTCTCATCACCGGTGTGGCGGTCGGGGGCATCGCGCTCGCCGGCATCGGCGTGCTGACCGCCGACGCACCGCGACTGGCGGTCGGCCTGTTCGGCCGAGGCCTGCCGCTGCTGGTGGCGTCGACGCTGGGGGGCACCGGGTCTCTGTTGCTTCTTCAGAGGCGCCGGTACCGTCTCGCCAGGATCACGGCAGGGGTCGCCGTCGCCGGCGTCTTGTTGGGATGGGCGGTCGCGCAGTATCCATTCCTCCTCGTCGGCCATCTGACCGTGGCCGATGCGGCCGCCAGCCCCGCAACGCTGTCAGCGCTGCTGATCGCGCTTCTCGTCGGTGCGGTGTTGGTCCTGCCGTCGCTCGCGTGGCTGTATCTGCTCTCTCAACGAGCCGGTCGCGCGACGACGACCGAGAGATACTCAACCTCGCAAGCGGGAGCATCCCGAACCGATACGCGACACCCATAAGTTGACGCCACGACGGGGGAGCGCCTAGCCCGGAGGGGATTCGAACCCCTGACCTCTTCCTTGAAAGATGACATGTGATGGGACCCCCTCGGCACACGCGCAATCTAGTGCGCAAATACAGGAGCTCGAGGAGGTCCCGATGGCGATCATAGGTGGCTTCGACGTGCACCGAGCGCAGATCACATTCGATTATGTGGAGCCCAGGACGCTGAGCCACACGGGCCACGCCGGCATCTCGGGATCCTCGAGCAGGTCGCGCAACGCCAACCGCATGGCGGGGCCGTATCGCACTCGGAACTCCCTTGGAATAGAGGGCCACGAAGACGCCGTAGATGCGCTCACCCCAATACGTCGCCGGTCGGCTCATGTGCTCGGTAAGTAGCGACCAGGCGCGAGGCGCGCACTAGCGCAAACCTATGGAGGGCTCCCCGTTCGCGGGGAGCCCTTTTCCCATCGGACGACCATCGGCCGCTCTGGCGCTCTGTCCGCCGACCAGCTCAGCAGCTTCGCAAACTTCGCGTGTGGAACGAAGCCGGACCGAGCACCGCGTCCAGGAGGAACGTCAGGCAATTGCTGGCGGGGCGTCGCAATGGAGATAGAGCGATCCCGTTGGCTTCAGCACGCGGCGAAGCTCGCCGGCCTCCGTCAGCCGCGAGCGTCAGCGCCGGCCACGCCTCGAGCGCGCGGAAACTCTTCCCACGTCGCCCACTTCGGCACGAGCATCGCGTTCGAGATGAGGACACGGGGCGCCCACTCGTTGCGTGCGGAACAGGCCGACCGGCTTCCCCGACTGCACGAGGAGCGTCTCGTCGTCCTTCAGCCGCCGCAGAGTCTCGAGGATCCGGTCGAACGCCTGCCCCGATGGGTGCGGCGCGACCGGTGCCGCCGTAGACGATGAGCTCGTCCGGACGCTCGGCGTCTCGGGATCGAGGTTGTTCTGAAGCATCCGGAACGCGGCCGCCTGCGGCCACGCGAGGCAGGAGCGCTTCGTGCGGCGCGGCACCGGCGCGGGTGGCCGCCACCGGCCGCGGTGGTCGGGTGGTGCGCCCGGTGCGCGCGAGGATGCGCTCAAGGGTCCGTCGCGCGGGACGTGGCCGAACACCGCTGAGCTCGAGCTCCCAGGCGACCGCGTCGGCACCGATGCCGGCGAAGCGGCGTCGCCCCTGGCGACGGGCCAGGCGGTCGCGCGCCGCCGTCACCGCACGCACGATGCGCAGGGGCGTCGCGTGGGGCCGAGCGCGTGGGGCCGAGCGCGTGGGGCCCGCGAGCGACCCCGCAGGCTCGCCTCGCCCTCAGCCTCGAAGCGTCGACGCCACTTGCCCAGCCACTGCCGGGTACGCCCGAGCTTGTTGCAGATCTCCCCGATCGCGATGCCGCGCTGGAGCATCGCCATCGCTTCGCGGCGCTTGCCTTCCTCGTCCACGCCAACCTCCCCGGCACGCTTGTGCCGCGGAACGTATGGCGCGTGGGTCAGCCATCAGGCCGACGATGGAAACGATGTGTTGGCGGTCCGAATGGAAACGATGTCTTGGCGGGAACCCACTAAGGCAGCAGGTACCCTGGCACGAGAGAACACCTGGTGGTCACCGCCGCCGGTCGGCACAGCTGTCTTGAACCCCAACCGCGCAACGGCCGCGCGGACCCGCGCCTGGAGATCGAAGAGCAGTCGAATGCGGCGGTCCAGCAGTGAATCCGGAGAGAATGTGACATGGACATCACCAATGACAGCTACGTCATCTTCATCAACACCAAGAACTCTACGGAACGCTATTACCGGGATAAGACCGGCTGGTTGAAGGTGTCGACACGCGGCCGAACGTTCCGGGCGACTGCCGAGCAAGTCCTAAATCACGTCCTACCCGCACTAGCTGGGATCAAACCGAACCTCACCATCAGGGTGGAACACCATGAGCCAACTTGATCCAGGACATGTTGAGGGAGGAATCCTCATAGCAGGCGGAGGCAGAGGACGAACGCCCGGTCACAGTTCTCGGCATGAAGCGGGTGCTTCTCACTGGCATGTCCGGAACCGGAAAATCAACCGTCATCCGGTGCCTGGCCGGACTTGGCTACAAGGCCATCGATACGGACGATGGATTGTCGGAGTGGGTTCTCCTTCCCGCTGACTCGCAGGTGCGCTATTCGAGCGCGGACGGTGAGTGGCTGTGGCGCGAGGATCGCGTCCAACAGCTGTTGTCGACGGAAGATGCCGCCGTGCTGTTCGTCAGCGGCTGCGCACGGAACCAAGTGCGGTTCTATCCCCTGTTCGACCACATCGTGCTGCTCACCGCGCCTACCGGTGTGATCCTCGAACGTCGGGCGACACGGACAACGAACCCCTACGGCAAACGACCGGATGAAGTGGCGCACGTCCTGCAACTGCGGCAAACCGTCGAACCGCTGCTGAGGCGAGCGGCGTCGTTGGAATTGGACACCAGTGTCCCAGTGAATGAGGTCCTGAATGCCATCCTCGACGCTGTGGGTGCACGTCCCTCCGAACAGATTCATTGCTGTGGCGCGGAACGAAGAAGGCTTCCAGGGCCGTAAACACTGCGCGAGAGCCCCGGAGGCAGCCGAAAACAACGGCCCCACAGCTGAGGCCCGGAACGACCTTCTTAGAGCGGGCCCGAAACGGCCCCACGCGAACGGGCTCGCTGCCGCGGATCGCCGGCCGCACATACCGGTCGTTGCCTCGACCGACGGCAGGCCCGCGATCGACTACACGGGCTGGAAGACGGATCTGGCCGGGGCCGCTCCGATCAGCGAGTGCGCCAAGCTCTTCGCCGAGTCCGGTGAGTACGACGCTGCCCTAACGCCCGACGGCTACCGGGTCGCCATCCATCGGGCCCCGAGCTCGTCCGGCTACTACAACGACGCCCCGAAGATCTGGGATGCCATCGAGCCAGCAATCCAGGCGGCGCGCGATGCGCGGAAGGCGCGCGGCAGCCGCGGCTGACGAGCGCTTACGTCGGCACCAAGCGGCCCTTCACGAGCGCCAGCGTGAGTTGTGTGTGTAGGGGGTCCGACTCCCGCCGACGCCTCAGTCGAAGAAAGCGCGCACCCTCGCGTATCACCGCTCCGTCGGCCACCGGCAAACTCTGCTGCTCCACGGACGGATCACCGGACTCTCAGCCGCGGGAACTCCTCGCGTCCGTATGGTGTCCCTTCGGAGCGAGTCTTCAGGGCAGCAGTTGACGCAGCACGAACAGGACGTTGGCGGGCCGCTCGGCGAGGCGTCGCATGTACCACGGATACCACGCGGCCCCGTAGCAGATGAGATCGCGGACGATGAATCCGTCGCGCGCGAGGCGGCACTGCTGGTCAGTGCGGATGCCGTACAGCATCTGGACCTCGAACGCGGTCTTGGGAAGGCCGATGCCGGCGGCGTGCGCAGCGATCCGCTCGATGAGCGTCACATCGTGTGTCGCGAGGGCGATCCGGATCGTGTTGCCCGCTTTCGCGGCCTCGAGCATCGTCACGGATAGCGTGGCGAAGTTTGCGTCGACCGACGATCGCGTCTGGTATGCGATCGTCGACGGTTCGGCATAGGCGCCCTTGACGAGGCGGATCGACGGCCCGATCGGGAGGAGTCGACGTACGTCGTCCGCAGTGCGATGCAGATATGCCTGGAGACACACGCCCGTGTTCGCGTTGTGCGCCTTCAGCCGCTCGTAGAAAGCGATCGTCGTCTCGGTGTAGGCGCTGCCCTCCATGTCGATCCACACGGTCATGTTGAGCGTCGCGGCGCGATCCGCGATGCGCCTGACGTGCGCGAGCGCGCGTTCGGGATCGAGGTCCAGGCCGAACTGCGTCAGCTTCACGGACACCTCGGCGTCGAGACCTCCTGCCCCGATGCGGTCCAGCAGGCCGAGGTACTGCGCCTCGACCTCGTCGGCCTCGTCGGTCCGGGTGACGTTCTCGCCAAGCCGTGTCAGGACCGCCGAAATCCCTGCCGCCTGGTCCTGGGCGACCGCCCGCAGGGCCGAGTCGGCGTCCTCTCCCGGCATGAACCGCAGGACGGCGCGGCGGACGAAGCCGAGGCGGGGGATGTGACGCTGGAGGAACGGGTTTCCCGCCATCCAAGGAGGAGGCCGTGCACGGTCAGGCGATCGGCAGGGCGCTGAGCGGCGGCCGAAAATTGCGCACCACATGCGACATGTTACGAACTGGTGGAAGCCCTGCCCTACGAGTAGTTGCCGTTCCGGCGCTACGCCTTGTCGATGCTGACCATCCAGTTAATGCCGAATTTGTCCGTGAGCCAGCCAACAGCGGTGCCCGGGGACTGCTCGGCCAGCGGCATCTTGATCTTGCCGCCTTCGGCCAGGTCGTTGAAGATCTTGGTGAGCCGGTCTTTGTCCGGGCCGCCCAGGGCAATGGCCATGTTCTCGCCGACTCTGGCCGGGTAGTCGGGGGAGCCGTCCGAGGCAATAAGAGCACACCGTCGGCCTCGAGCCGCGAGTGCCCGATACGATCCCCGGGGCCGGCCGGCTTGGGCACGCCCTGCTCGTTGAACGTTTGCAGGTCGAGATTGCCGCCCAGCACCTTGCGATAAAGCTCCATGGCCTCGCGGGCCCGGCCCTGAAAGTTGATATATGGGCCTAAATATTGCTGGCTCATCTTGATCTGCTTGTCTCATCGGCTGGATTTCATTCGTCCCTGCGATGACCGAACGGGTCGACGGGAGAAGCCTCCGGTCACGCCGCAGAGGATGCCGAAACGGTCCTCCGGTCCCCTCGTGATGGTCGAGGTGCGCAGCCCGGGCGGGAAGCGGTGGGTCGAAGGTCTCGCCGTGGCGCATCGACTCCCAGCTTGCGACGCAGCGCTCTTCCTGGTCCTCGGCCACGGCGGTGAAGTATGCCATCGTCAGTTGGGACGATCCCGTTCCAAACAAAAAGCCGACCTCCTCAGTACGCAGGTCCGCTCCTCGGCCATCGTGAGTGACTCGCCTGATGGGAGAGTCAAGCGGCGACATTGTCCGCGTTCTGGGTAGCGCAATGGTGGCGTCGGGGAGCCAAGTCGCGACGCGCGAGAGCTGCGAGCCCGACGACGTACGACGATAGTATCGCGCGTGTTGGGCGGACGATCGAAGGAGATGCTCATGAGAGTTCATGACTGCAACTGGAAGATGCTCGAGGAATATCTCGGCCACGATGACCGAATCGTGTTGCCGATCGGATCCACGGAACAGCACGGCTACCTCTCCGTGGGGACCGACGCGATCTTGGCCGAGCGCGTCGCGGTGGAAGCCGCCGAACCGCTTGGGGTGCCGGTCCTGCCGGCCTTACCGTTCGGCATCACCCCGTACTTCGCCGCGTTCCCTGGCAGTCCCTCCTTGCGCACGACCACGTACATCGCCGTCATTCGCGATCTGCTCGATTCGCTCTTCGGTCAGGGCTTCCGACGCATCGCCGTCATCAACGGTCACGGCGGGAACTCACCGGCATCGGGTGTCCTGCGCGAATGGCTGGCGGAGCCTCGAAAGGCGCGGGTGCAGTTGCTCTTCCACGACTGGTGGAACGCTCCGCGTGTCTGGGCCGTCGTGCAGCGCTATGAGAAAGAGTCCTCGCATGGCTCCTGGATGGAGAACTTCCCGTGGACGCGCATACCTGGCGTGGTCATGCCCGACGGCGTCAAGCCGCCGATCCCCCCACGCATCATCCGGCAGGCGCCCCCCGATGAGCTACGCCGATTGACCGTCGACGGCAGCTTCGGCGGCTCCTATCAGCGACCGGAGGAGGAAGTGCTCGAG
Source organism: Chloroflexi bacterium UBA4730 (assembly GCA_002404155.1). GTDB lineage: Bacteria > Chloroflexota > Limnocylindria > P2-11E > P2-11E > UBA4735. The sequence continues at coordinate 6,812 of DHJC01000044.1, read as the reverse complement.
GTCTGGCGGACAGGCGTGGCTGAAGTTCGAGATTTGATCGAGAACGGGTGGCACAGCAATGGCTGAGCTCAGCGGTAGGGTGGCGCTCGTCACCGGAACGGCTCAGGGGATCGGCACGGCGATCGCGACGGGATTGGAGGAGGACGGCGCAACGGTTCATCGTGTCGACCGCGACACCGTCGACCTCACGGACCCGCGGCAGGTCGCCCAGCTGTTCGCGCGCCTCGGGCGGGTCGATGTGCTCGTCAACAACGCGGGGGGCGTCGCCGGCCAGGTCGGGCGACCCCTCGACGAGGTGAGTGACGAAGATTGGCGAGCGATCGTGGACGCGAACTTGACGAGCACGTTCCTCTGTACCCGCGCCGTCATCCCGGCGATGAAGGCGGCCCGCGCGGGCTGGATCGTGAACATCTCATCCGGGGCGGGACGCAGTGTGAGCTTGACCGGCATCCAGGCCTACGCAAGCGCCAAAGCCGGCCAGATCGGGTTCACTCGTCAGATGGCACATGAGCTCGGGCCCTTCGGTATCACCGTGAATTGCATCGCGCCTGGCTTCGTACGGTCCAATCCGACGACCGAACGGCAGTGGCAAAGCTATGGCGAGGAAGGTCAGCGGCGCCTCATCGAAGGAATCGCGCTGCGGCGTATCGGACGCCCCGAAGATATTGCGAACGGTGTGCGGTTCTTTGTCTCCACCAGAGCCGCGTGGATCACGGGACAGGTGCTCTCGATCGACGGTGGGCGCTCACTGTTCTGACCGTTGGTCCGTAGCTCTCCCAGTACCGGGTCCACGCCTCGAGACCCTCGTGCAGGCGATGCACGCGGAAGAATTCGTTCGGCGAGTGGAAGTCCTCGTCGGCGGTCGAGAACGAGAAGAACACGGTGTCGATGCCGAGGAGCCGTTTGAATAGCTCGCTCGCCGGCAGCGTCGCGCCCATCCGCACGCAGACCGCCGTCTTTCCGTAGACCTGCTCGAGCACGCGCTGCGCGGTCTTGAGGCCGGGATGTTCTGACGAGATGCGGTACGGCAGCGCGGCGTGCCGATCGCTGCGGACGGACAGACTGACGCCGGCCGGCACGTGCGTCTCAAGGTGCCGCATGACCAACGCGCGGATTGTGTCCGGGTGCTGATCGGGCACGAGGCGGCAACTGAGCTTCGCGTGGGCTTCGTTCGGGGTGACCGTCTGGCTGCCCTGGCCCAGGTAGCCACCCCACATGCCGTTCAGTTCCAGCGTCGGGCGTATCCATTGTCGTTCCAGCGTGCTGAAGCCGGGTTCACCGAATAGCGAGGGCACGCCCACCTCTGCAAGAAAACGCGCCTCGTCGAACGGCAGCTCGGCGATGGCCCGCCGTTCCTCCTCCGAGAGGGCGGCCACGTCGTCGTAGAACCCCTCGATGGCGACGCGGCCGTCCGCTGAGTGCAGGCTCGCGACCAGCTCGGCCATGGCGTGCAGCGCGTTCGCGACCGAGCCGCCGTAGCGCCCCGAGTGCAGGTTCCTGTTCGCACCCGTGATGCTGAAGTCCACCCCGACCACACCACGACTGGCGATCGTGACCGAGGGTTCGTCACTTCGCCACATCGCGCCGTCGGCTGACAGAACGCAGTCCGCTTGGAGCAGCCGCAGATTCGCGGCGAGGAACGGCTCGAGGTTCGGACTTCCGATCTCCTCCTCACCCTCAAAGAGGAACTTCACGTTGAGCGGTAACGCGCCACGCGTGGCGAAGAAGGCCTGCGCGACCGTGAGCGGGATCAGCATTGGCCCTTTGTTGTCGGACACGCCGCGCCCGTACAAGCGGCCGTGACGCAGTTCCGGCTCGAACGGATCGCTCAGCCACTTGTCGAGGGGGTCGGGCGGCTGCACGTCGTAATGGCCGTAGACCAACAGCGTCGGCGCGTCTGGCGCGCCCAGCCACTCGCCGTAGATGACCGGGTGGCCGGGCGTGGGCATGCTGCGGACGTCGATGGGGCCGGCCTGCCGCAGGTGCGCGGCGACCCATTCGGCGGCGCGCGCCATGTCGCCCCGATGGTGCGGGTCGGTGCTCACGCTGGGGATGCGAACGAACTCGATCAGCTCCTGAAGGCTGCGGTCGTGGTGCGCGGAGAGGTACTCGAGCGGGGTCATCGCGGCAGCGCGGCTTTGAGCAGGTCGAGCGTGTCGGCGCCTTGCCCGCGCCGACGATCTTCGACGTCGTGCACCAACTCGATCAAGCGCGAGGTGAGAGGCGTCGGGACGCCCACTTCCGAGCCGAGCGCGACGATCGGGCCGAGCTGCGCGTCTGCCTCGGTGCGGCGCTTGCGTACGGCGAGGTCGCGCCAGATGCCGCTGTGGGTCTTGGCCGACTTGCGGTTGAGGGCGACCGTCTCGTCGAGCGAGTGTTCGGCCGCAGCGCGGTCTGCGTCCGGCGCGAACGCACGCGGGTCGAAGCCATTGAACCCCTCGGGCGTGATGCGGCGCGCCTGGGCCACCCGCATCACCTCGCGCGCGATCTCGACATAGACGTCGCGGTACCTCGGATCGGCCAGCGCGTCCGCTATGGAGTCATTGGTCAGCGCGGTGGCGAAGAGCTGCGCCCCATACCCGAGCTTGCCCCAGAGGTAGCCCCAGATGTTCGTGGTCACGACGGCGCGGTCGTCGAAGTCTAGGAACGCGCGGTGCAACTCCCCGACGCGCGGCGTCACGCGCCCGTCGATCTCGCCGAGCACGACCGCGCCGCGCCCGGCGTACTGGATCACACCCGGCTCGAGGTAATCCGCTCCGAAGTTGACGAAGCAGCCGATCGTGCGTGCGTCGCCGACGATCGACTTGATGATCAGCTCGTTCAACCCGTTCTGCGCCGATACAACGTACCCGTCGGGGCTCAAGTGTCGCGCGAGCGCGCGCGTGGCCGCTTCGGTGTCCTGCGCCTTTACGGCAAGGACGACGTGTTCGAACTCGCCGCGCAGCTCATCGGGGGTAAAGGAGGGTATCCGGGAGCTGAACTGCGCCAGGGGCCCCTCGATGCGGAGTCCCGCCGTGTTCATTGCGGCGACGTGCTCCTCCGCCCGGTCAACGAACGTGATGTCATGCCCTGCGCGGGCGAGATGCGCACCGATCGTTCCGCCGATCGCGCCGGCGCCCCAGATCAGTAATTTGATGTCGGTCAGCCTCCGCGGTGTTCCGCGAGTCCGTCGCCGATCAAGCTGAGCGAGACACCGGCGACCAGCAGCGCCAGCCCCGGGAGCGTCGTCATCCACCAAGCGAGCAACAGGTACTGGCGCCCCTCAGCGATCATCGCGCCCCATTCGGGCGTGGGCGGCTGCGGGCCGAGCCCGAGGAAGCTCAGAGTTGCCCCCGTGAGGATCGCCAGCACCATGCCCGTGAAGACATAGATCAGCGCGGGCGCTATCACGTTCGGCAGGATGTGGCGAAGCATGATGCGCGCCGACGAGCAGCCGACCGTACGGGCCGCCAGCACGTACTCCAAGTGACGCGTCGCGAGGGTTTCCCCGCGGGTGATGCGCGCGTACGGGATCCAGCCGACCACACCGACCGCGATATAGAGGTTGGTCAGCCCGGGTCCCAGGATGCTCATGATCGCGATCACCAGGATCAGGAATGGGAAAGCCATCAGCACATCCACGACGCGCATGAGGAGCGTGTCGAGCTTGCCGCCCAGATAGCCGGTCGCGATGCCTGTCAGGCTGCCGAACATGAACGGGAACAAGACGGAGAGCAGCCCGATCTGCAGATCGAGCCGCGTGCTGTACGCGATCCGGCTCCAGATGTCGCGACCGAAGTTGTCGGTCCCGAGGATGTGACCCGCGCTGAATGGCGGCAAGAACGCCTCGGCGAACCGCTGCTCGATCGGGTCATAGGGCGTAAGCAGCGGCGCGGCGATTGCGACGAGGACGACGAGTCCGAGCAGCACGAGGCCGGTTAGAAACGTTGGGCCGATCCGGATCTGCCGCATGGCGCGCGTCAGCTGCGTCAGTGGCATGACCTCCGGCAGCGGCCGGGTGCCGAGAGCCTTTTCACTCATACGTCACTCTCGGATCGAGGAATGAATAGGACAGGTCGACCGCCAGATTGACGACGATCACCAGGACCGCACTGACCACCGTGATGGCCTGCACGACCGGATAGTCACGGGCCGTGATGGACTGGATCAGTAACTGGCCCGTCCCGGGCAGGGCGAACACGGTTTCGACAACGATGGTGCCTCCTACCAAGAACCCGAACTGCAAGCCGAAGATGGTGACGGTCGAGAGCAATGCGTTGCGCAGCACGTGGCGCAGGAGCACCAGCGACTCGGAAAGCCCCTTGGCGTGTGCGGTGCGCACGTAGTCCGAGCGCAGGGTCTGGATGATCTGACCGCGCAGATTGCGGATGAGGACTGCCGATAGCTGCAGGGCCAGCGTGAGCGCCGGGAGGAACAGATACCAGATGTGCTGTGGCAGCGTTTCCCCGAAGCCGGCTACCGGGAACCAATGCAGGGTGAGCCCGAACAGCAGGATCAGCAGGATGCCGAACCAGAAACTGGGCGTAGTCAGCGCGAAGAGGAACCCGACCCGAATTAGCTGGTCGGGCCAGCGTCCCTTGTTGACGGCGGCCACGATACCGAAGGTGAGCGTGATGACGGCAGCGAGGCCCATGGCATAGCCGGCCAGCGCGAGTGACACCGGCACCCGGGTCAGGACGAGATCACCGACGGGCTGGCGATAGAGCAGCGACTGGCCCATGTCACCCCGAGCGAACCCCGATACGAACATCCAGTACTGCTCAAGGACAGGGCGGTTCAGACCGAGCTGCTCGCGAAGCTCCGCGGCCTTTTGGTCTGTCGCGCGGTCGCCGAGGATCAAGAAAGCGGGGTCGCCGGGCAGGATCCGCACCATGCCGAAGATGACGACGGTGACGCCGAACAGGACGAAGACCATCAGGATGAGGCGTCTGCGGATGTAGGCGGCGCGACCCATATCAGTAATCGGTGATCATCAGTAGATCAGCAGCCGGATGGCTGATAGCCCGCCCTGGGGCCATCAGCCATCCGCTATCGGCTACTTGTTGATCTTCACATCTTCGAATCGGTAGTACGACAGCCCGTCGATGAAGAAGCCCTCCACATTGCTGCGCCAGCCAGCCGTCGCCCCGAGGTAGGCGATGAAGGCAAGGGGCGCGGCATCCAGATAGATCTTCTGAAGTTCGGAGTACAGCGCCGCCCGTATCTTCGGATCCTGCTCGAGATCGGCCTTGGTGATCTTGTCGTTCAAGTCCGGATTGTTGTATCGCGTCCAGTACGCGAACGGGCTCGCGCCGCCGCGCATGGCGTAGTTCACGATCTCGGTGGGGTCGTTCATGTCATTCGTCCACGCGCTCGGCGTCGACATGAAGTTGCCCGCTTGATAGTTCGTGCGCACGACGGCCGTATCCAGGGTCTGGATGTCCACCGTCACGCCGATCTTTGCCCACGCTTCCTTCAGGATGACGGCCGTGTTGGCGAAGTTGGTGTTGCCGGCGCGCACCTGCATGTCCATCTTGAACCCGGCCGCGCCGGACGACTGGGCCATCAACGTTTTGGCCTTCTCGAGGTCGTATGGATATCCGGGCAGGTCCTTGTCCCAGTCGGTGCCTTGCGGGATCGGCGAGTTCATGAACGTCGCCTGGCCGAAGTAGACGTTCTTGAGGATCGCGTCCTTGTCCGTCGCGTAGTTCAATGCCTGCCGCACCTTTACGTCGTTCAGCGGCGGCTTCGTGGTGTTCAGGATGACGAACGCGGTCTGCTGGATCTTGAAGCTCTGCGCTTTCACGCCAGGCTGCCCGCTCAACGCAGCGATCTGGCTGAAGGGTACGAAGTCCACCAGGTCCGTCTCGCCTCCCTGCAGCTTCAACACCCGGGTGTTGTCGTCGGGGATGTACTCGATGCGCACTTCGGAGACCGCGGGCGTGCCTTTCCAATAGTTCGGGTTCCGCTTCAGGACGATCGGGTCACCCTTCTTCCAGCCGTCGCTGTAGTACGGGCCGGTGCCCTTCGTTTTCCACGCGAGCGCGTTGTCGTAGTCCTTCGCATCGGTGGCCTGCGCCATGTCCGCGGGAAGGATGCCACCCGAGAACATCGCCAGCACGGAGAGGAGCGGCGCATACGGCTGCGACAGCGTGATCTTGACGGTCTTGTCGTCGGACGCCGCGATCTCCTTGATCGCTTTGTAGTTGTCTTTCCAGGCACTCTTCACGCCGCCCCGGGCCATGTCGAGCGAGGCCTTTACGTCGCTTGCCTTCATCGGCGAGCCGTCAGAGAACTTGAGGCCGTCCCGCAGCGTGAAGGTCCAGGTCAGCCCATCGGCGGACGATTCCCACTTTGTCGCGAGACCCGGCTCGAGGCCGATGCCGTCCTTGGACGTGCGGAGCAGCGTGTCGTAGACGTTGACCGAGATGAACAGCGCGGGATTGTCGTCGATCTGCCAGGGGACGAACGGGCTGAACGGTTCCGCGTTGCGCGCCATCCTCAGCACTTGCGGTCCAGCGTTTGACCCGGGCTGGTTCGACGCCGATGGTGTGCCGGACTGCGTGCAGGCGCTGAAGAGCAGCGCTGCGATGACCGCCGATAGGACAGGCCGTTGTGTCTTCCGCGCGAACATGAATCTCTCCCTCAGGCGAAAAGGCGATGCGGACGATCGAACGTCGCGGGCTCGTGTCGTCAGTCCCGAGAACCGTGTCGAGCTCGCGAGACCTCCCCTTCGCGCACGTCATCACGTCAACTGGCGCGACCGGTCCGCATTATCCTCCGGTTCTGCCGGTCCGCCGGGAACTTCACCTAGGGGGCTGAGGAAAAAGCGG
>DHJC01000005.1 GCA_002404155.1 Chloroflexi bacterium UBA4730 | reverse complement strand
ACGTCCGTGGGCAGTACAGCTAGCACGGTTGTCGCTGATGACCTGCCTTCGTCGGATCGGCGATAGCGACGCGGCCGCGGTCAACGGCCGAAGCGTCGCGATCGACGCTGGTAGTCGCGGAGCGCACGCAGGAAGTCGATCTCGCGAAACTCTGGCCACAGGACGTCGGTGAAGTAGAACTCGGCGTGGACGCTCTGCCACAGCAGGAACCCCGATAGCCGGATCTCGCCGCTCGTCCGCAGGATGAGATCGGGGTCTGCGAGGTCAGCCGCGTACAGGTGGCGTGTTAGGTCCGCTGCGGTCAGGGTACGCAGCGCGGCCCGGGCGTTCTGATCGCGTACCTCAGGCTCATCGGCCCACCGGCGGAGCGCGTCGAGGATCTCCTCGCGTCCGCCGTACCCGATCGCAAACTGCACGACGAGACGGCGCGCGGCCGCGGTCTGCGCCTCGGCCTCGTCAAGCATCCGCTGCAACGAGGCGGGGAGGAGGGCCCGCCGGCCAATGGCTCGGAGCCGCCACCCGCGCAGCCGGGCGATCGGCAGCAACGCCCGGACGCTGTCCTCGATCACGCGAGTGAGCGCAGCGACCTGATCCGCTGGTCGCTCGAGGTTGTCGACCGAGAGCGCCCAGAGCGTCGTCGCCTCAATTCCCGCGCGCTCGGACCATCGGAGCACGTCGGCGACCCGTCCACCGCCTTCGGCGTAGCCAGCCCGAACGTCGAGACCGACGCGCTCGGCGAACCGGCGGTTCCCGTCGAGGATGACCGCAAGATGGCGGGGCACTGGGTGAGCGAGGACCTCGAGCCAGAGCCGGGCGGTGTACAGCGAGTACAGCGGGGCAACGAGGATGTGCCCTGTTGCGCGTCGCAACGGCCGGAGAAGCCACTCCGTTAGCCGGTCGAGCACGTCACGCGTTCCGGCGCGCGCCGACCTCATCATCTTGGCCTCGTAGGCTGAGTTGCGTTCGGTGACGAAGGCGACTCACGTGTCGGCGGTCACGCTGGAGCCGCGGCCTCGCAGTAGGCATCGAAGCCGGCGGTCCACGAGGCGACCAGATCGGGCCCGATCGCATAGGCCTCCACCCCGGGGAGCCGCTCGATGAAGTCGAGCCCCCGGCGACCCATGGCGAAGGCCGCCGTCGCATACACGTCTGCCTCGAGGATGTCCGGCCCGACGACGGTCATGCTCAGGAGCTCGGTCGCCGGGTGTCCGGTGTGCGGGTCGAGGATGTGGGCCCCCTTCTCGTAGGTGCCGGAGGTCGCGACCGCGAGACCGGTGGCACGGATCACCCGGGTGACCTTGTCTTTCTCCACCGGATGTCTGATGCCCACCCGCCAGGGAATCCAGGGCTCGCTCCATCCGCGGGTTTGCACGTCACCCCCGGCGTCGACGAAATAGTTCTGACAGCCGTGGCGGTCGAGGATCGCGCAGGCCCGGGCGATCGCCCAGCCCTTCACCAGACCCGATGGGTCAAGACGCCCAGCGATCCACGCCGCGAAGTAGCCGTCGGTCGCGCGCTCGTAGCGCCGGCAGAGCGCGAGCACCTCTTGGACGAGCGGCTCGGCCTCGGACGGCTGCAGCCGCCCGGCATTGATCCGACTGACCGCGCTCTCGGCCACGAACGGACTGAAGGTCTGGTCGACGGCCGCAAGATCGGCAAATGCCTCAGCCACGGCGGATGCGGGCGGATCTGGGTCCCGGACGTCGACCGTGATCGGCATGCCCATCAGATCGCGGACTACCCGCATCGATCCCTAGTCGAGGTGCGCCTCCCTGGGGCGCTCACGTACGACTCCCTGCGAGCGCCAACCGTCTTGTTCATCTAGAAGACGAACACCTCGGTATGAATCCGTGCGTCCTGAACGCCGAGGGCATCGAGTGTTTCCTTGACGTACTTGATCATGCCTTCAGGGCCGCAAAGGTAAACCTCACGCTCAGCGAGGTCGGGGACCAACACCGCAAGATGTGTTGGCAGGAGCCACTCGGAGCCAACCCGGCCACGCAGCGGCCGATCGCTCAGCAGGTACTCGATGCGGATTCCGTACTTGCGCGTGAGCGTATCGAGCTCCTTTCGGAACGCCACATCCTCGTCCCGGTGGCAGCGGTACAGCAGGCAGACGTCGCGGCCCTCGTGCGCGAGCTGCTCGGCGAGCGCGCGCAGCGGGGTGACGCCGATGCCACCGGCGATGAGGAGCACCTTTGACGCGGTCGTCGCGTCGGCGGTGAATCGGCCAAAGGGGCCTTCGACCAGGACCGCCGTCCCGCGGCGGAGGCTTGCGATGCGCGAGGAGAAGTCACCGCTGGCCTTCACGGTGAGGCGTAGGCGCCGGTCGCTTGGCACCGTCGACAGCGTGAACGGGTGCGCCTCCCACCACCACCGGCCGTCGAGGAAGCGCCAGATCGCGAACTGACCCGGCTGGAAGGTGAAGGCCCGCAGGTCGCGCCCGCTGATGTAGATCGAGACCGCCCCGGTGGCCTCGCGCTCGATCCGCTCAACCCGAAACCGGTGCCGCCTGAAACGCAGCAGCGGCTGCAGCAGCCTGAAGTAGAGCAGACCCCCGACGACGACCGCATAGAGCGCCCACCAATAGGCTTGGAACGCGGAGCTGGAGATGAAGTCAACCCCCGTCGCCAGCTGATGCGCGAAGGCGAGGGCCACGGCGAGATAGACATAGAGGTGGATGAAGTACCAGGTCTGGTAGGCCAAGAGACGCCGGACGACCGCGACGGACACGACGGTCACGGCGATCAGCAGCGCGAGTGCGATGACCGCCCCGAGCAGACCGTCGTAATGCGCGATGAAGTCGCCGAGTTGATCCATGAACCCGAGACCATTGATCGAGGCGTAGCCGGCGGTCTGGAACGCGGCGTGCGCGGAGATCAGGCCCAGCGACGCATACGCGTTCCAACGATGGAACACCAGCAACCGCTCCATGCCGAACGCCTCCTCGAGCCACGGGACGCGCGCCAAGAGCAGCAGCTGCACGAGGACGAGGTAGGTTCCGACGAGCGCGGTCACCCGACCGATCGCATTGAGCTCCTCCCCGCTGCTGGCTAGGGGCTGTGAGCCCGACGCTGTCCACCAGAACGCGATGATGATGCCGATGTTCAGGAAGAACAGCCAGGCGAGTACAAGCGCTTTCACGCGGATGCATTGACCGCAGCTGCGACCTGCCGACGGAGGCCGCGGAGCCGCAGCCGTACCGTGGTTCCCGTGCCAGGATCGCTCGCGATACTGACTGAGCCGCCGTGCGCTTCGACGATGGCACGCACGATCGCCAGGCCGAGCCCCGCGCCACCTCGAGCTCGCTGGCGCGCCGGGTCGGAACGGTAGAAGCGGTCGGTGACGCGCGCAAGATCCTCCGCGGAAATGCCCTCACCGGTGTCGACGACCGCGAGCACGACCGTGTCGCCATCCCGGTACGCCGAGAGCGCGACGGTCCCACCGGAGGGCGTGTGCTGGAGGGCGTTGTCGGTGAGCGCGAGGAGGGCTTGCGCGATGCGCTCGCTGTCGGCTTCGATTCGGCACGGTAGTGGCGCCAGCACAGTGAGCGTGATGCCCTTGGTCTCCGCGACGGCGCGGACTCGATCCGCGGCCTCCTGCATGAGTGCGGCACCATCAACCGGTCTGAGGGTGAGCGGCAACGCGCCCAGGTCGGAACGCGCGAGGGTCAGCAAGTCCGCCACCACGTGCTCCATGTGGAGCACCTCGGCCCGCGCGTCTCGGACTAGGCTCGCGCTCTCGGCGGCACCCCGATTCGGCGATCGCGCCAGGAGCTCGAGTGCCGTGCGCAGGATCGTCAGCGGGGTTCGAAGCTCGTGCGACGCATCAGCGACGAACTCCTGCTGACGACGGAATGCCTCGCCGATCGGCACGAGCGCACGACGGGCGAGCAGCTCAGCCGCGATGAACGCCAAGGCGAGCGCGCCGAAACCGGTCGCGACCGACACCAGCAGCATGCGGCGCAGCGCCTCATCCTGCGCCGCCAGCGAGGTGCCGACGATGAGCGTGGCGGGCGGATCGACCACCATCGGGGCGGCCAGCACGCGTGCGTCTCCGCTCGGGAGATGGACCGTGTGCAGTCCCGTGGCACGTAGCGGAGCACCGTCGGTCAGACCGACGGCTTGCGGATCGGCCACGATACCGCCGTCGCTGCTCACGACCAGCACGAACTGACCGCCGCGGTAGCCCACGCTGAAGTGCTCGGCAATTTCGCGGGACCCGCCGCGTTGCAGCTCGGCCGCGCTCGCGGTGAGGGCAGCGTCCACTGGATCGAGCAAGGTCGCCGCGAAGACCGCGTACGCCGCGACCCCGGCCATCAGGAGGAGGAGCGCGATCACCGCGAGGTCAAGCGCGACGAGGCGCCGGCGCGTGCGCGTGACAGCCTCGTTCATAACCGGAGCACGTAGCCGGCGCCGCGTACCGTATGGATCAGGGGCTTCGCCGGCGGCCATACTGCGCCTGCTCGATGGTGTCTACCTGCACTGTCGGTCTGGCCACTTCACAAATACACGGTCGCCGGTCTTGCCTAACCGATGTTGGCCTTCGCGAGAGCGCTGGCGAGTGACTGGCTGTACGCGCGGCTGGTGTAGGTGGCGCCTGAGATCACGTTGATCCGCGCGCTGCGCGCCTGGATCGCCTCGCTACGCAGCATCGGTGCGACCACCTGGCTGATATAGGCGGAGCGTGAGCGGTCGCTCGGCAATGTGAGCGCCTGCACATCCACGATCTTGCCGCCCGAGACGGTGATCGCCACCTGCACGTCGCCGTAGATGGTTTGGACGTCAGTGCCCGTGAACGTGGCATTTGCTTGTCCGGGTGTCGTCGGCGCCGCTGTTGGGATCGAGCGGGGGCTCGCCGTCGGCGCCGCAATGGGCTGGCCGTGTTCGCCGCCGCCTTCATCGCCCCGGCCAACCGTCTGGAGGCTTGCCGACGGCACCTGACCGGCGTCCGCGGTTACCGAAGCCCCGAGCCCAGCCGCGTCTTTCGGGCTCGCCTTGAAGTTTACGACAAGAATCAGCCCAGCGACAGTGGTCACCAGCGCGCCAATTGCTCTGTTCATTTGAAAGTGAGCACCTCCGTGCGGCTGTAGCTCATAACGTTCGCCATGCCCTCGACGTCGCGGGCCCTATGCGACAAGTCTCGCACGTGACACCTGTGAGTTGCCTGTGATCTGGCAGATGGTCGCGCAGCGGCTCGATCGCCATGCCGTCCCGACGCTTATCGACAACGCGATGCGAGCCGAGCCGCCCTGGTCGTAACCTCCTGCTCGTTCACTTGGGCGGAGCGATCGCGCGCGTCGCCAACGACGCCACGCGTTCGGCGATCGCAGTGCCCGTTCGCCTTGAACATCGGACGCCGCATGGACGCGCGCCGACCAGGACGAGCCGTAGATCCGATGGGCTCGCGCGACTTTCGGCCGCGGTGCAGCTGTTCTCCAGCGGTACGACGTACGTGAACTTCCTGGGCGACGCGGGCGAGGAGCGCGTCCGGTCCGGCAGCCGCGGCTGACGAGCGCTTACGTCGGCACCAAGCGGGCCCTTCACGAGCGTCAGCGTGAGTTTGGTGTGTAGGGGGTCCGACTCCCGCCGACGCCTCAGTCCAAGAAAGCGCGCAATCTCGCGTATCACCGCTCAGTCCGACACGGGCAAACCCTGGTGCTCTTCGGACGGATCACCGGACTCTCGCGTGCTGAACTCCTCGCGTATCAGCGGCGGGCGAGCAGACTCGTCGACGCACCCGATGACAGACCCCTTGATCGAAAAACTTGCCGTAGCTTTGGCGAACCCAGGAGCCTGCGAATCGGACAAGCGATGTCGGTCGCATCGAGCTTCGGGCGGACGCTTTCTTACCGGCGCAGCGGCTCCACGCGCTCGCGGGCTAGGCGGCCACCGAGGTGACGACGTGCGGGCTGACTAGCGCCGCGAGCTCGCGCCGCAGGTTGAAGATGGCGCGGCCGTGCAGCTGGCACGCACGCGCTTCGCTGATCCCCATCTTCAGCGCGGACTCACGGAGCGTGAGCGAGTCGCCGTAATAGCGGGCGAGCACCTCGCGCTGCCGCGGTGGCAGGCACCGCAGCGCGCTCTCGACGCGCGTGCGCAGGTCCTGGTGCTCGTACACGTCGCTTGTCTCATCGTCGGCCGCCCAGTCGCGGTCGCCGCTCTCGAGGAGCAGGTCGAGCGATAGCGTCGCGCCGTACGCGCCGATCTCGGGCTCGGCGTCCGCGGCGACCGCGCGGGCGCGCCGGCGGTCGTCGCGGGTGTGGTCGTCGAGACGCCGCAGCTCGTCCAGGATGGCCCCGCGGATCCGCAGGCCGGCATAGCCCTCGAAGGGAACGCCGCGGTCCGGGTCGTACCGATCGACCGCGTCGATGAGGCCGATGATCGCCGCGGATTCGACATCGTCGCGTCCCATGAGCGCGCCGGTCGGAACCCGCATCCGGCGAGCGACCGACGTCGCCAGCGGCGCGTAGCGCTCGATGAGCGTGCACCGCGACGCGCTGTTGCCCTGACGGCAGCTTGCCCAAAGCTGGCCGGTGTCCACGCCTTCCCCCCCTGGCCCGTCCGTCGGCCCGTTCGGCCGGCCGGTGCAGGGAGGACTTTCGTCTCGCCGAAGGGCCCACCCAAGCCCCACTTGGGCATAGTTGGGATACCCAGTCGGGGCCATCAGACCCCGTTCGGATCGCGCCCGAATCTAGGCGATGAGGTCTGAACGGAGGGCGAGGACCACCGCGTGGGTACGGTCGGTGGCCCCGAGCTTGGCGATGAGCGTCTGGACGGCCTTCTTCACGGTGTCCTCGGCGAGGACCATCGCGCGGGCGATCTCTTTGTTCGTGGAACCCTCGGCCAGATACTTCAGGAGCTCGAGCTCCCGGGCGCTCAGCGCGTCCTTCGGCGAGCGGTCCGGGACCTTCTCCGGCCGCGTCGCGGGCATGGGTTCGGGCGGGTTGTCGAACCCGTGCGGGAGCGAGCGCGCGACCGCCTTTTGGACCAGCGTGACCGCGTCGTGGGGCTCGGCCAGGGCAGCGGCCTCCTCGGGGCCGAGCGCCGAGAGCCCGGCGGCGGCGGCGCGGAGTGCCGCGATGACCCGTTTGGCCGGCGTCCCTTTGTTGAGATACCCGATCGCGCCCGCGCGAACTGCCGCCCGTACCCGGTTGGGCGAGCCGTCCACGGAGAACGCCACCACCGGCAGCTGCGGGGCCGCCTCGTGAAGGCGCTCGATCACGTCGACGCCCTCGGCGTCCGGCAGGTTGAGGTCGACCAGCGCCACGTCGGCGATCCCTTGACGGGCCTGCTCGACGGCCTCGGTCGCGGTCGTGCTCAACCCTACGACGGTCATGCCCTCACGCTCCAGAAGGGTCTTGATGCCGATCCGCATGACCGGGTGGTCCTCCACCGCCAGGATCCGGAGGGTCTTCTCCTCTCGGTTCGCCGCTTGTTGTGCGGCAGGGCGGTCGATCGTCTCGGTCCCGCTCGGGCCCACGGCGTGCGCGAGCTCGTCCGCGAGGTCGGTCACCAGGGTGCGCTCGAGGTCGTCGAAGGCGTCGGTGCCGGCGGCCCGCTTCACGTTCAGCACCCCGATAACGCGGTCGTCTACCCGGAGGGGGATGGAGAGCGCCGAGCCAGCATCCGGATCGGTACCGGTGAAGCGGTCGTCACGAACCACGCCCGAGAGCTCGATCGCCTCGCCGCTTTGGGCCACGTACCCCGCGATCCCTTCGCCGATCCGCTGGCGGTGGCCAAGCATCGCCTTGGGCAAACCGACGGACGCGCGCAGATGAAGCTCCGCGCCGTCGATGAGCATGATCGAGGCGCCATTCGCATCGATGCTCGCCGCGATGAGCGCCGCCGCACGCGAGAGGGCGGCCGCGTCGCGGGTGTGCTCGAGCTCGTGGCGCACCGAACGCTGGACCAGCCGCGCCGCGCCCGCGCGCTCGGCCACCGCGAGCCGCCGGCCGTCATCGATCGAGCTGGCCATGAGCCGCGACGCGGCGTACGCGCCGGCGACCTCGACCGCGTCGAACGGCACGCCGCGCCGGAGCGCGCACAGGCACGACCCACCGTCCGCATCCCGCTCGATCGCGGAGATGACCGCGTACGCCGCCTGGTTGCCCCATCGGCCGGCGGCGATCGCCGCGGTCACGGCCGTGTCACCCGCCATCGCCGCATGGAGCCGCTCGGGGCCGACGAGGAGCGTCCAGTCGATGTCCACTCCGACCCGGTATGAAAACAGGGTCGTGTACGTGCCCCCTCCGAGCGAGAGGATGGCGGCACCCTCCGCGCGGAGGAGCGTGGCCGCGTGTTCGAGACGCTCAGGCCAGCGCGCCGTCGAGTTGATCGGACGACCTCCCGACCCCGCAACCTCTGGGGCTGAGGTGATTCTAAGGATGCAGGGTGCCGCGTCCGCCTCCGGTGGCACGTCATATGCCGCCGACACGTCCGTGACGATGCGGCTCGGCCCGGAGCATGACCAACAGATCGACGACCCCCCAGACAGCTCAGCGGAGCCCGAGGACCGGGGCCCCCAGACGATGGCCGAACTGCTCGCCGAGGCCGAGCATGAGGCGCAGGCGTTCCGGCCACTCCGATCCGGCGAGACGGTCGAGGGGACCGTGGCCGGGATCACCGGCGACGAGGTCCTTGTGGATCTCGCGGGCCGCTCCGCGGGCGTCCTGTCACTGCGCGACGCGAACGCGTCGCTCGATGAGCCGCTCGAGGTCGGCGACACCGTGCTCGCGCTCGTCGTCCATCCCGAGGGCCCGCAAGGGCACGCCATGCTGTCGCTGCGTCGCGCACGCCGCGCGCGCAGATGGCAGGAGCTGGCCGAGAAGCAGAGGAGTGGGGAAGTCCTCGAGGCGCCCGTCGTGGAGGCGAACCGCGGTGGCGTCGTCGTTGACCTGGGCGTACGTGGGTTCGTGCCGCTCTCGCAGCTCGCGTCGCTCGGCGCGCTGGATCGTCCCACGGAGGGCGAAGGCGTGCCCGGTGCGGTACGCGCGCTCATCGGCAAGGACCTGACGTTGAAAGTCATCGAGGTCGATCCGAAGCGCAACCGGCTCATCCTCTCGGAGAAGGCGGCGACCCAGGAGCTGCGCCGGCAGCGCAAGGCTCGGGCGGCCGCGCAGCTCACTGTCGGCGACGTCCTCGAAGGAACGGTGACGCATGTGACGGGATTCGGCTTGTTCGTCGACGTCGGCATCGCCGACGGCCTGGTGCATCGGTCCGAGATCACCTGGGACAAGGGCGTGAACCCGATGACGGTGCACCAGGTAGGGAATCCGGTCCGGGTCGTGGTGACCGCGATCGACCCGGACAAGGAGCGGATCTCCCTATCTATCAAGCAGCTGGTGGACGATCCTTGGACCCGGGTGGGGGCCGACTTCGCCGAAGGCGGCACGTACGACGCCGAGATCACCCGGCTCATGGCATTCGGCGCGTTCGCGCGTATCGGTAACGGATTAGAGGGACTGATCCACGTGAGCGAGCTGGCGCCGCACCGCGTTGCCGAGCCCGGCGACGCCGTCCAGGTGGGGGACCACGTTCGGGTGAAGATCGTGGGTATCGACCCGGAGCGACGCCGGCTTTCTCTGTCAATTCGGCAGGCGGACGGGCAGAAGACGCAACGCCCGAACGTATAATCGGAAGACGATGCCAACTTCGTCCGCATAC
>DHJC01000082.1:65055-98547 GCA_002404155.1 Chloroflexi bacterium UBA4730 | reverse complement strand
GTCGCGGGGATCGGGCCTGATCGTGTGCCGGTCGTCGTCGTTGCAAAGGAGGATCAGCATGACGTTCGAGATCCGTCAACGCCCAGCGGCAGCCTTGCGCGTGGTCGCTGCGGCCGTGGTAAGATAGTTGCCGACACAACTACCTGAGGAGTCCATCGTGCCCGCAGTCACCACTGACCGACCGCTCACCCTTCCCGCCGTCCAGGCCGCGCCTGGCGCCCAATTCCGCCGCGTGCAGCGGATCGTGAACTCGATCCAGACGTACGAAGGCGAGGGCTTCCCGGTCCGCCGGCCGTTCCCGGGGCTCGAGCGCGGGGTCGCCGACCCGTTCATCTTGCTCGACCAGATGGGCGAGGTGCTGTACGGCGTCGGAGAGGCGAAGGGCGCTCCCGACCACCCGCATCGGGGATTCGAGACCGTCACCTACATGATCGATGGCGAGTTCGTGCATCGCGACTCGACCGGCGGTGGCGGAGTCATCGCGGACGGTGACACCCAATGGATGACCGCTGGCGCGGGCATCGTGCACTCGGAGATGCCGCCGGAGAAGCTCGTCCGCACCGGCGGGCTGTTCCACGGCGTCCAGCTCTGGGTCAACCTCCCTGCGGCGCAGAAGTGGTCACCGCCGCGGTATCAGGACATCGCCGCGAAATCGGTCACGCTCGTTCGCTCGCGCGACGGCGGTGCGCTCGTGCGCGTCATTGCGGGCGACCTCGCCGGCCACGCCGGACCCGGGGTCACCCAGACGCCGATCACCTACGCGCACGTCACGCTCATGCCCGGCTCGCGACTCGAGCTTCCCTGGCGGCCCGACTTCAATGCGCTGGTCTACGCGCTCGGTGGCTTCGGCACGGTCGGGACGGAGGCCGTGCCACTCGAGTCGGGCCAGCTCGCCGTATTCGGCCCCGGCGACGCGCTGCGCATCGACGGCAGCCCGCGGCAGGACAGCCGCAGCGCCGCCTTCGACGTGCTCCTGTTGGGGGGACGCCCGATTGGCGAGCCCGTCGTGCAGTACGGGCCGTTCGTGATGAACACGCGCGAGGAGATCCTGCAGGCCATCGCCGACTATCAGGCTGGGCGAATGGGTTCGATCCCCGCGACGCATTTCGGCGCCGGACCGCAGGACACCCGCTAGGCGGACCCGGCGGGGGGCGCGACCCTGCTCGAGGCGCTCGAGACGCCGCAGGATCTCGAGCATCAGATCGTTCTGGCTCGACAGGTGTTCGAGGACCGTTTCGATCTCGTGCTCGGCGTTCTGGTTGACCTCGAAGTCGGCCTCGGCCCGCAGCTCGGAGTGCCGGCCCTGCAGGTTCTGGCCAACCATGATGAGCGGCATCAGGTGGATCTGGATCAGGTTGCTGACGAATAGCCAGAGCACGAAGGCCGGCGCGGGCTCGAACCGCACTCCCGCCGGCGTGAGGGTGTTCCAGCCGAGCCACGCGATCGTCCAGACCGCGATGACCAGGAAGAACTCCATCGTCCCGACGCGGTCGGTGACCGAGAAGGCGATGCGCTCCAACCGCGAGAAGCTTTGCTGATACGCCGCGTTGACATTCTTCGGCGGTGGCTGCGCGGCGCGGCGCGGCACTTGTTCGCGTCGGTGAGCCGGTCCACTTTCGCCTCTAGCTGAGCGATGGTCATCAGGACCTCCTGGCAAGGCCGCGTCGGCCGCGCGAGGGGATAATCGCACCGATACAGTGGAAGAGAAGACGCCCCCTTGAGCTCGCGGCGAGACGATCAGGCTGCGCCCAAGGATCCGACGGTCGTGCGCAAGCCGATGTTCGGCTACCCCGCGCTCTTCCTGAACGGCAACATGTTCGCCGGAACCTTTCAGGACAAGGCGGTCGCGCGTTTGCCAGAGACCGCTCGGGAGCGCGCGATCAAGGGCGGGGCGAGGCAGTTCGAGCCGATGCCCGGACGACCGATGAAGGAATACATCGTCATCCCACCATCCGACGTCGCGGAGCCCGCCGCGCTCGCCAAGTGGATCGAGCAGGCACGCGCGTACGGAGCGACGTTGCCAAAGAAGCAGAGGGCCGTGAAGAAGACCGCGGCGAAGAAGGCGACGAGGCCGAGGCGCTAGCTGGCGGGGCGGATGTCGCCTTTCGGCTCGAACTTCGCGCTCGCGGTGTAGGACGTGCGATTCGGGACCTCATCGACCTTGGTAATGCGATAGAACACGGGCGACCCCGATTGACGGGTGAGCCGGATGAGGGAACCGAGCTTGACCGGACCGGCGTTGACGATCTTGTTCGAGAGCGGGCCACCGCTCAGTCGGATAACGGTCTCGATCGGCATCAAGATGGAATGCTAAAGGGCCGGGCTCTTGAGAGAGCCCGGCCCTTTTGCGACTAGTACCGACTAGCCGGTCGACGCGTCTCGAAGCAGCTGCTGCAGTAGACGGGCTTGTCACCGCGCGGCTGGAATGGCACGCGCGCTTCCTTGCCGCACGACGAGCAGGTCGCGGTGAAGAACTCGCGCTCCCCACCATATCCGCCGCCGCCGCCACCACCACGCGAAGCGCCGCCGTAGCTCGAGCCGCCGCCGCCCGTCGCCTTACGCGCCGCACGGCAGTCGCTGCACCGGCCCGGCTGGTTCATCAGGCCCCGCTGCTGGTAGAACTCCTGCTCCCCCGCGGTGAACACAAACGGGTTCCCGCAGTCCTTACAGGTGAGAGTGATGTCGCTGAAGCTCATTTGGCTTCTCCTTATTTCCTGGTCCGGACCCGAATCGCACCACCTCGGGCCGAAAGGAGAAGTCCTCGAAACCTTCTGGATCGATCGTCGTGCCGTGACCTGTAGTCCCCATATGGTAGCACCAGCCGTCCGGCGCGGTTGTTGCATTCGCTATTCCGCATGTCCGAACCCTCCCGCCGTACGCCCCGCGGCACCCTTCGACTGATGGGCCTGACGCTCATCGCGAACGGCCTGCTGGGGCTGGTACTCGTGATCGTCGCGCTGGGCGCGGTCGGGCCGCTGCTGACGCGGGCTACCGTCGCCGCCGACTCTGCGGGTGACTCCCTCGCGGCGGCCGCGACGGCGTTGGATCAGACCGCGACGGCATTCGATGGGTTCGGGAAGAGCCTGGATGACGCACGGACATCTTCCGCGCACGCGTCACAGCTCCTGAACGACGCGTCGGCCACCAGCGGGCAGCTGGCTGACGCGATGGGGATCAACTTCCTCGGCGCCCAACCGTTCCTGCCGATCTCTCAAAGCTTCCGCCGCAATACCGACGAGCTGAAGGGCGTCTCGGCGGATCTCTCGACGCTCAGCGAGGCCATCAACCGCAACTCGGGCGACATCACGTCGGTGCGCGACACCGTGCGCACGCTGCGGGACCGGGTCCAGCAGCTGGCCCGCGACGCGGCCGCGTCGCCGGATGCGCCGCGCGTGGGACCCGAACTCAGCATCTTGGTGTATGGGCTCATCCTCTGGTTGGGCGTTCTTGCGCTGCTCTCGGTCGCCGGCGGGCTCCTGCTCCTGCGCGCGTAAGCCTGCGCCCGCCGCGACACCCGGGCGCCTGCCTGCGGGCAGTACCCTCACGGCGCCGTGCTATGTGCTTCCTGCGGGTATGGCAATCCGACTGGCATGCGCTTTTGCGGTCAATGCGGCATCGAGCTTGCCTCGGGCTGCCCCCGCTGCGGCGCCGACATGCCGGCCAGCTTCGTGTTCTGCGGGCGGTGCGGCTCCCGGCTCGGCACCGACGCCGAACAGCGCAGCGGCGAGACGCGTCAGATCACGGTGCTCTTCGCGGACATCTCGGGATTCACCGCGCTCGCGGAGCACCTCGATCCTGAAGAGCTGCACGAGAGCATGCGGACGGTGTGGGATCTGATCGCGGCCGACATCCGCACGAACGGCGGGCTCATCGAGAAGTACATCGGCGATGCCGTGGTCGCGGCCTTCGGCGCTGTCGGCGACGACTCGCCCGATCATCCGGAGCAGGCCCAGCGCGCGGCGCTCGCGATCCTCGCGGCGCTCGAGCGCGCGAACGAACGGATCGTGGAGCAGACCGAGCGGCGGCTCGCGCTGCGGATCGGCGTCAACACCGGCATCGCGGTCACCGGGACCATCGGCGATCGCGAGAGCGAATTCGGTGTCCTGGGCGACGCCGTCAACGTCGCGGCCCGGCTCGAGCAGGCCGCGGAGCCCGGCGAGATCCTCGTCGGCGACGCGACGTATCGGCGGACACCTGGACTCTTTGTCTACGAGCCGCACCCACCGGTCGTCGCTCGGGGGAAGACCGCGCCGGTGGCGGCGTGGCGGCTCGTCGGCGCGGCGGCGGAAGACGTCGCTCCCGAGCGGCGCACGGCGCTCGTCGGCCGAGACGACGAGATGGCCACGCTCCTGAGCGCGCTCGACGACGCGCTCGCCGGGCGCGGGCGGCTCGTCTCCATCGTCGGCGAGTCCGGCCTCGGGAAGTCCCGGCTCATCGACGAGCTCATCGCCGATCCGCGAGTACGCGGCGCGCGCGTCGGTCGGGTCCGCGGCACCCCGTACGACGAGCACCGCTCGTACGGCGCGATCGGCGACCTCCTGCGCCGGGTCGTCGGCATGCGGCGTACGGCGTCGGCGGATCACGCGCTCCAGCTCATCACCGAGACGCAGCCGGACATCGAACCGGACACCCGGGCGCTGATCCTCGCCGCGCTCGGATACGGCGTCGAGATGCCGGCGATGTCCGGCGAGACGAAGCGGCGCATCCTCACGCGAGGCTTCGCGAGCCTGCTCGGACGCGTCGCTGACGCGCAGGGACTGGTCATCGCGATGGACGACCTGCAATGGATCGACCCGCAGTCGCTCTCCACCGTGGTGGTCTTCGCGTCCGGACTCGGCTCGTCCCGGGCGCTCGCCGTCGTGGCCCACCGCCCGGACTTCACCGCGTCCTGGGCGACGACGCGCGAGCATGTCCAGCTTCGGCTGCGGACGCTCGACGCGACGGCGACGGAGGCGCTCGTGCGCACATTGGTCCCGACGGGCGGCGTGGACCGCGAGATCGCGGAACACGCCGGCGGGAACCCTGCGTACTGCGAGGAGGCCGTTCGCCTGCTCACCGGCAGCGGGGTCATCGTCGAGCGCGAAGGGGCGAGCCCGCTCGTCGACCTGTCCGAACGGCCGGCGCTCCCCGACTCGCTGCAGCAGCTGCTCCTTCGGCGGGTCGACCTCATCGCGCCGCCCGATCGGCGCGTACTGCACGCCGCCTCGGTCGTCGGCCGCACGTTCGACGCGGCGCTGCTCCGATCCATCTATGGCGCGGAGGTCGACGTCGACGGCGCGCTCGAGCGGCTCACCGCCGCTGCAATCATCGAGCCCGAAGGCGATCTCCAGCGATTCACCCAGACCGGACTGCGCGAGGTCGTCTACGGCGCGATGCTCGCGCGCCACCGCGAGGAGCTGCACGGCCGCGTCGGCCTCGCGATCGAGTCCGGCCGACCGGAGGTCGCGGTGCAGCAGCCCGCGCTCCTAGCGGTGCATTTCGCGGCCTCGACCCACACGATGCGCGCCATCGACTATGCGTTTCGCGCCGCGGAGCGCGCGAGCTCCCTGCACGACCTCGACGGCGCCCTCCACCACTACCGGCTCGCCGCGTCACTGTCACTTCGCTTGCCCGACGGCACGACCGAACGCGCCCGCGCGTTGCTCGCGGCGTCGGACGCGGCCGCGGGTCTCGGTGCCCGCGACGACGCGCTGCTGGCCGCCGAGGAGGCGCTCGCGACCGGCCTGCCCGAGAGCGATCTGCGCGCCGCGCTGCGCCGTCGCGCCGGCCGGATCGCCGCTCGCCTGGGGATGATCGAACGTGCGGCCGAACACCTTGCGGACGCCGAGCGGCTCACGCCGTCGTTCGGCAGCGAGCGCGCGGAGCTCACCCTGGCGAAGGCTGCGCTCGCCCGCGCGGACGACCGCCCGTCGGAGGCGCTCACCATCGCGCGCATCGCCGTGCGCGAAGCGCAGAGCGCGGGCGATGGGATCCGTGAGCTCGAGGCCGAGGCGGCGGTGGTCGCCTGCGCGACGGACTGCGGGCTCCCGGAGGAAGCTCGGCGGTCGCTCGTGCGCTGCTCCGAGCTGGCCACGCGTCTTGGCGATCTGTCCGCGCTGTCGCGCACCCTCGCGGCACAGGCCGTGGCGGCGCTGGATCGCGGCGAGGCGAACGAGGCCGAGCCGCTCGCGCTCGAGCTCCTCGCGACATCCGCACGGGTCGGCGACATCGGTGGACAGGCCCGGGCCCTCCGGGCCCTCGCGAAGGCCCAGGAGCTCATGGGCCGCGAGGACGAATCGCATCGCGCGCTGCAACGCGCGCTCGCACTCGCCGATCCGAACGTTCCCGACGCGCCCGCGGAAGCCGACGCCGCGCGCACGCTGCTCGCCCTTGGCCGGCTGGCGCTCCGGCAGCCGGACCTCGCGCTCGCGGCGACGACCCTCGAGGAGGCGCGCGTCGTCGCGCCGCGCTCCGGCGACGAGGTGCATCTCGCGGCGCTCATCTCCGCCGAGCTCGCGCGCGTCGCCGTCGCGCGCGGCGCGGTCGAGGAGGCGCGCGAGCACGCGAGCGCGGCCACCGCCGCCCAGCGCGCGCACCGCTGCCGCCGGTGCGCTGCGGAGATCGGACCGGCGCTCGTTGAGACGGCCCTCGCGGCGAACGATCTCGCGGGAGCCGACGCCGCGAGGGCCGTGTCGCTCGAGGCCGCGTACCGGCTGAACCTGCCCATCGCGATCGCGACCATGCGCCTCGCCGGCGGGCGGCTCCTCGCGGCTCGAGGCGACGCGGCCGGCGCGCTGATCGATCTGGTGGCGGCGCTCGAGACCTTCGAGCGGCTCGGTCCGCGCCATCTCGTGGCCGAGACCCGCGCCGCCATCGCGGGCGCGGATCAGGCCCGGCCCGAGTCGGCTTAGCCGGCGAACTCGCCGGCGGCGATCCGCTCGCGGCCGTGCAGGTACGGGCGCAGCACCGTCGGGATCGCGAGCGAGCCATCGGCCTGTTGGTAGTTCTCCATGATCGCGATCATCAATCGGGGCAGTGCCACGCCGGAGGCGTTGAGGATGTGCGGGCGCTCGGCCTTGCCCTTCAGGTCGCGCTTGAAGCGGATGTTGGCGCGCTCCGCCTGGAGCGAGCCGCCGTCGCTGCACGATGAGACCTCGAGCCATTCCCCCATCACCGGTCCCCAGGCCTGCACGTCGAAGCCCTTCTTCGCGACGAAGCCGAGGTCGCCGCTGCAGCGTTCGGTCACCTGGACCGGGAGGTCGAGCCGCTCGAGCAGCATCGTCGCGCGCCCGGTGAGTTCGTCGAGCATGCGACGCGAGTCCTCGGGCGGGGTGAGGACGACCATCTCGACCTTGTCGAACCAATGGACGCGCTTGATGCCGCGGACGTCGCGGCCCGCGCTCATGTGCTCGCGCCGGAAGCACGGGGTGTACGCGACGTAGCGGAGCGGCAGCTTCTCGAACGGGATCGTCTCGTCCCGGTGGAGCGAGACGAGCTGCGGCTCGGCGGTGGGGATCAACCAGATGTCGTCATCCTCGTCGCGATAGAGGTTCTCGTCGAAGTGCGGGAGGTGTGCGCTCGCCAACAGCGTCTCGCGACGCGTGACCGGTGGCGGATAGATCTCGGTGAAGCCGTCAGCGACGTGGACGTCGAGCATCCAGGTGATGAGCGCGCGCTGCAGGGCCGCGCCCGCGCCGCGGAACAGGTAGAACCGCGAGCCCGACAGCTTGGTGCCGCGGGGGATGTCCAGGATCCCGAGGCGCTCGCCGAGCTCCCAGTGCGGTAGGCCCGGGAACGAGAGCGGCTTGGGTGAATCCTCGCGTACCACCGGGTTGTCCGCTTCGCCCGTACCGATCGGCACGTCGGGGTCGACGACGTTCGGGATCCAGAGGACATCGGCGTTGAGCTGCTCCTCAACGCCCGCGAGCTCTTTCTCGATCGCCGCGATCTTCTCCCCGACGTCCCGCATGTTCGCCTTGACCTCATCGGTCGGGGGACCGCCTTTGCTCGCTTTGTTGCGTTCCGCCCGGAGCGCCTCGACGTTGCCGCGCATGGCCTTGGCCTTCGTGTCGAGCTCCATGATCCGGTCCAGCGGCGCTTCGAAACCGCGCGCGGCGAGCATCGCGCGTACCCGCTCCGGGTCCTCGCGGATGAGATCGAGTGGTCGCACGGCGTCAGTATCGGGCTCGCCTACGATGCCCGCCATGAGCGCGGAGATCAGCGAGGTCGTCCTCATCGGATTCGAGGGGCCGGATCGCTACTCCTTCGTCGGCGGGCTCGCCACGCGGATGAACGACCTGGCCGAGGCGCTCATCGCGCGCGGCCACCGGGTCCGCCACCTCTTCGTCGGAGATCCCACGCTCCCAGCGACCGAGCTCCGGAATGACGGCACGCTGCTCCTCGAGCGGTGGGGCCAATGGATCTCGCGCTACCACCCCAAGGACGTGTACGACGGCGAGGACGGGAAGTGGCGCGATTTCGGACGCACCGTGCCGCCGCATCTCCTCGACGAGGTCGTCGTTCCCGCCGCGCGCCAGGGAAAGCGCGCGGTGTTGCTCTTCGAGGACTGGCAGACCGCCAATGCCGCGATCAACACGACCGTGCTCGCCCAGCGGGCCGGGCTCCGCGACGCGATCACGCCGTTCTGGAACGCCAACAACACGTACGGCTTTGGCAGCATCGACTTCCCGCTCCTCGGGCGGTCCGCGACGATCACCACGATCTCCCGATTCATGCGAGCGGAGATGGTGAAGTCGGGCGTCGAGCCCGAGATCCTCCCGAACGGGATCGCCACCCGATTCGCGGAGCCGGTGCCTCAGGCGCACGTGCGCGCGATGCGCGCGGGCCTGGCCGGACGGCCGAGTCTGGTGAAGGTCGCGCGATTCGATGCCGACAAGCGGTGGCTCTGGGCGATCGACGCCGTCGCCCATCTCCGCGACATTGGGGCGCGGCCGCGGTTCATGATGCGCGGCAGTCGCAACGAGTACGCGGACGTCGTCGGCGCGCGCATCCGAGAACAGGGACTGACCGTCGAGCGTGTGGCGCTCGACGCGAACGCGGCGCCCAGAGACCTCGCCGCGGCGCTCCAGCAGGTCCAGGCCGACGTCGCGTTCCTGGACTTCTTCGTCAGCGAGCCCGCGCTGCGCGCGCTGTATGCGGCGGCGGACGGCGTCCTGGCGAACTCCGAGAAAGAGCCGTTCGGGCTCGTCGGTCTCGAGGTCATGGGCGCGGGCGGTGTCGCGTTCGTGGGACGGACGGGCGAGGACTACGCCATCCCGTACGGGAATTCGGTCGTCGTGCAGTCGGATGATCCGCGCGAGCTCCTGACCCACCTGGCCGCCCTCCGATCGCGCCCCGAGCTCGGCAAACGAATCCGCGCCGACGGACGGTCGACCGCGCGCCGCTACGTCTGGCCACGGATGCTCGACGCGATGGAAGCCTCGTGGGAAGCCGCGGCGTGGCTCGGGTAGGCACCTGGCGGGGCGCGTGCGCTCGTTCGTGGGTGCGCGCCATCGCCCTTGCCGCCGTTCTGTTGCTGGCCGCCTGCGGCTCGGCCGGGTCGGTCGCCGCGCGTGGCGCGTCACCGAGCGCGAGCCCGGCGCGCCAGCCCGCGACGCTGCCCTCGGCCTCAGCGGCCCCCACGTTGCGCACGTTCATCGATCGCGACATGGGGTTCAAGCTCGACCTGCCCGATCCGTGGCGTCCGTCGTCGTGCAACGAGCCGCCGCGGACCGATGGCGGCATCTACATCGGGCGCGCGGATTTCGTGGTGGTGGACGAGCTGCACGAGACCGGCACTGACGTCGGCCACCAGTACGCGTCGGTCGGAGTGACCGTGACCGACAACAAGGGGGGCCTGAGCCCTCGCCAGTGGATCGAGATGGGCAAGATCGGCACGACGGCCGGGACGGCCCTGCAGGACGTCCGCTTCGCGGGACGGGCCGCCGTGCAGCTCGTTCCGGGCGGCACGTACGTCTTCGCGGACACGGGACGGATGTGGGCCGTGGGCACTGACCTGCATGCCGATCCGTCGCTCAAGAGCGCGGCCGATGCGGTCACCGCGTCGTTCGGTCTGCTCACGGACGACGAGCTCGCGGCGGCGCGTCTGGGCGCGACGCCGTCGCCAGCCCCACGCGGGCTCGACGACGTCGTCAACGGACTGGCTGCCGGCTTCGCGCGCAAGGACGCCGATGCGCTCGCGACGTTCATGAGCGATTGCTTCGGCAATGCCCTCGAGAACGCGGGAGCCACGTTCGTCACGCGCGCGAAAGAAGTGGCCGACCTACGGACGGCGTTCGCGTCAGGATTGACCGTCGCGGTCGCCGTGAAGCCGGTGAAGGGCGATGCGTCGCTCGGCAGCGCGGCGATCGGTTCGGCGTGGTCCGGCGACGGGCAGCCGGCGCGCTCCATCGATCTGTCCCTTCGCGAGGACGCCGGTCGCTGGCGCTGGGTGGCCACGATCAGACTGCAGCACTAGATCCGCTCGTAGATGCCGTATGCGAGTGCGCGGCGGACCACGATCGGCCGCGATGGATCGCGCCGGAGGATCGCGTGGGTGCCGCGGGTGTAACCACCGATCCGACGCGACGTCGCGAGCCAGGCATCCAGCCGCAGCAGGTCCATCTTCGGCAATGCGTACCAGAAGTGGCCTGCCCGGAGCGGCTTCAGCAGTCCTTCCCGCACCACCCGCGCGACGGCTCGGTCGCTGTGGTGGTTGTCGACGATCGCGTCGCGCCGCTCGTGCAGGCCGCCGACGGGAGTGCGACCGCGCAGCACGCGTGGCGGATGTTCCGAGTCAGGGCGAAGATCGATGAGCGTGCCGCCCGGCCGCACGGCTCGGTGCGCTTCGTAGAGGGCATCGACCATGCCCGTCCGGCTGATGCATCAGAGCGACCACGAGAACAGCGCGGTGTCGAAGCGCTCGCGCCCGACCCCGAGGTCCTGCGCGGTCGCGACCGTGAAGGTCGCGTTGCGGACGCCCCGCCTGCGCGCGTCACGACGCGCCTCGGAGATCGCGTCGGCGTCGGGATCGAGACCGGTCACCGATCGGGCGAGCGGCGCGATGAGCCAGCTGAGCCGGCCGTTGCCCGTCCCGATGTCGAGGACATCCTTGCCACGGAAGTACCGCTCACCGCGGAGCCCGCGCAGCTCGGCGTCGTCCGCGGGGCGCACCGCGCTCGCGCAGCCGATCCTGCCGACGCTCACCCGGGTCGCTTCGTGCCGCTGTTTGCCCTCGCTCACCCGTAGCTCTCGCGTTTGCCTGGCAGCATGGCCCCGCCCTCGCCGATCACCGCCGCGATCCGGGATGGGTCGAGCAGCGGCTGCTTCAGCTGGGCGGGCGGCTCCGCGCCCGCGTACCACCAGATCACTTCGCAGTTCGCGCGGAACAGCTCGTCGAACACGCGGTCCTCGGGACTCGAGTTGCGGCTCGAGTACCACCAGAACCAGTCGCTGCCCTCGGCCACCATGAGCGGTTGCCGCACGCTCGCGGGCATCTCGCGGAGCGAGCCCCACTGCTCCTGCGCGAACCGCCGGGTCCGCTCGAGCATGTGCCACGCCCGCTGGTGCGCAGGCTCACCCGACCAGACCTTGAGGTCGGCGTCGATCCACGACCCGGTGTGCAGGGTCGGCAGCTTCACCACCGCCGGATGCGCATCGAGGAAGTCGGACACGCGCACGGTCTCGAAGCGCTCATCCGCCGCGAGCGTGCCGTAGAGGGTCCGCAGGAAGTCATTCCCGTTGTTCGGGTACGCCTCCCACGCGTTCTCGCCGTCGAGGATGATCGAGGCGATGTACGGTCCGCCGTCGTCGGGGAGTCGGTCGCGCGCCGCCTCGAGCTTCCAGATGAGATCGCCCACGGCGTCGCGCGGGCTCATCGAGCCGTAGCTGAAGCCGATCCGGTCTGAGATCTCGCGGTCGCGGAACAGCGCGGTGACGCCGTTCGCGAGCCGGAACGGCTGGTAGAGCAGCTGGGGGTGCACGAGTGCCCCGACGTCGTCGCGCTCGAACGTGATGTTCGCCGACCGCCCCAGTACGCCCTCGTCCGACGCGAACCAATCGATCCGCGCGTGCTTGATCGCGTCGGCGGCCTCGGGTGAGACGGCGCCCTCCGACGGCCACACGCCGCGGGGCTTCACGCCGAACCCGCGCACGTGTGAGACGACGGCCTCCTCCAGCTGGTAGAGCGCATCGTCCGGGTACGCGAAGGGCGGATCCGGCACGAGCGCGTTCGGGTCGCTGCGGCGGGCGGAGGCGGTGTCGATGATGAGTGGCAGGATCGGGTGGTAGTAGGGCGTCGTGAGGATCTCGATCCGCCCGTCGCGCTCCAGGCTGCGGTACAGATGCGGCGCGCCGGAGGCCATGAACCGCTGCCGGCCGATGACGTAGTGCACGTCCTCGCGCGTGAATCGGCGCGCCCGGTCGCGCAGAGCCCGGAGCCGCTCGTCGCCGGCGATGTCGTCCGGGTCGATCCACGCGAGGTTGAACCAGAGCGCCAGGTCGACGAAGTAGTCGTCGGAGAGGAGCTCCGGCCGGCCGTTCGACGCGAGCGCGAGCTGGAGTAGCCGGCGGTACTCGTCATGCTGCGCGATCACGTTTCCGTGATGGATGGAGAAGAACCGCGCGAGCATGTGAGCCCGCTCGTCCGCGGTGAGGGTCCCCTCGACGGTGCGCATGGTCACGCGGGTGTCCTCGTCGTCGGCGCCGCGGGCGTAGTCCTCGAGCTGATCGCGGAGCGACGGGACCATCGTGAAGTTCACCTTCACCCGCGGGAACTCGTTCAGCAGACGGGCCATGTGGAGGTAGTCCTTTGATGCGTGCAACCGCACCCAGGGAAGGACGAACTCGCTGGTCTGCGGGTGCTTGTAGTAGGGCTGGTGCATGTGCCAGATGATCGCAACGGCGAGCTTGCCCTTCACTTCGCGCGCGCCGCCTCATCCAGACGGGTCCGCACGAATGCGGGATCCAACGTGACGAGCATCCAGGCTGCCCGTGGACCAACGGCTCGTCCGATGAAGGCGTAGTAGAGGGCTTCGAACGCCGCCTTGCTCACTTTGCCCTCAGGCGTCACCAGACCGACCTCTTTCGCGATCTCGTACAGGCGCTCCTGCATCGGCTCCGGATCGGTGATCCGCCCGACCTCATCCTTCGCGCTCGCGAGGAACCTGCGCTGCGGCTCGGTTAACGTCGCGGTCGCCGGCGGCAGCGTTGAGGCCACCGCGAATCGGGCCTCGTCGGGTGCCCAGCGCTCCAGCCAGATCTTCGCCAGCCCGATCCGCTTGTCGAGGTCCCCGGTCTCGGCCGCGGTGAGCGGCGCCGCTTTCCGCTTCGCGGCCTCCGCGTGCGGCTCGATGCTCGGGATCTGCAGCCAGTCGGCCACGGTACCGAAGCGCACCCGGAAGACGACGGGCGCGGCGTCCTCGGTCACCTGCGACAGCTTCCAGATCTTTCCGAAGTCGCTGCGCGGATCCACGAGGAACGCATCGGCGCAGCGGTCGTACTCGTCGAACAAGCGCGGCAGGGTGTTGCCCGCCGGGTCGAACTCGACCGCGCGCTTGGGATGGGTCCGTAGGAGGAGGAACCGCACGATCTCGCCGGGGTAGATCTCGACGAGCTCGACCGCGGACGCACCCACGCCTTTGGAGGTCGACATCTTCTTGCCGCCGATGTTGAAGAACTCGTGGACGAGCCCGGCGGGCGGCTCGCGCTTCCAGATCGCGCGGTAGAGCTCGTTCGCTCGGTCGCGCGATCCTCCCGCGGTGAGGAGATCCTTGCCGCCCTCTTCGTAGGTCACGTTGAAGTGGTCCCACATCGCGCACCACTGGAGGTTCCACGGGAGCTTCGCGCTCCCTTTGAACGGCGCGATGCGGCCGCGATGCCCGCAGCCCTCGGCCCAGCGCACGTAGTCCTTGCGGCATTCGTAGGCGACCGTGTCGCCGTCGAAGTCCGTCGCGTGGGTGGTCCCGATCCGCCCGCAGTTCTCGCAGATGACCCACACCGGAAGCCAGCTCTCATCCTTCTGGACGTTCGACACCGCTGCGTAGACGCGCCGCACCACGTCGGCGTTGCCGAGCACGAGCGCGATCTCGTGATCGAGCTCGCCGGACCCGTACAGATCGCGGAGCCAGTGGATCTCCTGGGGGTGGATGCCGACGCGCTCGAACGTCGAGAGGAACCGCTCGGCGTGATAGCGAGCGAAGTCCTTCCCCGCCTCGGGCGACGGGATCTTGAAGAACGGCTTGCCCATGTGCTCGGCCATGCCGGCCTGCTGCTTCATCGACTGCGAGTCCATCGGATCGAAGTCGTCGATGGTGAACACGTAGCGCACGTCGAGGCCGTGCTCGTGGAACGCGCGGTAGAGCGCATCCGTGATGACCGGCCCGCGGAGTGCGGAGATCGGCACGGGTCCCGACGGCGTCTTCGAGTCGCGGATCACGTGGGGAACGCCCTTCGGCAACGATGCGGCGACCGCGTCGGCCCAGAAGAGCTCCCGGTCGGTCGGCGTCTGCGTCATCTAGCGGACGGCGACGATCTTCAGCTCCACCTCGCCGCGCGGCACCGAAGCCCGGACAAGATCACCCTTCTTGTGGCCGATGAGGGCCTTGCCGACCGGCGACTCGTTGCTGATGCGGCCTTCGGCCGGCGCGGCTTCGGCAGAGCCGACGATGACGTACTGATCGCGCTCGCCGTCCTGCTCGATCGTGACGTGGCTGCCGATCTCGACGATCTCGTGGTGCTCGTTCTCGTCGATGATCGCCGCGTTCTTGACCATCTGCTCGAGGGTGAGGATGCGACCCTCGAGGAAGGCCTGATCGTTCTTCGCCTGCTCGAGCTCGGAGTTCTCCGAGTAGTCGCCGAACTGCATGGCCGCGTGGATACGCTCCGCGACCTCTTGCCGCTTGTTGTTGCGCAGCTCCTCGAGCTCGGCCTCGAGCTTCTTCAGTCCGTCCGCCGAGATCGGGACCGGTTTGTCCGGGCTCATAGAAGATGCCTCCGAAATGCGTCGCGGTCCGGAAAAAAAGAACACTGAAGGCCGCCTTGGCCCTCAGCGCTCCGCCGCGTACGGTTGGTTTGTGGGCAAATCATACACGGTCAGCGCCCGGCTTTTGGCCCATTACCGCCGTACCGCGCGGGATCTGCCGTGGCGCAGGACGCACGACCCGTACAAGGTGCTTGTCTCCGAGGTCATGCTGCAGCAGACCCAGGCGTCGCGCGTGACGCCGGCGTTCGACCGCTTCGTCCGGCGCTTCCCGACGCTGAAGGCACTGGCGGCGGCGCCGCTCGGTGCCGTCCTGCGCGAATGGTCGGGGCTCGGCTACAACCGCCGCGCACGCGACCTGCATCGGATCGCGCGGATGTCGCCGCGCGGGGTGCCGGAGGCGGTCGCGGAGCTGGACGCGCTGCCCGGCATCGGCGCCTACACCGCCGGAGCGATCGCGTGCTTCGCCTTCGGTCGGCGCGTGCCCTTCGCGGACGTGAACATCAAGCGAGTGCTGGGACGCGTCTATCTCGGACGGGTCGCGACCGAACGAGAAGCCGTCGCGATCGACGCTCGGGAGATGCCAACCCGCTCCGTCGATCTCTGGCACCACGCCCTCATGGATCTCGGCGCGACGATCTGCAAGCCCGCGCCAAGATGCGACGCCTGTCCCTTAAATGCGGATTGCCACTTCGCGCGCGGTCATGCTGGGCCGGCGGCGACTGCTCTGCGCGGCGCTGCCGGGGGTTCCCTCGGCAGAGGGGCCCGGCAGCGGGAAGCGCAGAGGAGCGCCGCCGGCCGGCATCAGGACCAAGCACTACGCCCCGCCGCATTCAAGGACACCGACCGGCGCGTACGTGGAGCGATCGTGCGCGCTCTCGTAGAGACGGAGAGAGGCATGACCGTCCGTGCACTCCAGAAGAAGATTGGTGATGGGCGGGTCGGCCGGCTCGTGAAGACGCTCACGGCCGACGGACTCGTCGAGTCCGCCGGCCGTCGTGTTCGCCTACCGAGCTAGTTCGTGACCGTGATCTGGAGGAAGATCCCCTGGTCTTCGAGCCACGTGAGTCCGTCGATCACCGGACGGAGCCGCAACGGATAGCTCCCCAGGCGCACGCCCTTCACCGAGAAAGTGAAGGTCGCGGTCTGCCCAGGCAGCACGGCCGACTCGGCCTGCACCGCGGGCCGGTTGGCGAGCGGCCAGCCATCGGCGATCCCGAGCTGGGTGAGTGTCTGGTCGTCGTTCACGATCCCGATGCGTGCCTCGGTCGAGGTGCCCTTGGTCCAGGTCGCCGAGCCGGCGTTCATGACCTTCACCCACACCTGCGCCGTGCCGCCGAATGACATCGTCGGGTAGCCGCTCTGCGCGACCCACGCGGAGTGGTAGGTCGGCACGTAGCGCGCGGCCGGGGTGGGCCCGCCGGCGAACTCCCGGTAGCTCACGAACACGTAGTTGCCGCGCCAGAGGGTGCCGGCGGAGCTGAAGCTGCTGCCCCACCAGTGGTACTGCGACAGGAAATCGTTCGCCGACACGAGGCCACGGAAGCCGGAGAGCGGGTCCTGCGCGTAGATGCCGGTGATCTCGCCCGTCGCGGAATTCGCCTGGTACCCGTAGACGACCTCGGCGTGATAGCCGGCCTCGGCGAAGATGACCACCGGGACGCGCGCGTTCAGGCGACCGACGAGCTCGGTGAGGACGATCCACTTGTTCGTGTACATGTGCACGCGGCCCTCGCCGCCGTAGTACTTCATCAGGTAGCTCACGCCGGCCGGGTCCAGGCCGGTCTCGTTGCGGAGCGAGTTGCCCTGGTAGGCGATCTTGAAGACCGTCTGCAGGGGGTCGGTTGCGGGAGCCACGAGGCCGAAGGTCTCCATGACCGAGAGGCTCGAGGCCGCGGCGCAGTACGGAGTCGTCGAGGTCCACCACCCCGCGGGCGACGGCTCGGTCAGCTGGCTCACAAACGGGACACCCGGGACGGTCATCGACACGATCACGGCAGCCGCCGCCGGCTGGCCGCCGACGAGCAGGCCGCTCAGGACGACGAGCGAACACAAGGCCAGGCACGCAGCGCGACGGATCTGTGCCACGGGGCAACGCTCCTTCCCCGTTCGCCCCGTAATGGGCACCCTTACCTCACGACGCAAACTTGACAGACCGACCGGTCACCGGACAAGTCCGTACGGTTAGCGCAACGGTCTCAGGGTGCCCCCATGACGCCTGTTCGGTCGCTGTTGCGGTAGGACCTTTGGCCGCTCGGTGGCTGTTACCGAGCGGGCGGGATGTCCGGGCCGGCGATCGCGAGGGCGTACCGGTCGATCGGCAGCAGCTCGCGCGCGATCCGGACGACCGCATCCTTGGTCACGGCGCGTAGCTCCCGGGGATACCGGTAGAGGTGGTCGTCGCCGAGATGGAAGAGCTCGGCTTCGAGGACCATGCCGGCGACGCCGGTCGGGCTCTCGCGTCCGACCTCGAGCTCGCCGACGAGCTTGTCACGTGCGAGGGCCAGGTCGTCGTCGGCGATCGCGCCGTCGCGGATCTTCTTGAGCTCAGTGAACGTGACGGCGATCGCGCGCTCGACGTTCTCGGGATTCACGCCCATACGTACCATCCACGGCCCCTGCGCCGCGGTCCCGGAGATCGTGCTGAAGACGTAGTACGCGAGCCCAAGCTCGTCACGCACCACCTGTCCCGCGCGGCTCGCGAACGTGTCGGCGGCGAACACCATGTTCGTGACCTGGGCCGCGGTGAAACGAGGATCGGTGCGCGGCAGGCCGGGCCAGCCGAGGACGATGTCGGCCTGCGTCTTGTCCGGAACGACGACCGCGCGTCGCCGCGCGCCGTCGAGCACGACCGGCCCGATCAGCCGATTCAGCCGGTCGACGCCAGACCATCCACCGAACGCCCGCTCCGCGACCTCGAATGCGCGGTCTGCGTCGAGCGCGCCGGCGAGCACGAGCACTGAGCCTGCCGGGTGGATCCCGTTCCGATGGTGAGCGCGGATCTCGTCGATGGTCGCCGTCCGCACCACCTCCTCGTCCCCGATGGACCGCGTCCGGAACGGATGGCCGGCCGGATACGTCAGCTCGCGCCAGGCTTTGTCCGCGACGCTGCGGGTGTCCTTCTTCGCTTCCTCGAAGTCGGCCAGCGCGTGCGACCGTACGAACTCGAGCGCTTCGGGCGCGAGGGCCGGCGTGACGACGGTCTCGGCGATGAGGTCGATGAACGCGGCCAGGTCGTCCGCGAGGCATTGCCCGGAGAAGACCGCCGCATGCGCGCCGACATCGAGGCGCGCCGACGCGCCGAGACCGTCGAGGGCATCGGCCCACGCACGCG
Organism: Chloroflexi bacterium UBA4730; assembly: GCA_002404155.1. Classification (GTDB taxonomy): domain Bacteria; phylum Chloroflexota; class Limnocylindria; order P2-11E; family P2-11E; genus UBA4735. The sequence continues at coordinate 80,257 of DHJC01000082.1, read as the reverse complement.
CATCCCGGCGCGCGGTCCCGCGGAGCATCCCCTGGGCGGTGAGCCGGGCGACGCCCGGCCGTCCACTCGGCTCGAAGAACTGGCCCGCCTCCATCGCGAGCAGCACCGACACCGAGCGCAGGCCCGCGATCGGGACGGCCGCGACCCTGAGCCCGTTCCGCTGGGTCCGCCGACTGGCGTCGATCACGAGGCCTCCGGGATGAAGTGGCCGACGGTCCGCGCCCGCTCGACGAAGGTGTCGCGCGCCGCGCCGCGCACGTCATCGGGGGTCACCCGCGCGAGCGCGTCGTACCAGGCGCCGATCGAGGGCGCCGCGCCGCTCGACAGGAGGCTGCCGAGGCGGAACGCGCGCCAGGTGATCGTGTCGCTCGGGAACGCGACGCTCGCGAGCAGGCCCCGCCGCACGCGCGCGAACTCGACCTCATCGATCGGCTCGTCGGCGAGCCGCTGCAGCTCCGCGAGCAGGGCCTCCTCGACGGCACGGTGCGTCACGCCGGGCCGCACGGTCGCCTCGAGCGTGAACAGGAACGGATCCTTCGTCAGGCCGAAGCTCGCATCCACCTCCGTCGCGAGCTCCTTCTCGACGAGGCCGCGGTACAGGCGCGACGACCGGCCCGACGCCGCGTCGCCCCCACCGCCGCCAGCGAGCGCGACGGCGAGGGCCTGCAGCGCGGCCGCGCGCGGGTCGGACGCGGCCGCCGTGTGGAAGCCGATCTGGACGATCGGCAGCGCGCCGCCCGCGCGGCGCACGACGAGGCGCTTCTCCCCCATCTGCGGCGGCTCCGGCGCGAGCGGCGGGGCGATGAGCTCTTCCGGCCGGACGGCAGCGAATGCCGCCGCGGCCTTGTCGACGAGCGCCTCGGCGCGGTCGTCGCCGACCACGACGACGTAGGCGTTGTTCGGCGCGTAGTGCTTCCGATAATGCGCGTACAGACCGTCGCGGGTCATCAGCTTGATCTCGAACTTGCTGCCGATCACGCCCTGACCGTACGGGTGGCGGTCGAAGGCCACGGCCTGGAGCGACTCACCGAGCAGGAATGACGGATCGTTCTCGTACCCCTCGCGTTCGCTCACGATGACCGTGCGCTCGGCCTCGACTTCCTCCGACGAAATGAGCGCGTTGCGCATCCGATCGGCTTCGAGCCCGAGCGCGACGTCGTAACGATCGCGGGGAACCGTCTCGAAGTAGCAGGTCACGTCCTCGTTCGTGAACGCGTTCCACTGCGCGCCGTAGCGCGCGAGGAGCCGGTCGAGGTCGCCCTTCGGGTGCGCCGGGGTGCCCTTGAACAGCATGTGCTCGAGGAAATGGGACATCCCGGTCGTGCCGGGCACCTCGTTGCGCCCACCGACGTGGTACCAGACCCAGAGCGAGACGACCGGCGCGTGCCGCGCCTCGAGGGCGTGGATCACGAGGCCGTTGCCGAGCCGGCGGGTCGCGGGGACGTCGATGAAGGCGGTCGGTGTGGGGATACCTAAAGGCTAAGGGACGCAGGCTTTAGGGCGTTCCCCCGAACTTCGCCGCGAACACGGCCCGCGCGGCCGCCCCGGCGTCCTGCGATCCGAGCAGCCCCGGCTTCTCCTCGAACAACGTGGCGATCGCGATCTTCGGTCCGTCATACGGGCCGAAGCCGATGAACCACGCGTCCGGATTGCCCGACGGGGTCTCGGCGGTGCCCGACTTGCCCGCCACCGCGGTCGGGAAGCCGAGGAACTTGAAGTACACCGTGCCGTTCGGGTCGCTCACCACGGCGCGCATGCCGTCTCGGATCAGCGAAAGATCCGTGGGCGTCGTGTCTGCGGTACCCAGGCGCGCCGGGTCGAACTTCTTGGTCGTCGCACCCTCGCGAGTGCGGAGCTCGAGGACCATCCGCGGCTTCCACACGATGCCGTCGTTCGCGAGCGCCGCGGCGTAGTTCGCCATCTGCAACGGAGTGGCGAGCAGGAAGCCTTGGCCGATCGCGAGGTTCGTCGCATCGCCCGGGTTCCACACCTTGTCCTGCGGGCTCGTGAAGGCGGTCTGCTTCCACGCGGGGCTCGGCACGATGCCCTCGGCCTCGAGCACGAAGTCGATGTCCGTGGCCCTGCCGAGGCCGAAGCTCAGGGCCTCGTTCGGCAGCAGATCGGACTTCGTGTCATTCAGCCGCTTACCGAGCTCGTAGAAGAACGTGTTGCACGAGCGCGCGAGCGCGGTACGCATGTCGATCGGCCCGAGGTTCCCGGTCTCGTGGTTCAGCTGCACGACGCCGTACCCGCTCCACGACGCTGGGCAATCGATCCGCTCTCCCGCGCGATAGAGCCCGTTCTTCAGCGCCGCCGCCGCCGTCACCGGCTTGAACGACGAGCCGATCGGGTACTGGCCGAACGTCGCGCGTGACAGCAGTGGCTTCTTCGGATCCGCGTTCAGCGTGACGATGGCCGCGCTGTCGCCGCTGACGAAGAGGTTGAGGTCGTACGACGGCCGACTCGCGAGCACGAGCACCTCGCCGGTCCAGGGATCCTCGGCGACGATGGCGCCCTTCTGGTCGCCGAGGGCCTGTTCCGCCGCGGCCTGCAGCACCGGATCGAGAGCGAGGACCGCATCCTGTCCCGGGACCGGGGCGGTCTCGGCAAGCATCTCGACCGGGCGTTCGTCCGGATCGACGATGGCGAGGCGCCAGCCGTAGCTGCCGCCGAGCGGGTCGTCCAGTTGTTGCTCGAGGCCGGTCTTGCCGATGAGGTCGCCCGTCACGAACCCGCGCGCGGAGAGCTGCTGCGCCTCGGCGTCAGAGGCCTCGCCCAGATAGCCGATGAGCTGCGACGCGAGGCCGGTCGGGTAGCTTCGGACGCGCTGGGCCTGCAGCTGTACGCCTTCGATCACCGAGAGGCGCGGACGCAGCGCCGTGAACGCAGCGCCGGTCAGGGTCTTGATCGGAACGAAGCTGTCGGGCCGGACCCACGACGCGTTGTACTTCGCTTTGATGTCGTCCGACTTGAGGTTGAGCGCGCTCGCGAGGCTGGCGAGCATCCCAGTCTCGTTCTTGATCTGCTCCGGCACGACGCCGACGACCGCCGCGTCGGTGAATGTCGCGAGCTCGGTGCCGTCGCGGGCAAGGATCCGGCCGCGGCTCGTCGGAAGGCGGGTCATACGCACGAGCCGGCCCGTGGTGAGACGCGGCATGATCGCCTCGGGGCTCCAATCGATCTTCCACGCGGCCGTGTCCTTGTCACCGACCATCACGAGCGACAGGAACGTGTCGCGCTTGAAGTCCCCCACGCGCAGCGTGTGGAACGTGACGCTGAGCGGCGCGGTGGCCTTTCGGGGATCGGGCGAGCCGTTCGAGCCGGCAGGATGGACCGCGGCGCCCGTCGTGGCCTCGAGCGACGTCAAGGTCATCTCGTCGGCGATCCGCGGCAGTCGCTTGATGAAGCCGTCCTCCCCGACCCGCGCCTTGCTCTCGTCAGTGAGGAGATCCCACATTGCCTGGTAATCGCCCTTGGTCCACGCGGCGGCGTACGCGCGCGCGACCGGCTCCGCGGCCGGCGGCTGCGGCTCGCAGGCGGCGAAGATGGCGGCGACGACGACGAGCCCGACGAGCCCCGGTGCAACGGGTGCACAACGCCTCATGCGCTAGTAGCCGGCCGCGTAGCCCTCGCGCCGCGGATCGGCGCCGCCGGAGAACACGCCGTTCGCGTCGATCGCGACGGCCTGTGCGCCGCCGGTGATCTCGGCCCACTCGCCGAGCACCTGCACGTCATGGCCCTTCGCGGCCAATCCCTTCCGCACCTGCTCGGGGAAACGCGACTCGACCTGCAACGTCCTGCCCGACGCGTGAAACCAGCGCGGCGCCTCCACGGCCTCTTGCACGTCGAGGCCGTGATCGATGAGCCCGACGGCCAGCTGGAAGTTCGTCTGCACCTGCGCATGGCGGCCTGGCGTGCCGTACACGAACCGCGGCGCAGATCCGTCCAGGACGATGACCGTGTTCAAGGTGTGGACCGGCCGTTTGCCGGGTGCAAGGACATTCGGGGACCGGGTATCGAGCGAAAATCCGGCGAGCCGGTTGTTGAGGAGGATCCCGGTCCCCGGGACCACCGTCGCGGACCCGAACGCGCTGAACACGCTCTCGATGAGCGACACGGCGTTCCCGTCGCGGTCGACGACCGCGAGATACGTCGTGTCGGCCGGCAGCGCGGCGGACTCGACGCGCTCTGCCGCGCGCCCGGCGATCGCGCGTCGGCGCTGGGCGATGAACGCGTCCGCCAGCAGCTCCTCCACGACGAACGGCGTGGTGCGCGGGTCGCCGGCCAGCGCGTCACGGTCCGCGAAGGCGAGCTTCTTGATCTCCACCATCGTGTGGATCTGCTCCGCGCTGCCCCAGCCCATCGACCGGAGGTCGAGGCCCTCGGCGATCGCGAGCTCCTCGAGGAGCACATGGCCCTGGGATACGGGCGGCTGACCGACGACGCGGAGCCCGCGATAGCGGGTCTCGATCGGATCGCGCCGATCGGTACGGTGCGCGGCGAGGTCGTCCTCGTCGATCCAGCCGCCGAGCGCGGCGATCCCCGCGGCGAGGCGCTCGGCGAGCGCGCCCCGATAGAACGTGTCAGCCCCATCGAGCGCGATCGCGCGCAGCGACGCGGCGAGGTCGGGCTGCTGCAGCATCTCGCCGGGCCGCGGGTGCCGTCCGAGCGGGCTATAGGTGCGCCCGGCCGTCGCGTCGCTCGCGAGGCGATCGGCCTCCTCGGCGATCTCCGCCGACAGCACGGTGCTGACCGGGAAGCCCTCCGCGGCGTAGCCGATGGCAGGGGCGAGCACGCGATCGATCCCCAGCCGGCCGTGATCCACGAGCATGTCGCCCCAGGCCGCGACGCAGCCGGGGACGGTCGCGAGCTTCACGCCGCGATCACCGAAGCCCTGGATGAAGGCCATCGAGTCGACACCGGCCGGCGCCGCGCCGGAGCCGTTGTATGCGGTGACCTGCCGAGCCCGCGCGTCGTAGACGAGGGCGAACACGTCGCCGCCGATGGCGGTGCGATGCGGGAGCACGACCGCGCACACGGCCGCCGCCGCGATCGCCGCATCGACGGCGGATCCGCCGTCGCGCAGCGCGGCCAGGCCCGCGGCCGTGGCCAGATGGTGCCCGCTGGCGACGATGCCATTGGCGGCCCGCACCGTGGGGCGATAGGTCATCGCGGTGATGTTAGGCGGCGGACCGGAGCAGCAGCTCGATGGCGATGCGCCACCCGAATGCCGAGAGCGTCGCGACGACGATGCCGATGGCGAGCGAGCCCCGGGGACGCTGGACGACCGGCATCAGGGCGATCGCCAGTGCGACGAGCAGAAGCTGCGACGAGTCCGTGAGGAGGAGACCCGCGAAGAGGATGTAGCCGATCGCGATCCAGCCGAGCGTCGCCGGTCCGTTCGTCGCGACGACGAACGCGGCGACGGCGGCCGCGGCGGCCGAGCCCCAGAGCATCAGATCGATGCCCGGATTGCCGAAGCCGCCGGTCTGCAGGTACGCGTACACGGCCATGGCGACCGCGTCGAACGCGGCGACCGCGGCCCGCACGGTGGGGCTCATGAGGGCTCAGTGTGGCGGAAGAGGCGCGTGTACCCCACCCACCGGGTCGCCGGGCGCCAGCGCCGGTGGCGTGGTCCCGTCGAGATGGAGGAGCATCGCGTGCTCGTCACAGGCGAACCGCTTCGGACAGACCGGACACTCCGATGCGCTCTTCTCCGGCAGCCGGCCGAGGCTGCTGAGCGTGAAGCCGCACTTGACGAAGAAGTCGGGCACGAGCGTCAGCGCGAAGACGCGCCGCAACCCGCGCTCGCGCGCACGTTCGACGCACGCGAGGACGATCGCCCTCCCCACCCCGCGACGGCCGGCATCCGAGGCGACTGCGAGGGAGCGCAGCTCGGCGAGATCCGTCGTCAACCCGGCGAGCGCCGCGCAGCCAAGGAACGTGCCCGCGTCGTCGGCCACGAGGAAGTCGCCGAGGTTCGCCCGAAGGAACGTATCGCTGCGCTCGAGCATCCGGTCCTCCGCGGCGTAGCGGTCGATCAACGCCTTCATCGGACCGATATCGGTCTCGCGCGCCGCCCGGACGATCACGTCCCGAAGGCGGCCTTCGCCTCGGCCAGCGCCTCACGCACGCGTTCCGGCGCGGTGCCACCGGGCGAGCGCCGTGCCGCGAGCGACCGCGCGATCGTCGCGCCTTCGGCCGCGTCGTCGCCGAACCGCGAGTCGTAGCCGCGGAGCTCCGCGGTCGTGAGGCCGACCAGGTCCATGCCCTTCCCCAGCCGGTCGCGGACGATCCGCCCGACGATCTCGTGGGCCTCGCGGAACGGCACGCTGCGGGCGGCGAGATGGTCCGCGAGGTCCGTGGCCGCGAGCATGCCGCGCTCGGTGGCCCGGCGCATGGCGTCGCGATCGAACCGCAGCCCGCGCACCACGATGGCCAGCGCCTCGAGGGCCGGCGCCGCCGTCGCAGCGTCGTAGAGCGGGACGCGCTGCTCCTGCAGGTCGCCGTCATATGCGAGCGGCAAGCCCTTCAGCGTGGTGAGCAGCGCGACGAGATCGCCGATGATCCGGCCGGCGCGCCCGCGCACCAGCTCCGCGACATCGGGGTTCTTCTTCTGCGGCATGATGCTCGACCCGGTCGCGTGCTCGTCGCTCAGTGCGGCGAAGCCGAATTCCGCGCTCGTCCAAAGGACCAGCTCCTCGGCGAGCCGCGACGCGTGCACCGCGCTCAACGCGGCGACGAACGCGAGCTCCGCGACGAAGTCGCGGTCCGAGACGGCATCGATGCTGTTGCGGAACGCCCGCGCGAGGCCGAGCTCCTCGGCCACCGACGCCGGGTCGACCGGGTACGGCGACCCCGCGAGCGCCGCGGCCCCGAGCGGCGAGACGGCGGCCCGGCCGCGGGCCTCCGCGACGCGCGCGCGATCGCGGCGGATGGCTTCGACGTGCGCGAGCAGGTGGTGCGCGAGCGACACCGGCTGCGCGCGCTGCAGGTGCGTGTAGCCCGGCAGGACCGTGTCCACTTCCTCCGCGGCACGGGTGAGGAGCGCCTCGCCGAGGTCGCGCAACGCGCCGTCGAGCGAGTCCAGCGCGTCGAGCGCGAACAGGCGCAGGTCAAGGGCGACCTGGTCGTTCCGGCTCCGCGCGGTGTGCAGCTTTCCCGCGGTGGGGCCGAGCCGCCCGGCGAGCACGCCTTCGACCGCGGAGTGCACGTCCTCGGCGTCCGCGGGCCACGGGAACGTCCCAGCCTGGATCTCCTTCGCGATCGCCTCGAGCCCCGCGACGAGGGCGCTCGCGTCTTCGGCCGGCAGGATCCCCTGCTTTCCGAGCATGCGCGCATGGGCGATGCTCCCGCGCACGTCGTGCCGCGCGATGCGCTTATCGAGCTCGAGCGAGGCGGTGAACGCGCGGATCTTCGGATCGAGCCCGGTCGCGAAGCGGCCCTTCCAGAGATCGGTCACGGTCGCTTCGTCGCCGTGCGCCCGCGCGTCATGACGGTCTTCGGGATCGCGAGCGTCGCCTCGCTGTCGGGACCCCAGAGGGCCTGGGTCCGCGACTGGTTGCGCAGCGGCAGGCCGAACACGCCGATGAAGCCTTCGGCAGCCTGGTGGTCGAAGGTGTCGCCTTTTCCGTACGTCGCGAGGGCGGTGGAGTAGAGCGAGTGCTCCGAGCGGCGGCCCACGACCGCCGCCGTGCCACGGTGCAAGCGCACGCGGATCTCGCCGGTCACGAAGCGCTGGGTGCTGCGCACGAACGCCGCGAGGTCCTGATGGTGCGCGGAGAACCACAGGCCGTTGTAGATCAGGTCCGCGTACTCGTCGGCCATCCGGGCCTTCGACCGATGCGACTCCTTCGACAGGACCATGTCCTCGAGCGCGCGGTGGGCGAGGTGGAGGATGACCGCCGCCGGCGCCTCGTAGATCTCCCGCGACTTGATGCCGACGAGCCGGTTCTCGATCTGATCGATGCGGCCGACCCCGTGTTTGCCACCGAGGGCGTTGAGCTTCTCGATCAGCGGAACGCCGTCGCCCGCCGCCCCGTCGAGCGTGACGGGGATGCCCTCGCGGAAGCCGATGACGATCTCCTTCGGCTTCGCGGGAGCCTCGTCCGGATCGACCGTCCACTGGAAGACGTCGCGGGGTGGGGCGCCCCACGGGTCCTCGAGCACGCCGGCCTCGATCGACCGGCCCCACAGGTTCTCGTCGACGCTGTACGGGCTCTTCTTCGTCACCGGTACGGGGATGCCGCGGGCCTTGGCGTAGTCGATCTCGTCTTCGCGGGTCATGTGCATGCCGCTGCGGAGCGGCGCGATGACCGTCAGCTCCGGCGCGAGCGCGCCGACCGCGAGGTCGAAGCGCACCTGGTCGTTCCCCTTGCCGGTCGAGCCGTGCGCCACGTAGCGCGCGCCCTCTTCGCGCGCGGCATCCACAAGCAGCTTCGCGAGCAGCGGCCGCCCGAGGGCCGTCGCGAGCGGATAGCGCCCCTCGTAGAGCGCGCCCGCCTGCAGCGCGGGCCACAGGAAGAAGCGGACGAAGGTCTCGCGCGCGTCGTGCACGATGGCCTTCTTCGCGCCGCTCTGGATCGCCTTGCGTTGGATGCCGGCCAGATCCTTCACCGAGCCGAGGTTGCCGGTACACGTCACGACCTCGAACCCGTAGGTCTCGCGCAGCCATGCGACGGCGACCGATGTGTCGAGACCGCCGGAGTACGCAAGGACGATCGTCTGGCCGGCCGTCTTCTTCGTATCGATCACGCTAGCTTTCCCACGCCGTACTCCGCGAGACGCTTGTTGATCCCACGGGCTCTTGCTGGATCCATGGCTGCGACAAAGACAGTGTCATCGCCGGCGATCGTGCCGATGACATCGGCGAAGCCGGACGTGTCGAGCGCGATCGCGAGCGCGTTCGCCGTCCCCGGCGGGGTGCGGAGGACGACGATGTTGCCGGCGACAGCGCCCTGCACCGGATACTCCTCGCAGAATCGGCGCAGCCGCTCGATGCCGCCGGACGCGGGCACCGCGACCGGCGGCGCGTACACGTGCGCGCCGTCGCGCGCGATCTTCACCAGGCCGAGCTCGACGATGTCCCGCGAGACCGTCGCCTGTGTCGCGGCGTATCCGGCGGCACGCAGCGCGCGGACCACGTCCTGCTGCCTCGACAGGCGCTTGTCCGCGACGAGCCGCAGCAGGGTCTGCTGGCGCTGCTGCTTCCGGGCGTTCAGCTCGTTCATGCGGCCGCCTCGAAGACGGTGCCAGCGGCCTCGCCGGACAGCAATGCTTCGATCGCGTCGATGTCCCGAGCCGACACGATCGCCGCACGACACCCCGCCTGGGCCGCGACGAGGCACGCCTCGACCTTCGGCAGCATTCCGCCCTCGATGGTCCCGTCATCGACCAACGCCTTCGCGCGATCCCGATCGAGCGTGGCGATCACGCGGCCGTCCTTGCCGCGCACGCCCGGCACGTCCGTCACGAAGGCGAGCAGGCGGGCGGCGATGGCCGCGGCGATCGCTCCGGCCGCCGTATCCCCGTTCACGTTCAGGATCGTCCCGTCGCCGTCGAGGGCCGCCGGTGCGACGACCGGCACGCGCAGCGCGGCGAGCAGCTCTTCGAGCAGCGAGCTATCGACCATCGACACGCGGCCGACCAGCCCGAGCGTCTCGTCCTCGCGCTCCGCGCGCAGCATCCCGCCATCGACGCCGGAAAGCCCCGTCGCCGGCACGCCCTTGGCCACGAGTCGCGCGACGAGCGTCTTGTTCACCAGGCCGGCCAGGACGGCGAGCGCAACGTCGCGCGTCGACCCATCCGTCACGCGTAGCCCGCGCTCGAAGCGCGTCTCCAGGCCGAGCCGGGTGGCCCATTCGCCGACGAGCGGTCCGCCCCCGTGCACCACCACGAGCGGACGACCCGCGTCGTGCAGCGAGGCGACGAGGTCGAGCGCCGCATCGTCTTCGCCGGCGACGCTACCGCCGATCTTTAGAACAACTGCCTCGCGCGAGCGCTCGGCCGGATGGGTACCACCGTGGCCTCTAGGTCGTGTACTCGGCATTGATCCTCACGTATTCGGCGGACAGGTCGGAGCCCCACGCGCGCGCGCTCGATTCGCCGAGGCCCAGATCGAGCTCGATGGCGATCTCGGGCCGCTCGAACAGCGAGCGGACCGCGGCGGCATCGAACGGCCGCGGCACGCCCTTCTCGTACACGCTCACGTCCCCGACGCGGACCGAGGCCTTGGCCGCATCGACCTTGGCGCCCGAGCGTCCGGCGGCGGCGAGGATCCGGCCCCAGTTCGGGTCCGCGCCGTGGATCGCCGTCTTCACGAGGTTCGAGTTCGTGACCGTTCGGGCGGCCGCCCGTGCGTCGCCCTCGGACGCGGCACCGGTGACGTGCACCTCGAAGACCTTTGTCGCCCCTTCGCCGTCGGCCACGATCGCGCGGGCCAGATCGAGACAGACAGCGGTCAGCGCGTCAAGGAACGCGGAGCCGTCGAGCGTCCCCACGCGCACGCCCGAGGCACCGTTCGCGAGGACGAGCAGCGTGTCGTTCGTGCTCGTGTCCCCGTCGACGGAGATCGCGTTGAAGCTGTCGTCCGCGGCGGAACGGAGCATCAGGCGGAGGGCCGCACCATCGATGTGCGCGTCGGTGGTGACGAAGGTCAGGAGCGTCGCCATGTTCGGATGGATCATCCCCGCACCCTTCGCGATCCCGCCGATGCGGACCGTCCCGCCGGAGAGCGTGATCTCGCGCTGGGCGACCTTCGGCCGCGTATCGGTGGTCATGATCGCCAAAGACGCGTCAGCCCAGCCCGATTCGGACAGCGTCACGCGGCCGATGGCCGAGACGATCCGGTCCATCGGCATCGGGACGCCGATGACGCCGGTGCTGGCCACGGCCACGTCGGACGGATCGACGCGCAGGAGCGCGGCGGCGGCCGCGGCCATCGCGACGGCGTCGCGCTCGCCCTGCGGGCCGGTGCACGCGTTCGCGTTGCCGGAGTTCACGACGATCCCGCGCAGGTGTCCTCGCGCGACGTGTTTCTTCGTGACGACGCACGGCGCCGCGATCACCTGGTTCGTCGTGAACACACCTGCCGCGTGGCAATGCTCGGCCGTCGACGCGATGACCGCGACGTCCAGCCGCGTGGCGCCCGCCTGCTTCACCCCAGCCGCGGCAGCGCCGGCGACGAAGCCGCGCGCGAACGTCACGCCCTGCCCGGTCACGGCCACAATGGCATCGCCTCGAGGCCTTGCGTCTCAGGCAGCCCGCAGAGAGCGTTGAAGTTCTGGATCGCCTGGCCCGCGGCCCCCTTCACGAGATTGTCGAGCACGGCCACGGCGACGAGCCGCCGGTTCTCCTCGTCGACGACCGCGTGCACGAGGCACCAATTACTGCCGAGCGTCGCCTTCGTCGGCGGAAAGGATGAGACGACGCGCACGAAGGGCTCATCCGCGTATTGCGTCGCGTAGGCCTCGCTGATCTGCGGGGCGGTGACGCCGTCGCGCAGCGGGGCGTAGCACGTGGCGATGAGCCCGCGGGTCATCGGGACCAGGTGCGGTACGAACGTCAGACGGGGGCGCATGCCGCCGAACGTCGCGAGCTGTTGGGCGATCTCCGGCGAGTGACGGTGCTTCGCCACCGCGTACGCGCGCACGCTCTCGTCGACCGTGCCGTAGAGATAGGCGTCATCGACGACGTGACCGGCGCCCGAGACGCCGGACTTCGCATCGACGATCACGTCCCCGCCGATGAGGTCGTGCACGGCAGCCGGTGCGAGCGCGAGCAGCGACGCGGTGGGATAGCAGCCCGGATTCGCGACGATCCGAGCCTTCGGAAGCGCCGTCCGCGCGAACTCGGTCAGGCCGTATACCGACTCCGCGAGCAGCTCGGGCGCCGGATGCGTGTAGCCGTACCACTTCGGGTACGCGACGGCGTCCTTGAGGCGGAAGTCGCTGCCGATGTCGATGATCCGCCGGCCCTCGTTGAGCCAGCCCGGTGCGAGCTTCGCCGCCTCGCCCGCCGGGAGCGCCGTGAAAACGACCTCGGCGTCGCCGACGTCGCTACCGATGACCAGCGATCCCGGCGCGTCGTGGAGGTGCGGCTGGACGTTCCGCAGCGGCTCGCCCTGGTGGCTGCGCGCGACCGCCGCGACGATCCGGACCCCGGGATGCCGCAGGAGCAGCCGCGCGAGCTCGCCGCCCGTATAGCCGGTGGCCCCGACGATGGCGACTCGTGTTGGCATCGATGAATTATGCACGATTCTGGATAATTATGCAAGGCGCGCGACGGCCGGGCCGCCTACCGCGATCGCGACGCCGAGCCAGAACACCCCCGGGCCGAAGACCAGCGCCAGTACCGTCCCGAGGGACACAGCGATCACCGTCAGCGGCAGGAAGACCGCGATCGCGATGGTCCTCGGGCGTCGGCCTACGGGAATATGCCTCGCCGCTCGATGGCCCTCGCGACGCGCTCGACGGCGACGATGAACGCGGCCTCGCGGTAGGTCGCGTCGTAGGCCTTCGCCGTCACGAGCACCGATTCCATGGCCCGGCGCATCCAGATCGCGAGCCGGCGCTCGACCTCGTCGAGCTCCCAATAGAACTGCGCGCGGCTCTGGACCCATTCGAAGTACGACACCACGACCCCACCGGCGTTCGCGAGGATGTCGGGCACGATGGTGACCCCGCGGCCGGTGAGCATGCGATCGGCGTCGGCGGTCACCGGGCCGTTGGCGCCCTCGACGATCACCTTCGCCCGGATGCTCGCGGCGTTCTCGGTAGTGATCTGAGCCTCGAGCGCCGCCGGGATGAGAACGTCAACGTCCATGGCGATGAGCTCGGCGTCGCTGATCCGCGACGCGCCGGCCAGGCCCGAGCGTGCGCTGCGGATTCCGCTTCACTTGCGCCATCTCGCCCGGGTTCATCGTGCCGGGCATCTTGAGGGCGCTCAGGTCTCGAACACCTTCTCCACCTCGATCGTCGGTGGCGCCGCGACGTAGCCCAAACGTGCGTTGATCCCACGCATCGGCGCGTTCGCCTCGTCGTTGGTGGTCCCGAACTGCGTCGTGCCACGTCCTTTCAGCCGCTCGAGGATGGCGAGCTTCATCGCAAGCGCGAGGCCCTTCCGCCGCTCCGCCCGGTCTACCCCGGTGTAGACGGTGTAGGCGATCCCGGTCGGATTGATCGTCGTGATCGAGATCCCGACCACTCGGCCGTCGCGCAGCGCGACGACGGAACAGTCGTGGGCGAAGGTGTCGCCCTCGAAATAGATCTCGCGCACCGCTTCGAAGGGCGGAGGTGGCGGCAGCGGCTCCGGTCGCGGGATGTCCATTTGCGTGGTCGCGAGCAACTGGTACACGTCGCGCTGGAACGCGAGGCGGTCCGTTGCCTCGGCCTCCAGCAGGTCGTAGCGCTCGATCCGCACGCCCGCCCGTGCTGCCACGGCCCCCGGTCGCTCGAATCCGGCCGGATCGAAGGGCTGGGCGTCGACATACGAGTCGTAGCGGCGATGGAACTCGCGGTAGCCATGCCGCACGGTGAACCGCAGGCCCTCGGGCTCCTCTCCGCGCAGCGAGCCTTGGAGCTTCGGCGCGCCCTTCGCGCGGACGTGCTCCTCGAGCCGCTCGAGCAGGTGCGCGCCGAGGCCGCGACGGCGGTACTCCGGCGCGACGCGCAGACTCGCGCGCCACCGGTTCTGACCGCCGCCAAGCGCCCCACCGTCCGAGGCGTCGCCAACGCCGACCATCGCCCCGGAGGCGTCCTCCGCGATGAGCAGCGATCGGTTCGGTTCGGGGTTCGCCGCCTCGAAGCGCCGGGCGAGCGCAACGGACTGGACGAATGCCGGGCGCGCGTAGCGATTCGCGAACTCGATGAGCCGCTCGAGGTCGGCGGAACTGCCGTTGCGCACGGAGATGCCCGCGATCGTCGCGCTCACCGAGGCGAGCATATGCGCGACAGGCGATGCGCTTGAACCGCCGCGCGAGGGGCGCGAGTGAGCGTCCGATGGTGTACGTCAGGAGCACCGCGACGAGCAGCAGGGTGATGAGGAGCTGCGAGTCAGGGAACCGCGGTCGCTCCCCAGAACCTTTCCGCGAACGCGGGGAGCAGCCTACCGAAGGTTTACGCGCGCGAAGTCATAGATCTGCCGTACGGTGCCGCCGGCGAGGTCTCGACCCCGTGTCGAGAGCCGCTCGCCGTCGCTGAAGACGAGCATCGTGTCGAAGCCCTCGGCCCGCTCGCCGAACCCGACCGCGAGCGAAACGACGTCTGATACGTCCGCCCACGAGTGGTCGCTCGAAAGGAACGGCAGTCCCGACGCCTCGTGGATCCCGTCCCCGTCGATGACCGCGCGGGCGAACGCCGACGGGAGCAGCGAGACGATGGCCACCCCGGCGATCAGCCCTGCGACCCGTGAAACGAGCATCAGCCGCGCGATCGCCAGCCGGGCGGTGGCCTCGAGGCCGGAAGCGTTGCGGTGCCAGCCACGCAGGGTGCCGCGAGCCCAGGCCATGGCTGCGGGACCGAGCGCGAACTGCCCGACGATGACCGCGAGCGCCGAGGACAACGCGAACGCCGCGACGATCACGCGCGGGTCGAAGAAGGCGATGCGCGGCATCAGCGCGAACGCGCCGGGCGCGGGCTCGAGGTGCGCCACGAGCTCCAGGATCGTGGGAAGCGCGGCGAGGAGCACGAGACCCACGAACACGACGACCGCACCGACGGCGAGCGGGACGACCGGATCGTCGGCGTCGCCGAAGATCTCCAATGTGCGATCGATCCCGAGCCCAAGCTCGTGCAGCGCGCCGGTGTTCGGCTCGAGCGTGCCATTGCGTCCCGCCTCGAGCACGGCTGCGAACGCCGGCGCGAGCCCCGGCTCGGTCACGCTGTCCAGGGCGATCCCGATCGCGATCGATCCGGCCGGCGAGACCACGACCACGTAGCCGCCGTCGACGGAGATGGCGCGAGCGTCCGGCCAGGCGATGAAGAGCGGCGCGGCCAGGCCGGTGATCCGAATGCCCGAGGCGTCCAGCTCGCAGAGCGCATCGCGCTCCCGACGCCCGTCCCGAACGCGGACGGCCTGGCGCACGGCGGCGTTCGGACGCGCCACGAACACGGGTTCGGGGACCGGCTGGGCGACACCGAGCGCAGCGAGCCCTTCGTCCACCCGGCGCACGGCGGCGTTCGCGCGGGGGATGGGCCGCGGTTCG
>DHJC01000082.1:61124-64904 GCA_002404155.1 Chloroflexi bacterium UBA4730 | reverse complement strand
GGGGCACAACCGCGTTGGCGCGGGCGACGACCACGGGTTCAGGGGCCGGCAGGGGTTCGGGGACCGGCTGGGCGAGCCCGAGCGCAGCGAGCCGTTCGTCCACCTCAGGCAGAACGGTACGGGCCACCCGGCGTCACGCGGTCGAACCGGAGGTACTCCCCCGCCGCGGCCTGGGCCACGATCCCGAGGTCGTCCCGGATCACCGTCGCGATGATCGGGTAGCCGCCGGTCGTCTGGTGGTCCGCGAGGAGGACGATGGGCGCGCCGCCGCGGGGCACCTGCACAGCTCCTGCGACGATGCCGCATGTCAGCAGGTCGTCGGTCGGCCCGGGCAACGGCGCTCCCGCGAGCCGCAGCCCCATGCGATCGCTCTCCGGGAGGACCGTGAACGTCACCGAGAAGAATCGGGCCACGCTCTCGTCTGCGAAGCGTGCGTCGTGCGGCCCGGCGATCGCGCGCGCGACGCCGCCATATTCCGGTGGCCGGATGTGGCGCCCGGCAGCCTCGACGCCCGCGTCGGAAGGGCCGAGCGGCAGCTCGTCGCCGGCGGCGAGCGGTCGCGGCATCGGCCCGAGCGCGGCCGCGAGATAGGTCGCGCGCGAGCCGAGGACCCGCGGCAGCGCAGGTCCACCGCTCACCGCCACGTACGCGAACCGCGTCCGGCTCGAGCCCTCGACGATGACCTCCTCGCCGGGGCGCGCCAGCACGCTCGTCCATCCGGGCACCGGTCCTCGCGTCCGGAGTCGCACATCACGGCCGGTCGCTGCGACGACACGCCGGTCATCACAACGGAAGGTGAATGGCAGGCCGATGATCTCGATCGCGGCGTCATCGGGCGCGCAGCCGGCAAGGTCGAGTGCCGCGGCGAACGCGACGGGATCGGCCGGGCCCGCCGGCGGGATGCCCGCGCGCGCGTGGCCGAAGCGCCCGCGGTCCTGGATCGTCGCACGCAGCCCCGGCGTGGCGATCCGCATCATCGCGACACGAACCGCAGACGGTCGCCCGCGCGGATCAGCGCGGCCGGCTCGCGCGCGGGATCGAAGGTCTTGAGCTCGGTCCGTCCGATGAGCCGCCACCCGCCGGGAGAGTCGACGGGATACACGATGGTCTGCCCGTTCGCGACGGCGACCGTTCCCGCCGGTACGCGCGCGCGAGGCGCTGCCAGCCGCGGTGCGTCGATCTGTGGGTCGAGCATCCCGCAGTACGCGAGGCCGGGCATGAACCCGAGGAAGAACGCGCGGTACTCGCGCCCGCTGTGCAGCGCGACGAGCTCGGGGACCGCGAGCCCCGACCGGGCCGCGGTCTCTGCGAGATCAGGCCCGTCATAGATGGTCGGGATCTCGATGAGTCGTCCCGCCGCCGCGGCCGTCGCGCCGGGCGGCTCCGCTGCGAGTGCCTCGGCCACAACGGCTGCGTCCTTCCAGGACGTGCGTGCCGGGTCGAATTCCAGGACGACCGACGCGTACGCCGGGATCGTGTCGCCCAGACCGCGCCGCTCCCACTCGTCGGCGATCGATCGGGCGGTATCGATGATCGGGAGGTCGATGCGCTGCTCGAGCTCGATGAGGAACGCGCGATCGCCGAATGGGCGAACGCTCATCCCGTCCGACGGATCCCGATGCCGGCCGACACGAGCGCCGCGCGCGCAGCGCGCAGGATGGCCAGCGCTCCCGGCGTGTCGCCGTGCACGCACAGCGTGTCCACGGCCAGCTCGATGAACCCGCCACCGCGCGCGACCACGCCACCTCGTTGCACAAACCACAGCGCCCGCTCGGCCGCACGTTCGGGATCCGTGATCACCGCATCCGGCTGGGTGCGCGACCGCAGCGTGCCATCCGGCTCGTAGGCCCGGTCGATGAATCCTTCGCGTGCGACCCGGAGTCCCTCCGCACGCGCGATCCGTTCGACGGCGGAGGCCGGGAAGACGAACAGCACGCACTCGGGCGCGCAGCGGTTCACCGCCCGCACGATGGCCGCGGCAACGGTCTCGTCGTGCTGCGACGTGTTGTACAGGGCACCGTGTGCTTTGACGTGCACGAGGTCGGTGCCCTCGGACCGCGCGATCGCGCGGAGCGTCTCGATCTGCGCGATCAGATCCGCGGTGAGCTCGGCGGCCGGGATCTGCAGCGCCACCCGTCCGAAGTTCGCCGGATCCCGATACCCCGGATGCGCGCCGGGCGCGACGTGGTTGGCGATCGCGAGGCGGAGAGTCTCACGCATCGACCGCTCGTCGCCGGCGTGCGCTCCGCACGCGATGTTCGCCGAGGTGATGAACGGCATAATCTCGCCCTCAGTACCCGCGCCCTCACCAAGGTCGGAGTTGAGGTCGATCGACGCCATCTCGGCCTAGACGCTACAGCGTGGCGCCAGCCTGTACGGCCGGGCCCGGCGTCGCCGGCCCCGGCCGAGCCCCATTCAGACGAAGAGCGGAGCCAGGACCAGCGTGATCGTCGCGAGCAGCTTGATCAGGACATGCAGGCTCGGGCCGGCGGTGTCCTTCAACGGGTCGCCCACAGTGTCGCCGACGACGGCCGCCGCGTGCGCCGGGGTCCCCTTGCCGAGGACCAGGCCCGCGGCGTCCTTGAGCATGCCGGACTCGATGTACTTCTTAGCGTTGTCCCACGCGCCGCCGCCGTTGTTGAGGACGGTGGCGAGGATCACGCCGGCCATGGTGCCGACCATCAGCAGGGCCGCTTCGGCCTCCGCCTTCAGAAGCACGCCGACGATGATCGGCGTGGCGATCGCGATCACACCGGGCGGGATCATGTTCTTGAGCGCCGACTGCGTGGTCAAGTCGACGACGCGGGCGTAGTCGGGACGCGAGGTGCCGGCCATGATGCCCGGGTCCTCGCGGAACTGACGACGGACCTCTTCGATGATCGCGCTGGCGGACTTGCCGACGGCACGGATCGCGAGCGACGAGAAGAAGTAGACGAGCATCGCGCCGATGAGGCCACCGATGAACACGTCGACCTTGGCGAGGTTGACGGAGTCGAACGGCTTGCCCGTGATCTGCGCGACCTTGTCGAGGTACGCGGAGAACAGGAGGAACGCGGCGAGAGCCGCGGAGGCGACGGCGTAGCCCTTGGTGAGGGCCTTCGTCGTGTTCCCCACGGCGTCGAGGCGGTCGGTGCGCTCACGAGTCTCTTGCGACGCGCCCGACATGGACGCGACACCGCCGGCGTTGTCGGTGATCGGGCCGAAGGTGTCCATCGCAAGGATGAACGCCGCGCTCATGAGCATGCCCATGGTCGCAACAGCGGTGCCGTAGATGCCGCCGTGCGGGAGACCGGTCTCGGCCCCCCAGCGCTCGCCGACGTAGTGCGACAGGAAGAGCGCGACGGAGATGGTGATGACCGAGGAGAACGTCGTCTCGAAGCCGACGGCCAGGCCCGAGATGATCGTCGTCGCGGGGCCGGTCTTCGACGCCTCGGCGATCTCCTTCACCGGACGCCAGCTGCCGGACGTGTAGTACTGGGTGATGAACACGAACGCGACACTGGTGAGGATGCCGATGATCCCGGCGCCCGCGAACCAGTACCAGCCGCCCCTCTCATTGAGCATCAGGTAGGTCACGAGGCCCATGCCGAGCGCCGAGAGGGTCGCGGTGATGTAGTAGCCGATGTTCAGCGAGCCCATCGGGTCGCGGGTCTCGCTGCCGCGGACCAGGAAGATGCCGATCACGCTCGCCACGAGGCCGAAGCCACGCACGACGAGCGGGAAAATGATCCAGGCGATGTTGTGGGTCACCGCGAAGATCGCGACGCCGAGGATCATCGC
>DHJC01000082.1:43676-60982 GCA_002404155.1 Chloroflexi bacterium UBA4730 | reverse complement strand
CAGTCGCCGACGTTGTCGCCGACGAGGTCGGCGATGACGGCCGCGTTCCGCGGGTCGTCCTCCGGGATGCCCGCCTCGATCTTGCCGACGAGGTCGGATCCGACGTCGGCCGCCTTGGTGTAGATACCGCCGCCCAGCTGGGCGAACAGCGCGACGAACGACGCGCCGAACCCGAAGCCGACGATCGTGAACGGCGCCTGCTCGGGGTGCGCGAAGCCGCCATACCCGACGAACATCACGAATACGCCGATGAGCGAGAGGCCGACGACGAGGATGCCGGAGACCGCGCCGCCGCGGAGCGAGATGCGCAGCGCATCAGCGACGCTGTGCTGCGCCGCCGCCGCGGTGCGGAGGTTCGACTTCACGGCGACGAACATGCCGACGATGCCCGAGGCCATCGAGCAGGCGGCGCCGACCAGGAACGCGATGCCCGTCTTGATCGCGAGCTCCGTCGGTGTCACGCCAGGTGCGGTCTCAAAGAAATAGATGACGAGCGCGATGACGACGGTGGCGCCGAGGGCCAGGAGCGCGATCGTGCGGTACTGGCGCTTGATGAACGCGACCGCGCCCTCGTAGATGGCGCCCGCCACGTTCTGCATCTCGGGCGTCCCGGTGTCGGAACCGAGGACGTCGTAGGCGAAGTACCCGGCGACGGCGACGGCGACCAGACCGGAGATCGGGACGATCCAAAGCAGCGGATCGTTGGCAAAGGCGTCCACGGGCGCGCGTCCTCCCACGAATGACTTGACCACAAAAAGAGAGCGCCCGCCCCGACGGAGGGGGCCGCAGCGCTGCCACGAATAGTAGCCAGCGGCCCCAACGGGCGCAAATCGCGGCACGCCGGAGCGCGTATCGTTCGAGCGATGCCGCCGCAGAAAGCCTCAAAGTCCGCCCCGAAGGCCGACGCCAGCGAGAAGGCGAAGAGCGCCGACCGCGACTGGCTGACCACGGCCGAGCTCGCCTCGAAGATCGGCTGGCGGGAGCACGCGCTGCGCGACGCGCTACGCGGGAAGGACCTCGACGGGGTGCGCCGGACGTCGTTCGGCTATCACATCGACGCGAGCGCGGTGGACCAGATCAAGTCCACATTGGGCGCGCCGCCACCCAAGGGAAACGCCTCCAAGCGGCTCTAGGCGCGCTTTCGGAGCCTCGCCGGCAGGATCTGCAGCTCCTCGCGGTACTTCGCGACCGTCCGCCGGGCGAGGATGATCCCGTGATCGTTCCGCAACCTCTCGACGATCTCCTGATCGGAATACGGGTGCGCGCGGTCCTCGGCGTCGATGATGTTCTTGATCACGTCCTTCGTGCCCAGTGACGCGGTGAAGAAGAGCGAGAACGGCACGACCTGACCCGCCGGTAGGAGCACGTACTTCCCCGCCGTCGCGCGACTCACCGTCGACTCGTGCATCCCGATCCGCTCGCCGACCTCCGCGCGCGTGAGCGGCCGGAGATTCTGGATGCCCTTCTCCAAGAAGTCGTGCTGGCACTGAACGATGACCTGGGTGATGCGGGCCATGGTCTGGCGGCGCTGGTTGATGTTGTCGATGAAGAACTTCGCGCGCGTGACGTACTCCCGGATGTGCTGCTTCTCCCTGTCGTCCATCGTCGGCGCGTCGACCTTCGCGGTGCGCGCCGCCTGGATCTGACCGACGAGCTGCCGGTACACCGGATTCACCTTCAGCGAGAAGCGCCGGGACTCGATGACCTCGACCTCGAAATCGTTCCGCTCGTTCTTCACGATGATCACGTCGGGCCGCAGGGTGACCTGCCGGCCACCGATGCTCGTGCCATCCGGTCCGGCCGCGAAGGCCTGCGCCGGATACGGGTTCAGGTTCCCCTTGATGTAGTCCCACGCGGATTGGACCTCGTCGCGCGAGATCCGGAGGGCCTGCGCAACGTCACCGAACTTGTGCTCGCCGAGCTCGCGGAAGTGCTCCGCGACGATCGTGCGTGCGTGCGGCGGCACTTCGACCCCCGCCTCCGCGAGGTGCTCCATCTGGATGAGCAGGCACTCCTGGATATCGCGCGCACCGAGGCCCCACGGCTCGATCGACTGGATCACTTCGAGCACCTGTTGCGCGTCCTCGAGCGATACCTGACACGCCTTCGCCGCGTCTTCGAGGCTATCTTCGAGGTACCCGTTGTCGTTGAGGTTGCCGATGAGGTACTCCGCCATGATGTGGAGGCGCGTCGGGAGGAGTACCCGCACGTTCCAGGAGAGGTACTCCGCAAGGGTCTGCTCCGCCTCGGCGCGGACGATCGGGTCGAACTCGTCGCCCTCTTCTTCGTCGCGGGCCATGAGGCTCGTGCCTTCGAGCGGCTCGCTGTCGCTGTACTGCTCGGCCGCTCCGGCCTGACCTGCTCCGAAGCAGGTCAGGCACACGCGCCCGGTGAGCGGGTTGCCGCAGAGCGGGCAGACCTGCACCTCCTCCAGATCGAGCGCCGGGTTCTCCTCGAGCTCCTGGTTGATGACGTCCTGAAGCTCGAGCGACGAGAGCTGGAGGATGTAGTTCGCTGCGATCTGCTTGGGTGTGACCTTCAGCTGTAGCTGAGGCAGTAGGCGCAGGTCCACGTCGGGTACCTTACCGCAGGTGGTCGTGACGGCTGAGCTTCCACTCATCTGCTCCGCTGCCGCCTTGGCGCTGGTCGCGCTGTTGTTGTCCGTCGGGCGGAACGTGCGGCTCGCCGCAGGCGTCGCGATCGCCATCGCGGTGGCCGCGGCGATCATCCCGCTCGCCCTCGCGGCGGTCATCGACCCGGCCCGGGCCGCGGGCCGGGCGCTTTGGGAATGGTCGGCGGTCGGTGGCCCGACAACGCAAGCGAGCTATCGGTTCGACGGCATCGCCGCCGTGGGCGTGGCGGTGGGCGCGGCCTATGCCGCGGCGGGTCTGTTCGGTGCGGCCCGCGCGGGGCGGCGGCATCCGCTGCTGCCGAGCGCCGTGCTCGGCATCGCGCTCACGTTCTTCGCCCTCGCGGTGACCGAGGACCTCATCGCCGGCACGGTCGTGCTGGGCGTGCTCGCGTCGGTCACGATCCTCGCGACGCTCGCCGTCGCGCCCCTTCCCGCCTCCATGCGCCTGGCCGCGTACCTCGCCGTGGGCGTTCAGTTCTTCGTGCTCGCGGCGTTGCTGCTCGCACGGTTCGGCGCTCCATCATTCCGCTTCGACGCCATCGCGCCGGGCGCGGTGAGTCCGGGCGCCATCCTCGCCGCTTCGGTCGGCGCGGCGCTATTCGCCGGTCTGTACCCGTTCGTCCCGTGGCGCTTTCGCGGGCACCTGCGCGGGCCCGAGCTCGAGCGCCTGCGCGGCGTGATCACGATGCCCGCTGGCGTGGGCGCGTCGCTGCTGCTGCTCCGGCTGCTCGGCAGGACACGAGGCGATCTCACGACCATCCCCCTGCCGGGCATCCCGCTCGAGTGGCGCGCGCTCGCGGCGCTCATCGTGGTCATGCCGGTCGGGGTGGCCGCGTGGCGCGACAAGCGTGCGCCGGTGCGCGAGGCGATCGTCGCCGCGATCTGCGTCGGCCTCCTCACCGTGTACCCGGTCCTGCATTGGGCGCATCTCGTTGTCATCGCCGCGCTGCTCAGCGTCCTCTACGCTGCCGCCGTCTCGCTCTCGCTGCCGGAGCAGTGGGAGGTCGTGCGGTACGACGTGACGCTCGCCGCGTTCTGGATCGCGCTTGCGGTCGGCACGCCCACAGCGGTCGCGGGAGGGCTCTTCATCCTCGTCGCCGACGCGCTCGCCGCGTTCGCCGAAACCGTGTGGACGCCGCCGCGTGGGCGCTACGTCGTCGTGATCGCCGGCTCGGCGGCGACCGTCACGGGGCTCATGATCATCGGCCTGGGCGCGCTCGCGGCCGTGGACGCGGGTGCGCAGGGTCTCGCTCTCGCCGGACTGCTCACCATCGCCACGCTCGTGCTGATCCACGTCGGCCGCAGGCTTGACGTCATCGGCGTACCGCTCGCCCTCGACGCGCTGTCGACAGCGATCGCGCTCGGGGTGACCACCGTCATCGGCCTCGCCGTGGCCGCGCCGCTCTACCAAGGCGTGACGACGGCGTTCGGCCGGGAGTTCGCGCCCGCGACCGCGAACGCGCCGCTGGGGTTCCTCGCCGTGACCGCTCTTGCGACGTTCCTCGTCGTGGTCGCGCGCTCGGTCCGTCCGTTCATGCCGGACCTCGCCCCGTTGGCCGAGCGGCTGCGCATCGTCACCGCGCTCGCAGATCCCGTCCCCGCAGGCCACGCGGCATTCGCCGCGCTCGACGCGATCACCTCCCGAACGACCGCCGCCTTCAGCCTGTTCGAGCAGCGGGCCGGCGTGTGGCTCGCCACGGTCCTGATCATCGCCATCCTCGTGTGGTCGGTGCGCTAGTGATCTACCTCGGTCTGATCGCGCTCGTGACGCTCGCGGCGAACAGCGCGACCCGCCTCCGGGTCATCGCGGTCGCGTTCGTCGGCATCGCGGCCGTCGCGAGCGTCATCGCGGCGACGGCAGCCACGGGGCCGCAGGTCGCGGTCAGCGCCGTAGCCGGACTCGCGGCCGCGGGCATCTTGTTCGTCGCCGCGCGAGACAACACCTACGGCGAGGATCCGGGGTGGCGTCTCTGGCTCGGCACGTTCACCGCCGCCATCGTCACCCCCCTCGCCTACGCGTCGTTCCGCACCGTCGCCGGCGAGCCCGCGACGCTACCGCTGTTCCAGGATGGCTCCGGCGTCGTCGTCGAGGTCGCCGGCACGTGGCTCTTGTCCAGCGGCGTCGCGATCATGCTCACGGCGCGCAGCGCCGTGCGCATGTCGCTCGCGGCGCTCGTGCTGGTTACCGGTGTCCAGCTCCTCGCGCGCCTGGCGCCCGAGCCGCGGCTCGCCACGACGCTCGCGCTCGCATGGCTCGAGGTCGTCGCCGCGCTCGCCGGCGCGTTCCTGATCGTGAACGAGCGCGCGGTCCGCGACGCGTGACGGTCGCGTCGCCGGCGATCTTCCTCGCGCTCGCGGCGTGCGCGGCCTTCGCGCTGCGGAAGCGCGTCAACGCGGTCGCTTGGTTGAGCCTCAGCGCGATCGTGATCGCGTTCACGGCCGTGAGCGTGACGCCCGTGGACACGGTGGCGCGACTCCTCGATGTCGATCTGCGGGTATCGGCGCTCGGACGGCTGGCGGGGCTCATCATCCTCGCGACGGTCGCGATGCTCATCGTCGACGTGCTCCTCGACGAGCCGGCGTACAACTTCTTCCCCACCGCTCTCATGGTGGGCGCCGTCGCGCTCGCGGTGCTGGTGGTCGGCTCGCCGATCGTCATCTTCGCCCTGCTGGTGGTCGGACTACTCGTGCCGGTCGGCACGTTCACGTTCCAGGTGCACCGCAACCGGAGCGTCGAGGCAGCGGTCCGCCACTTCTCCTTCGTCGTGCTCGGCGGATCGTTGGGCCTCGGCGCGCTCGCGGTCGCGGCAAGCCTGCCGAAGGATCAGCCCGCGACGACCGTGGTGCTTTTGGTGGTGCTGCTCTTCGTGTCATTCGCGCTCATGCTCGCGGCCATCCCCTTCCACACCCACGCCGCGCTCCTCGCGGGCGAGGCTCCGGCGTCGGCCCTCGCACTCTACTTCGGCGTTCTTGTGCCGGTGACGTTCATCGCGTTCGCCGAGATCCTCGCCGGGAGCGGCCTCCTGCCCGCGATCGTGCAGGTGAGCAAGGTCCAGGACCTCCTGCTCGCGATCGGGCTGACCTCGGCGTTCGGCGGCGCGCTGCTCGCCGCGGGGGCGAACGACCTGCGGCGGCTCGTCGTCTACGCCGTCATCTCCAACCTCGGCTCCGCGCTCGTCGGGATCGCGACGCTTTCGGGGCCGGGGATCATCGGCGGCATCGCGACCGCGCTCGTCACCGGCGCATGCGCCACGCAGCAGCTGCTCGCCGCCGGCACGCTCGAGCGGCGCGCCGCCGGCGACCGCCCGAACGTCACCCACGCGCCGCTCGCGGCCGGTGTGTTCATCGCCGGCGGGATCGCGATGATCGGCGCCCCGCCGCTCGTCACGTTCCCCGGCCACTTTTTCGTCGACCTCATCGCGTACGCGGTGTCGGGAGTCGCCGGGAGCGCGCTCGTCGCGTCGGCGTTCCTCCTGCTCATCGCGCAGCTTCGTGCCGGCGTACAGCTCTTCGCCGGATCGCCCGAGGGCTGGCGGATCGAGCCGCGGCCCGTCGCGGGGATCCTCGGGGCGGTCATCTTCCTGGCGCTGTTGGCCGGCGGCATCACCCCGGATGTGTTCCTTCGACCGATCGCCGAATTCGCGGACGAGTTCCTGAAGGCGCTCCGGCCGCTCTAGCCGCTCCCACTCGTCGCGAAGCGCTTGGTGACGTCGACGAGGCTCGCGAGCTCGAACGGCTTGCTGAGGTACGCGTCGGCGCCGAGCTCCGCGGCCCAGCGCTTCGCGCTCGAGCCGGCGGTCATGACCACGATCGGAATTCGCAGCCCGCGCGCGCGGACGGCCGCGACGAAGCCCTCACCGTCGAGCACCGGCATGTTCATGTCGAGGAGCACGACCTCGGGCTCCGCTTCCTCGACGAGACGCAGCGCCTCGGAGCCGTTGGCCGCGGTCACGACACGGAACCCGTACTCCTCGAGGATGTCGCGGATCATCTCCACGATCGCCGGTTCGTCGTCCGCGACGAGCACGTGGCGCGGGGACCTCGCGCCGTGCGCGCTCGCCCGGCGCGCGGCTTCGAGCCGCGGCCGGCGTACCGCGGCGAGGTGCGGGTCCCAGACCTCGAGCCACGAGCGGACGTCGCCCGGAGACATCGGGCGCGCGATGTGATAGCCCTGCGCGACATCGCAGCCGAGCGCGCCGAGCAGCTCCCAGGTCTCACGGTCCTCGACGCCCTCGCCGACGACCTCGAAGCCGAGGTCGTGGCCGAGCGCGATGGTCGCGCGGACGATGGCCTCGCGGCGGTGATCCGTCGTCATCGGGGTCACGAACTGCCGGTCGATCTTCACCGCATTCACCGGCAGCGTGGCGAGGTAGCCGAGGGACGAATAGCCCGTGCCGAAGTCGTCGATCGAAACGACGAAGCCGAGCTTCCGCACCTCCTCGACCGCTTGGAGCGTGCGCTCCGGCTCGTGCATGAAGGTGCTCTCGGTGATCTCGAGATCGAACCACTTGGCGCTCGCGCCGTTGCATTTGAGGAACGCCGCCAGCCGGTCGGCGAACAACGGGTCCTGCATCGTCTGGACGCAGATGTTCACCGCGACCCGGAGGTCCGGGACCCGCTGGCGCCAGTCCGGCAGGCGATCGGACGCCTGGCGCAGGACGTGGAACGCGAGCGATGTCACCGCGCCGCACCGTTCGGCGAGGGGAATGAACGTTGCCGGAGCGATCTGGCCGCGCACCGGGTGCTGCCAGCGGGCCAGCGCTTCGAGCCGGACGACGTTCCCGCTGCGAAGGTTCACCAGCGGCTGGAGCGCGATCCCGACGTCGCCATGGGCGAGTGCCTGCTCGAAATCTTCCGGCACCAGCCTCGTCTCGAGCGGCAGCATGCGGCTGTTGATATGGGCATGCGCGCTACGCGGCCATCTCTCATTTGAGCTAGATCGGTTACAAAGCGGTGCCAGTTAAACGATATTGAGTCCTGAAGACAGGGTTTATTACCCAAACCGGACACATGCGTACGGCACCGGTACAGCTAGCTGGGGGCGCCCTCGTCGGTCATCCAGCGCTCGACATCACGGGCGTAGGCCACGACACCCTCGGGGAACCACAGCGCGATCTCCGCAGCCGCGGTCTCCGGTGCGTCGCTCGCGTGCACGAGATTACGAAGCCCGACGAGCGCGTAGTCGCCGCGGATCGTCCCGGGCGCTGCTTCATGGGGCCGCGTCGCGCCGACCATCGCACGCACGACCGCGATGGCGTTCGGCCCCTCGAGCACGGCGACGACGACGGGCGACGTGCTGATCGTCTTGACCAGTTCCTCGTAGAAGAACTTCCCCTGGTGCACGGCGTAGTGCTTCTCGGCTAGCGGGCGCTCGACCTTCAGGAGCCGGAGGGCCGCGAGCCGCAGGCCACGCCGCTCGAAGCGCGCGAGGAGCTCGCCCGCGATCGCGCGCTGCACCGCGTCCGGCTTGAGGACGATGAGGGTCCGTTGGACGTTCTCGGTCACGACGCCTTCTCCATCTGCGGCTCTTCGTCCGCGTCGGGTGCGCCCAGCTCGCTCACGGTCGCCCGCGGCCCGACCGCCGCAAGATACGCGAGCTCGGGCCGCAGGTATTGCTGCGCGACGCGTTGGATGTCGGCGGCCGAGATGCCGTCGATGATCGCGACGAGCTCCTCGACGCTGCGGATGCGATCCAGGAACAGCTCCTGGCCGGCGAGCCAGCTCGAGACGCCACGCGAGTGCTCGAGCCGAAGCTCGATGTGGCCTTTCACGAAGTCGCGGACCCGCAGGAGCTCTACCTCCGGGACGAGCTCCGCGCGCAGCCGCGCGACCTCGGCGAGCGCTGCCGTCACGGCCTCGCGCGCGCGGGTCGGCGCCACGCCCGCGTAGATCACGAAGTGGCCCGCGTCCGAGTAGTTCGAGATGTAGGAGTGCACGTCGTACGCGAGCGCGCGCTTCTCGCGCAGCTCCAGGAACAGCCGGCTGGACATGCCCTCGCCCAGCACCGCGTTGAGCATGTCGATGGCGAATTTGTCGGGATGCAGCTGCGGCACGCCGCGCCAGCCGATGCACACGTGGGCCTGCTCGCCACGCTTCGCGAGGGTCCGGGTCCGTGTGCGTCCCGGCCGCGGCGCGGGCCTGCCGTTGATCGGTGCGCGCGCCGCCAGGTCGCCGAATCGCGACCTGACCGCGGTGATGGCCTCGGCCTCGTCGATGCGGCCGGCGATCGCGACGACGATCCGCTCCGGCGCGTACTGCGTCTCCATGAACTCCCGCAGACCGGGCGCCGTGAGCCTGAGGACGACCGCCTGCCGGCCGGCGACCTCCCAGCCGAGCGGATGATTCGGGTACAGGAGCTCGTCGATCAGGCTGTGCACCCGATCCTGGGCCTGGTCGCGGTACATGCGGATCTCTTCGACGATCACGTTCCGCTCGGACTCGACATCGCTCTCGCGCAGCAGCGGCGCGCGGACCATGTCCGCGACGACGTCGAGGGCCAGGAGGTAATGCCGCGCCGGAACGAATGACGAGAAGACCGTCGCCTCCTTGTCGGTCGACGCGTTCACCGAACCACCGACGCCTTCGATCTGCTGGCTGATCTCCGACGCGCTCGGCCGGTTCGCCGTGCCCTTGAACACCATGTGCTCGAGGAAGTGGCTCGTCCCGGCATTGATCCTCGTCTCCGCGCGGGAGCCCACGCCAACGTAGACGGCGACGGACGCCGACCGCGCTTCGGGCATGTCCTTCACCAGCACCCGGACGCCGTTCGGGAGCACGACGCGCTCGAATCGCATGCGTACGACGCTAGCAGGCGGACTCAGTCAGCCGCGTTCCACGCTCCATACGAGATGACGAGATCCGCGCCGGCGCGGCGCGACGCCGCGAGCGTCTCGCGCTCGGCGGCAGGACCGTCGAGATCCTCGGCCGCGGCGATGAAGGCCGCGTGCTCGTCGGCGGTGTGGAACGAGATGAGCGGACGCCGGACGAGGGGCCTGAGCCCGACGACGATGTCGAGGGCCGAGGTCCCCGGCTGCACGACGACCGCGTCGGCTCCTTCGGCGACATCGCGCAGCGCGCGAGCCCGTGACGCGCTCGGATCATCGGCCGCGAGCAGCGGGACCGCGCGCTCGCGGATCCGCGCGGCGTCCACCAGGACGCGGTGCATCGAATAGAGCGTGCTTTCGAGCTTCGCCATCGCCGCGACCGGGACCTCGTCGTGCTCTCCGGTCAGGGCGCGGCGAACGGCGGCGACGCTGCCGTCCAGCATGCCGGACGGGATGAGGAGGTCGGCGCCGGCATCGGCGTGGGCCACGGCGATCTCACCGAGCCGCTCGAGCGTGCCGCTCACGTCGGCGCTGCCGTCCCGGAAGAGGACGCACTGGCCGTGCTCGGTGTACGCGCAGACGCACACCTCCGTCGCGATGCCGAGCTCCGGCACCGCCTCCTTCACCGCGCGGATGGCGCGGGGCACGATGTGGTCGCGCTCGCTCGCGATGAACGCGCGCGCGTCCTTCCGATCTGTGGCGCCGAAGAGCAGGAGCCCGGCGAACCCGGCGGACGCGGCGGCGCGGGCGTCGCGTACGAGCTCGGTGAGGGAGAGACGCTCCAGCCGGCCGGTACCCTCGACCCGCTCCCGATCCTCGACCGACGCCGAGACGACGACCGGGAGGATCATCCGAGAGGCCAGGCTCTCGGCGTGCAGGCCACGCTTCCACGCCGGATGCTCGGCGAGCGGACGGCGCGCGACGGTGTTCCCGCCGATGTCTTGGCCCATCTCCCCATGGTAGTGAGGGCGCACTAGCATGCCGTCCGGTGGCTCATCTTCGCCCTCTGTTCGCGGCCCTGCTCGCGGTGTCCCTCCTTGCGACATTCCCGCAGGCCGCGCGCGCCGACGATGTCAATGCCGCGCTCCCTGCGCGGGCCGATGTCGGTCCGATGCGGCACCTGTGGCAGAGCCTGAACAACTGCGGGCCGGCGGCGGTCGTCATGGCCCTTTCGACCTTCGGTATCGAGGCCGATCAGGAAGAGGCGCGGCTCGCGCTCCGCGGCGCGGACGTCCGACGCGGCATGGGTCCCGGCCCGGTCGACCCGTGGGTGAGCCAGCTGTACGGCCTTCGGTCGGTGTCGCGGATGAACGGCACCATCGACCTCATCAAGCGCTTCATCGCCAACGGCTTCGCGCCGATGGTCACCCAGTGGATGCAGGACCCGAGCATCTCGCGGATCGCGCACTGGCGGACGGTCCGCGGCTATGACGACGACCGCAAGGTCTTCTACGTGAACGACCCGATGCTCGGCGCGAACGTCCCGCTCTCCTACGACTGGTTCAACGCCAACTGGCAACCGTTCAGCTACCGCTGGATGGTCATCTACCAGCCTTCCGACGCGGGTCGCGTGCAACAGATCGTCGGACCGGACTGGACCGAGGCCGGGATGCGCGACCGCTTTTACGCCCGGGCGAAGGCCGACGCACACGCGCAGGACACGAGCAGCGCGTGGCTCGCCTACGGCGAGGCCGCGTATCAGGATGGCTGGTTCGCCGAGGCGGTCGCGGCGTTCGAGCGCGGCATGCAGCTCGGCTCCGCCACCGGCGTGTTCACCGTCCGCAGCAGCTACCCGCAGGCACTCCGGGCCCTCGGGCGACAGACCGACGCGAACACCGCGGCCGCGACGCTCGCGAACCTCACCACGACGCCGGCGGCGGTCGTGCAGTCCCCCGACGGCTATGCCGTGTTCATCGCCTTCGGTCGGGCGCACCAGAACGACAACGTCGCCCTGACCGAGAACTAGCGGTCCCTTAGCTCAAGATCTCGCGCGCCCGGAGCAGTCGCTCGCCCGCTTCCCGCAGCAGATCGTCGGTCTTGCAGAACGTGAACCGGATGAGGTCGCGCCCGAGCTCCGGCCGCGAGAAGAACGACGAGCCGGGCACCGCGGCCACGCCCACCTCGGCAACGAGCCTCCTCGTGAATGTGACGTCGTCGCCGGCATCGAAGCCGGAGATGTCGCAGAGGATGTAGTACGCGCCCTCCGGCAGCTGCGGCCGGAACCCCGCGCGCTCGAGCGAAGCGAAGAGCGTGTCGCGCCGCTCGCGATAGTGGACCGAGAGATCGCGGTAGTACGGAGCGCCAAGGGTGAGCCCGGCGGCGACGGCCTCCTGGAGCGGCGCCGGCGCGCCGACGGTGACGAAGTCATGGATCTTGCGGATGCCGCCCGTGAGATGCGGCGCCGCGACGATCCAGCCGACGCGCCACCCGGTCACGGAGAACGTCTTCGAGGCGCCGGAGATCGTGACCGTGCGGTCGGCCATCCCGTCGAGCGTCGCCATGGGGATGTGCGGTCCGCCATACCGGATGTGCTCGTAGATCTCGTCGGTCACCGCGATCGCGTCGTACTCGCGGCAGAGGCCGGCGATGAACTCGAGCTCCTCGCGGGTGAAGATCCGGCCGGTCGGATTGTTCGGGGTGTTCACGATGATCGCCTTCGTCCGCGCGCTGAACGCCGCACGCAGCTCGTCGCGGTCGAACGTGTACGTGGGTGGGCGGAGCGGTACGAATACCGGCTTCGCGCCGCAGATCGCAGCGTCGGGGCCGTAGTTCTCGTAGAACGGCTCGAGCACCACGACCTCGTCGCCGGGATCGACGATCGCCAGGAGCGTCGAGACCATCGCCTCGGTCGAGCCGCAGGTCACCGTGAGCATCGTCTCGGGGTCGACCGCCATGCCGTACGTCTCGCCGTAGCTCTTCGCGAGGGCGTCGCGCAGCGACTGGCTACCCCAGGTAATCGCGTACTGGTTGATGTCCGCGTCGATGGCGCGCTTCGCCGCGTCCTTCAGCAGGTCCGGCGCCGGGAAATTCGGGAACCCCTGGGCGAGGTTGATGCCGCCGTGCACCGCGCAGAGGCGGGTCATCTCGCGGATGACCGACTCGGTGAACCCTTCAGTGCGGACGGCGAGCGCGCGCTTCGAAAGCTTCAATATCCGATCGACCGATCGACGACGTTGAGCAGCGGCTCGCCGGCCTTGAACCGCCGGACATTCTCGGTCACGAGGGTGAGG
Organism: Chloroflexi bacterium UBA4730; assembly: GCA_002404155.1. GTDB lineage: Bacteria > Chloroflexota > Limnocylindria > P2-11E > P2-11E > UBA4735. Next base: position 48,296 of record DHJC01000082.1, on the reverse strand, counting down.
CTGCGCTCCCGCACCCGGGGCGACGAGTTCGAGATGTGCGGCGTGAGGATCGCGTTCTCAAAGGCCCAGAGCGGGCTGTCGGCGGGCAGCGGCTCCGTCTCGAACACGTCGAGCGCCGCGCCGCCGATGCGTTTCTCCCTGAGCGCCGCGATCAGCGCGGCCTCGTCGACGATGGGCCCGCGCGCGATGTTGATCACCCAGGCCGTGGGCTTGAGGACCCGGAGGATATCGGCCGAGACCATGCCCCGCGTCTGCGGCGTGAGCGCAGCGGTCACCGCGAGGTAGTCGGCCTCGCGCGCGACCTCGGCGAAGCGCTCCGGCGGCACGACGCGGTCGACACCCTGCGCCGGCCGGGTCGCGTCGCGGCGGACGGCGATGACGCGCATCCCGACCCCGGCGGCGAGGCGAGCGAGCTCGCCGCCGATGCTGCCCATCCCGAGGACCACGAGCGTCGTGTCACGCACCTCGGCGTGCGGCACCTCGCGCTGCCACTCGTGACGGCCCTGCGCGGCCAAATGTTCGGGCACGCGCTTCGCCGCGGCGAAGATCATCGCGATGACGTGCTCGGCGATCGGCGCGTCGTAGGCGCCGCTGTTGTTCGTCAGCAGCACGTTCTGGTACTTCGCCAGCTCGGGCACGTGCCGGTCGACGCCGGCGGAGAAGGTGTGCACCCAGCGGAGCTTCGGCGAGCCCGCGAGGACGCCGCGCAGGCGCTCCGGGCTGAATCCGCCGAACGCGGCGTCAGCCTCGGCCGCGCCGCCGAGCTCCTCGCCCTGCACCGCGACGATCCGATCGTCGGGGAGCGCCGCGCGGAGCGTGTCCGCTGACGGCATCGAGGCCCAGCTCCCGAAGACGGCGATCGTCGTCACTGGCCCGGCTTCGCCAGGCCACCGCGCTCGTGCGCCCGGGACCGCAGCTGCTCTGACTGAGGGATCTGCATCTGCTCGCATACTAGCCAGCCGATGTGGTTCACCGGCACGCTCCTCAACCTCACGACCGTCCTCGTCGGGGGACTCGTAGGCACCTTCGTCGGTGACCGCCTGCCTCCGCGGCTGCGCGAGAACGTCGTCGCCGGCGTCGGGCTCTTCGTGCTCGTCATGGGAGTCAAGTTCGCGGTCGACAGCGCGAACCTCCTCTACCTCCTTGGCGCGATCCTCATCGGCGGGGTCATCGGATCGCTGACCGGAATCGAGCGGCGGCTGAACGACCTGGGTGCGACGGTCCAGCGGCGCCTCTCGACCCCCGGGGGTACGAGCACGGTCGCGGAGGGCTTCGTCACCGCGAGCATCGTGTTCTGCGTCGGCCCGCTCACCTTCCTGGGCGCGATCCGCAACGGGCTGTCCGGCGACGCGTCGCTGCTCGCGATCAAGAGCGTCCTCGACGGGTTCAGCGCGATCGCGTTCGCGGCCACCCTCGGATGGGGCGTGCTGCTGTCGCTGATCGTGATCCTCGTCTACCAGGGCGGCCTCGCCGCGGGCGCCTCGCTCTTGTCCGGGCTTCTGTCCGACGCGCAGCTCCGGGAGATGAGCGCGGTCGGCGGCCTGCTTCTTGTCGGCGTAGGGTTGAAGCTGCTGAACATCCGCGACGTGCGGGTCGCGGACTACCTGCCGGCGATCCCGGTGGCACCGTTGCTCGTCGCCCTGTCCGCGGCAATTGGAGGTGGGGCCAGATGAAGACCCTCGAGTTCCGCAGCGACACCTTCACCCTGCCGACGCCGGCGATGCGCAAGGCGATGGCCGATGCCGAGGTCGGTGACGACCAGTACGGCGAGGACCCGACCGTGAACCGCCTCGAAGAGCGCGCAGCCGAGATCGTCGGGAAGGAAGCCGGCGTCTACGTGGGCAGCGGCATGCTCGGGAACCTCTGCGGCGTGCTGTCGCAGGCCGGCCGTGGCGACGAGGTGATCCTCGGCGATCTCGCCCACATCTATCAGAACGAGATGGGCGCGTTCACCGTACTCGGCGGGCTCCACGGCCGCACCATCCCGAACCGCGATGGCATGCCGTCGCTCGAGGACATCGAGAGCGCCATCCGCCCGTCGGTCGGCGCGTTCCCACGATCCGCGCTCCTCTGCCTCGAGAACTCGCACAACAACTGCGGCGGCTCGGTCATCACCGGCGCGCAGACCCGCGCCGCCGCCCATCTCGCGCACGAGCGCGGTTTGAAGGTCCACCTCGACGGCGCCCGCATCTTCAACGCGGCGGCCGCCCTCGGCGTCGATGTGAAGGAGCTCACCGGTCCGGTGGACACCGTCCAGTTCTGCTTCTCGAAGGGCCTCTCCGCTCCCGTCGGCTCGATCTTGTGCGGGCCGCGCGACACGGTCGCTCGGGCCCGCAAGGTGCGCAAGCTCCTCGGTGGCGCGATGCGCCAGGCGGGTGTCATCGCCGCGGCGGCCCTCGTCGGCCTCGAGACCATGCGCGACCGCCTGGTCGATGATCACGTGAACGCCCGTGCCCTCGCCGACGGTCTGGCCGCGATCCGCGGGATCAAGATCGACGCCGCGAACGTCGTGACGAACATCGTGTCGTTCGAGGTGGAGCGGAGCGCCATGGACGCCGGCGAGTTCCAGAAGGCCTGCGCGGAGCGTGGCCTCCGGATCTCGCGCTACCTGGGCAACTCGCCGCGCCTCCGGATGGTCACCCACGCGAACGTGGGCCGCGCGGATGTCGATGCGGCCCTCTCGATCATGAGCGGCATCCTCTCGGCCAAACCGGAGCCGGTGACCGCCAGGTAGACCCCGCGAAGGCCGTGTATCTAGCTAATGCGTCTCGTCGGTCTTGAGGCGCGGGTCGAGGGCGTCGCGCAGGCCGTCGCCGATCAGGTAGAGGCACAGCACCGTGACGAAGATCATCACGCCCGGCGACACGACGAGCCACCAGGCGCGCACGAAGTACGAGGCCCCGTTCGTGAGCATGTTGCCCCAGCTCGGGGTCGGCGGAAGGATCCCGAGGCCGAGGAAGCTCAACGCCGACTCGAGCAGCACGATCGCGCCGACGTCGATCGCGGCGAGGACGAAGATGAGCGGCAGCACGTTGGGCAGGATGTGCTTGAACATCACGCGGGCGTCGCTCGCACCGATCGCGTGCGCCGAGGTCACGTACTCGCGCTCGCGTAGTGAGATCGTCTGGCCGCGGACGTAGAGCGTGATCCCGGTCCAGTTCAGCAGCCCGATGATCAGGATGAGCGTCAGCGGCCCGGGCTGCCACAGCGCGGCGATGATGAGCAGCAGGAACAGCTGCGGGATCCCGTTCAACGTGGTGATGACCCACGTGATGAAGTCGTCGAAGGCGCCGCGGTAGTAGCCCGCGGCGAGCCCGATCGGGACGCCGACGGCGAAGTTGACGATCGCCGCGACGAAGCCGACGAACAGCGAGACCTGCCCCCCGAACAGCAGCCGCACGACTTGGCTCCGGCCGACCTCGTCGGACCCGAGCAGGTAGGCCGGCGGGTCGAACGTCGGACGCTCGTAGGTGTGGAACAGGTCCTGTTGCTCGAACTTGTAGTGGAAGAGGTGGTCGGCGAACACCGGGGCCAGGATCGAGAGCGCCGCGAGGAGGATCAGAAACGCCATCGCGGCGATCGTGAGCTTGTCGTGACGGAGCTTCCACCACGCGTTGCTCCACAGGCTTCGCGAGACCCGGACGTCGGGCGACGCGACGACCGTGCCCGCGGTCACGGCGGCGGTCGCCACTACGAGACCTTGATCCGCGGATCGACGATCGCGTACGTGATGTCGCGCAACAGGTAGCTGACGACAAGGAGCGTGCTCGCGATCATCACCCCCGCCTGCACGATCGGATAGTCCTTCGCGAGCGCGGCCTGGAACGTGAACTGCCCGATGCCCGGCCAGCTGAACACCTGCTCGATGACGAGCGCGCCACCGACCAGCGTCGCGAGGATGCCGCCGAGGGCCGTCACGACCGGGATGAGCGCGTTGCGGAGCGCGTGCACGTACACGACCACCCGCTCGTGCAGGCCCTTCGCGTGCGCGGTACGGATGAAGTCCTGCCCGAGCACGTCGAGCGTCTCGGTGCGCAGGATCCGGGAGTAGTTCGCGATCCCGGCGAGCGCCAGCACAAAGGCCGGCAGCGCGATGTGCTTCAGGCGGTCGGGGATGTCCATCTGGTCCTTCCCCACCGTCAGCATCCCCTGCGTCGGGAGCCAGTGCAGGCTGATGGCGAACAGGATGATGAGGACCTGGCCGAGCCAGAACGCGGGTACCGCGTGCCCGGCCACTCCGAACACGCGGATGACGCCGTCGCGCCAGGTTCCGCGCTTCAGCGCGGCGATCACGCCGAGCGGGACTCCGATGACGAGCTGGAGCAGTAACGCGGTGAGCGCGAGCTGCAAGGTGTTCGGCAGGCGCTCGAGGATCATCGCTCCCGCCTCGCGGTGGTAGATGAGCGATTCGCCGAAGTTCAGCCGCACGGCGTTGGTCACCCAGTCCACGTACTGGAGCGGGATGGGCTTGTCGAGCCCGTAGACGTGCACGAGCCGCAGGTAGTCCTCCTGCGTGAAGTCACGGATGCCGAAGGTGAAGAGGCGGATCGGATCGCCCGGCGAGAGGCGCGCGATCGCGAACGTGATGATGGAGATGCCGATCAAGGTGGGGATCGCGTA
>DHJC01000082.1:0-43576 GCA_002404155.1 Chloroflexi bacterium UBA4730 | reverse complement strand
GAGTTCTGCGAGACCGCAAGCACGTTGTTCGCGTAGCCGAAGTTGTACGGCTGGTTCTCGTTCAGGATCTGGTTGAACGTTTCGTACTGCTTCTTGCGCGCGGCGATCGAGCAGTCACCGTTCGACGGGTTACGCGCTTCCTCGATCGCCTTGTCCATCGCCGGGTCCTTGAAGAACGTGAAGCCGAAGCCCTGGACGTTCTTCGCCGTGTCCGGGATCTGGCTCGAGTGCCAGATCTGGTACGGGTCCGGCTCGGCGCCGAGCGACCAGCCGATGATCGTCGCTTCGAGCGTCGAGTCACCGGTCGTGAGCTTGGTCACGAGGCCCTGGAACGCTTCCGGCGCCGCCTTGGCGTTGATGCCGAGCTGCTTGTACTGCTCGGCCGCCACCGTGGCGAGCGTCTCCCGCTCCGTGTTGCCGGAGTTCGTCGAGATCGTCAGGTTGAACTTCTTGCCCGCAGCGTTCTGGAGGATGCCATCCGTGCCGGGGGTCCAGCCGGCGTCCTTGAGCAGCTGCTGCGCCTTGGCCTTGTCGTACGCGTACTGGTTGAGCTGGATGCCGCTCGGGTACGCCCACTGTACCGGCACGTGGTGCGCGACCTGCTTCGTCGCCTCACCGAAGACGACGGCCTTGATGACCTGGTCCATGTCGATGCCGTACGCGAGCGCCTGGCGCACGCGCTTGTCGGCGAGGCCGATGGCGGTCGGGCTGGCGGTGTTCCAACCGATGAACGTGTAGCCGAGGTTCTGGTACTTGTCGATCTTCACGGTCGAGACGGTCTGCACGTCGGCGAGGTCCTTCGCCTGGATCGTGCCGAACGTGATCTCACCGGTCTTCAGGCCGTTCGTGATCGCGGTCTGGTTGGCGACGACCTTGTACACGTACTGGTCGATATTCGCCGGGCCCTGCCAGTAGGTCGGGTTCTTGTCGAGGATGACCTGGTCACCCTTGCGCCACTCGGTGAACTTGAACGGCCCGCTCACGACGGTCGGGGCCGTGTTCTCCGGTGCCGAGTCGATCTCGTCCTTCGACGTATCGGTCACGTACTTGCCGAACACCTGGGTCGGGAGCACGTAACCGATGAGGTCGATGATCGCCGAGCACGAGACCGTGGCCATGGTCACGGTGAACTTCTTCGGGTTCGCGGGGTCGATCGCGACGCCCGGGATCGTGGTCGCCGTGCCGTCCGAGTAGGCCTTGAAGCCAAGCACGTCCTGGAACGAGGATTTGCGGACGGTCTTCTTGCTCTTGCCGACGGCCTTCAGGCCGGTGAGCCAGTCGTCCGCGATGATCGGCTTGCCGTCGGACCAGACCGCCTTCGGATCGATGGTGTAGGTGTACTTGAGGCTGTCCGACGAGACCGAGAACGTCGCGAGGCGCGGCTGCGGCTCACCGGTCTTGTAGTCGACCTGGATCAGGTTGTCGTACAGGAGCGCGGTCATTCGGGCGGAGGCCGTGTCGTTCACGAGCACGGGCTGCATGGTCGCGATGTCCGAGATGGTCGCTTCGATGACGCGACCGCCCTGCTGCGGCGTCTCCGACGCGGCCGCCGAGGGCGAGGCCCCGCCACCGGGTGTGCTGCTGGAGCTACAGGAGACGGCCACCAGCATGGCCGCGCCAAGGATCGCGACGAGTCGCCGCATGAGCTCACAACCCCCCAATCGCCCTCTTTAGTGACCGGCGATACATCTGGTACGCGGGACACTAGCGGACCGTTCATTCAGCGGCCACGAATTCGGCCGCGGACGCCATTGCACCTGTCGCGACGAGCCAGGTATGCCCGGTTTCCGCCCATCGGATGCCCCAGGCGGCCCAGGACCAAGCTCACGCCGTTGGGGGACGTGTCCCTCCAGCCACCCAGCCAAAGTTGGCCCTGGTGGTTAGGTTCCTCCGCCGTGAAGGCGGCCAGTCGGTCGTCGAGCTCGCGCTGTGCTTGCCGCTGCTCGTTTTCGGCCTCCTCGGCGGTGCGGACCTGGCCCGGGCGTTCGCCCTCCAGATCGCCGTCGAGAACGGGTCGCGAGCGGGTGCGGAGGCCTACGCCATCGACTCCACCCCGACGCCGGGCGAAGCCCAGTCGGTCGCCATGCAGGAGATCAATCGCACGCCGACGGCGAACGCGTCGTGGTCGAACATCACGGTGACGAAGGCACAGTCCGACGGCACCGCGTGCGTGGTGAGCCCGCCGACGATCGCGACGCCGTGCTTCGTCTCCGTCCGCGTCCAGTACGGCTGGTCGACGATCATCGCCTGGCCGATCGTGCCAAATAGCGGAACGTTCGACCGTACGACCACGATGCGGACGTTCTATTGATGCGCGTCTTCAAGGTGGCGGAGTTCCGCAAGGAACAGTCGGCCCAGGCGCTCATCGAGTTCGCGCTCGTGCTGCCGATCTTCCTGCTGCTTGTCACCGGCATCTTCGACACCGCGCGCGCGGTGTGGCAGGAGAACACCCTTGCGTACGCTGCGCGCGAAGGCACGCGCTACGCGATCGTGCACGGCGCGTCCGGCGTCCCGATCGTCGGGCCCTGCTCCGTCTGCCTCAACCCGGTGAGCAACAACCTGGGCAACGTCGTGAGCGCCGTCACCTCGAACGCCGTCGGTGTCTACAACATCGACGTCACCGTCGACTACCCCGACGCCGGCAATCAGCGCAACCAACGCGTCACGGTGGATGCGAGCGCTTCATTCACTCCGCTGCCGTCGCAGTACCTGCTCGGCGGAGCGTTCCAGATCACGCTGCGAGGCGGATCGCAGCTCGTGATCCAGAGGTGAGGAAAAAGGTGGGTAGGTTCTTCGGTCGCGAGAGCGAAGGCGGGCAGGCGCTCGTCATGATCGCGATCGTCTTCATGGCCCTCATGTTCGCCGTCGGTCTGGCGATCGACGCCGGCCAGCTGTTCGCCTCCAAGCGGACCCAGCAGGAGACCGCCGATGCCGCGGCGTTCGCCGGCGCGGTCGTCCTGTACCAGGGCGGCACGGTGCTGCAGGCCACCGCGGCGGCGATCACGGACGCCGCCACGAACGGCTTCGTCAACGGCGTGAACAGCACGACGGTGACGGTCAACGGCTCGGCGCTCGCGTCCTCGAACGCGCCGACCTCCGGCCTCTACGCGGGCGAGAGCCCGGTCAAGCACGTCGAGGTCGTCATCGTCAAGCAGGTCAAGACGACGCTGGTCCCGGCCGAGGCGGCGTTCAATCCGGTCCGCGCCCGTGGTGTGGCCGGCGCCGAGAGCCTGAACAACGGCTATCCGATCATGGCCCTCAGCACGAGCTGTGCGGCCGCGGCGCTCACGGTGTCCCCGAACGAGAACATCCACGTGTACGGCGGCGGCATCATCTCGAACTCCTGCAACACGTCATCCGCGAGTGGCTTCACCTCGGGCCAGGATCTCCAGATCTGCGCCCTCGCTCCGGCCCCGTGCACGCCCAACGGCTACGCCCTCAACACCGTGGGCGGGACGACTGGCGACACCTTCCCCGCGGGCGTGACGGTCCACGCCGGGGTCACCGCGGCCGCCGATCCGTTCGCGGGGTACCCGAAGCCCGACGGCAAGAGCTACAACGGCATCACGACCCTGCCGACGAATCCGGCCGAGATCGCCGGCACGCACACCGCGGTCGAGGGCATCTACACGACCCAGCTGACAAACGTGGCCCTGTGCCACGGGATCTACATCCTGAAGGGCGCCGGGCTGGGCGGCGACATCAGCCGGGACACGGACCCGCTGCACATCGACCCCAACACCGCCACGCCGTGCGACGGGCGCGTGCTCATCTACAACACGACGAGCAACTTCCCCACCTCCACCGGTACGTGCTCGGACATGGTCGAGAGCGGCAACCACCCGATCGTCCTTCGCCCGATGACGACCGGCCCCTACGCGAACATGGGCATCTACCAGGACCGCACCTGCACGACGTCGTTGTCGGTCGGAGGCTCCGGGAACCTCGACGCCGCTGGGACCATCTACGTTCCGAACGGCGCGATCAGCTTCAACGGCAACGGCGCGACGATCGGTGGCGGGCAGCTCATCGGGAAGACCATCGACCTGCAGAACGGCGACCTGAACATCATCTACACGGCCGGCACCACAGCGGCGCCGATCCTCCCGCGCCTGGCCGAATAGGCCGCTACAGACCCAGCTCCGCGGCCGCGAGCGCCGGCGGGATCGAGGCGCAGCCGAGCAGAGCGTCGTGGAACGCGCGCATCCCGAAGCCCTTGCGCCGGGCGCGGGCCCGCAGGTCGAGGATCGCCGCACGGCCGAGGGCGTAGCTCGATGGCTGCAGCGGGTTGAGCGTGTACCGTCGGCATTCGCCGACGGCCGCTGTCCGCTCGAGCTTCGGTCCCTCCAGCATGAAGTTCACGGCCTGCTCGAAGCCGAGCTCCCCGGTCGAAAGGCCGACGTCCACGCTCACCCGCGCCGCGCGCCAGAGCAGGTCCTTGAGGCGCAGCAGGCGGGTCTCGGGATCGTCGAGGAACCCGAGCTCGGTCATGAGCTCCTCGACGTACAGGCCCCAGCCCTCGATCAACACGTTCGAGCGGATCGCTTTGCGAGCGATCGACGGATGGTCGGCGGCCGTCGCGAGCTGCAGGTGGTGCCCGGGGTACCCCTCGTGGCACGCGATGACCGCGATGCCCTTCCGCGGATGGCCGGACAGGCGCTCCTCCTTGACGGTCTCGGGCTCGTCCGGCGCCGGCAGGGTCACCCAGAACCGGCCGCGGCGCGCGCGCTCGAACGGGCCGGGCTGGACGTACGCCGCGTATGGAAGGGTCGGCCGCGCGAAGTCGGGCATCGACTCGACGGTGAGCGACTCGCCCGCCGGGAACGACGCGAGATCGGCGACATGCGTCGCCGCGCGCGAGCGCTCCATCTCGGTGCGATACGCGCCGACGAGCTCGTCCTCCGACGGGTGCTCCTTCCGCAGGCGGTCGACCGAGTCGCGCCACTCGGTGTCGCCGAGCGCGCGAGCGGCGTCAGCGAGCTTGGCCGCGGTCTCGGCATACAGCTCCTCGCCCCACTTCTGCAGTGATGTCGAGTCATATGGAAGCAGCTCTCTGTCGCGTAGCAGCGCGTCGAACGCGTCGCGCCCGATCGCGAAGCTGCCCTTCGCGCGGCGCATGAGGTCGTCGCGGAGCCACGACGCGTACTGGTCGAGGGCGTCGCCGGCGCGCTTCCCCGCCCCGGTGAGTGCGGCCTTCGCCTTCGAGCCTTGCGGCGCGAGCGATGGCAGGATCGCGCGGACGAACGTCGCGCCCGCGGTGGCGCTCTCGCCCGCGACGACGACATAGACCGGTGGCACGCGGTCGGGATCGAGATTGGCGACGGCGTGCCGGAGGGCCGCGGGGGCCTGCTCCAGTCGTTCGGCAAGGGCGTCGAAGCGTGTCTCGACGTCGCCCTCCTCGCGGATGAGCGCGTAGTACGCGCCGCGGGTGATCGCGTCCGAATAGAGGGACGGCTGGCGGGCCTGGCGCTCGAACGGCCGGAGGGCCTTCTCACCGCGGAGCTCGCCCAGGACGAGGGCCAGGTCGGTGCGATCCGGCGCCGCCCATGACGCCGGGTCATGCGACTCGAAGACGTGGAGCCAGCGGTCGGTGAACGCGTCGCGCGCGGCGAACCCCTCGTCGCTCAGATCGGCGAGCCGCGCGTCGTGATCGTGGAGACCGGCGATGGTGGCGGCGGTCGGATCGAGCGCGTAGCGGTCGCGGACGAACGCCTCGACCTGCTGCCGGAACGCGCTCTGCTCCCCTACCATCAACGACAGTCTTTCAGGTCGGATGGGGAGTCGTCATGCCGGTCGTCGCGCGCTATCCCGATTGCACGAGCTGCGAAGCGCCGTGTTGCGCGCGGCAGTTCATGGAAGATCCCGACAAATGGTTCAGGCTGTCCGACATCCGGCCGATCTACACGGCCGCGGGCACCGACGTTCACGTCGTCGGCTGGGCCCAGCAGCCCGATGGTCGCCAGCCGATGATCGCGTGCGACGCGTTCGACACCAAGAAGCTCCAGTGCGGCATCTACGGCTCGCGGCCCGATCATTGCCGCACGTACGACTGCCGCGAGGACGATCCGGACGAATGGCAGGCTCGCCCGCACTGCGACCTCGAGCGCCATCGCAAGCTCGACCGGATGCGCGCCCGGGCGTGAAGCACACGCGGGCCGGCGTCACCAAGCGCGTCGAGGCCGAGTACCGCTCACTCGACACGATCGTGAAGCGGCTGACGCCGGCCGATCTCCGCAAGCCCGCGATGCGCGAAGAGGCGCCGATCCGTTTCACGGTGAAGGACGTGCTCGCGCACATCAACGCCTGGAAGTGGAACGAGGAACGGGTGATCACGAAGCGCACGGAACCGCGGCGGCCGTACGATCCGCCGAAGACCTCGGCCCTCGCGGACACGAACGCCGGCATCTACAGGCGGTCCCATCGCACGTCGGCGGCGACGATCGTCGCTGAGCATCGGGCGGCGCATCGCGCGCTGCTCAAGGCCCTGCGGGCCGCGCCTGCGGAGTACTTCAGTGGGCGCGAGCGTTCAGCGCAGTGGCCGTTCGACGCCGTCGGCCACCTCGCCGAGCACCGCCGCAAGCACCTCGAGCCGCTGCTCGACCCTACGCGTCGAGCGCGCTAGCCAGCTCCTCCGGCGTGTTCACGTTCGTGAAGGCGCGGAGCGTCGGATCGACCGTGCGCAGCTCGGCTTCCTCGATCGCGAGGACCTTCACCGCGTCGAAGAAGGCGATGACCCGCAGCCGGTTCTCCGCGATCGACCGGGCCATGTGCGGAGCGCAGGCCTTCGTGTACAGGGCGTGCAGCGTCTCGAACTCGCCGCCGATCCGCGGGATGACGACGTCGGCCTCGCCGGCGTGAGCGAGCAGCACGCGCCACACATCGACTGACAGGAACGGCATGTCGCATGCGGCGACGAGCACGGTGTCGTGGGTCGCCGCGCCGACGCCGGTTGCGATCCCGCCGAGGGCGCCACCCTGGGGCCAGTGATCGCGCACGACGCGCAGGCCGAGCGACTCGTACTTCGGATCGTTCGCGACGACGATCACTTCGTCCGCGACCTCGGCGAGCACGTCCGCGACGCGCTTGATGAGCGGCTCGCCGTCGAGCTCGATCCAGGCCTTGTCCTGGCCCATCCGGAGGCTCTTGCCGCCGGCCATGATCGCGGCCGAGACGCTCATGCTGCCCTCAATCACGCGCGCCGATGCGCGACAGGATGAACGCCGCCACGGCCGGCGCGTCGCCGAGCCCGAAGTGCGGGACCGCTGGGCTCACGTCGAAATCCGTCACCGTCGCGATGAGATTGCGGTCGTTGAGGCAGAGCAGCTCGGTCGAGAGGGTTGCGCGCGCGACCTCGATCTTCGGGAGCGGTTCAGCCTTGAAGCCCTCGACGACGAGAAGGTCGAGGTCGTCGCGCGCATAGCGGGCGATCGCCGCGTCGAGCCCGAGCTCTTCGGCGTCGTCGATGACGGCAGTCTGCCCGCCGCCCGTCACGATGGTCTGGAGGACCCCGGTCCGGCGCGCGCGGTAGCTGTCCTTCCGCGGCTGATCGATCTCGAAGCCGGCATGCGCGTGCTTCAGGTACCCGATGCGGATGCCGCGGGCGACGAGCAGTGGGAGCACCGCGAGGAGGAGCGTCGTTTTGCCGCTGTTGTGGCGGCCGACGAACGCAACGCGCGGCGCCTTCACGCGAGTCGCGCTAGGCGGCGAGCGGTGTCCCGCAGCTCGCGCAGAACTTCGCGCCGTCCGCGTTCGGCTTCCCGCAGCTCGAGCAGTACTTGCTCGCGGCCGCGGTCGCGGTCGTACCGGTCGCGGTCGAGGCGAGCGGCGCGACGTCCTTCTTCTCCGACTCATCGCGGAAGGTGCGGACGCCTTTGCCGAGCTGGCCGAAGACCGTCGGAAGCTTCCCCGCCCCGAAGACGATGAGCACGATGACCAGGACGAAGACGAGCTCTGGCCCACCAATGGACGGCATGGATCACTTCCTCGTGCGCGCACTGCGCGCGGAATCTCCCAGCAGTGTACGAGAGGCCGGTCAACTGAACAGCCCATCGAGGAGCGTCAGGAAGAGCGGGAGCGGGATGACCACGAGGAGCATGCGGGCCGGCAGGTAACACAGGACGAGGGTGAGCATCAGCTTCCCCTCGACCTTGGCCGCCGCTTCAAGGGACTCCGCACGTGCTGCCTCGCGGCGGCCGCGGATCACCGCGAGCGAGCCGCGGCCCAGGTCGCGCGATCGTTCCAGAGCCGCTGCAACCTTCGCCAGTTCGTCGATGCCGTCCGTCTCTACCGCTCCGGAGAGCGATGAGAAGAGGGGCGCGCCAAGCGCATACGCGTCCGCGGCACGCCGAAGCGCCAAGTCGAGTACGGGCGACGAGCTCGGGGCGCGAGCGAAGCGCCCGCCGGGGACGGGGCACGATGGGACGGCGGATCGGTACCGGGGTCCCGCTCGGGCGCGTAGGCTCCGGCCGTGGGCGCCATCCTGTATCCGCTGGCGGTGCTCGCGGCACTCGTGCTCGGCGCATTCGGCTTCGGCGCGCTCCTGCCGGCCGCGCACGTCGCGAGCCGAACCAAGCGCATCTCGGCGCGACCCGAGACGGTCTGGGGACTCATCAACGACCCGGTCGCGACGAACGGCTGGGGCGGTGACGTGAAGACCGAGGTCGTCGAGCGCGATGAACCGCGGTTGCTCGTGACCAAGATCGTGGGCGAGTCGGCGTTCGGCGGAACGTGGACGTACGAGATCGCGCCCGAGCATCACGATGCCTCGATGGTGACCATCACCGAGCGCGGCGAGGTCTACAACCCGCTCTTTCGCACGGTGTCGCGGGTCATGGGGCAGGCCCGCACGATCGACGGGTACCTCGCGAAGCTGGAGACCGCTCTCACCTGATCTGAACCATCTGAACCATCTGAACCATCTGAACTGGGACCGCCACGCGCCGCTAGTGAAGGCGTGAGCAAGGCTGACTTCCTCGCGGACATCCGCTCCGCCCGGGTCAAGCTCGACTGGGTCCTTGCGCGCCGGGACGAGCAGACGCTGTCCGAGACGGTCGTCCCCGGCCTCAGCTGGACGACGAAGGAGCTGCTCGCTCACCTCATCGGATACGACCTCGCGGTGCTGAAGGCGATCGCCGACGTGCGGGCGGGACAGCGGTGGGCGTGGGGCTGGACGTATCCGAACTTCGACGACTGGAACGAGAGCCAGGTCGGGCCCCGGCGCTCCCGCACCTACACGGCGGTGCGCGCGGAGCTCGAGACGAGCCGCACGCGGCTGCTGGCCGAGCTCGACCGGTGGCCCGAGGACGGGGGGCCGCTTGGTGCCGACACGTGGGACCGAACGAAGAGCGAGATCGCGTGGATCGGCCCGCACGAGCGCGAGCACGCGGAGATGATCGCGAAGCTCTAGAGCGAGAGGCGCCCCGCGTCGTGGAATACGCGTAGCTGGTCGCGGCGCACGTAGCCGCAGAGCGCGATGTTCGCCTCGATCGCGAGCGAGACCCCGAGCTCCGTGGGACTCGTGCGTGAGGCGACGATGCCGCAGCCCAGCCGCGAGGCCTTGACCAGCATCTCGCTCGAGATCCGGCCCGAGGTGAGGATCGCCTTTCCCATCGTGTCGATGTCCGCGAGGAGGGCCTCGCCGGCGATGCGGTCGACGGTGTTGTGGCGACCGATGTCCTCCACGATGAGCTCGAGGCCGTTCGTGCCGAACAGGCCCGCGGTGTGGGTGCCGCCGTGCTCCTTGTATCCGGCGGCCTTGTCGAGGAGCTCCTCCATCCACGCCATCAGCTGCTCCGGACGGACGGTGATGCCGCCTTCCACGGGTACGACATCGAGCGAGAAGGTCACGCCGCGCCCGCAGCCCGAGGTGAGGATCCGCTTGCGGTCGTGCGGCACGGCGCGCGCGGTCGGGGCGAGGCGGACCTTCACCACCGTTTCCTCGTCGCAGACCTCCATGAGGGCGACGTCCTCGGCGCGCTGGATGATGTCCTCGACCCGCAGGAAGCCGATGGCGAGCGCGATCACCCGGACCGGCGAGCACGCGATCGTGGCAAGCTCCTCGCCGTCGACGATGAGCGAGATCGCGCGCTCCGGCGGCGGCGCCTTGTCGAGCACGGTGAGCTTCCCGTCGCGGTAGAGGCGCGGTGGCGCGGGCCGATCGATGCGCCGGACGTCCGTCGTCATCGCTTCACCGTGCTCAGGTTCGTCGCGATCATGAGGGCGTCCATCTCGCCGAGCGAGGCCGCGCGGACGATCCCGTCGGCGTCGATGAAGAAGGTCGTCGGCACGCCCTGGCCGAGCCCGTACGCGCGGGCGACCACCGTGCCGACGTCGATGAGCGGCACCAGATGCGAGATCTCGAGCGAGTCGAAGAACCCGCGGACCTTCGCGCCGTCCTCGTCGAGGTCGATCTCGTAGAACGCGATTCCCGGGGTGTCGCGCGCGGTCTGCTCCAGGCGCGGCATCTCCGCGAGGCACGGCTTGCACCAGGTGGCCCAGAAGTTCAGCACCACGGGTGTGCCCTTCAGCGCGGACAGCCGAGTAGTCTCACCGGACGGCTGCACCCAGAGGAAATCCGGCGCCTTGGAGCCGACGCGGCCCGCGGTGTCGGGCGCATCGACGACGTTCGTGATCACGCCGACGTTCGTCTGACCGACGAGCGGGCGCTGCTGCAGTTGCGGTGCGATGAGCGCCGCGGCCGAGGCGATGGCGATGATCGCGATGAACAACGCGGTGATGTAGCGCGGGAGCTGGAGCCGGCTCTCGAGCGCGCGCGAGGTCGGGGTCATCAGCCGAGCAGCGGCAGGAAGTTGAAGAGCTGGTTCAGCCGCGCGAGCTGGCCCGACAAGAGGAGCAGGCCCATCACGATGACCAGCGTACCGCCGACCGCATTCACCGCCCTGATATGCAGTCGGACCCAGTCGAGCCCGCGCTGGACGCTCCCCAGCCCACCCGCGACGAGCAGGAACGGCACCCCCAAGCCGAGCGAGTACGCGAGCAGCAGCACGGCGCCGGAGGCGAGGTCGCTGTTCAGGAGGATGGTGAGGATGAGCGCCAGGTAGGGCCCGATGCACGGCGTCCAGCCCGCGCCGAACGCGACGCCGATGAGCAGCGAGCGCCGGTAGCCGGACGTGGTCCCTTCGATCCGGAGATCGGTGGCCCGCTCCAAGAACGGGATCGTGATGAGGCCGACCATGTGCATCCCGAGGACGACGAGCACGACCCCCGCGACCCGCTGCAGCCACGTGACGAAGTCCGCGCCCAGCGACCCGAGGAGCGCGATGCCGATCCAAAGGAGCGTGAACACGGCACTGAAGCCGGCAACGAAGACCGCGGCGTGCGCGATCGTGCGCCGGCGGTCGGCGCCGGAGAGGGCGCTCTCGCCGGCGAGGTTCACGAGATAGGCGGGGACCAGCGGCAGCACGCACGGGGAGACGAACGAAAGGATCCCGGCCCCGAAGGCGATCGCCAGGTTCATCCGATGGCGTGCGCGAGATCCGCGATGAGATCGTCGACGCTCTCGATGCCGACCGAGAGCCGGATGAGCCCGGCCGGGGGCGCGAGCTTCGTGCCCTTCACCGAGCCGTGGGTCATCGAGAGGGGGATCTCGATGAGGGACTCGACGCCGCCGAGCGATTCCGCGAGCGCAAAGATCCGCGTCCGCGCAGCCACGCGCTTCGCGGTGGCCTCGCCGCCGCTCTTCAGCTCGAAGCTCAGCATGCCGCCGAAGCTCCGCATCTGCCGCCGAGCCAGGGCGTGCTGCGGATGTGACGCGAGGCCTGGGTAGTTCACGCTCTTCACCTTCGGGTGCTCCGCCAGCCACTCCGCGATCGCCATCCCGTTGGCGGAATGGCGCTCCATCCGGACGGCGAGGGTCTTCGCGCCGCGGAGGACGAGCCAGCTGTCGAACGGGCCAGGCACGCCGCCCGCGGCGTTCTGGATGAACTTCAGTCGCTCGTGCAGATCCGCGGAGTTGCCGACGACCGCCCCGCCCACGACGTCGGAGTGACCGCCGAGATACTTCGTCGTCGAGTGCGTCACGAGGTCCGCGCCGAGGAGGAGGGGCTGCTGGAGGTACGGGCTCGCGAAGGTGTTGTCGACGACCGCCAGGGCCTTCGCCTTGTGCGCGAGCTCGGCCATCGCCGCGATGTCGATCACCTTGAGCATCGGGTTCGTCGGTGACTCGATCCACAGGAGCTTCGTCTTCCTCGTGATCGCGCGCTTCACCGCGGCGTGCTGGCGCATGTCCACGGCGGTCATGCCGACGCCATGGCGCTCGAAGATCCGCTTGAACAGCCGGTAGGTGCCGCCGTACACGTCGTCGCCCATGACGACGTGGTCGCCGGTGTTCAGGAGATGCGCGATCGCGTCCTCGCCGGCCATCCCGGAGGCGAAGGCGAGGCCCCAGGCGCCGGACTCGAGCGCGGCGAGGCACGTCTCGAGCGCCTTGCGGGTCGGGTTCGCTGTGCGCGCGTAGTCGAAGCCCTTGTCCTTGCCAACGGCTTCCTGCGCGAACGTGCTCGTCTGGAAGATCGGCACGACGACCGCGCCGGTCGCCTGCTCCGGCTCCTGGCCGGCGTGGATCGCGAGCGTTTCGAAGCTCTGCTTGCGGAGATCCTTCCCCATCGGCCAAGTATGGGCGCCACCCGACGAGCCGGTCAGCCCCTGAGCAGCGACTCCACCGTCTCGATGAAGACCTGGAGATCGAACGGCTTGGCGAGCACGGCATCGGCGCCGAGGGCTTCGGGGCCGCTCGCGGCCGCCCGCGCGTGCGCGGTCAAGACAACGATCTTGGCTCGCGGGAAGCGCGCGCGGACGCTCGCGATCCACTCGCGCGCCCGATCGGCGTCGTAGCTGCGCAGCGCCACCAGATCGGTGATGACGACACGGGCCTCGTCGTCGCCGGTGTCGTCGCCAAGGCTGGCTCGCACATCGACCGGATGGCCGGCGTCCCGCAGCATCTCCTCCACGAGGGCCGCGATGTCTGGATCGTCCTCGATCAGAACGATCCGACCGCTCACGCGGTCGGTCTCAGCTGGTCGAAGGCGTTCGCGATGTTCTCGAGCACTTCGGCGTGGATGTGTTCTGAGAGCGAGTAGTCGACGAACTGCCCGTGTCGCTCCGCGGTCACCGCCTCTACGCTGCGCAGGACCTTCAGGTGCTGGCTGGTGGCGGCGCGGGACTTCGCGATGACGCGCGAGAGCTCGCTCACCGTGAGCGGCGTCGCGCGGAGGGCCTGCACGATGCGCAGGCGGCTCGGATCGCACAGGCTGTCGAGGATCCGCTCCGCGTTCTTCTGCACCGGGCCCGGAAGGAGCTCGGCTTTGGCGGCGGCGACCGCGTTCGGTTCGACCGCGTGGTCTTGTTCAGCCAACAGAAATCTGCGACCTCTCGATCTGGAGCTGCGGCGGGCCCGCCGCGAAGGGCGCACATGCGGTGTCTATGTGGCTGTGGAGGACTCAGTCAAGCATGTGCGCACGAACGCAACTGGCATTCCGCGTTCTTCTGTTTGGCCGTCCTATTTGCAGATGCGATGCCAGTCCGCCCGGCGGCCGACCGCGGGCGTGCGTCAGCGCGAAGCGAGCCGTTGGTGCGCGACGAACTCCAGCAGATCGGCCTTCGTGATCACCGACACCGGCCGGTCGTCATCGACGGCGAGCAGCGCAGGCACGCCGCCCGCGAGCTCCGCGTACAGGCGCTCGACATCGTCGTTCGCCTGCACGACCGGGAACGGCGCCTCCATCACGCGTTCGACGGTCGCGTCGACAAGCGCGGGTTCGCGGAACACGCGATCGAGCATGGTGCGCTCCTGCACGCTGCCGACGATGTCGCTCACCGACGCGGCCGTGCCATTCGCGACCACGGGGATCTGGGAGATGCCGTAGCGCTGCATCGTGTCGATCGCCGACCTCACGCTGTCGCTTCGTGAGACGACGACGATCTGCGGCGTGCCGGCCTCGCGACCGCGGATCACGTCACCGACGCGCATGAGATGCGCGAACCGCTGCAGGAATCCGTTCTGGCGCATCCATTCGTCGTTGTACAGCTTCGAGAGATACGACTTGCCCGAGTCCGGGAGCAGCACGACGACGAGGGCGCTCTCGTCCAGCTCCTTCGCGATCTCGAGCGCGGCGAACATCGCGGTGCCCGATGAGACGCCGGCGAGGATGCCCTCCTCGCGCGTGATCCGGCGCGCGGTGAGGAAGGTGTCGCGATCCGATACGCGGACCCAGCGGTCGACGAGCGTCTTGTCGAACGTGCCGGGCCAGAAGTCCTCGCCGATGCCCTCGGTCTTGTACGGATGGACGTCGCCGGTGTAGATCGAGCCCTCTGGATCCGCGCCGACGATGGTGATCTTCGGGTTCTGCTCCTTGAGGTATCGGCCGGCGCCGGTGACGGTGCCGCCGGTGCCGATGCCCAGGACGAAGTGCGTGATCTTCCCTTCGGTCTGCTTCCAGAGCTCGGGGCCGGTCGACGTGTAGTGCGCGGCGACGTTCTGCTGGTTCCAGTACTGCCCCGGCATGAAGCCGCCCGGCAGCTCTGTCGCGAGGCGCTCGGCGACCTTGTAGTAGGAGGACGGCGATTCCGGTGGCACCGCGGTCGGACAGATGACGACCTCGGCACCGTAGGCGCGGAGAATGTCGCGCTTCTCCTGGCTCTGCTTGTCCGGCATGGTGCAGACGAGGCGATAGCCCTTGAGCGCCGCGGCGATGGCCAGGCCGACGCCGGTGTTGCCGCTCGTGGGCTCGACGATCGTGCCGCCCGGCTTCAGCTGGCCGCGCTTCTCGGCGTCCTCGATCATGGCGAGCCCGATGCGGTCCTTCACCGAGCCGCCCGGGTTGAGCATCTCGAGCTTCGCGACGAGACGCGGCTTGAGGCCCTTGCCGATGCGGCTGAGCTGGACGAGCGGGGTATTGCCGACGAGGCCGAGGATGTCGGACGCGATGGTCACGCGTCGATGCTAGGGCTAGTGCGTCCTGGGCTCGAGGATGAGGTACGCGCCGGTGACGATGAGGATGATCGGCACGAAGTACGGCTTGAGGCCGTCGGGGATGATCGGGATCGTCGTGAAGATGTCCGCGAGCGCGACGACGCCGACGACCGCCGCGACGGCGAGCGGGATCTTCCGGGATGGCGACAGCAGGTAGACGACGAGGAACGCGATGGCCAACGACCCGAGGAAGACGCCCGAGGCCTGGTCCTGCAAGCCGAACGCCGTGGGGATGATCAGCCCGAGGCCGAAGCCGGTCATCGTCGCGCCGGGAACGAGATAGACGAACTGATGGGTTCCGGCGACGTACGCGAGCGCGAACGCGAGGCCGAGGAACAAGAACAGGTACGCGCCGGCGTCCGCGGCGCCCAGAGCCTGCATCAGCACGCCGAACCCGACGGCCAGGAGGACCGCCCCGCCGAGGATGCCGCGCCCGCCGGTGATCCCCCGCATGGTCGGTCGCCAGTCTACCCGGCGAGCTGGCGCTCAAGACGTGGCAGCGGGGCGCCCTTCTCGAGATGGATCGGCGGATCGCCCTGAAGCGATTCGGCGTACTTGATGCCGCTGCCGGTGTTGATGACGAGGACGTCCTCGTGCGAATCGATGAAGCCCTGCTTCGCGAGCTGGTGCGCGCCTTCCACCGCCGCCGCCCCTTCGGGGCAGACGAGCATCCCTTCGCTCACGGTCACAAGCCGCATCATCGCCGCGATCTCCTCGTCGGTGACCGCGATCGCGACACCGCTCGACTCGCGGAGGATCTTCAGCACGAGGAAGTCGCCAAGCGCCTTCGGCACGCGCATCCCCGCAGCGAACGTCGTCGGATCCGGCCACGGCTCGGACTCGAGCTTGTCGTCGTGGAACGCCTTCACGATCGGCGCGCAGCCCGCGGCCTGCACCGCGACGAACCGCGGCAGCTTGTCATCCTCGACCCAGCCGATCTTGCGCAGCTCCTGGAACGCTTTCCACATCCCGATGAGGCCGACACCGCCACCGGTCGGATAGACGATGACGTCGGGCAGGGTCCACCCGGCCTGCTCGGCGATCTCGAAGCCCATCGTTTTCTTGCCCTCGATGCGGTACGGCTCCTTCAGGGTCGACGCGTCGAACCAGCCGTAGTCCGCGCAGGCCTTCTTCACGACCGCGCCCGCATCCGAGATCGAACCGTCGACGAGGTAGACGCGCGCGCCGTACGCGGCCGTCTCACGCTGGATCACATCGGGCGTCGTCGCGGGCATCACGACGATCACGCCGATGCCGGCGCGCGCCCCATATGCGGCCCACGCGGCGCCGGCGTTCCCGGCCGTGGGGAGGGCGATGGTCGTCGCCCCCAGCTCCCGCGCGCGGGTCACGCCGACCGCGGCGCCGCGCGCTTTGAACGTGCCGGTGGGCAGCAGCCCTTCGTCCTTGATGAAGAGCCGGTGGAGCCCGAGCGACTCGCGAAGCGCGAATGGCTCGATGATCGGCGTGTTCCCTTCCCCGAGGCTCACGATGTTGCTCGGGTCGTCCATCGGCAGGAGCTCGCGGTACCGCCACATCGAGGCCTGTCGCCCCGCGAGCATGCTGCGCGGCACCGACTGCAGCCGCTCGAGGTCGTACTGCACGAGGTACGGGCCGCCATCCTTCGGGCAGAGATTCGCGAGCGTCGTCGCGTCCGCGACGGTACCGCACTTCGCACACTCGAGGCCGGTCACGTACGAGCGCGCCGGAACGTGCGCGGGCTGGGTCGCGCTCACGCCACGCGTTCGATCTTCGCGCCCAGGCCCCGCAGCCGGCCGTCCACGTCCTCATATCCGCGGTCGATCTGCTCGATGTTGTTGATGACGCTCGTGCCCTTCGCGCAGAGCGCCGCGCCGACGAGCGCGAGGCCCGCCCGGATGTCGGGGCTCTGGACCTCGGTGCCGTACAGCTGGCTGGGACCCATGATCACGGCGCGGTGCGGGTCGGCGAGCACGAGCCGCGCCCCAAAGGATTCGAGGGAGCCGAGCCAGAACATCCGGCCGTCGAACATCCACTCGTGCATCAGGACCGTTCCTTCGGCCTGGGTCGCGAACGCAGTCGCGATGCTGATGAGGTCCGACGGGAAACCGGGCCAGAGCTGCGACTTGATCGTCGGGATCTTCCCGCCGAGATCCTGCTCGATCACGTACGCGGCTTTGGCCGGCACGTGCAGCTCATCCCCATCGATGCTGGAGTCGATGCCGAGGCGCTTGAACACCGCGCGGATCATCGCGAGATGCTGGGGCGCGCATCGTTGCACGGTGAGCTCGCCATGGGTCATCGCCGCAAGCCCCATGAACGAGCCGACCTCCATGTGGTCGCTCCAGATGACGTGATCGACGCCATGCAGCTCTGGCACCCCGCGCACCTCGAGCGTGTTCGTCCCGATGCCATGGACGCGCGCGCCCATCTGCACGAGGGCCATCGCGAGCTCCTGGACGTGCGGCTCGCTGGCGGCGTTGCGGATGACGGTGCGACCCGGCGCGATCACGGAGCAGAGCAGCGCGTTCTCGGTGGCGGTCACCGACTGCTCATCCAGCAGCACGTCGGCGCCCGCGAGCTCCGGCGCCTCCAGGCCGAAGCCCGTTCGATCGGCGGCGAGCCTCGCGCCGAAGGCCTGCAGCGCGAGCCAGTGTGTGTCGGAGCGGCGCCGGCCGATGACGTCGCCGCCCGGCAGACCGAGGGTCACCTTCTTGAACCGCGCGAGCATCGGACCGGCGAACAGCAGCGAGGTCCGGATCTCTCGCGACAGCTTCGGGTCGATGGTGGTCTTGTTCACGTTCGCGGTGCAGATCTTCACCGCGTGCGGGTCGAGCCACTCGACGGTCGCCCCGAGGCCCGCCACGATCTCGAGCATGCCGTTCACGTCTCGAATGCGTGGCAAGTTGCGGAGGATGACCGGCTCGCTCGTGAGCAAGCTCGCGGCGATCAGCGGCAGCGCCGAGTTCTTGTTCCCCATCGCGGTGATCTCGCCGCGCAGCGGGGTGCCGCCTTCGACGATGAAGCGCGCCATCGCCGGGTAGCCTAGTCGCATGCCCCGATACGACGCCGTTGGTTTCGACCTGCTCACCGCGCTGCTGGACACGCTCCCGCTGTGGCGCTCGGCCGCGGGTGACCACGAGCTCGGAACGAAATGGCACGCCGCGAACCAGCGGCTCCTCCGCGGCAAGCCGTATCGCGCGTTCGACGACCTCGTCCACGAGAGCGCTCAGGAGGTCGGCCTCGGGCGGCCGCACGCGACGACGCTGCTGTCGCGCTGGGGCGAAGCCGAGCCGTGGCCCGACACGCGCCGGGCCCTCGCGAGTCTGGGCGACACGCCGCGCTTCATCGTGACCAACTGTTCGCAGAAGCTCGGCGAGCGCGCCGCGAAGCAGGCCGGTGAGTTCGCGTTCGTGATGACCGCGGAGCAGGCCGGCGCGTACAAACCGGATCCGCGTCCGTACCACGCGGCGCTGGCCGTGATCGGCCTCGAGGCGACGCGCGTGCTGTTCGTCGCGGGCTCGGCCCACGATGTGGGCGGCGCACGTCACGTCGGGATGGACGTGTACTGGGCGAACCGGCATGGCGTCCCCCCGCCGGAGGGCGCGGCGCCGCTCGTCCACGCGGCGGATCTCGGCCGGCTGGCCGCGCTCCTCGATGGCTGAGCCGACCCAGCTCACGCTCTCGCTTTCCATCGGACGCCCGGTCCGCGGCGCGAACGCACTCGTCACCCGCGACGACGGCAACACCGTCCTCCCGACGGCCGACGCGGATTGGGACGATTGGGTCTCCGCGGGCGCGATCCGGAACTGGGCCCGCAATGACGGCATGCTCGACTGGCTCGACCGGTACGGCGGCGAACGCGGGATCGCGCGTGACGATCAGCGCGCGGCCTACGACGAGCACTTCGACTTCCAACGGTTCCTCGCCCGGCAGGGCCGGCGCTTCGAGGAGAAGGTCCTCGAGGACCTCGAGCGCCGTGTCGGCCTGACCCGCATCGACATCGATCGCGACGACGCGCGCTCGCTCGCGACGGCGCACGCGACCGTCGCGGCCATCGAGCGCGGCGAGCGGGTCATCGCTCAAGGGCTCCTCCGCGATCCGCAGACCCGCACGTACGGCCGCATCGATCTGCTCGTCCGCTCGGATGTCTTGGCGACGCTGTGCGGCGACGCGTTCGGTGAGAACGACGACCCGAGCGTCCCCGCGCCGGCGCTGCACGGCGCGGCCTGGCACTACCGGGTCATCGACATCAAGTTCTCGACCCTCGACCTACTGAAGGACGGCTCGCTCTCGACCTCGAGCGACCTGTCCACGAGCGCGCAGGTCTGGACGTACAACCAGATGCTCGCGCGGGTCCAGGGCCACGTCGCGCCCTTCGCGTACGTGCTCGGCCGCGCCTGGCGGCAGGGCAACAGCGGGCGCGGCGACACGTGCTGGGAGAAGGTCGCCCGCATCCCGGCCGAGACCTACGTGCGCTCGCGCGAGGCGGCGCTCGCGGACGTCGTCGCCGATGGCCGGGCCTGGATCCGCCGGGTCCGTCGCGAGGGTGCCGCATGGAATGTCCTACCGGTGCCGACGATCCCCGAGCTCTGGCCGAACATGAAGAACGACAGCGACCACCCGTGGCACGAGGCGAAGAGGGAGCTCGCCGAGGACCTCCGCGAGCTCACGCTCCTGTGGCGGGTGAGCGCCGCGATGCGCGATCGCGCGCGCGGGCGCGGGGTCACCCGCTGGGACGACCCGCGGATCTCGGCCGATTGGCTCGGCATCACCGGCGAGACGTATCCGGCGATGTTCGACGCGTTGATCGCGGTGAACCGCGAGACCGGGCCGGCGCTGCGGCCCGCGCACATCGATGCCGATGACGGCCGGTGGCGCGTGCGGGCCCCGCTCGAGCTGTACGTCGACTTCGAGACGGTGAACGACCTGAACGACGACTTCGCGACCTTCCCCCGAAAGGGCGGCCAATCGCTCATCTTCCAGGTCGGATGCGGCACGTATGCCGATGGCGCGTGGGAGTTCGCGCAGTTCACCGCGCGGTCGCTGACGCCGGCGGCGGAAGCCGAGATGATCGACGCGTGGCTCGCCCACCTCGCAGCGCTGGCGCGACGGACCGGTCTCGGCGGGGCCGCCGACGCGCGACTGTTCCACTGGTCCGCCGCGGAGACGGTCTTCATGGAGGGCGCGTACAACTCGGCGCGCGCCCGCCATCCGGAGCGCGGCTGGCCCCTCCTCGGCTGGTACGACCTGCTCGAACGGATCGTCCACGCCGCGCCGGTCGTCGTCCGCGGCGCGCGGAGCTTCGGCCTCAAGGCGGTCGCGCGGGCGATGAAGTCACATGGACTGATCGAGACCGAATGGGGCGAAGGGCTCGCCGACGGGACGGGCGCGATGGCCGGGGCGTGGGCGGCCGCGGACCTCGCGGCGAAGGACGGCGGCGAGATAGGCGCGGTCGAGCTGATGCGCGAGGTTTCCCGCTACAACGAGATCGACTGCCGGGTCATGGCCGAGGTGCTCGACGACCTACGCCGAAACCACTAGCGGTAGAGAACGAGCCCGACCGCCGGCTACACCTTCTCCAGCGCCTGATCGATGTCGGCGACGATGTCATACGGGTCCTCGATCCCGACCGAGACGCGGACCGTGCCGTCGGTGATGCCCATGCGGGCCCGCTCGGCGGGATCGATACGCCGGTGCGACGCCGTGGCCGGATGCAGCACTTCGGTGAACAGGTCACCGACCGTGGTCGCGGATGCCGCGACCTCGAGCGCGTCGAGGAAGCGGTAGGCCGCCTCGCGCGTGTCGTCCGTCAGCGCGAAGGTCACGACTCCCCCGCCCCGCTCGCCGTACTGGTCGCACGCGAGCTGATGCTGCGGATGTGACGGCAGGCCGGGGTAGAAGACGCGCGCGACCTTCGGGTGGCCGGCAAGATGCGTCGCCAGGGCATGGGCGCCGGCGCACTGGCGGCTCACGCGAAGCTCGAGCGTGCGCATCCCCCGGATCGTGAGCCACGCCTCGTGCGGCGGTAGGTACGCGCCATCGCTCATGACGCGCTCGCGGAGCTTCGCGACCTCGGCCGTCGTCCCCCCGACGCTGCCGCCCATGACGTCGCCATGCCCGTTGATGTATTTCGTGAGCGAGTGCAGTACCAGGTCGGCGCCCAGGCCTGCCGGCCGGTAGAGCACGGGGGTCGCGAAGGTCGCGTCGACGCAGAGCAAGGTACCGGCCGCATGCGCGCGATCGGCGAGGGCGCTCACGTCGGTGACCCGCAGGAGCGGGTTCGAGATCGATTCGACGTACAGCAGCGCCGTCTTTCGCTCCGTGAGGGCGCGCTCGATCGCCTCGAGGTTCGTTGGATCGACGAACGCGACGTCGGCTGTTCGCTCCACCGCGAAGCGCTCGAGCATCGCGCGGGTCGCGCCGTAGGTGTCCTCCTGGGCGACGATGCGGCCGCCCTCGGCGATGACCACCCCGAACAGCGTCGCGATGGCGGCCATCCCGGACACGAAGCAGACCGCGTCCTCCACTCCATCGAGATCCGCGAGCGCACGCTCGAGGGCTGCTGTCGTCGGGGTGCCATAGCGGCCGTACACCCAGCCGGGCCGCTCATTGGCGAAGATCGCATCCTGCTCGGCCATCGACCCGTAGTCGAAGGCGACACTCTGCACGAGCGGCGGAACGAGCGGCGTGCCCGCGCCGGACGGCAGAACGCGGGCCGTTCGTACGACCCGCGTCCCTATTCGCTCTTGCTCTTTCCGGTCCTTCCCCACACGGGGAGTATCAGGCTCCGATGCGCTCCACGGGCCGGACCTCTGGCTCGGGGTGCTTGTCGGCCTCCTCGAGCTGCTTCGCTCGCTCGATCAGCGACGCGACCTTCTGGCCACCCCGCCGCCCGATCCGCTCGAAGTGGCCGGCACCGTACTTCTCGCTGACGGCCATGCCGCCCTTGCGCCCGATCTTCCCGAAGAACTCCGGGCCGTAGCGCTCAGCGGTGCTGGAGCCGCCCTTCTTGCCGATCCGCTCGTAGAACGCGGCGCCGTACTTCTCGCTGACGAGCTTGCCGCCCATGCGGCCGGCTTCGGCAACGGTCATCCCGCCACCAGGCTTCTTGCCTTGCGTTGCCATCGGCCTCGCTCCTTTCGCTTAGCGAGGAAGCGAGGGGGCACTTGTCGTGCCCAAAACCTCCTGTTACGGGCTTCGACCATGACGGGTCGGTAACGGTCTCGTAACCAAGAATGGTCGCAGCTAACGGAGCGGCTGCACCTCGAGGTCCATTGGCTCCTCCCGGACGAATCGCAGCACGATGACCGCTGATCCCGCGGCCACGGCAAAACAGAACGTGCCGAGCGCGCCGAACCCCGGACCGTCGACCATGAGGCCGCCGACCGAGGCGCCGACCACGATCGCGACGCTCGCGACCGAGGCCGAGAGCGCCAGCATCGTCCCGCGCGCCTCGGGCACCTGCTCCGTCATCAGGGCGTTGTTCGTCGCGAAGCGCGCGCCGATCACGCACGAGAGCACGAGGTTGATGAGCGCGGTCGCGACCAGGGGGAACCCGAGATTCGTCTGCAGGAACAGGAGGAACCCCGAGATGACCACGCTTCCAGCAACGATCCGGCGATGGCCGATGCGGTCCCCGAGCCGGCCACCGATCTGGCTCCCGATGAGCACACCCAGCCCCTGGGTGAGCGCGACGGTGGCCGCGAGACCCTCACTGAGCCCGAAGACGCGCTGGAAGAACACGACGAGGTACGTCGCCCAGGTGAACCAGAACAGCGCGCCGAGGAAGCTCGAGGTGATCGCAGCGACGGCCGAGCGGTCGCCGAGGATGAGCGCGTAGAGGGCGCGGATCCGCGTCTCGCGATTCGTGCCCTGCGCGTGTGGCAGGCGAACGAACAGCACCGCCGCGGCCACGATCGAGAGGATCCCGACAAGGCCGACCGAGACGCGCCAGCTCGTCGCCTCGGCCACGATGCCCGCGATCGGCACGCCCGCGACGCTGGCCATGGTGTTCATCCCGATGACCGCGGCGATCGCCCTACCCCGCTCGCGGAACGGGAAGGTGTCGGCGACCGTCGCGTTCACGTTCGGGAAGATCACCGCGCTGCCGACACCGGAGCAGATACGGGCCGCGACGATCAGCGCGAAGCTGGGCACGAACGCGGCCACGAGCGTGGCGAGGCCCATGACGAACGGGCCGATGACCAGGAAGGGCTTGCGGCCGATCCGATCCGAATACGGCCCCGCGATGACGGCGACGGCGATCCCGGGCGCACCGTACGCCGCGACCACGAGGCCGGCGGTGCCGGTGGAGATCCCGAACTCCCGCGCGATCGACTCGAGGACCGGGCTCATGACGAGGCCGTTGTAGACGGCGGCGAACGACAGGAAGCCGAGCACGATAAGCAGCGCCCGGCGGCCGCCGGCCTTCGCGCGGCCGTCGCTCAAACGGCGTTGCCAGCGAAGGCGTGCAGGAAGCGGCCGAACGCGCGGATGTGGTCGATGTAGTCGGCGATCGCGATGTTCTCGTTCGGGGCGTGGTTCGCCGAGCCCGCGTTGCCCGAGCCGAAGCCGACCGCGGGAATGCCGAGCTGATCGCAGACCTGCGCCATCGGGCCGGAGCCGGCCATCAGCGGGTACACGACCGGCTCGGTCCCGTACGCCGCGCGGTTCGCGGCCACGGCGGCTTTCGCGACGTCGGTGTCCGCCGGCCAGCGCGACGGCCGCTCACCGTGGTGCGGCGTGATCTCGACGTCGCCAAAGCCGCGCGTGTCCAGGTGCGTGCGGAGCAGGTCGCGCACGAGCTCAGGGGTGAGGTCCGGGACGAGGCGAAAGTCGACCTTCGCGCTCGCGACCGCGGGCAGGACGGTCTTCGATCCATCGCCTTGATAGCCCGCGGTGAGGCCGCAGATCGTGCACGTCGGCTCGAGGAAGTACCGCTGCTTCAGCGCCGTCCCGCGCAGGCCGCCGACGAACCCGTCGATGCCGTGGATGCGCTTCCATCCGGACTCGTCGAACGGCAGGCGCTCGAGGACGGCCAGGTCGGCCGCGCTCGGCGGCCGCACGTGCTCCATGAGACCGTCGACGGTGATCTCGTCGCGTTCGTTCTTCAGCGAGGCGAGGGCCCAGGTGAGCCGCCAGGCGGCATTCGGCACGATGCCGCCGACGGAGGAATGGGCGTCCAGCGTCGTCCCGCGCACCTTTAGGTCGACGTAGCAGATGCCCTTGAGCCCGAGGTTCACCGTCGGCCGGCCGGCCGCATCCTTGTATCCCGCCTCCCAGATGCACCCGTCGGCGCGGAGGCGGTCGGCGTACGTCCGGGCGAACTCGTGCAGGTGCTCCGACCCGATCTCCTCCTCGCCCTCGAAGAGGACCCGCACCTTCAGCGGGAGCGGACCGACGGCGGCCTTGTACGCCTCGATCGCCTGCAGGCGGGCCATGAGGTTGCCCTTGTTGTCCGACGTCCCGCGGCCGAAGAGGAGGCCGTCGCGCACCGTCGGCTCGAACGGCGGGGTCGTCCACTCAGCGAGCGGATCGGGTGGCTGCACGTCGTAGTGGTCGTAGACGAGCAGCGTGCGCGCGCCGCTCCCCTGCTCCCCGACGATCGTCGGGGGCCCGCCCGCGACACGCTCGGCGGTCGCGGCGAACCCGGCGCGCGTCGCGCGCTCAAGGACGACCCGCGCGGTCTCTTGGATCGCGGACTGCTGCGCGGAGACCGTCGGGAGGCGCACGAGCGCGCACAGCTCGTCGACGTACTCCTGCTGCCGCGCGCGGACGTGCACGTCGAAAGCGACGAACGCATCCGGCACGGGCCGGACCATAGCCTTAATCGGGAACGGTCGTGAGGCGCGTCCTGCTCTTGCCGAGCTCGCAGCGCGGCGAGTACGGCGTGATCTCGATCCAGCGCTGCTGGCACAGGTACTGGACGATGCCGTCCGCGTCCTCGAGGGTCTCGCGCTTGTACACCTTGGCCCGTGGGATCATGAAGACGCAGTCGCCGCAGTTCTCGGGCAGCGCGGGCCGCGGCCGGCTGGCCCGGCGGAGGGCAACGAGCGCGAACAGCAGCGCAACGGCGACGACAAGCGCCAGGATCGTCGCGAGGATGACGATGCCCATATCCGTCCGGCCCCTTCGTCCGTATCCACCGTATCAGGAGGTCCATCGTGAGGAAGTCGCTCGTCAGCCTGCTGTTGCTCGCGGCGGCGCTCGGTGCCTGCGGTGGCGCAGGTTCCGGCGGCGCCGCCGCTCCCAAGACCTCGACCCCGCCGTCGGCCGCGCCGGTCGTCGCGGGCACCGAAGAGCCCAAGCAGTACAACCCCGGGAAGACCGCGGACCCGAGCGCGTCCCCCGAGGACTATTACGGCTACTAGGCCCTAGGTCAGCGCCACCTCTGCGCCCCGCTCCAGTTTGGCGGGGCGCTTCGCGTTCGTGTAGTCGAGGGCGATGAGCGCGCCGGTGAGGATCACAATGCCGGTCAGCTGCCAGCCGCTGATCGACTGCCGCGGGGTCACGAAGAAGACGTTCACCAGGATCCCGGTGATCGGGAACGCGAGCTCGGCCAGTGTGGCGAGCGACGCCGGCGTGCTCGCGAGGCCGCGGTAGTAGAGGAGCATCGGGAAGAGCCCCGGGATGAGCGCGATCGCGAGGTAGAGCGGGGTGTCGGTCCAGCGGTAGTTCCCGAACGCCGCGGGCCCGCCGAGGAGGAGC
Organism: Chloroflexi bacterium UBA4730; assembly: GCA_002404155.1. GTDB lineage: Bacteria > Chloroflexota > Limnocylindria > P2-11E > P2-11E > UBA4735. The sequence continues at coordinate 17,901 of DHJC01000082.1, read as the reverse complement.
AGCACGATGACGAGCGCCGGCAGCGCCGTGGTGAACCGGAGTGCGGTCAGCGTGGTGAAGCGGACCGACGCGAGGGCGTAGCGACCGAACACGGTGGCCCCCCCCCAGAGCGCGGCCGCGGCGATGGCGAACAGCCCGGCGCTCACGTGGAAGTCCTCCCAGGCGGCGCGCGGATCGAGCGGGTTGGGGATGACGATGCAGTACGCGCCGACGATCGCGACCGGCACCCAGAGCCACGCCCGCTTCGAGATCCGCTCGCCGAGCCAGAAGTTCGCGAGCAGGATCGCGATGAGCGGCTGGGTCTTCTGGAGCAGCAGGGTCTCGATGAAGTGCCCGTACCCGAACGAGATGGTGAACAGGATCGTCGCGAGCGCCGACGCGCCCACGCCGATGGCGACGATGGCCCGCCACTGCGCGGCGTTCAGCCTGCGGATCTCGCGCCAGGCGGCCCAGATGATCGGCAGGCACGCGACCGTCAGGACGATGTGCTCCATCGTCACCAGCTGGGTGGCCTGGAGCACCGGGTCGCCGCCGAGGTGCTGCAGCAGCGGCGCGCGGAACAGGGCATCGGTGCCCCAGAGCATCGCGGCGAGCGCGACGAGCAGGACGGCGAGCCGGTCGATCATTCGATAAGGATGGCATGGCTGTGGGAATATGACCGGGTGCCGCTGAATGGCGCCGACCGCGCCGAGGCGGCGCTCCTTGCCGAGATCGAGCCCGCCGTCGCGAAGCTCGTCGACCGGCACCTCTCGGTCGCGAAGGAATGGTTCCCCCACGACTACATCCCGTACAGCCTTGGCCGCGACTACGACAAGGCGCCGTGGACCCCCGACCAGCCTCGGCTCACCGGCGTGGCCCAGACCGCGTTCGAGGTCAACCTCCTCACCGAGGACAACCTGCCCTCCTACCACTACCTCATTCGCGCGATCTTCGAGAAGGGCGACGGCGCGTGGAAGAACTGGGTCCACCGCTGGACCGCCGAAGAGGGCCGCCACGCGATCGTCATCCGCGACTACCTCGTCGTCACGCGGAACATCGATCCGGTGATGCTGGAGCGCGGCCGGATGCAGACGGTGCAGCTCGGGTACGGGCGGCCGATGCGTGCGCTGCGGGGCCTCGCGTACACGTCGTTCCAGGAGCTGGCCACGCGCGTGTCGCACCAGAACACCGGCCGCTACTCGGCGGACCCGGTGGCCGACCGGATCATGAGCCGCGTCGCGCAGGACGAGAACCTGCACATGGTCTTCTACCGCGATGCGCTGGCCGCCGCGCTCGAGGTCGACCCGTCCGCGGTCGTGAAGGCGATCGCGGAGGAGGTCATGACGTTCGAGATGCCCGGGGCGGGCATCAGCGGGTTCGTCCGCAAGGCCGCGCAGATGGCCGACGCCGGCATCTACGACCTACGGATCCATCACGACGAGATCCTGTGGCCGCTGCTCCGCCACTGGCGGGTGTTCGAGCGCACCGATCTCGATCCCGAGGCCGAGCATGCCCGCGAGAACCTGGCGCGGTTCCTCGGGAAGCTCGACGCGAGCGCGAAGAAGTTCGAGGAGCGACGCGCGACGAAGCAGGAGCGGGCGCTGCCGCGTTGACCTGTAGGCCGTGAAGGAATCGAACCTTCGACCCGCTACTTAGAAGGTAGCTGCTCTATCCGCTGAGCTAACGGCCCGTACACGCCAATTATCGGACAGATCCCCATACGGAGGCTCCTCCTCTAGCAATCTCGGATGTGCTTCGCCTCGTAAATGCCCTGGACCCGGGCGGCATGGCTAGCGCCCTGCGGTGTGGATCGCCGTGCCGGCCGACACGAGCGCGGCCTCGCGGAACGTCTCCGCAAGGGTCGGGTGCGCGTGGATCGTCGCGATGACGTCCTCGGTGGTCGCCTCGAGCCGCATTGCGAGCGTGGCCTCGGCGATGAGCTCGCTCGCACTCGGGCCGACGATGTGCACGCCGAGGATCCGGCCATGCGGCCCGGCGGTCACGAGCTTCATCAGCCCGTCAGTTTCGCCGAGGGCGAGCGCCCGGCCCGAAGCCTTGAACGAGAAGCGCGCCGACTTCGCGTCGGGGTACTTCTCCTTGGCCTGGGCCTCGGTGAGACCCACGGTCGCAAGCTCGGGATGCGTGTACACGACGTTCGGCACGATGTCGTAGTCCATCTTCGCGTCCTCGCCAAGGATCACGTCGACGGCGACCTCGCCCTGCGTGGATGCGACGTGGGCGAGCTTGGGCGCGCGCGGATCGCCGATGCAGTCGCCGACGGCCCACACGCCACTCACGTTCGTGCGCATCCGATCGTCCACGACGATGCCCAGGCGCTCCGTCTTCAAGCCGGCGTTCTCGACGCCGCTGTAGTTCGCGACCCGTCCCGCACCCAGCAGTACCTCGTCGCCCTCGACCGACTCGGACTTCCCGTCGATCTCGTAGGCGACGGTGACGGTCTTCCCCGTGCGGGTCACCTCGGTCACCTTCGCGTTCGCCTTCATCTCGACGCCCTTCGGCGCGAGCGCCCGGACGAGGAGCCGGACCAGCTCGGGATCGGCGTATCCGATGGGCTGCGGCAGCATCTCGAGGACCGTCACCTTGGAGCCGACCTCCGCGTAGAAGGTGCCGAGCTCCATGCCGATCGCGCCGCCACCGATGACGATGAGCCGCTTCGGCACGTCGGCGAGCGCGAGCGCAGCCACGTTGTCGAGCGGCTTCGCCTCGGCGAGCCCCTTGATCGGCGGCATGCCGACCTTCGAGCCCGTCGCGACGATGACCGCGTTCGCCTTCACCGACCGCTCGCCGTCGGCCGCCTTCACCTTGAGCTCTCCGGGGGACACGAGCGTCCCGCTCCCGGTGATGAGGTCGACTTTGCGGCCCTTGAGGAGCTGCTCGATGCCGCCGACGAGCTGCTTGACGACGGCGTCCTTGTGCGCGACGGCCTTCGGCAGCGAGAACGATGCTCCCTGGACGATGATCCCGAGCTCTTCACCGTGCGTCGTCAGCCAGTACGCATGGCTGGAGTCCAGGAGCGCCTTCGACGGGATGCAGCCGACCGTCACGCAGATGCCGCCGACGCGGTCGCGCTCCACGAGCGCGACACGAGCTCCCTTCGCCGCCGCGTAGAGCGCCGCGACGTATCCGCCGGGGCCACCACCGAGGATCGCGATGTCGTATCGCTGCTCGCTCACCTAGTCGAACAGCCTAGCCGCGCCGGACGCGTCACGTTCGAACGGATGCGTGCGATAGCCACGGCGAAGCATGAACCAGAGGTAGAGCGGGATGAACGCGAGCCCGATGCGTTCGTACTGCTCGACGTGCCGCCGCTCGTGCAACCAGAGGCCGTCGCTCGGCTCGCGCGCGCTGATGATCACGTGCCCGAACGTGATCGCCGCGTACCCGCGCATCGTGACGAGCAGGTGCGCGAGTCCGCGATCGGTCACATAGAGGAAGCAGCCGTCGCGCACCCGTGGGCGGGCGAACGACAGCAGCCCGATGAGGTGGCCGAGCGGATCGGCGTGATGTCCGGCGAACGCGCGGACGAGATCAGTTGACGACGGCGTCGACCACCGTGTCGATGGCGACGATGAGCGCGGCTTCCGTCAGCTGCGTGGGATCGTACTTCACGATGAGGATGTGGTCGATCATCTCGGCCGACACGTGCAGCACGCCAGGAATGTGCGACGTACCAACGGCCACCGCCCCGGCACAGCTGTGGCAGGTGAGCTCGACGATGTCCAAGCGGAGCTCGGTGCCCTGGGGCGCGATCGCGGCCAGCGGCGCTGGCGGCGGGGGTGTTCGCGCGGCGCCCGCGGCGGTCGCGTGAGACGCGCACGCAGCGCACGCGAGCAAACCAGCAAACAAAATGGCCGCCCTCACGGGCGACCATTCTGCGCTTTTTGGTCTAGCGGGTCGGACTACGGCTTGTTGGCGTTGATCTTGGCGTCGCCGACCTTCTCCTGGACCTCGCCCTTCGACTTGTCCCACTTGCCGCTGACCTCGGTCGACTTGTCGCCGCCGAGCTTGCCGGCCCCTTCCTTGACAGTGCCCTTGATCTCGTTGCCTTCACCCTTGATCTTGTCCTGCATGAGAGCCTCCTTCGCATGCGCCCGCGTTCGCGGACGCTCACCGAGAGAGGTCGCAAGGCCCGTGCCGCTGCGTTGGCCAGGGGCGCGATTCAGCGGCGATCGCGTAACGCGCGCGTGACGGCGCAGCGTCGGTTCAGCGCAGCGCGGTGAGCACCCGTTCCTGCCGCTCGAGAACGTGCGACGAGATCTCGCGCAGCCAGTGCGCGAGGTCCGCGCTCAGCTCGAGCACTTCGGCTTGGATCGTCGCGCGCTCGCTCTCGTTCGCGGCCGCCCAGCGCGCCAGCAGCTCGTCGGTCTTCGACTCGTAGTCGGTGACCTTCACGCCGAACACCTTCAGCAGCTTCCGCGTCGGGTCCATCGGACCACGGTCGCCCCGGTCTTTCTGCTCGTCCATCGCTACCTCCCCCAGTTCGCCAGGATCGCTCGGATCGCGCAAGTGTGCCGCAGTTGACGGTTGCGTCCGGGGCGCCATCGTCCGATGCTGCCGCCATGGACACGACGATGAGCGGCGCCGAGGCGATCGCCGCGACCCTGCCGAAGGGCTACCGCGCGCGCGACTTCCGGGACAGCGATCGCGAGCCATCGGTGCAGGAGCGCAACGAGCAGGTCCACGAGCTCCAGCGCGGCACGGCGGACGAATGGCGCGAGTGGGAGGCCATCGATCCGCCGAAGGACCTCCTCCGCGTATCGATCGACGCCCCGCACGGCGGGCTCGCCGGCGGCGCCGACCTCGGGCCGGGATTCTTTCCCCGCACCGACGGAACGCTCTTCGGAGGGATCAACGTCATGCGCGCGCACCGGCGCAAGGGCCTCGGCACGGCCCTCCTCGACGCGGTCGAGGCCGCGGCCCGCAAGGCGAAGGCCCCGCGGATCCTTGCCGGCACGAGCGCCGCGTTCGAAGGGTCGCTCGAGTGGGCCCAGAAGCACGGGTACAAGGAGATCGGACGTCGCATCGAGTCCTACGTCGAGGTGAAGACGTTCGACGGCGGCCCGCTCCAGGACGTGGTCGCGCGCGTCGAGTCGTCAGGCATCCGGCTCGCGACGGTGACGGAGTTCCTGCGTGGTCGCGACGAGCCCGCGATCGAGAAGTTCTGGCACGACCTCTGGGAGGCCGAGGCCCCGATATGGGAAGACGTCCCATGGGCCTCGCCGCCCCCGCACTGGACCTACGAGAAGTTCAAGAAGATGGCCGTCGACAGCGGCAAGATGCTGAATGACGCTACGATCGTCGCGCTCGACGGCGAGCGGATCGCGGCGTTCACGACGACCGGGAAGCAAGGCACGGATCGCGGCTACACGTGGACGACCGGCACCGGCCGGGACTACCGCGGCCGCGGGCTCGCGACGGCCCTGAAGCTGAAGATGCTCGCGGCCGCGAAGGCCGCCGGGCTGCGCGCCATGCTCACGACGAACGACGAGCCGAACAAGGCGATGCGCGGCATCAACGCGAAGCTCGGCTACGTGATGCTGCCGGCGCACATCGAGCTCGAGAAGACGCTCTAGTCAGCGGGAAGAGGGAGGCCCTCCGGCCTCCCTCTTCGATCGTTCGCGTGCTGCGTCTAGTCTGCCGGGGTCGCTTCGGTGACCATGCCCAGCTCGTCTTCGCCACCGACCTCGGTCCAGATCTTGACGTCCTTCGGCTCCTTCAGGAACAGCGTCCCGATGACCACCGACATGAGCGCCACGATGATGACGTACGAGAGGCCGAGGTAGATGTTGCCGTTCGGATCGTTCGTGGTGTTGAACTGCCGCAGGCTGATGCTGCTGGCGATCGGCAGCGACATGAAGTTATTGAGGAACGGCACGTAAGACTTGCTCCCTACGGGGAACGTCGCGCCCACGAGGTAGGTGAAGAACAGCGGGAGCAATCCGCCGAACCAGCCGTTCCCGAAGTGGTACGGGATCGAGAGCGAGGTGTAGCGGACCTTCGCTCGGAAGTACTCGACCAGGAACGCCGCGATCGGGCCGTAGACCATGGTCACGTAGATGACCTGGATCCACACGAGCGCGATCAGGATCGGCACGTTCGGGTCGGCCTTCGTGATGAGGCCGGCCGAGTCGTAGGTGACGTTCGCGGCGTCGTACATCGCGTGATAGATCGGGACGTACGTGACCGCCGCGATGAGGCAGCCGGACAGGATGATGATCTTCCGTCCGATCTTGTCCGAGAGCCAGCCGAAGAACAGGAAGAACGGCGTGCCGAGGCCGACGGCCCAGAGCATGATCGGGTAGGACTGCAGGAACGTGAGCTTCAGGTACGTGGTCATGAAGAAGTTCGCCTGGAACTGACCCTGGTACCAGACCACGCCCTGACCGGCGGTCAGGCCGAGGAGCACGAGCGCGATGGTGCCGACCTTCCGGCCGCTGAAGCTCTCCTTGGCCCAGCTCGCGGTGTTCGTCGAGGTCTCACCGCGCGCCTTGAGGCGCGCGAAGAGCGGGGTCTCCTGGAGCCGCATCCGGATGTAGATCGCGAACGCGAGCAGGATGGCCGAGATCAGGAACGGGTAGCGCCAACCGGTGCTCGCGAAGTCCGCCGCGTTCATGTTGGTGCGGAACAGGAGAATGATGGCGAGCGCGAGGAAGAATCCGATCGTCGCGGTGGTCTGGATCCACGCGGTGTAGAAGCCCCGCTTGTTGTCGGGGGCGTGCTCGGCCACGTAGATGGCCGCGCCGCCGTACTCGCCGCCGAGGGCCAGGCCCTGGGCGAGCCGGAGGAGCAGGAGGATCGTCGGGGCGAGGATGCCGATCGCGGCGTACGTCGGCAACAGGCCGACGCCGACCGTCGCGACACCCATGATCGAGATCGTCATGAGGAACGCGTACTTGCGCCCGACGACGTCACCGATCCGGCCAAAGACGACCGCACCGAATGGACGGACCAGGAAGCCCATTGCGTACGTCGCGAACGCGGCCAGCAGCGACGCGGTGGGGTTATCGCTCGGGAAGAAGATCGGCGCGAGGAACGGGGTGAGGGTCGCGTACAGATAGAAGTCGTACCACTCGATGATCGTGCCGGCCGAGGAAGCGCCGATGACGAACGGAAGACCGTACGTCGAGCGCCAACTCGCTGGCCGCGGGGCGGCCATCGTCGTTGCCAAGATTGCCCTCCTTCAAACTCGCGCGAGGTGTCGTGGTCCTGACGCGATCACAGCGCGGCACCCGCCCAGCCGCTTTTCTCTCCACCACCTCCCGGCGGCGCGGAAGCGCTCGAATTGCGGTATTGAGGGCTTAGTTCGGCGAGCCGTCAAGGAGCAGGCGATCACGGGTTCCGCGAGGTGGAATTACGCCTCTTTACCCGTCGAGCCGCGGATCGTCTCGACCACGGTCGCATCCGCGAGGGTGGTGGTGTCGCCGAGCGGCTGGCCGTTGGCGATGTCCCGGAGAAGCCGCCGCATGATCTTGCCGGACCGGGTCTTGGGCAGCTCCGGCGTGAACATGATCGTCTTCGGGCGCGCGATCGAGCCGATCTTCGAGACGACGTGCTCGCGAAGCTCCTTGGACAGGGCGTCGCTCGAGTCGTTGCCGCCGCGCAGGGTCACGAAGGCGAAGATCGCCTGTGTCGTCACCGGGTCGTCGCGGCCGATCACCGCGGCCTCGGCCACCTTCGGATGGGAGACGAGCGCGGATTCGATCTCGGTCGTCGAGATGCGGTGGCCGGAGATCTTCATCACGTCGTCGACCCGGCCCATGAGCCAGAAGTAGCCGTCGGTGTCACGCTTCGCGCCGTCACCGGCGAAGAAGCGGCCCGGGTACTTGCTCCAGTACGTGTCGCGGTATCGCTCGTCGTCCTTGTAAATGCCGCGGAGCATCGCCGGCCATGGACGCGTGATGACAAGGTAGCCCGCCTGACCGAGTGGCACGCTGCTGCCGCCCTCATCGACGACGTCCGCCTGCACGCCGGGGAACGAGAACGTCGCGCTCCCAGGCTTCGTCGTCGTGATGCCCGGGAGCGGCGAGACGAGGATCATGCCCGTCTCGGTCATCCACCACGTGTCGACGATCGGACAGCGCCCCCCGCCGATGGTCTGCTGATACCAGAGCCACGCCTCAGGGTTGATCGGCTCGCCCACCGAGCCCAGGAGCCGGAGCGAGCGCATGTCGTGCTTCTGCACGTACTCGCTTCCCCATTTCATGAACGTGCGGATCGCCGTGGGCGCGCAGTAGAGGATCGAGACCTTGTACTGCTCGATGATCGACCACCACCGGTCCTTGTCCGGGAAGTCCGGCGTGCCTTCGTACATGACGCCGGTGACGCCGTTCGCGAGCGGCCCGAAGACGATGTAGCTGTGGCCGGTGACCCAGCCGATGTCAGCCGCGCACCAGAACACGTCGTGATCCTTCACGTCGAAGATGAGCTTCGTGGTCGCCGCGACGCCGGTGAGGTAACCGGCGGTCGTGTGGACGATGCCCTTGGGCGTCGCGGTCGTGCCCGACGTGTACAGCAGGTAGAGCATGTGCTCCGCGTCGAGCGCCTCGGCCGGGCAGTCGGCTTTCTGCCTGGGCACGATGTCGTGCCACCAGACGTCGCGCCCAGCGGTCCAGGCGACCTCCTGCTTCGTGCGCTGCACGACAAGCACCTTCTCGACCGTCGAGGTCTGCGCGATCGCGTCGTCGGCGTTCTTCTTCAGCGGTACGACGTTGCCCTTCCGATAGCCGCCGTCGGCGGTGATGACGAGCTTCGCCTCGGAGTCGCCGATGCGGCCGGCGAGCGCTTCCGCGGAGAACCCGCCGAACACGACGGTGAACGGCGCGCCGATCCGGGCGCACGCGAGCATCGCGACCGGCAGCTCGGGGATCATCGGCATGTAGATCGCGACCCGGTCGCCCTTCTTGACGCCAAGCTCCTTCAGGGCGTTCGCGCAGCGCTGCGTCTCCTCGAGGAGGTCCTGGTAGGTGAGGACCCGCTTGTCGCCCGGCTCCCCCTCCCAGTAGTACGCGACCTTCGCGCCCTTGCCGGCCTGAACATGGCGGTCGAGGCAGTTCTCGGTGACGTTCAGCTGCCCGTCGGCGAACCATTTCGCGTACGGCGCCTCCCACTCGAGGACCTTCGTGAACGGCTTCCGCCAGGTGAGGGTGCGGGCGTGCTCGGCCCAGAAGCCCTCGAAGTCCTTGTCGGCGCGCTCGTAGATTGAGGGATCAGAGACGTTCGCCTGGCGGACGAACTCGGGCGGCGGCGGGAAGGTACGCGTCTCGCTGCCGAGCGTGTCGAGTGCTGAGCTTTGCGTAGCCTCGGTCGACATTGCGGTCATCCTCCCGGCGTCAGGACGAAGATAGCGGCTAGAGCGCCGAGGGGCGGCCTTCGCGGAATGCGGAAAGATGCGCGTGGTAGTGGTTGGGCACGGTGAGGAGCCAGCCGAAGCAGTTCATCGAGCCATAGAACGGATGCGCGGCGGTCCTGGCCGCGTCGGGGTCGGCGGGAAACTCCGCCCGCAGGCGATCCGCCACGGCCGCGGCCTTCTCGGCGAGCACGCGAAGGCCGTCCCGAGTCACCCCGGCGGCGTCCGGACGCGGCTGGCCCGTCGCACCGGCCTCCTCACCCCGGGCCAGACGAAGCGCGATCAGGGAGACACCCCGGTCGACGATCAGGAGGTGCGCGGCGATCTGCCCGAGGCCCCAAGCCGCCGGCGTGCCGGCCAGGAGATCCGCGTCGGTCGTCTCCTCCACCAAATGGAGGAGCGAGCGACGTCCATCTGCCGCAACGCCGGTCAGGAGGCGGATGGTCTCCTTGATCCACTCCGGCCGGTCGGCCGGGTTATCCACCACGGTGAGGGGCATTTGCGACATAGTGCCCCTGCGCAATGCACAATGCAGCGGAAATACGCCCGAATGGGCTTATGTGGAGGATCAGGGTGGCCTCGATGACGAAGTCGCAGACGATGGCGACGCTGGCAGAAAAGACGGGTCTTTCGAAGAAGCAGGCCAACGAGTTCCTGGACGAACTGAACAACCTCGCGTACAAGGAAGCGAAGAACGGCTTCACGATCCCCGGTCTCGGGAAGCTCGTGATCGTCGATCGCAAGGCACGCCTCGGCCGCAACCCGGCCACCGGCGCGGAGATCAAGATCCCGGCGAAGCGCGTCCTCAAGTTCCGTATCGCCAAGGCGGCGAAGGACGCGACGATGGCGAAGCCGAAGGGCAAGTAGCAAGAACGCAGCTCCCAGCACTTATCTGACGCGAGCGAGGTCTTTCATCGGATGAGCCGGCCGCACATCGCGGAGCTCTCGGTGAAGGACCTCGCTCTCGTTTCAGAGCTGCGCCTGGAGCTCGCGCCGGGTCTCACCGTCCTCACCGGGGAAACCGGCGCCGGCAAGTCGATGCTCGTGGACGCCCTGCTCGCCGCGACCGGCGGCCGCGTCGCGGCGGGCATGGTGCGCGAAGGTGCGGAGCGCGCCAAGGTCGAGGCTGTGTTCGCCGGTGCGGGCGACGACGAGCTCATCCTCGGTCGCGAGATCCAGCCGGGACGTGCACCGGCGCGCATGAACGGCGAGACCGTTCCGCTCGCGAAGCTCGCGGAGCGCGGCAGCGAGCTGGTCGCGATCCACGGACAGGGCGAGCAGCTCCGCCTCGCGCGATCCGCGGTGCAGCGCGATCTCGTCGACGCGTACGGCGGTCACGCTGGGCTGCGGGACGCCGCCACGACGGTGCACCGCGCGCTTCGCGACATGCTGGCCGAGCGCGAGTCGCTCGGCGGCGATCCACGCGAGCGCGCACGCCGGCTCGCGCTGCTCGAGCACGAGGTCGGGGAGATCGACGCCGCGCGGATCGCCGACGACGAGGAGTCCGGCCTCGCGAGCGGCCTCGCCGTCGCCCGATCCGCCGACCGTCTGCGCGCGAGCGCGGCCACGGTCTACGACCTCCTGGTCGGCGAGCGGGCCGCGGCGCGCGACCAGCTCGCGATCGCCGCGCGCGATCTCGCGGCCGCGGCCGAGCTCGATCCCCGCTTGGCCGATCATGCGGCACGCCTGGCCGCGTCGGTCGACGAGATCGCGGATCTGGGAGCCGACCTGCGGCGGTACGCGGAATCCATCGATGCCGATCCACGGGAGCTCACGAGGCTCGAATCGCGGAACGACGAGCTCGCGGAGCTCAAGCGCAAGTACGGCCCGTCCCTTGCCGAGGTGGTCGCGTACGGTGAACGCGCGCGGCGTGAGCTCTCCGACGTGTCGTCGCAGGAGGAGCGGCTCGCGCGCCTGGACACTGAGGAGCGAGGCGCGCGCGATGCTGTTGCGTCCGCGAGCGCGGCACTGCACACGGCACGCGAGAAGACGGCGAAGAAGCTCGCGAAGAACGTGGAGGCTGAGCTCGCCGACCTTGGCCTCGAGCGCTGCCACTTCGCCGTCACGCTCAGGCCGGTCGAGCCCGACGCGACCGGCGGAGATCGCGTGACCTTCGAGATCGCGCCGAACCCCGGTGAGCCGTTCGCTCCACTGCAGGACACCGCGTCGGGGGGCGAGCTGTCGCGCATCATGCTCGCCCTCGAGGTCGTGCTTGCCGCACAGGACGAGACGCCGGTGCTGGTATTCGATGAGGTGGACGCGGGCGTCGGCGGACGCCTCGGCGAGACCGTCGGTCGCGCGCTCTGGTCGCTCGCGCGACAGCATCAGGTCCTCTGCGTCAGCCACCTCGCGCAGGTCGCCGCGTACGCCGACACCCACGTGAAAGTGCGCAAAGAGGTGCGCGGCGGCCGCACGCACGTCGTGGCCGATCGTCTCGGGACACGCGAGAGCGTCTCGGAGCTTGCGGAGATGCTCGGTGCCGGCGGCTCGTCACAGTCGCTGGTCGCGGGTGCGCGTGAGCTGCAGGCCGGCGCGGCCGACTGGAAGACGAAGACGAGGTGGTAGTTAAGCCAAATCTAGGTTTTGCCTGTCGAAATTGCCCCTAACGGTTGGTCACCTGCACCGTTTACCGGATTGAGGCAGCATGCTTGGATGGCTCAGCGCCTGACGGTACGCAAGCAACGCACGTAAGCAAAATAGGAGGCAGTCGATGACGAAACGGAAGCTCTGGACCTACCTGGCGGCCGGCAGCGCGCTCGCGATCGCGCTCAGCTCCGCCGCACTCGGTGCGAATTCCACGGACTCGAACGGCGATGCGACGATCCCGGCGGCGCTCGGGCATGCCGCCAGCGTGACCCTGCCGGACAAGGCGAGCGGCGTCGCAAGCGCGGTCCTCGGGGCGCTGACCGGCGGCTCGAACCCGTCGACGATCGCTTCCAACGGCAGCGCGACCAGCCAGCAGGCGACGCAGACGAACACCGAGACCAACCAGAACGAGACGACCAACACGAACGTGTCCGCGGGCCAAGAGACCAGCCCGGCCGACACGACCGGCACGAGGCCCGGATGGGGCTGCGGCGACCTCAACCACGTGCACACCGGCCCGCCCGGCCGCCCGGACGCGACGTCGCCGTGCAAGACCACCCCATAGCAGCGGCAACGCGATCGGCAATAAGGCAATAACAGGAACGGGGCGCGATGCGCCCCGTTCCTTTGTCATCTAGTGGCAGGCAGCCGCGCGGGCGACGGCGTCGTCGTGGCCTGACTGGAGCGCCGCCGCCCGCGCGGCTTCGCTCCGTGCGAGCTCGCATCTGCCGAACAGCGTGGCGATCTCCGCGAGCGTGAGGTGCCCGAGCGGCGCATTGGGGTCGACCACCGTGGCCTCCCGGGCGGCCGCGATCGCATCGTTCTGTACGCCGGTCTCACCGGCGAGCGCGACGCGCGCCAGCGCGCGCGCGAGGTTCGCCCAATACACCGGTTCGTGCCGCTCGCGCGACGCCGCCGCCCGATACGCCACGGCGGCATCGCTCCACCGGCCTTGCGACTCGAGCGCGAGACCAAGCCGGTTCCAGTTGTCGGCTCGGCCACCGTCACGCGCGGCGGCCCGGTCAGCGAGCGTCACGGCGGCTTGGGCCTCGCCGAAATGGCTCGCCTCGGCCGAGGCCCAAGCCTCTTCATTCGCGACGAACGCTCGTGCGCCAGTGGCCATCCCGGCGAGCGCGACGATCGCGATCGTCGGCCCGAGCCAGCGCGGCACTCGCCGCGCGGCCGTCTCGCGACGGGTGCCGCGCAGAGCCGCGGCGACCCCGAGAGCGAGCCAGGGAAACCACCCGACGGCGACCGATCCGACGTCGACGAGGCCGTTCGCCCAGTACGCCGACCAACCGACGAGGAGCGGCAGGCCGACCTCCGGCCTCGCGCGCGCGAGGCCGGCGAGCTCGACCGTGCCGAGGCCGACCAGGATGAGTAGAGCGGCGAGGCCAATGAGCCCGGTCGTGGTGGATGCGTCCAACAACCAATCGTGCGCCGATGTCTGCGGGCCGGCGCTCAGGATCGCGAGGCTATCCACGGTGCGATGCTCGACGAAGGCCGCGCGAAAGTTGTCCGGTCCGAAGCCCAGCAGCGGACGCGCGAGCGTGGCGCGCGCCGCGATCCCGTAGAGGGTGATCCGATCGGAGAGGGCTCCTCCTTGCACCGTCGCGACCGCTCGCTGGCCCAAGGGCGTCGCGAGGAGCACCCCCGCGATCGCGATGGTCGCAGCGGCTCCGGCGAGCGCACCGCGACGCGTCGGCGGCCGGATTGTGACGACGCTCGCGAGCGCACCACCGACGCCGACCAGGGTCCCGCGCGTCGCGACGATCGCCGCGATCCCAAGCGCGGCAAGCGCCCCGGCCGCAGCGATCGCCCGCCGGCCCCGACGGGTGGCGCCGATCGCCGCGCCGAACGTGACGCCGAACAGCACGCTGATGAAGTGGCCGAACTGGTCGGGATTCCCGAACGTCGCGAACGGCCGGCCCCGCGGATCCACCGCCCAGGCGAACGGATCCGCGCCGAGCGCCTGAACGAGCGCGTAGCCGCCGGCGACGCCGCCCGCGGCGGCGACCGCGCCGAGCAGCACCGCGACATCGCGGTGGGTGCGCACCGCGACGGCGATGGCGAGATACAAGATGAGCATGTCGGCGAGGAAGGTCAGACCGAGATAGCGGTCCTGCTCCCCGAAGATCGCGACGTACGGCTCCGCCGCGAAGATCGCCGCAACGGCCGAGACCGCCGCGAGGCCGGCCACGGCGGCATGGAGCCGGGTCCGTGGCACGATGCCGCGCCCGTGGGCAAGCAGTGCCGTGATGAGGAGCGCCCCGGTGGCCCACTCGATCACCCGGCTGGCGAGCGATTTGGGCAAGTCGAACGCGACGTTGCCGCCCGGGTCGAAGACGAGTACGAGGACCACGATCTTGGCCGCGGCCAGCCACAGCAGCCCGCGCCGGGACCTCGCTCGCTCGAAGGTCGCGCCCACGCTCCGGCGCTATGCCGGCGTGGCCGCGGGCTCGTTCAGCATCGCGGCCGTGTTGTCGTTGTAACGGGTGAAGTAGCGTTTCATCATCTGGACCGCGACGACGGTACCGAACCGGGCCTTCAACCCGCTCGGCTCGTCCCAGTAGATGGCGCTGTCGACGCGGGTGCCGGTCCCTTCGGGCACGACCCGGTCGGTGCGGTAGATCCGCCCGACGAACGGGAACTCGACGGTGGTCGTGAGCTCGGACGGCCGCTCCGCGCTCACCACCCGGAACACGGTCGCGTGATCTCCGCCGTGCTCGCAGTGGTACTCGGCGCCCACGAGCGATCCGCGCGCGCCCGCCTCGAAGTCGACTCGCGGCACCTGCATGATCCGCTTGCGCGCGACCGGGTCGATCATCAGCTGCCACACCCGCTCCGGCGGCGCGTCGAAGCGGCGGGTCATTCGGAGCTTCGCTTCATCGCGTCGGACGCGCTGACGCTCCTCACGGAGCGCCCCGTCGCGAACGGGCGCGAGATCCAGGTAGGCGGCCTCGACGTCCCCGACGTCGTAGTGCTGCGGCGCACGTACGTAGGCAGTCCGCGCGTTCTCGGGCCACGCCGCGCAGGCCGCGTCCGTCGCAAGGAGGTACTCGCGAAGGGGCACGGTGTTCTTCAGCAGCCGGTGGACGAGGTTGACGTCCGCGCCGTGGAGCTGCACGACGCCCGCGACCACCTGCCGCGAGAACGTCCCACGATGCACGACGAACTTCAGGCCGAGGTTGCCGATCATCTGGCAGGCTTGGCACGGGCATGTCGTCGCCGCGCGCATGTCGCGGAGGCGCCGGTGGAACGCGACGAACGTCTCGCGCAACCAGTCGCCGACCTCGACGTCGGTGCGAGCGGTCGTGCAGCAGAGCGCGTCACCCTCGACCTGGTCGATGCTCAGCCTGCCGCCAAAGCTCTTGGCGATGTTCTCGATGAGCTCCGCGAGGATCTCGCGAGAGTGCTCGTGCTCGGTGCCGGATACGAACGCGGTGTAGCCGGAGATATCGGCCATCACCAAGAGCCCGTCCGTGGATGCCACGGCTTGCGATTATCCCCCGCTCAGCTCTTTGGCGAGCGGCGCGAACGCCTCGACGTGTTCGCCACGGACGTTGAAGTAGCTGACCCCGAACGCCTCGCGGACGCGGAGCAGCTGCGTGCGCATCTCGGCGAGGGAGCCGACGAGGAAGAACGGCGAGCGGTCGATCATCTCCGCGGGAGCGCCCTCCATGCGGCGCGCGAGCTCGGCGATCGCGGCGGGGCGGTCGTCGGTCACGGTCATGCCGAAGACGAGCGTGTTGAGCTCGACGTCACGATCACCGAGCAGCCGCCGGACGTACGCGAAGCGGTCCAGCGCCGTCTCCCACGAGTACGCCGCACGGTCGGGCGCGCCGTCACGTCGCGTGCGCGGGACGACCCCGACGATGTCGGCCTCCTTCACCGCCAGCTCGAGGATCCGATCGCCGCCGCCGGCGATGAGGATCGGCGGGTGCGGCTGCTGGACCGGCGTCGGCCCACTGTGCGCCTGGTCGTGCCGGTAGTGGGTGCCGGCGTGGGTCACCTCGTCCTCCGTCCACAGCCGCTTGATGAGCGGCACGGCCTCCGCGAGCCGCTCGACACGCACCCGGGGTGGGTCGTAGCCGATCCCGAGGCTGTGATTGTCGCGGTCGTGCCAGCCGGCGCCGATCCCGAGCTCGAGACGGCCGTTCGAGATCACGTCGACCGTCGCCGCCTCGCGCGCGAGGAGCAAGGGGTTGCGGAAGTCGTTGTCGAGCGCGAGGGTGCCGACGCGGAGCGTCGTGGTCGCGGCGGCCGCGGCGGCGAGCGCCGGGAACGGCGACAGGCCGTTGCCGACGACGTGATCGGCCATGACGAGCCCGCCGTAGCCGATGGCCTCGAGGCGCCGGGCGAACGAGGTCCAGTCCGCGCCCGCCGGCGGCGCGCTCGCCTGCACCGTGAAGCGGAACGGCCGCAGGGCTGCCACAGCAGCAGGCTAGCGGCGACGGAGAACGTCGCGGATCGGCGCGATCGAAGGTTCCTGCGTGATCACGCGGGCGATGATGTTCGCCGTGGCGCAGTTCCTTGTCGGACTACGAGCCCAGGCTCAGTCGCAACTTGTGCGGAGCCGATACCTTCCGATCAGGCGGATTCCCGCCCTGACATCGCGACCGGCAGCTCGAGCGCGAACACACTGCCGGCGCTGGAGCTGGCCTCCAGCCACAGTCGGCCGTCCTGACGCTCGGCAAGCCGCTTGCTGATGTGGAGGCCCAATCCCGTGCCCGGCACGTCGCGGGAGCTTGACGTTCGGAAGAACGGCGTGAACAGCCGGGCGCGCTCATCCGCGGGAACGCCAAGACCGTGGTCCGCGATCCGGATCTGCGCCTCAGCGCCCACGATCGTCAGCGAGACCTCGATCGGCGTCTTGGGCGGGCTGTACCTGAGCGCGTTGCCGAGCACGTTGTCCAGGATCTGCGCGGTCCGATCGGGATCGCCACAGACGTGCACCGTGCCATGCGGCCACTCGAAGCTGATCCTCCGGGTGTCCCCGTCGTCATGCCGTCCGATCGCATCCACGATCGCACGCACGACATCGAAGGCCACGCTCACGAGGCCGAGACCACTCGAGGCCAGGACCGAAGGATCCAGCATCTCGCCGAGCAACCGGTCCATCCGGTCGACCTGCGCGATCGCGAGGTCGATCGAGCCGCGTTCGCGAATGGCATCCTTCCCGATCTGCCGGATCCCGAGCTGGAGCTGGCCGCGGATCACGGTGAGCGGCTGGCGCAGCTCGTGGACGACCGCAGCGAAGAGGTCGGTCTCGGGCCATGCAGCGGCGGGCTCCCCGGCTGGCATCCGGAAACATGGCGGCGGTCGCGCGACGCGGTTGCGACGGTGTCGCCGTCGCCGCAGGCGACGACGCCCCGTCCACCGCACGCTTCACGGTTTGGAGGAACTCGTCGATGACGAACGGTTTGCTCACGAACCCGGCGAACGTCGCGGCGCGGCTGCGTCGCGGCCGTCCGCCCCGAGCTTCGGCGAGTGCGGCGGTGTCCGCACTGAAGATCACGACCGGCAGGCTCGGATGCCCACGACGAATTGCGGCCGCGTCATCCCACGTGCGACTCTCACCGCTCGACCTGAGCTCGCCGTCCAGGATCACGCATCGGGGCTGCCACCGATCGACGGCCGCGCCGATGAGCGCGTGGTCCGCGATGGTGACGGGACGATACCCAGCCTGACTAGCAGATCGCTGACGAGCACGCTGAGTTCGGCGTCGTCCTCGACGAGAAGTACGTTCTGCGCTTGCATCTTCCCCCACCAGCAGCGGCCGCCGGGCCTTCGCCGGACGCGGTCGCTCCTCTGGCCGCAGACCGTACGTCGGCAGGAGGCACGCGCCACCGCATGACGGTTTCGTAACGGCGGACGCTGCGGAGAAAGAAAAGAACGGGCCGAACGGGCGAACTACGCGGGCGGGTTCGCCTCGCCAGCCGACACGGGGACGAATCGATAACCCGCAC
>DHJC01000041.1:34601-39342 GCA_002404155.1 Chloroflexi bacterium UBA4730 | reverse complement strand
ACTGCGCGGCCGACGGATCCGTCTTCGCCTTCTCCGCAGATTGCCGCGCGTTGTCGATTCGGACGTTATGCATGGTCGCCACGATCCACCTCCCGCGTGGGCGCCGTTCGTCGCCCCGTCATAGTGTCGGCGCGTGGCGGGTCTTGTCGACCGCACCGGCTGCGGCTCCGCGTACCGACCAGACGGCATGTGGGAGCTCCGCCGGCTCGGCGCTCCCGACCGCTTCCGTGGTGTTCGACTCCTGGATGTCGGCACGGGCGACGGCCGCTTGGCTCTGGCTGCTGCGCCTTTGGCACGTCGCGTCGTCGGGATCGACCCGGACCCAGCCGCCATCGCACTCGCCCGCGCGAGCGCGCGAGCCAACGGCTGGCGTCACGTGAGCTTTCGCCACGGTGCGGTGCAGCGCCTCGTCGGGCATGGGGAGCGGTTCGATCTTGCGCTGTTCTCGTGGTCGCTCTGATGTGTGCGACGAACGGGCATGGTCGATGCCCTCGCCGCGGTCCACAAGCTGCTCAGCGACGACGGCTTGCTCATCGACGCGCGACCGGATCCCAAGCGGAGGGCACGCATCGAGCACCTCGTGCGCGGCGCTCGACGGGTTGTGGGCGAAGTGGCGACGACGCGGGACCGGATGGTTGATGACCGCGCGGCGGACGCGGCGATCAACACGGTACTGAGCCAAGGAAAGTTCACCGTCAGCGAGCACGGCCACTACTGGTTCCGTGTCTTGTTCGACGACCGCGGGGCGCTCGAGCGCTACCTGGGCGGTTCGCGCCGACTCGGCTCGGCCGAGTGGGCGGACGACGCGGCGCATCGGCTCCCGGCGTGGGCGAAGGACCGGTTCGCGCTGCGGCGCTCAATCACGTATCAGGTGCTGCGCGTGCGGGGTAGCGCCGGCGTTTGGCGCGGGCCGTGACCTAGCGGGCGCTCTCGCGGATGAGGGCGAAGACGGAACGTGGACCGGAGAGGCCCTTCAGCTCGTAGACCCCGCGCTCTTCGAACGCCAGACCCGAGCCGTCGAGGAGATCGCGCGTCACCGCGGAGACCAGCACCTCGCTCAGCCCCGCGAGGGCGCTCACCCGCGCTGCGGCATGCACCGCGATGCCGTAAAGGTTGCCGGCGGTTAGCTCTACTTCGCCGGTGTGGAGCCCGGTGCGGATTCGGATCTCGAGATCGGCAAGGGCGTCGATCATCGCCGCCGCACAGCGGACACCGCGTGCCGCGCCGGTGAACAGCACTTGGAACCCGTCGCCGGTCGTGCGCACCTCGCGGCCGCCAAACCGGTCGATCTGCGCGCGCAGCCGCTCGTTGTGTTCGAGCAGCGCCGCGTGCCACTTCGCATCGCCGAGGCGTTCGAGGGTCGCGGTCGAGTCCACGATGTCGGTCATGAGGATCGTCCCGAGCGCGCGCACGCCGGACTCCTCCGTTGCACCGAAGGTCCGGGCACTCGCGAACTCGACCGCCTCCCACGGGGCGTCGCCGACGACCCAGGCGTCGTGCCCGGGCGGAATCTCGTACGCGTCGCCGCCGCTGATATCGGTCTCGCTTCCATCCTCGGTGACCACGTGCAGGACGCCGGTCACGGCCGCGCCGACGTGGCGCAGCTGGCAGCTTGGCGTGCCCATCTTCGGTCCGACATCGACTGACCAACGCCATCCGGGCTGGAACGTGAACCGGCCGACCGCGGTCTCGTCGAGGTTGACGACGACGAAACGACCGCGGCCGAACAGGCGGACATCATCCGAGCTCAGAAAGGCCTTCCGTTGCAGCCGTGGCACGACGCTATTGTGCCCGCCGCCGATCGAGTCCTACGCGCCGCTGACGCAGACCGCGATCGGAACGCGCAGGAGCTCGTCGGGGCGGGCGGTGCAAGCGTCGCCGCGCTCCTGCAGATCGCCGCGTCCGCAGAGGTGCAGGCCGCCGAGACCATCATTCCTGGTCTCGTCCTTCTGCTCACCTTATGGACGCTGGCGATGGGGGTGCTCATGTGGCGGTGGCCCGCGGCGGACCTAGCCCGAAACCTGCCGTGGCGCTCCTTGTCGCGGTCGCCGTCGCGTGGCTCGGACTGTTCGCGCACAACGAGCTCTCGCTTTCGCTTGCGCCGCTGAGTGCGGAGAACCTAGCACCGTCGCGAGTTTTCTGACGCGCGTTGTGGCCGGTCCGGCGCGTCAATCGCCAATGTTTTCAATTGCTTCGCCCGTTTCCGGGTTTTACCGAACTCCACTATTGTTGAAGCCGCCACAAAGAAGCCGCCTTTGCGAGCGAATCGGTGGGTACGGGCGCTCGGGAGAGTGGTCATGGCGGCACTCGCTTCAGCGGATAGGTGCGCGGGCGAAGCGTCCGCTGTGCGTCAGCGAGCCAGTCAGTTCCCGACCGCGCGAGCCATTGGACGGGTCGGCGACGAGGCTTGCAATGGCGGGTGACGATCGCCGGGATGCCGAACGCCGGGGCGCCGATCGGCGGGCGACGGTCACGCGAGCGGCGGACGGGCCGATGTCCGTGGCGCGGGTGCTCGTGGTCGATGACCGCCCCGAGATCAGGGAGGGCCTCCGGACCCTCATCGCGACGGAGCCGACCTTGCGCGTCGTGGGCGAGGCGGCGAGCGGTGACGAGGCGCTCGGCATCGCGCTCGTGGTCCGGCCTGACCTCATCGTCCTTGACCAAGAGATGCCCGGATCGCAGGGGCTCGACGTGCTGCCGAAACTGCGCGTCATCCTCCCGAATGCTCGCGTCGTCCTGTTCACGATGTCGGAAGGCATATCGAGCCAGGCCCGCCTTCGCGGCGCGGAGGCGGTCATCGCGAAGGACGATCCCCGAGCGCTCCTATCGACCCTGCGCAGATTGGCCGCCGCGCGGGCTGATCCACGTCTGGCAGCGGCGCCCCGTCGAGCGCAGGTGCTCGGCCGCAGCTGGTGGCGCGTCGGCTGGGCGCGGCCGTTCGTCGTCGCGGGCCTCACCCTGCTGTACGTTGCCTCGTTCATCCCGCTCGCGGAGCGGTTTGGGGACCAGACGACCGACCTCGCGATTCTCGTCGTCGCGCTGGCGGCAGCTGTCTACGGCCTGCGCGGCGGGCTCGTCGCCGCGGCCCTCGCCCTTCCCGTGAACGCCGCCCTCATCCGCCTGTCCGGGGTTCCGGCGCCCGATGCGGGCAGCCTTTCGCGCGCCGCGATCGCGATCACGATCGGCGCGGCGGTCGGTCGGCTGCGTGATGTCAGCGTGGGCGCTCAAGCCCAATCCCGGTCGCTCGCCGAGACGAGCGCCGCGCTCGAAGCCAGCGACTCCCGTCTGCTGGCGCTCGTCGAGCACGCACCGGTGCTGCTCGTTTCCGTCGACCTGGGCGGGGTCATGTTCGACGCGCTCGGCGCTGGCTTCGGCGATCACCCGAAGTTCTCCCCCGAGCGGATGCGCGGCCAGCAAGCCGCCGTGTTCTACGCAGATGACCCAGACGTCCTGGCGCAACTCAGCCGGGCGCTCTCCGGCGAGGAGATCGACGAGCGGGTCGAACGGCACGGCTTCGTCTACGACGTGCACCTTCGGCCGAGGTACGACCCGACCGGCGCCCTCGTCGGGACGACCGCCGTGCTGGTCAACGTCACCGGACGGGTCCGTGCCGAACGGCGCTTGGGGCAACCCGACGCCAGCAAGCCATAGATCAGGGCAGCACGAACGGGATCAGCGCATCAGTCTCGCAGCCCGCCGACGTAGGTTCGCGCAGCCCGGCGATACCGTTTAGGAACCCGGCATTACCTATGATCGCGACGAGCCGATTCGTCTCCTCATCGTCGAGGACGACGACACGACGCGGACCATGCTCACAGTGGCGCTCGGTGAACCTGACATCGAAGTGCGCGTCGCGATCGACGGTGCGCACGCCCTGCGCACCGCCTTGGTGAGGCCGCCCGACGTCGTCCTTGTGGACATCGGCTTACCGGTCCTGGATGCGAGCGGCTTCGTCGAGCAGTGGTGCGAGCGGGCCCCGGCCGCGCGCAGCGTGCCGCTCATCGCGATGTCGGGCCTCCCCTACGGCCGCGCGGTGAGCGAGAAGATCGGCGCGGCCGCATTCTTCGCCAAGCCGTTTGACATCGCGCTGGTCGCCCGCACCGTCCGGGCGCTCGCCGCGCGCAGGCCGCACGAGTCGCCCTCGGCGTAACGTCGCGCGCGGTCCTCCCGAGCTCAGCCCCGTCGGTGCACGTCGAGCTACCCCGCCGGCACGTCGTCGCGTCGTAAGGGGGAAGACGCGACGCCAGCTTGTCGTAGGGACGAAGCGCCGCTCTGCGGGGCTGGCGGCAGCGCTTGGCCGAAACACCGAGCACACCGGTAGACGCCGTCGGCGGCCACGATGTACGCGTCGTCCTGGCACTCGTGGCAACGCTTGGGGGCTCGGGTATCTCCACGCATTGGCAAGGTCCTCTGGCAGTCGGTCCTTGCACGCAGCGCGCCGGTCGGCCCTACCGAGGAGCGAGGGGACCGCCCTCCGGGTTCACAAACAAAATCGCGTCATCACCCGCCGCCGATCTCGCCGCGGCAGGAAATGCGGGCGGTACGGCCGATCGCGAGGTCGACGGTCCGCTACCCCGAGCGTAGCTCGGATCCGTGGAGCCGTTCGTGGGTCGAGGTGTCGACTACTAGGCCAGGGCCACGACCTACGAGGGCGTCGACGTCTAGCGGCTCGCCTTGAGCCGCTCGCGGATGGGCCCGAAATCGACGCGGGTTCCGCAAGAGAAGTGCACGTCCCGGTGCG
>DHJC01000041.1:0-34457 GCA_002404155.1 Chloroflexi bacterium UBA4730 | reverse complement strand
TCGAGATCCCGAACTCGAACGCGACCATCTTCTGCGTCATGCCTCGTGCGAGGCGCTCGAGCGTCGCGCACTCGCGGACGGTCAGTGGCCGCGGGTGCGACGCCGGCGATCGCCTCACGGTTCGACCCACTCCCCCCACCCTCGTCGTGCCCCACGCTTCGACACGGTGGCCAAAGGGCGCCGAGCGGAGCCGGGGCGCGTACTGCGCTCATCCCGGCCATGCGCCGCCACACCGGGGCACACGCGCGGCCTCGCGCCGGTCACGTCACGGCGAGCGCCAGCGCTCTTCGCGAGGTCGAAGACTGATCGGTGCGACGCCATCCGGCGCTGGTTGTGGTACGCGTTGTGGTATTGGCTCGCGGAGCTCGCGATCGATGAGGGCGGAAATGCCCGATTTACTGCGGAGGGGAAGGGATTCGAACCCTTGACGCCCCGAAGGACGTAGCGGTTTTCAAGACCGCTGACGGTGGTGATGCGGGGATTGCGGACGCGGCGGCGCGACCCGTTGTGCAGCAACCCGTGCAGCAGTGGGGGCGTAACGCCGCGGTACTTGGCGGAACGAGACGTGTCAGAACGTGCGAGAAATGCGCTCCTCGTGCGGAGACACCACCACTTCGTAAACCGCCGGTCGGCAGTTCGAGTCTGCCCGTCGGCTCAGAGGATCGGGAGCATTTCGCGCGTCTGCGTCGTTTGGGTCGCCATCGACGGAGGGCGCTGCAGCCAAAGTCACAGCCCAGCGCGCCACGCGCCAGTCAGACGGGCTGACGCCGAGGCCGTGCGGCTAGCATCCGGCACCTGATGAGGACAGGTTGAGCGGCCATCCGCAGTGGCTCACAGATGCAAAACGGCGTGAGCCGATCCCGCTCGGAACTGTGATGCTCGACCAGCCCGGAAAGCATCGCAACGGCTGGGCGATTGACACGTCGCGACCTCGACAGCACGCTGGAAGGCACCATCAGGAGCGCGTTTCGACATGAATGCCGATGCCTTCCGCCATTTCTACAACTATCACTTCAGTGAGAACCGCAACATCTGGGATACGTACATCGCGTCGCTCTCCGATGAACAGTTCACGCAGGACGTGAGCTATTCCGCTGGAGCGGTCCGAAACCAGATCGTGCATCTCATGAGCGTTGATGACACGTGGTTCAGCGGATTGCGAGGCGTCGAGATCCCAGACTCACTCGATCCCGCCACCTTTGTGGATCGGAACAGCATTCGTATGCACTGGGACGCCGTTGAGCAACGCATGCGCGGCTATCTTGCGGAGCTGCGGGACGACATGCTCTTTGAGAAGCCGTTCGCAGAGGGGGAGGACAAGGACCTCATCCTGTGGCAAGTGCTGCTCCATGTCGGCAATCACGGCACCGATCATCGCGCACAACTGCTCAGGCTACTGAACGATCTGGGCGTCAAGACCGTATCTCAGGACTACATCTTCTACCTGTATGACCATCCGTAGAACGGTTGTGACATGCAGCAACCATCATCGTCAGCAGGCTCGATGAAGGCTCCGTCAGTCTGGACGAGTTTGGTCGTTCCGTCGACGCACTGATCTAGCGCAGGTCTCCCTGCGCTGCGCCGAGGTCCGCATCCAAGGCTGCTGTAGCTTCTCGCTGCATCGTCTGGCGTGACGTGCGAATACAAGTCCAACGTGACTCCGATCTGAGAGTGCCCGAAGAGTTCTTGCACAACCTTCGGATTCACGCCGCGACCCATGAGGAGGGATGCGGCGCTGTGGCGGAGGTCATGGAACCGCACGCGAGGCAGACCGGCGCGCTTCAGCAGCGGATAGAACGACCGCCTCAGTACGTTCGATGCGCCCAGCGGTTTGCCGATCTCGTTCGGGAACGCGAGGTTCAGACCAACGGCAAAGACGGTCGGCTCGCACTGATCTCGTCGACCGACCGCAGCCGCGGCAGTGGCGAGAACACGATGAAGAGCACTGATGCGAGTCCGCCGAGCCACGCGATCCCGATCGCCGTCCGTACACCGAAGCTCTCCGCGATAGCCGCGGCGACGAGCGCGCCGAATGGCGCCGCACCATGTGATAGGACGTCGAGCGTGGCGTTCACCCGACCAAGCACGCGGTCGGGCACCGCGGTCTGCACGACGGTGTCTTGCGCGATCCACTGGATCGTGTTCATGCCGTCGCCGATGAGCTGGGGCAAGAACACCATCAGGGTCGCGATGAACAGCGGACCGGAGGCCAGCGGCGTGAGGATGCCAATGGCCGAGCTGGCGAGCGTCATGACGAGGATCGAGCGCCCGATGCCGATCCGCCGCACGACGCGGCCCGCGAACGTGGCGCCGACGAGCGATCCGATCCCGCCGGCCGAGATCACGACGCCGAGCAACAGCGGCGTCAATCCGAGGACCTCGAGCAGGTAGAGGCTGTACAGCGCCGCGTAGAAGGAGCCGAAGAAGTGCTCGGAGACGGAGCTCGCCGCGATCGGGAAAACGAGAGCGTGCCGCCGGACGACGCGTAGACCTTCGACGATCTCGCGCCTGATCGTTCGGCGCAGCTCGCGCGGACGCGGCGCTTCGCGCGCGCGGATCGCGATGAGCGAGACCGCCGAGACGACGAACGAGATCGCGTCGACGAGGATCGCAAATGGCGCGCTCACGATCTGTACGAGTGCGCCGGCGAGGCCGGGCCCGCCGACCTCGGCGACGGACGAGCTCAGGGACAGCTTCGCGTTGCCCTCGAGCAGCCGGTCGATGCCCACGAGGGATGGCAGATAGGAGTGGTACGCAGAGTCGAAGAGCGTGCCGAGGCAGGCCTCGAGGAAAGCGACGACGTACAGGTATTCGATCCGCAGCGTGCCAGCGGCGGCCGCCGCTGGGATCGAGAAGAGGAGCCCCGCCCGGATGACGTCCGTCCAGATGAGGACCGGCCTGCGCGGGAGTCGGTCGACGCACGCGCCGGCGACGAGGCCGACCAGGAGGACGCCGGTCGAGGCCGCCACCACCAGGTAGGCCATCTCGGCGACGCCGGCTCCCAGGGTGATGAGCGCCACGAGTCGAAGCGCCGTCCGGGTGACGACCGACCCCATCTCCGAGACCGTCTGCCCGGTCCAAAGCTTCAGGAAATCCGCATTGCGCCAGAGCGACGAAGTTGACACGGTCAAGCGAGCGTACCGTCCGGTGTCCGCGGTCGGCTCGGATCAGGACTCCGGACCGTGATCCAACTGACCACAGTCTTGATCACGGTCGCCGCGAACCGGGGTGGACGGCGACGAACGCGGACATGCAGGACCCCGAGGAACGTGAACGGGCCCGAACCCTCCCGAACGAACCGACGCGAATTCGTAAACCGCCGGTCGGCAGTTCGAGTCTGCCCGTCGGCTCCGTTTTCGTTCGGGAATCCCCACGTTCCACCCGCCACGGGCGCCGTGACGGTCCGTCTGTGCAGCAGTTGTGCAGCAACTGGGATCGTCACTCCGCCACCTGGTTCAAGAGCGTGCGGTCCATCGCGGCGAGCGCCTCGGCGACGACCTGCGGCACGAGATGGGTGTAGCGATCCGCTGTCGTGCGGATGTTCGCGTGGCGCAGGATGTCTTGGACCACTCGCAGGGGCACGCCCTCGGCGATGAGCAGCGACGCACAGCTATGCCGAAGGTCGTAGAAGCGCAGGCCGCGCTCTGCAACAGGCCCGCGCTGCCGCTCGCGCGTGGAGGACGGGATGCCCGCGCGCTCGCAGATCGGGCGGAACGAGTCGACCGTGACGTCCCGCGCATGGAGCGGCGAGCCGAGTGGGGTGGTGAAGATGAAACCCGTCTCGGCCCAGCGAGGTCCGGCGACGAGACGCTCCTCCAGTTGACGAATTCGATGCGCGCGGAGCGCCCGGACGCAGATCTCCGGGATCGGCAGCTTCTGCTTTGACCGGCGGGTCTTCGTTGGCATGAGCACGAGGCCCTCGCCGGCAGCGCGGCGCGTGCGGTCCTTGCGCGGCACGCGCTGCAGGGTGTGGCGCACGTAAAGGGTGCGTGCCTCGAAGTCGACGTCGTCCCAGCGGAGCGCGAGGGCCTCGCCTTCGCGCAACCCGAGTGGCAGGACGATCCGGTAGAGCGCGGCGAGACGGTCCTCGTCGGCCGCGGCGAGGAAGCGGCGGGCCTCCTCGAGGGTGAGGAAGCGGCCCTCGTACGGCTCGACCGGCGCGGGCAGCTTCGCGATCCGCGCGACGTTGCGGAAGACGAGTTCCTCGCGCTCGGCCTGCGAGAGCGCCGCGCGGAGGACCGCGCGGATCTGCGAGACCGTCTGCGGGGAGAGACCGCCGTCGAGCTTCGCTTTGAGCATCTCCGAGACCTGCGCGACGGTGAGCGCATCAAGCCGGAGGTGGCCGAGCGCTGGCACGATGTGCCGGCGGCAGTAGCCCTCGTAGCCCTGCTGGGTGCGGAGCCGTCGCTCGACGTTCAGCCAACGGCCCAGGAACGTGGCGAGCGTCGGCCGCTCGAGCGCCAGGGTCCCCCGCCCTCGGTCCACCGACGCCGCGGCGAGCTTCTCCGCGACCGCGCGCCTTGATGTGCCGTAGAGCCACTTTCGGCTGCGGCCGAGCGGCGTGTGCACCGTGATCGCGGCGCACCAGCGACCGCGGGTCTTGATTTCGTAGATCGAGCCCTCGCCCGAGCCGCGTCGCTTAGCCATGCCGGCACCCCTCGCGCTCCGGTCTGTGGTCGGCCCAAGTAAGGCGGGCTGGCCGGTGCGGAAGCCAGCCCAGCGGCCGCCAATGCTCGGTCAAGCCGGTGACAAGCTGACCCCGAGGGTCGTCGCTGTGCCCACACCGGCCCGAACGCGCCCACATCGGGCTCATATCCGGCTTCCGGGCTTTCGTGGCATACCGTGGGTGTGCTCCTCGATCCAGGCCTCGAGCGCCTGACGGGGTACCCGGACCGCGTGCCCGAGCCGGACATGCGGCAGCTCCCCCCGGCCGACCATCTCGTACGCGAGCGTCGTGCCGATGCCGAGCGTGCGTGCGGCCTCGGGGACCGTGAGCAAGAGCCGTTCATCGGCGGGCGGACCGTGTGGAAGCATCCGCTTCATCGTTCTGTTGTCTTCGATCGCGTCTTCTGCTCGCGCACACACGCCGCCCACTGCTCCATCGATGTCCAGACTCGCCCGCTTGAGTCTGCAATCGAGCCGTCTGCCCGCTTGCTGGGGACGTCGTATCGCACGGCGCCGTTCGGCCTCACCGTCGTTCGGACGAGCGGAGCCCGTGGGTACCTTGAGTTCGGTGCGGTGCGGTTGGGTTCGGTACGGTGCACGCGGACGTCCTGCGCCGACTCCGTCGGAGAATGCGCCGAACCTCCGGGAGAGGCTCCACCGGATTCGCGAGCGATTAGGCGCTTCGCGGCGTACTCCGCCTTCTTGCGCTCCCGGTCCCTTCGACGCCGCTCGAGAAGCATTCCGGCGTAGTCGTCCCAGTCGTGGATTCTCGGTCCAGCGTCGAGCAGGCAAGCCTCGGTCAAGGCCGCGACGAATCGCTGCCCGTTGCCATTCCATCCCGCCGCGCGGGCGATGTCGCGAGCGCTGAGGTGGGACAGATCGCCGTCCTGCGCGTGGTCAAGAGACCACGTCCACAGCCTGGCCATGTGGCCCACAAGCTTCTCGCGGTCGCCGTGCGTCAGCGCATTCGCGACGGCAACGATCTTCCGGTGCTCGAACACGTCCGCATGGAGCTCAATCCACGTACTCATGAAGGCTCGAGGGATTGGAGCCTCATCGCGCGAGGTCCGAATCGGAGCTCCTGGGTCATTCGCGCGCTCGTCTCTGGGCGCGCCAGCTGCTCGGCACGGGAGGCGTCCCGTCTTCTTCGGGAGCGCCCACGACTGCCATCAGCGCAGCCCACGTCAGCCGGTGAGGCGTCACCCGTCTCGCCTCGATGTTGCCGATGGTCGCCGGATCGACGCCCGCGGCGACCGCAAGCTCGAGCTGAGTCAGCCCGCGATCAGTCCGACGGCGACGAAGTTCGAACGCGAAATCCGACCGAGTGGTGATGCGCTTCATGGGACTGAAGTTATTGCCTGAATCTGCCCCTGAATGGCGCGCTCCTGTGCAGGAACGCGCCACCCGGTCGCTACCGACTTCCCCCCGAATCGTCCTCGGCCTCGCCGGCAGGGTTGAGGAACAAGGCGTCGAAGGCACGCTGCCCTGCGGAGGTTGGAGCGGCGGACGGCCCTACGCGCATCAGGCGTTGAATCCGATCGCGGCTGACGCCAAGTTCACTTGCGATTGCTCGCTGGCTCATCCCGTTCGCGCGGAGCGTGCCCGCGCGACCCATCAAGAGCTCTTCCTCGGCCCTGCCGACGCGGTCGAGGATCAGGGGCTCGAGGGCCCGCCAGTCGGCCGACGTCATCCCCGGCGTAAGCCGGACGACGTCAGTTGTTGGGTCCACAGCCGGTGCGTGCTCGGGCGTGTTCACGTGCTGAGCGACCCACTCGGCTAGATGACCTCGGCTCTGAGGGCGCCGTGGGTCCCAGAGGATGCCGCCGGCAACGAACGGCAGCGCGGGATGCCAGCCAACGGGCCACGTGGCGTAGCGCGGGAAGTTCTCTTCGGGCCACCACTCTGTGCAGAGGCCCAGGCACAACTCGGTCCAGGCCTCCTTCGGTTTCGCAAGGCTCGGATCGATCATCTCGCCCGGCGCGAGGGTCGCTCGGGCCGAGGCTGAGCTGAAACGGCGGCGCTTGATCGCTTGAGACACCGCGGCGCTGAAGGCGGGCGGATAGAGATCGAAGACGCCGACGCGTTTCGGCGCCGGGCCCGAGCGCCGGATGGCATACCTGGCAAATAGAGAGTTCCACTGGGCAAACGCGACATCGGTGGCTCGGAGGTACGTCTCATCGTCGAGGAGCGTGGATGCTCGTCTCGTGAAGCGCTTCGCCACGCCGGAGGGACGAAGCCACTGACGATCGCGTTCGCCGACCTTCTTCCTCAAGGGGGAATCCTCCTGGGGTCGTGCAGCTGATGATGCGCTGAACCCAGTCTCGCGACCTCACTGCCCGACCTTCGTTCGATCTTTGCGTGTGAGGCAATCGGTCCGGTTCACCGTCCGCGTCGGCGGCCTTCGCGCGAATGTGGCATCCACGGTTTGAAGAATGGCTCGTTCTAGTCGTCTCTTGCGGCGTGCGTGTCTCTTTCGGTGGCCGTCGACGGTTCTAGGCGCGGATCTCGATCTCAATCGGGACGCGTAGGCGAGCCTCAAGCTCGACGTATATCGGATCCCTTTCCGAATCCTCGACCCACGCGATAGCTATTGCGTAGTCCTGCAGGTCCGCCTCGCCCGCCCAGCTTGAGACATTTCGCACCATAAGCAGGTACGTTTCCTCCTCCGCTCGGAGCCGGTGCTTGAAGCGCCAGCGCGCCAATTGGTTCGCGCCGCCTCGTCGGGCGTTGGCGCTTGGTTCGAGCTCGATCCGCCGGCGCCCGATCTCAGCAACGCTCTTCGGCTCGTCCGTTGGGGGATCTGAATCTTCGCCCTCAGGGGTCGCCTCCAGTTCGTCTTCCGTCGCGGCGCGATAGATCGCGTCGACCACTTCGGGCTTGATACCGCGCAAGACCTCAAACTGCATGGTTGACGCGAGGTAATCAAGACGGCGTCCCCGAGTCGGTGGATCGAAGGCAAGCGCGACGACCAGTTCGCGATCACCGGAAGATTGCGTGAATGAACGCGGGACGGGAAACTCCCACATCTGTACATCATCGGCTCGGATGCCGGCGGTTCCGTACATCACCACCCGATGATTGGTAGAACTACGCGCCTCTTCGAATCGAGCCCGACCGTAACCCTGCAGGGCACGAGCTCGCTCGCGTCGCTCGTTCTCGCTGCCGCCTGTCAGGTCCTGCCAGAAGCGGGTCTCGACTGCAGACTGCAGGGTGAGCGCCCGCAGGAGGTTGGCGGAGGCCTCCGGGTGACGTCCAGCCACCCCGGCAACCACGTGCGTAACGAGCGGGGCTGCGTAGCTCGTGCCGAGGTCCATGCCGAGTAGGCGGTCCGGCCGGGCTGACGCCACAACAAGTTTCAGCGCGGGCACCTGGGTCAGCGCGTGTGCCGCGTCGTCATACGCGAGTGTGCCACCCGGTGCGACAAGCTCAGGCTTGACGGAATCCTTCATCCCTGGTCCCCGACGCGTGAATGGCGAGGGCCAATCGGCATTTCCCAGTGGTCGCTGCTCAACAGCCTCTCGGGCCAGTGCGCCGACCTGCGGGTCGTGACACACGGCACCCACGGTCAGCGCAAGCGCCGCCGGCGCCGGATCGATCATCCTTGTCTCATCGCTGACGCCAAGCCGCTCGACGTAAGTGTGCGGAGTGTCGGCGTCCACTTCCGCAAGGTACGCTGCGGCCGCGACGTTTCCAGTCGAGATGACCAAGACGAGATTCCGTCGCCGCGCGACTTCGTCGAGAAGCGCCGCAACCGGCGTCGCCTTCGCTCCCGAGTACGGAGTAAGCGCGCTTCCGACGGACAGGTTAACGATGCGCGCGCCGTGGTCGGCACAGTACTCGACGGCTTCTGCGAGTAGCCGCTCCCAGAGCTCATCGTCCGGAAACTGGTGCTCATCATCGAGCACGCGCACAGAAAGGATCCAGCAAACCGGATCCGGCGTCTGTCTCTCGTTGAGAAGCGGCTCGAGTTGTCCGTGAAGCACGAGGCTCGTGACTGCGGTGCCGTGCCCATCCCGATCACGGGCATCCGCAATTGACCGTGCCAAGACGACGGTGTCCCGCATGGCGGGCGCAAGCAAGGGGTGCGCGTCGCGCACCCCGGAATCGATGACGCCGACGATCGGCGCATCTCGGGCTGGCGCGCCGACCGCCGGCAGATCGTCAGCCGTCGCGTTGAAGACATCATGCATCGTAAGGAGAGGTTCCGGTCTCAAGTCGACGCGCGCGACGGCGCTCATTTCCGCGATCGTCGAGACATGCCGCGATTGGAGACGCACGCGCAGCAGGGACAGAAGACTGCTGTTGCTCAGGTATGAGTCGAGGACCTCACCGCCAAGCTGCGTAACCTTGAGTCGGACCTCGTTTCGCCACTCCTCGGCTGCAGCTGGATCGCCGGGATGCCAGCACTCAACGTCGAGGACGAGCGCCACCTCGGGGAGGACCGTTGCCTGGTGGTCACGGAGACGCCGGCTAATCTTGTCATCACCCACGTATTCGGCACCCGTATCAATGGCATCCAAGAAGCCTTGATACGACGGATGCTTGTTGCCTTCGGCTGGGCCTGCCTTGTACGCGGTGAGGCGAGCGTGAAACTCGAGTAGCTGCGGGTCGTCCGCAAAAGCAATCACCGTCCGCCCATTGGTGTCATCGAGAACCCGGATTCCGGCGCGCCGAAAGTCTTCAGGATCGACGGGTGCGTTGAGACGAATGACCATGACGAGCCGAGGATCGATCCCCGCTTCCTGTCGTCGGCGGATGTGTATCGCCGAGATGTGGGCGAATTGATCGGCCAGCACGTCGGCGTGGCGTTCGTAGTTCGAAAACGCGATCCTCGAAGGCCGACCGATTCGCGGCTTCTTTCTACCGCCCCTTGGCGAGGGAGCGGCGAGGTGAAGATGCGCTAGGCGGAGGGTCTGCTGCGCGGGCCCTGGACCGCCTTGATCGCCCGTCGCCGTTCCTCCATCCGCGCTAGGCCTGCGGTGAGATCCCGTACGAGCACTTTCTCGCGGCCGTCCAGTAATGCTAAACGAATCGCTGAATAGCAGACGTTCTCGATGTCCGCCTGAGTCAGGCCTCTCATGGCTGCGCGGATCGAGGAAGGGACCGAGTCGTGGGTGATGGCCCTGAGTTTCTTCTCGACCAATTGCGCGATCTCAACTTGAGTCGGCGGCGGGAAGAGCAGCACGTCATCGAACCGACGCCAGACCGCTTCATCCAGTAATGCGGGATGGTTCGTGGTTGCGATCACCGGCGAATCCGATGAGTACTCGTCGAGCAGCTGCAAGAACGCAGTGACCACACGTTTGAGCTCGCCATGCTCGCCACGATCAGCGCGCTCCTTTGCCAACGAGTCGAACTCGTCGAGCAGCAGCACCCACGTGCCTTGCGAGCAGAACTGGAATATCGCATCGATATTGCGGGCAGTCTCACCAAGATACGAAGACACGACCGTCGCCAAGTGCACTTTCGCGATCGGAAAGCCCAGCTCGTAAGCCAGCGCGTCCGCCGTCGCTGACTTGCCACACCCCGGAGGACCGACGAACAGCAACCGACTGCGTGGCCGGATCCCGTGGGCCCGAATCCGCTCGCGCTCTCGTAGTTCGGCAACGACCGTAGCCAGGTGCGCGCGGAGCTCAGGACGGAGTACCAGGTCGTCGAATGTGTAAGCGGGTTCAACGACTCGCAGCAGTGGGACATCGTCGCGTCCCCGAGGCAGTGGCTTGAGGTTTGCAACATGAAGGGGGCGCTCGGCCGGATGATCGCGCCCAGACGGGCGGTGGTCAACGGGTCGACTGCCGCCCCGCTTGTTTCCACGCGGCGCTCGGTCGTCCATGCGCCGCATGGTGCCGCGTTATCTACTCCTCTTGCAAGCCTACGAAGAGTGCCGGTTTTGAGAGCATCGGGTGACCGCATCGCTTTCAGGGAAGAGGTTGTGGTCTCGAATCCCAGCCCGGCTTAGGTCGGCCGACGTTATCCGCCGGGGGCCTATGGTCTGGCGCTGCCCTTCGCCCCGGGCCTGATGCCTGCGCGGGCCCCGCGCTCAAGCGCTGACTGGACCGCCGAGACGTGCCACCGGCGGCCGCCGTGCGCTGTCGCTACGCCATCCTGGTCGAGCCTCGCCGCGATCGCGGCGAGTGTGCCGCCGCGCGAGCGGTGGCTGCCGATGCGGCGCAGCATCGCATCAGAGAGCGTCGGTGGCCCGGTAACCGCGGACGCGAGCTAGTACTCCGCGTCCGCCCGCCGGCGGAGGACCTCGATCCAGCCGACGAACCCGATCCGCCGGAGCGCGTCGTACGACGCCGGCGGACCGCCACGCAGCTCGGTGGCCGCCTCGTGGATCCCGTCGGCGAAGGCCTGCCCGAGGGCGGAGGTCGTGGTCATCCGCCCCATCTCATGCGCTGCTCGCTCCGCGTCGTCCGGCCGACCGAGGATCACCGCCCGGAACGCCGCATGGATCCAGTCCCACCACGGTCGCGGCGACGCGAACTCGCGGTCCGTTTCGGGTGACGCGAGCCCGAGCAAGGCCCGCGGGACCGCCGCCATGACGTCGATCCGAACGAAGTTGGTCGGGATCGCCCGCATCAGGGCGAGCGCCTCCTCCCGGTCGCCGCGGAGCGCGTGCGCGATCGCCCCATCGCGCAGGACCGAGCCGGCGGCGTAGCAGAACGCCGACGCCTTCTCGGCGGCGATGAGCCGAGCCGTCCGATGCGCGAGCCCGAGCACCGCGTCCCAGTCGCCTCGGGCGACCAGCGTGTCGCTCACGTAGGTCCAGGCATGGGTCTGGTTGTGCGGGCCCATCGGTTCCGCGAGCGCGACCAGCTCGCGCGTTTGGGCTTCAGCGCCGACGAGGTCGCCGCGGGTCCATGCGTCGCCCGCCCTCGCCATGAGGTACCTCATCCGCTCGAGCGCGTCGGCGCCCTCGAGCGATCGGCTGACCTCATCGAGCAGCGGACCCGTCTCGTCGATCCGGCCCTCGGTGCGGACCAGCCTGACCTTCGCGAGCAGAGCGATCCGCCGAGCGTCGGTGTCCCCGCTGGCCTCGGCGGCCTCGACCGCAGCGTCGATGAACGGTCGTGCCAGGTCCGGCTCGTCCTCGTGCACGTTCAACAGCAGTTCACCGCGCGATTCCAGGATGCGCGAGAGCAGGCGTAGATCGCCTTCTGCCTTTGCGGCACGGATGCCCTCTTCGCCGATCCGGGTCAGCTGATCCTCGCTCGGGACCCGCACAAAGGCGCCGAGGAACACCGCTGACTGCATGAGCTCCACGTACAGGTCGACCGGTACCGCGCCGTGCGCGCGGAAGAGGTCGAGGGCCCGCGTCAGGTGCTCCCAGGAGTCGTCCTGGCGGAGGACCTGACGGTACGCGACGCCGAGCCCCTGCTCCGCCTCGGCGCGCTCGCGATCGTCGCTCGCGAAGGAAAGCGCGCGTTCGAGCAGCTCGAGCGCCTGATCGACCGCAGCGTGCCCGGCGTGGCGCTTGCCGGCCGCGAGGTGCGCGGCGAATGCGGCCCGACGCATCCCGGGCAGCGCCGCGTCGTCGCCCCAGACCCACTCCGCGTCCGGCGGGCGCAGCGCCTCCCACCAGTGGTGGGCGAGCGCCGCGCTGTCCTGGGGATCCAGGTACTCGCTCGCAAAGCGTGCGTGCGCGCGCATCCGCTCGACCGCCAAGAGCCGTCCATATCCGACGTCGCGCACCAGACCGTGGTGGAATCGGTAGCCCAGCTCGGAGACGTCGAGGAAGTGAAGGTCGGCGAGCCGTGCGAGCGTGCTGCCGGTCTCGACTAGGTCTCGCTGCCCGAGGAACGCCGCGTCGGCCGCGGTGAACCGGTCGCCCGCGACCGCCGCCAGCGATAGGAGCGTCCGGTCCGGGGGCGACAGCTGGTCGAGGCGGGCACCGAGTGCGCCTTGCAGGGTGAGCGGTAGGACATCGCCGTGCGCGGCGCGCGCGAGCTCGACCAGGAACAGCGGATTCCCCTCCGCGCGCGCGACGACCCGGTCGTCGCCTCGTCCCGCGAGCGTCGCGAGCTCTCGCGCCTCGGCATTGTCCAGGCCCTCGAGCTCGATGAAGAAACGGTCACCGCTCGGGCGGATCCCCGCGACCTCCGCGAACTCGGGGCGTGCGGTGGCGACGACGAGGATGCGCGGGCCGCCGAACGTCAGCCGGTCGACGAGGTGGACGAGCGATGCGTCGGCCCAGTGGATGTCGTCGATCGCCAGAACGACGAGCTGGTCCTGACCGAGGATCCCGAGGTAGCGCCGCCAGGCCTGCACGATCTCGTCCGTGCGCTCGGCCGCCGGTAGACGCGCGAGCGAGCGGCTCGTGGCGATGCCCGCGCTCTCCGCGAGGCCGGCGACGACGCGCTCGCACTCGACGTCGCTCGTGCACAGCCGCCCGATCTGCTCGGCGAGGGCATCGAGGGTCGTCACGCCGAGGATCTCCCGGATCGGGGCGAATACCCCGACCTCGTCGGCGGGGCGGCATCTGGTCGCGATCACCCGGCTCGCGGCTCCGCGCTCGCGAAGGAACTCCTGGACTAGGCGCGTCTTGCCCTGCCCTGGCGGACCGCTGACGACGGCGAGCACGGAGCGTCCCTTCTCGGCGCGCGCGTAGGCGTGCGCCAGGAGGGCGATCTCGGCATCCCGACCGACGAAGGGGAGCGCCCGAGCCGGTGGCCCACCGACGCGCACCAGCCTCCAGACCGGGAGCGTGCCGATCCCCTTGAGCTCGGCCGGGCCCAGTGGCTCGAGCTCCGCGGCGCCCGCGGTCGCTTCATGGGCCGTCGGCCCGACGAGGATCTCGCCCGGCTCGGCACGTTGTTGCAGCCGGGCGGCGATGTTCACGACCGCCCCGACGCTCATCTGCTGGCGGGTGGACGCGGCGGCCTCGAGGTCGATGACCGCGTCGCCGGTCTCGAGCCCGATCCGCACGGCGAAGGGATGCCCGTGGGCCTTGCCCGTGACGCACCACTCCCGGAGCGCCTCGGCCGCACGGAGCGCCCGGAGGGCGTCGTCCTCGTGGGCGCGTGGCGCGCCGAAGAGCGCGTAGATCGCGTCGCCGATGTACTTCTCGACGGTGCCACCGTGCTCCGCGATGATCCGCGAGAGCTCCGCGAACGCCGCGCCGAGCTCGCGCTTGAGACGCTCCGCGCCAAGCCGCATCGTCAGCTCCGTAGACCCCACGACGTCGACGAACATGCAGGTCACGAGGCGGCGCTCCTCGCGGACGGCGTTCATCGTCGCTATTGTGCGGCGAGCTCCAGGAAGCGCGGCTTCACCTCGCTCACCGCCCGCTCGATCGTCTCGGGGTCGTACGGCGGCGTCATCCCGAAGAGGAAGCCCTTCACCCCGATCTTGTGGTCAGACCCCTGGCCTCGTTGGAGTCCCTCGTCGTGAAATTTGAAACGGCGGCGGGTGCTCGCGTCGATCACGACGGTGTACGTCGACTCGCCGACACGGCCCACCTTGACGGCTAAGAATCGGAGATAGCGGTGAACGATCGCTTTCAATTGCAGCGGTTTGTCGATGCGCAGCAACCGGTATATGAAACAGTGCTCGGCGAGCTGCGCGCCGGCCGCAAGCGCACTCACTGGATGTGGTTCATCTTTCCGCAGATCACGGGGCTGGGCCACAGCATGATGGCGCGCACGTTCGCGCTCTCGTCGCTCGACGAAGCCGCCGCATACTTGGCGCATCCGGTGCTTGGCCGGCGGCTGCGCGAATGCAGCGTGCTGGTCGCGGGCATTGAAGGGCGCTCGATTGCCGACATCTTCGGCTATCCCGACGATATGAAATTCCGTTCGTCACACCGCGCCGGTCCTGACGCTCATCACTCAGTTCGGTGGCGGCAAGACCCACACGCTGACGACGCTGTATCACCTGGCGACGCAAGGGAACGCTGCGGCCGGCTACGACGGCGTGGCGGATCTGGTTCGCGAAGCGGGAGTCGGTTCCATTCCTAAGGCCAGGGTCGCGGTGTTCGTGGGTAACGCGTGGGACCCGCAGCCGGGCCGCGAGACGCCGTGGATTGATATCGCTCGCCAGCTTGCGGGCGACAAAGGCGTTGAGGCGCTTGGGCCCGCCGCGCGGACAACGCCTCCGGGAACCGAGTCCATCGCCCGCGTCTTCCAGGCGGCCGATGCTCCGGTCCTTCTGTTGTTCGACGAGGTGCTCAATTTCCTAAACCGCCATCGCGGGAGCGCCGAGTTCTTCCTCGCCTTCATCCAGAACTTGACCGTCGCCACGACGGGCACCACGAGAGGCGCAGCGGTGATCAGCCTGCCGCGCAGCCAGGTCGAGATGACCGAGTGGGATCAGCAATGGCAAGACCGGATCTCGAAAGTCGTGCGGCGCGTCGCAAAGGACCTCATCGCCAACGACGAGACGGAGATCAGTGAGGTCATCCGGCGGCGACTCTTCGAAGACCTGGGGAGCGAAAGAGTCCGCAGGAACGTCGCCACGGCCTTCGCCGACTGGTGCTTCGAGCGACGCGCGCAGCTCCCCCCCGAGTGGACCGCTGTGGACACGGCCGCGACAGAGACCAAAGCCCGCGAGTTCCTGCGCAGCCGCTTCGAGGCGTGTTATCCATTCCATCCGGCCACGCTCTCGGTCTTCCAGCGCAAGTGGCAGGCGCTGCCGCAGTACCAGCAGACGCGCGGCACGCTGGCAATGCTCGCCCAGTGGATCTCGATCGCCGCACAGGAGGGCTACCGCAAGGCCCGCACCGAGCCGCTCATCACGCTTGGCTCCGCACCGCTCGATGAACCGGGCTTCCGCGGCGTGGTGCTGGGGCAGCTCGGCGAGTCGCGCCTCGTCGCCGCGATCGACACGGACATCGCCGGCGAGCAGGCACACAGCAAGGCGCTGGACGCCGACACGAAGGGTCCGCTGCGAGACATCCATCGGCGCGTTGGCACCGCGATCCTGTTCGAGTCATCCGGCGGGCAAACCGATAAGGTCGCGCACCTCCCCGAGCTGCGCTTCGCGCTCGGCGAGCCCGAGGTGGACACGACCTCGATCGACAACGCGGCCTCCGCGCTAGAGGACCGCTCCTACTTCATCCGCAAGGCGGGCTCGGATGGATTCCGCATCGGCTACCAGCCCACGATGAAGAAGGTCGTGAGCGATCGGCGCGCCTCGCTCGACGAGGCGACCGAGGTCAAGCCCTCGCTGCGGAGGATCGTCGACGACGAGTTCCGGCGCGGCGCGAGCATCCCTGTCATCTCCTTCGCCCGCGATGGGGCGGAGATCCCGGACACGCCGAGGCTCACGCTGCTCGTGGCCGATCCCGAGCTGGAGTGGTCGGGCGGCGGATCGCTGCGCGTGCAGGTCGCCGAGTGGACCCGGCAGCGGGGCACGTCGCCTCGGCTCTACCCGGGCGCGCTCGTCTGGTGCCTCAAGAAGCCCGGCCGAGACTTGCGCGACAAGGTCGAGCTCATGCTTGCGTGGAAGCGGGTGGCGCGCGAGGTCGCCGAGGGGACGCTCGGAGGTGAGTTCGACAGGAGCGACCGGGCCGACCTTCAGTCGAAGGTGAAGGACTCCGAGGTGGCCGCAAAAGACGGGGTGTGGGGCGACTACCGCTTCGCCGTCGTCGCGGACGGCCAAGAGACGGACGGCCTCAAGGCGATCGACCTGGGTGCGGGGCACTCCTCGAGCGGCGAGACGCTGTGCGGCCGGGTGATCGCGGCGCTCACGTCGGAGGCACTGCTCAACGAATCCGTCGGCGCCGGCTATGTCGAGCGCAACTGGCCGCCGGCGCTTAAGGAGTCGGGGGCGTGGCCGCTCACGAGCCTGCGGCAGAGCTTTCTCAACGGTTCGCTCACTCGACTCGTCCATCCGGACGCGACATTGCGCGACAAGGTCGTCGAGTTCGTCAACCGCGGGGACTTCGGCCTGGCTTCGGGCCGGAAACCTGACGACAGCTACGAGCGGGTGTGGTTCAAGGAGCCCGTGGGGACGGAGGAGGTCGCCTTCGAGGCCGACGTGTTCCTGCTGAGGAAGAACGTGGCGCAGGCACTCAGGGCTGGCGGTCCACCCGAGCCCCTGCCGACACTGCCGCCCGCTCCCGACGCCGGCACCGCGTCAGCACCCGAACCCGGGAAAGACGTGTCGACGACAACCCTCCGACTAGTGGGCACCGTCCCCGCAGAGTTATGGAATCGCCTCGGCACGAAGATCCTTCCGAAGTTGCGGTCGGGGTCTGATCTAAAGGTGGGCGTCGATTTCTCCGTAACCGTCAGTTCGGCTAACGCTGCCATCCTGGCGGCAGAGCTGCGACAGGTCTTGAAGGAGCTCGGACTCGATGACGCGGTGAGGGTCGAATAGGGGCGCGGTTCCGTCCCGTCCTTGGAAGAAATCTGAAAAGAGTCCGTTCGCGGACTTCTCGTGGCCACAGGTGCGGACTTTCACATGGCCACCGCCACAGTTGGTCGCGGATCTCGTAACCACGAAACGACCGATTTGTGTACGGGTTGCGCTACCAGACTGCCTACACGACAGCCTCGGCGGCCGGTGCCAAGGTCGCGATCCATCGCAGGACGTGGCAGACCGATGCCCGAGTCGACCCGCTCCGGTGAGCGTGGCCCAAAGTGAGTTGACGGCACGCTTGATGCTCGCGTTGTGGCTATGACGGAGGTCAGCCACGCCACGCGACGACACACCGTCGTGGGCATCTTCGCCAATGACCGGAAGGCGGTCGCGGCGATGCACGCACTCGACCTGGCCGGGTTTGAAGCCGGGCGCGTCCAGATGGTCGCTGACGATCCGTCGCGGGCGGCCGAGGTCGGTGGAAACACCTACGCGGCGCAGGGATTCCTCGTCGGCGCGATCATCGGAATCGTTCTCGTGGTTGTGCTCAGGATTTGGGGCAACCTCGGGAACGATCCGGTCGGACTCGTGCTCGGGTTCTTCGGTGCTGTGGGCGGATTCGCGGTCATCGGGCTGGTCGTCGGGTCAACCCTCGGGCGCCATGGGCCGGACGCGGCCGCATTTACCCGTGCGATCCGGCGCGGCGGCGCGGTCGTGTCGGTTCAGTGCCCCGGCGAGGAGCGCAACCGCGCGATGCAGGTCCTGAACGGGGCGGGCGCGCAGACCATCCGTGACGAGGACGAACCCGGGGCGTTCTAAGCCCTTCCAATCTCGTCATCGAGCGAACGGAGTCAGCGACTATCGCCGTGTCGGCCAAAACGCCCGCCAAACTCTGGTCATCACCGGCGTCGAACTGTGGTCTCCGGCTCAGTAGTTGAGCTGGACGCGAAAGTTTGGCCACCTGCGGCCAATCTTTAGTCTCCAAGGCGACGTCCGACAGCAGGGCAGGCAGGGTAGGGCACGCAATGCCGAACACCACCGCTGCGTGGCTATAGTCCGCTCGGATGGGCGACGGCGTGACGGTCGATCGGCTGCGCGATCTGCTAGACGCGTTCAACGCACACGATCTCGACCGGATCATGTCGTTCTTCGCGGACGACTGCGTCCTTGAGATGCCCCGGGGCCGCGATCCCTGGGGTACGCGCTACGTCGGTAAGTCTGCGGCCCGCGATGGCCTGGCGACGCGGTTCGCTGGCGTTCCCGACATCGCCTACGGGGATGACGACCACTGGGTGTGCGGAGACCACGGGGTGTCGAAGTGGCGGCTCCACGGGACGACGACCGATGGCCGACGTCTCGACGTCCGCGGCTGCGACCTCTTCGACTTCCGCGACGGTCTGTGCGTCCGGAAGGACTCGTACTGGAAGATCGTTGAGTGATCCGTGTTGTTGGGCCTGATGCGCAACTGATCGGAAGCGATGGGCCACTCCACGATTGCCGTGACGTTGGACCTCTACTCCGACGTTGTTCCGAGCTTGCAGCGTGAAGCCGCGAAGGATATGGGGGTGGCGCTGTTCGGCTGATCCACACCTCCTACGTTGAGATGCCGTGGCTGAAGCGTCAATGGAAGGCCTTCGCGGACGAGGCAGGTGTCCACATGTTCTGGCTCTCGATTGGCGTGGTCCTCACATTGCTCACCGTCTGGTTAGAGAAACTCATCTTCCCCGGCCGCCGGATGATCGGGGCCACCCTCGTCTCCCGCCTCGCCTGGTTGCCCGGTGAGGCTTTGCCCGTCCTGTCGCCTCCCCATCGACGTTCGAGACGTAGATCGGGAGCGCCAGGAACTCGAAGACAGCCAGACGAGTGGGGCCGTCGTCACGCATAGGCGGCGCAGGGCGTCGTTCAGGATCGAGTTCAGATGAGCGGTAATACGGCGTGATCCGAAAGACGCTGGCCAGGACGAAGGCGGCGACGCTGGCTGTTCACGCGCCCTCGCCCGTACCGGAGCATCACGGCATGCCTGTAGGGGCGCGGCACTCTTGACGCTCTCGATCGGCTCAGGAGGTCTGAGGCATGAGCGACGTCGTGTACGTGGTGACCGCGTGGGACGAGCGCACCGGAGACGACACGATCGTGGTCTTCGCGGACAAAGCCAAGGCGGAGAAGGCATGGTCGAAGCTCGATGGCGAGACCGTGTACGGCGGCTCTCTCGGCGGACGGTGAAGAAGTAGCCGCGGCTCGCGGCGGTGACTCATCAGCTGGCCAGCCGCAGTCACCCGCGCTACTTGAATGGCTCGGAGACTTGGATCAGCTCGCCAGCCCGAGCCACCCACGCTCGTCCTGAGCTGTTATCACTTCCGCGCGCTTGACCCCCGCGCTGCCGCGACCCTCTCCGCGACCCGCGACGCGGTAACAATCGGCCGCTGTTACCACATTTGAGCGTGGCTGCGCGGTAGAGGTCGCAGCCGGCTGGCTCGACCTCCTGACGAGCGGTTAAGCGACCTGATGATTAAGACCGTTCTCGCGGCGACTCGACTGACTCCCAGTCGGTCCTCAAAGCGCAACGCTGCGTTCGTTACGGCGCGTCGACCTCGCGCTGCCGCCGCGCGACGAGGAGGAATATCGGGATCGCGCTCAGCTCGAGCACGATCGACAGCACGACGATCACCGGTACCGAGACCGCGTACAGCAGACCGATCGCGACACTACCCGCGAACCAGGCCACCCCGTAGCCGGCCGTGAACAGCCCATACGCGGATGCGCGCCGGCCCCTCGGCACCATCGGGGCGACCGCGGCAGGAATGATCGACTCGTGGACGCCGATCCCCAGGCCCCAGAGCGCCATCCCGACGAGTGCCACCGGAAAGTCGCCGAAGAAGACGAGCGGAGCGAAGAGCGCGGTGACGACCGTCAGCGGGACGAGAATGCCAATGCCGAACCGGTCGAACAACCTGCCGAAAACAAGCGAGCCCGAGCCACCGACGGCCATTGCGACGGAGTAGAAGACCGGAATGTATCCAGGATCGACGCTGGCGGTGTGCGCGAAGTGGAAGGCGATCAAGGGGAAATCCACGAACCCCGCCGCGACGAGGGCCGCGCCGGCGAGATAGACGAAGAAGATCCGGGGCAGACCGCTCGTCTGGAGGTCCGGGGCCTCGTGTTCCAACTCCTCCGGTCGCGGATAGCGGAGCCTTGCCGTCGCGAGTACGGCGAGCGTGAGTACCGCCGGCACGGCAAGGACTGCGAACGCGACGCGGTAGTCGCCTCGCAGGAACATCACCCCTGCGACGATGAGCGGACCGACCAATGCGCCGGATTGGTCGAGCGCCTCGTGCAGTCCGAACGCCCAGCCATATCCGCCGGCTTCCTTCGCGGCGTGCGAGAGCATCACGTCACGCGGCGGGTTGCGCGTCGCCTTGCCGACGCGCTCGAGGATGACCAGCGCTGCCGCGACCGGCCAGTTTCCGGCGAGCGCGAGCAGTGGGACCGCGGCCATCTGCACGACGTAGCCGACGATCGTGATCGGCCAGAACTGCCCGGTCCGGTCAGCGAACCGGC
The DNA here is from genome assembly GCA_002404155.1 of Chloroflexi bacterium UBA4730. GTDB lineage: Bacteria > Chloroflexota > Limnocylindria > P2-11E > P2-11E > UBA4735. The sequence continues at coordinate 13,931 of DHJC01000041.1, read as the reverse complement.
CGGACGCGACGCGCAACCCGTACCCGAGCAGCTCGCCGAACCCGGTGACGATGCCGATGGCCGCGGCGCTCGCGCCGAGGAGTCCCAAGTACGGTCCGATGATCGACCGTGAGCCCTCGTAGGTGAAGTCCGCGAAGAAGCTCATGACGCCGACGAGGACGATGAATCTGAGCGCCTTCGTGCGGGGGCTTACGGGCTTGCGCGGATCACGCTCCATGACGACCTCCCACCGACCATCGGTAGAAGCCGTCGGCAGCCTGGGGCTGCGGTTCGCCCGGCTCGGGCCGGCGAGCTTCATCGCCGCGGAACACATTCTGGGACCGCCTCGCGTCGACCGCACCTTCGGCTGTCCTCCTACACTCGATGAACACAGGCGATGAAGCCCGCCCGCCGGCCCCGCCGGCGAAGCGTGGAGGAGCGCTCCGCTGATGGCTTCTACCGAAGGATGTCGGTAGGAGTTGCCCGATGACGGAGCGCGACGAGCAGCGCAGCATCTCGCGGGTCGAGCGGGCCCGCGTGTTCCTCGAGCCCGAGCGTGAGCCGGTCCGCATCGAGATCGAGATGCTCGACGACGAGCGCACCCGAGCCATCGACCTCCTCCGGGAGCGTGGATGGGCGATCGCCGAAGGGCTGCACAGCATCTTCAGCCGCGGCCTCGTCGCGCTCGAGCACGGGGCCCAGTCGCAGGCGCACGAGGGCATGCGGCTCATCGATATGAAGACGCCGGAGGATCGTGAGCGGTTCCTGCTCGCGCGCTTGAACGATCTCGAGTCGAAGTACGCGGTGATGAAGTTCACGGCCTACAACGCGCTCCGGGACAACGAGTCGCTGAAGATGAACGTGACCGGCCTGTCTACGGAGTACCAAGCGCTCTCGTCGACGAACGCGTACCTCCGCGGCCGCGAGGACGAACTGAAGGCTCGGATCGTCGAGGTCGAGGCGCTCGTGCGTCCCGTTCCTTCGGACACGCGCTCGTCGTCGCGCAAGGTGTGGGACGCGCTGCGCGAGGCGCTGCGGTGACGAGCGCGCAGCAGGACGGCGCGCTCATACTGCTCGATTTCTGGCGGGGCATGCAGCGCTTCGGGTGTGAAGGATGAACGATCGCGCGGTCCTCCACGACATCATCGAGGCATCCGCGGCTGGCTGTCCGCTCTGTCAGCGCCGCGATGCCGCCGAGCGCCGGTTCGTCAAGTCCTTCGCCTACGAGTTGGTGAATGATCCGGGCATGCGCGTACATCTCCGCGGGAGCTTGGGCTTCTGCCGAATCCACGCGGAGGAGTTCGCGGCGCAAGTGGGCGCCCCACTCGCTGTTTCGCTCATCCATTCGGATCTCTGCGGGCACGTCGTCGAGCGACTCGAAACGAACCATCCGATCCGCGCTATGCGACCGTGCCCGGCGTGCGAGATCGGAGGACAACGCGAGCGCCACGACCTTGAGCTGCTCGGAGGTTCCGCCGTTCCGAATCTCTGCGCGACGCATCCGGCCCCCGTGCCGAAACGAGGCCTGCCGACGGGCCCGTCGGTCGCCGGCGCGTTACCCGTCGGCTCGCTGGCTCATGCCGTTCGGACGGACCGCCAAGAAGTGAAGCTCCAGGGTCGGGCGTACAGCGCGATGCGTCGCCGACTCGAGGCGGTCGTGCATCATTACGACTACCGCTTTCGTGACGACCCGTTCGACGATTTCGGCGCAACCTGGCAGGCCCTGGCGCTCTTCAGCGGCACGCATCCGGACCGGCGTCCAAGCCCGTGAATCGACCCGCACGACTGCCGTGCTGCCGCTCCTGTTCTCGTGGGCCGCCTCGGATTGCGGCCGCTGGTTGGATAGCAAGAGCCGTGTGACGCGAGAGTGTCACCCACGGTTCTGTGAGAGCCGGGGGTGAAACTCCCCCGGCTACTCGACTCCTTGACCAGTCTTACCGGCAGTCGCCGGGGGCCGTGATGCCGTTCGTGATGAAGACCGCGCAGAACATCCCGGCGTCCCCGTGGGCGTTGTTAGTGGACATCGCGTTCAACATTCCCGCGAGCGCGTTCGTATTGACCATGTTCGCCGCTCCAGTCAGCCCGTTGGGCGTCGGGCCCGGATCCGCGGACGCGGCGCCGCCGAGGGCGGCGAGGGTGAGCGTGGCCGTCGCGAGCAGCAGAGAGATGCGTTTCATCGTGTGAGTCCTCCTTCCATTGCGGCGGTAGAGACCACCATTTGCACGACAGGCCGCAGTGCCCGGGCCCCGTCGGCCGTCCCGAGCGCGTGCAGGGCCGCGTCGGGGCGGGCGGGATCGAACGCCCAGCCTTCGAGGACAACCGCGGTCGTGTACTCGTCCCGCGCGAGCGAGACGCTGCTTACGCCCAGCCGGGCAAGTGCCTCGACCGTCGCCGATCCGAGCGGGACGTCGCCTCGATCGGCAGGTACGAGCACGACCAAGAGTGCCATCGGCACGAAACGCTACGGGGGACGACGCCGCCAATCATCCGGCAGCTCCCTCATGTTCTCGTGCGAGCAGCGCGGCGAGCTCAGCGCGGTTCCGGGCGCCGAGCTTGGCCAGAATGTGTGAGACGTGCCGTTCGACGGTCTTGCGCGAGAGGAAGAGCGTCTGGGCGATCTCCGGGTTGGTCGCGCCGCCAGAGACGAGATCGGCGATCTCGCGCTCCCGTGAGCTCAAGGCGCCCGCATCGCTGGTCGGCCCGCGCCGCCAGGTGCGAACGCCAAGCGCCCGCAGCCGCTGCACCGCGAGCTGTTGCTCGCTCAGCGCGCCCATCGACTCCGCCTCCTGCGCCAGTGACCGCAGCGCTTCGACCGCCCTGGCGCGATCGACCTCCGCGAGCACGGCCGCGTCGAGCTTGACCCAGAGCCGCATCAGGTCGTGGCCTGCCTCCTCCGCGAGGCCCGCCGCGTGCGCGAACAAAGGCCGGCTTGACGCCACATCGCGGCGGGCCTCGATGAGCGCCCGGATGTAGGCACGCTGCGCGGCCGGCCCTGGGCGGGGTCGCGGGTGAGCTGTATCCCACCGCGCGAGCCCAACCTCAGCTGCGGCGAGGTCGCCGATTCGGGCCTGGGCTTCGGCGGAGTGGAGGACCGCCTCCCACAGACACCGCCCGCAGCCCGCGAGCTCGGCGTCCTTCGCCATCGGGATCAGCAGAGCCTCGATATCGCCGGCGCTGGGAGCCGCGAACCGCGCGACGAGGCGCACATGCATCATCCGGATGACGTTCCGAAAGTGTGGATCCGGCTCAGCGACGATCTCCTTCTCGATCGCGTCGACGCTGCGTCGCCAGTCGCCCCGGCTGGCGTCGATGCTGTGCGCCGTCGCGCTGAGGATGGCGAGCGTGAAGCGCCGAGGGGCGCCGACGCGCGCGGCGAGCGCGACGGCCTCCTGCATCACCTTCGAGGCCTCGCCGAGTCTGCCGCGGTGGTGGGCGATCCAGCCGACCCAGTGCATCGCCTCGACCTCGACGTTCGGCAGCGCGAGTCGCCGCGCCTCCTCGAGCGCGCGGCGTGCGCGCGGTTCGGCCGGCTTCGGCAGGCCCTCGAATTGGAGCATCGAAAAGATGCCGTCGGACGCGGCGTAGAGTGCCTCGGTGGGGTCGCGGGCGCCGGACCGAATCAACTCCGCGCAGCGGGCGACGGTTTCTGCGTCGGCCTTCCGGATCGCAGCGTCGAGCTGCCCTCGCAGAGCCCTAACGTAGGCGCCGCACTCCGCGTCTCCTAGCGCATCGACGCCGCCAGCCTGCTCGACCAGCCGCTCTGCGAGTGCAACCGCACGATCGACGACCGGCTGCGCCTCCTCCACCCGGTTCTCGAGCCACAGCAGCGCCTGTGCGTCGCGAAAGTCGGCCTCGATCGCGAGCACCGTTTCGTCGAGAGCGTGCTCGCGTGCACGCATCACGAACGCGTGCACCTCGTCGTGGCGCCCGAGCCTGAACGCCGCCGTCGCAGCTGCGAGTGCGGCGTTCGCGCGCGCAGCTCCATCGGGAAGGCGGTCCGCAAGCGCTGCCCAGCGCTCGAGCGCGACCGGCCATTCGCCGAGCTCGGAAGCGAGAGCGGCAACCTCGCGCTGGAGGGCGAGGCCATCGGCGTCGAGCGCCGCGTCGGCGATGCCGCTGAGCGTCGACAGTCCCTTGCCACCAAGCAGCCGCCGCTGCGGCGAGCGCGCGATCCGCAGCGCGAGCTCTTCTGCCGCCAGCCCCGACGCCTGTCGGTACTCAAGCGCCCGCAAGAGAGCCTGGATGTCAGTGCCGGCTCCGGCCTCGAACCACTCTGCGAGCCGCCGTTGCAAGCGCCACCGCTGGGCGTCGGGAAGCTCTCGCGAAGCGGCCTCGCGGATCAGGTCGTGCGCGATCCGGACGATTCCTCCCTCCTGCACCGCGAGCCCTTGGTTCGCCAGGACAATCGCCGCACGGCGAACTCGCTGCTCCTCCCACTTGAGCAGCTCTGCAGAGTCCACAACGCCAAGCGGCTGCGCGGCGACGAGGAGGAGCGCAAACAGTTGCGCCGCATCGGCGCCGAGGCTCGCGTAGCGAGTGCGGATCAGTCGCGCAGGGCTTGCGTCCCCTTCCGCGCCGACGAGTGCCTCGAGCCAGAAGGGCGATCCTTGCGCCTTCCGCCAGAGCTCCTCCGCTTGATCGCGCCCGAGCTGAGGCCCCAACCGCATCGCCAGATCGATTCCCTCGTCCCGGCCGAGCGGGCCAAGGGAGAACTCGGTGAAGCATTCCGGTGCAAGCAGGTTTTCGAGAACAGCGGCGAACGCCCTGGTCTCTGCCGCCGGACGGCTCGCACACAACACAAACAGCGGGACATCGGCCGGCTTCGCCGCGGACAGGAGGTAATTGAGGAGAGCAAGCGTCTCTGCGTCGGCCCACTGAACGTCGTCCACGACGATCGCGAGCGGGCCGAGCTCGACAAGGCATCGGAACGCGATCTCGAACACCCGGAGCGTCTCGAGGCCGCCGCTAGCTCGGACGTCTCCGACGAGAAGCGCTTCAAGCCGGTCGCCTGCTGCGGGCGCGCGCGCGAGCTTGCGGAGCAGGCCGCCTGCGGCGCCGAGCGGGATCTCCCGCGCCGGCTCGTAGCCCTGAATCTCTAGGCAGGGGAGCTCGAGCCGACGAACGACCTCGGCAAGCAGCCGCGTCTTTCCGAAACCCGGCTCCGCGACGACGACAGCCGCCGCCGCCCGGCCGGCCGTAACCTCGCCGCCAAGCGCGCGGAGCGCCTCGATCTCCGCGAACCGGCCGACGAAGACGCCTTTTGCACGGCGCAAGTGCAAAGCCTAATTCACTCGGCGACAAGCCTGGGGTATGTGCGTGACTCTCGTAGGCCAGCCGTCGCGGCAGCATCGAGCGCCAGGGCTCACGCCACACCGTCTGCGATGTCGGCCAAGTCCTCGATGCCCTCGATTGCGACGCCATCCAGTTCACACTGGCGGCCTCGACTCCGGTCGGTCCGGCGACCTGCATCGTCGGAAGCGGTTCGTGGCAACCAATAATCGGACGATTTGTGTACGGTCGTTCCCCGCCGGATCGGCACTCTCGCGTCAGAGGCATCCTTGAGGGCAGCCGGAAACGCATGGGGACTTCTAACGGCCGCGGCGTGTGCTAGCCGCTCGATTACGTCGGAGCGGCCGCAGTCCTCCCCACCGGGATCGCGAAGGTGAACGTCGTGCCCGTGCCGACCTCGCTCTCGACCCAGACCCGGCCCCCGTGCAGCTCGATGAAGCGCTTGGCCAGGGTTAGCCCGAGGCCCGTCCCTTCGCGCGACCGGTCGCTGGCTTTCCCGACCTGTTGGAACTCGTCGAACACCGTGGCCTGGTCGGCGGGGGCAATCCCGATCCCGGTGTCCTGGACCGAGACCTGGACCGCGGCGGCGGTCCGGGTGGCCCGGACGGCGATGGTGCCCCCGTCGGGGGTGAACTTGACCGCGTTCGAGAGCAGGTTGAGGAGGACCTGACGGACCTTGCGCTCGTCGGCGACCACGGTTCCGAGGTCGGAAGGGACATCCGCCGCGAGCGCGATGGCATGGGTCGCCGCCCGCTCGCGGACGAAGCCGAGCGCCCCGCGGATCGTGTCGGCCAGATCGAACTCGCTCGGCTCGAGCTCCATCCGACCCGCCTCGACCTTGGAGAGGTCCAGGATCTCGTTCACCAGGCCGAGCAGATGCCGGCCGGAGCTGGCGATGTCATGCGTGTAATCCGCCTGGCGCTCGTTCAGCTCACCGAACAGCCGCTGCTCGAGGACGTCCGAGAAGCCGATGATCGCGTTGAGCGGGGTGCGGAGCTCGTGGCTCATGTTCGCCAGGAACTCGCTCTTGTGTCGGCTGGCCGCGGCGAGCTCGGCCGACTTCTCCTGGATCTCGTTGAACAGCCGGACGTTCTCGATCGCGATCGCGCCCTGTCGAGCGAATCCCTCGACGAGCTCGATCTCACGCTCACTGAACGGCCGCACTTCGATCCGGACGAGGACGAGGACACCGAGGACCTCATCGCCTCGCAGTAAGGGAACACCGAGCCCGGTGCGAGCCCCGATGCGGATCATTGCCGTCGAGTCCGAGACCGTGGGGTCGGACCTGATGTCCGCGACGTGGACGGTGCGTCGCTCGCGGTACGTACGGCCCAACAATCCCGCACCGGTCCGGACGTCGGGCGGCGGGACAGGGGTGTCGACTGTCTGATCAGGCCGCCTCGCAGCCACGGTGCGGGACGTGCCATCGCGGTCGAACTGCCTGATCCAGCCGTACTCTGCCTTACACAGCGCGAGCGATTTCTCGAGGACCATCTCGAACACCGGCTTGAGATCGAACGCGCTCTCGCTCATCGTCGCAAGCAGCTCGCTCGTCGCGGTCTGGCGCTCGAGGGCCTCCTTCGTTTCGTTGAACAGCCGCACGTTCTCGATGGCGATCACGGCCTGTGCCGCGAAGCCCTCGGCCAGAGCCACTTCATCGTCGCCAAATGGGTGAAGGTCCGTCCGCCGCAGAAGGATCGCGCCCATCGCCTGGCCCTGCCGAAGCAGCGGTGCCGCGAGGTTCGCATGCTCGCCGAGGCGCTCGCCGAGGTCGCGCCCGATCGGAAACTCCGCGCTCGCCTGGATATCGGGGACGTGGATCGTGCGCGACTCAAGCGTCGCTCGTCCGGAGACGGTCTCCCGCACGAGCGGTATCCGCTTGACCAACCCAGACTGCGGGTCAGTGATCCGCATGGTGCCTGCGTGGGCCCGATGCTCCAATGCGTCGCCGTCGACCAGCAGGACGACCACGTCCTCTGCCCCGCAGAACCGAAGCGCGTTCCTCGCGACCGCATCCAGCACTGGTTGGTCCGACGTCGGCGACGTCGAGATCGTGTAGAGAATGTCCGCGGTGGCCTGCTGCCGCGCGAGGGCCTCCTTCGTCTCGTTGAACAGCCGCACGTTCTCGATCGCGATGACCGCCTGATCGGCGAATGTGCGGAGCAGATCGATCTGTCGGTCGGTGAACGGACGCGCGTCGAACCGGCGCAGGGCGATCGTCCCGACGGCCACGCCTTCCCGGAGGAGCGGGGCGACGACCATGGCGTGGTACCCGAATCTGCGGGCGGCCCTGGCCATGACGGGGTAGCGGTCGGCTTCGGTTTGGGCATCGGCGGTATGCAGCACCACCGCGTCTGAGAACGCGCGGGCGGGCATCGAGGTCCCGTCGAGCGGCACGACCAGGTGCGGCGGCGTCGGTACCGGACCGCTGTGCGCGGCGAGGCGCAGCGTCGCGCCTTCGGGCAGCCATATGGTGGCGTCTTCGGCCGCGCAGAAGCGGATCGCGCTCTCGGCGATCGCGTCAAGGACCGGCTGCACGTCGGTCGGCGAGCCGGCGATCGCCCGGAGGATCCCGCCGATCGCGGTCTGCCGCTCCAATGCCTCTTTCGTCTCGTTAACAAGGCGGACGTTCTCGGCGCGGAGGCGTGCGAGCTCGCTCCTTTCAGTGCGCGTTGTCGTGGAGGGCGCACCCGAGGACTGTGTTTTGGCCGTGGCACGGCCTGCCGGTCGCGACGGTCCGCGCCTGCTGGGTCGCTTCGGCGCATTCCCGCTTGCCACTGGTGCGCGCAGTATCGCGCTCCGACAAGCCCGCGGTGAGTCGTCCTGAGAACGGCGACGCCCATCTCGACGTGAGCCGCGCTGACGACGTGCCGACGGGATTCGTCGGAAGTCGTAAACGGTGCTCGGGCGCGACCACGAAACGCACGTTTTGTGTATGAAGCCCCGCTCCGGCGTTGCCGGACTTTCGCAAGCGGCGGTAACGCGGCCCGTAACGCTTTCTGGACGGGGCTTAGGTAACGTTTCTCCGATGCGGATGCAGCGGCATGCGGCCGAGCTCGGGCTCGTCGCATTCGCCTCGCGAGTTTCGCGACCGGTCGACCTGGACGCGCTCGAACGCGAGCTCGTCGGAGTGGTCAACGACACGATGCAGCCAGCCCACGCGAGTGTGTGGCTGCGGAGTGCCCGGTGAACCGTGCCGCCGCCGCGCTGGTGGCCTTCGCCGCGGTCGCGCTGCTGATCGTCGACGTCGCCCTCATCGAGTACTTCGGCACCTTCGTCATCGTCCCGGTCGCCCTCTCGCCGTTCGCGCTCGTCGGCGCCCTCCTCATCGCCCGGGTCCCGCGCAACGCCGTGGGCTGGCTGCTGAGCGGCTCCGGTGTCGTCTTCGGGCTCACCTTCGCCGGTGGCGCGTACGGGTGGCTCGCGCTGGTCCGCGATCCCGGCCATCTTCCTGGCGGGGAAGTCGCCGCCGCGTACGCGCAGATCGGCTTCACTCCGGGGATCGCGCTCGCGGTGCTCATGCTGCTGTTCTTCCCCTCGGGCCACGGGCTCGGCGGCCGCTGGACCTGGCTCGAACGCGCTGTCGTCGCCGGCGTGGTCTTGATCACGCTCGTGGATTTCCTCAAGGACGTCCCGGTTCCGGTGGGGCCCGGTCCGTCGCCCGCGTTCGTCATCGCCAATCCGTTCGCGCTCCATGGGCCGCTCGGTCAGTTCGTGACCTCGATCGCCCAGTTCGCCGACGCATCGACGTTCCCGATCGTATTCGTCGGGCCGGTGTCGCTGTTCATCCGCTATCGGCGCTCGTCCGCGGTCGAACGCGAACAGATCAAGTGGCTCGCGTACAGCGGCACGCTCGCATTCGTGCTCATCGTCCTCGGCAACGCCATCCCCGGCGACTTGGGCACCTGGCTCTTCCCGTTGGCGTTCGTGGTCCTGGGGACGCTGCCGATCGCGATCGCCATCGCGATCTTCCGCTACCGGCTGTACGACATCGACGTCCTCATCCGGCGCACCCTCGTGTACGCGGCAGTGTCGGCGGTGCTGCTCGCGGCGTACATCGGCGGCGTCGCGCTGTTCCAAACGATCCTCGCGCCGTTCATCGCGGGGAACGGCGTCGCGGTCGCGATCTCGACCCTCGCCGTCGTCGCGCTGTTCCAGCCCGTCCGGAGGCGGATCCGGGCCGCCGTCGACCGGCGCTTCTACCGGTCGCGCTACGACGCCGAGCGGACGCTCGATGCGTTCGCCGGACGTCTACGCGACGAGGTCGACCTCGAATCCGTGCGCGCCGATCTACTCCAGGCGGTGCGCGAGACGGTGCAGCCCGCACACGCGAGCGTCTGGCTCCGCCGATAAGCCTATCCAAGCGTCTCCACTGTTGCTGGCCCAGCGACGGTCGGTTTCAGTACGGGGAGATCGTGACCGGGCTGTCGTAGACGAGCGTGATCTCTTCCTCCTCGGTCGGGTAGAAGAGCGCGGAGAGGGCCCACACGAGCGCGTCCATGCGGTCCGGTGAGCGCTCCCCGGGTACCCACGTCGTCAGTTGCTCCTCGAGTTCGGGGAAGATGCCGACGTGGTGGCACCAGCGCCGCGCGTAGAGCGCGCTCACCGGTTCGGCCCGGGTGTACTTGCCGCGGCTGGCCCACACCGCCGAGAACGGCACCCGGGGATCAATCGTCGCGAGGGTGTAGCCGACCATGTCGCCGCCGTTGTTGACCTCGCCCACGATCCGGTCGGCCTGATGTCGGCGATAGGCCGCGATCGCCGCGGTCGCCCACTGCCCCGGAGCCCCGCGGGTCGTGGCATCCTCCAAGACGTAGCCATGCCCGTCCTCGCCCTGACCGGCCACGACGATGCCGGTCTCCGCGCCGGGCCCATCGTCGTCCGCGTCGTCGCGGTTGCCGGCGCGGGCCATCGGGTCGATCGCGACGACCACTTCGACGAGCGGCGGCGTGTCACGTACCCGGGTCGCATCGATGAGGTCCAGCGTCCAGAGCGCCCCCGGCACGTCGGTCAGGACCTCCGCCATTAGTTCCTGACGACCCAGGCGGGTGCCCTCATAGCGGCGGATGACCTTCTCGCGGAACGCGTCGGCCAGGTTCTGCAGGTTCTCATACGTTGTGCCGCGGGTGACGTGGGTGGTGGGGTCCTTCATCAGTGAGATCAGCTGCTTGCGCGGCTTCGGTGTCGTCGTTACCACGACCTGCGGATGATCCCCGAGCCGCAGGCCGAGCAGGAAGTTGTCGAAGGCCTCGTCGTACCGGAAGCTCGCGAGCTCATCGACCCAACCCTTCTTGTGCTGCGGGCCGCGCAGCAGGGCCGGTTCGTCCGCGCCGTAGCAGTGGGCGACCGCGCCGTTCGGCCAGGTGAGTTTGCGCTTCGACGGCTCGTACTCGGGGCGGTTCCAGGGTGGGGCGCAGCGCAGGATGCCGCTCTCGCCCTCGACCATGATGTCGCGCACGTCCGCGGCGGTGCGACCGACCAGGGCCATGAGGTCGTTGTCCTCGGACCAGTGGATGATCGTCTCGGCACCGGTGCGGGTCTTGCCGCCGCCCCGGCCGCTCAGGATCAGCCAGACGATCCAGGTTCCCGGCGGCGGCAGCTGGCTGGGCCGGGCCCAATACGCCCAGTCGTAATAGAGGCGCTCGGCTTCCTCCGCCGTGAGCCCGGCGAAGATGCGTTCACGCTCCGCCGCTGACAGGAGCGCGATCCGCTCCGCGACGGAGCGTTCCTCCGGCGTGGGCGTCGGCATCAGGGCGGCGATGCGCTCGGCGCGCTCGGTGAGGCCGATCGCCTCGAGCAACCGCGCGGCGATGCGCTCGGCGCGCTCGGTGAGGCGGGCGCGGAAGTCCTCGACCTGGACCGGGGTGCCGTCGGGCCCGCTCAGCTCGTGGCGCTCAGTGCGGCTCCACTCGCGGGGAAAGCGACGCTCGAGCCACGCGAGCACGGCCGTCGGTGTCGATGGCATGGCCTTCGTCAGATAGGACACCGCAACGACCTCGCTCTCGCGCTCAGCCTGCTTGAGCCGCCGCCAGAATTGCCAGAAGCGCACCTCGTCCTCGGGCACGTCGAGGCCATCCTGCGCGCGGGCCTCCGCCGCCTGGCCGCGCGCCATCCAGCGGAAGAAGGTCCGCTCGGAGATGCCCTTTGCCATCGCCGCCGCCACGGGGCGGTTGCCGGCGCGGACGAGGTTCGCAATCGCCTCGGTCGTCTCAGCCGCGAGGTCTGGCAGCGGGCGGTGCGGCGGGTTCTGACTCATGGCCGCACCAGTTCGGCCGTGTTCCTTGGCGAGAGCTCCGACCAGCGACGGGCGATGACATCGCAGAAGCGGGGCTCGAGCTCGATCAGCGCGGCACGTCGGCCCAGCAGCTCGCAGGCGACCAGCGTGCTGCCGCTCCCGGCGAAGGGGTCGAGCACGACATCACCGCGGCGGGTCGAGTTCGCGAGCAGGTGGCGGATCAGGCCGGTCGGCTTCATCGTCGGGTGCAGGTCGTTGTGGCGGGTCTTGTCCTCGCGGAGCACGTCAGTCGAACGCGCGTTCCGCAGCTGCTTGACGAGCGCAACAAGGTCCTCGCGCCGCATCCGCGACACATCCGGTTCGTCATCGATGACCGATGCCTTGTCGAATCCGCCGATCCAGGCGTGCGATGCGCCGGTCTTCCAGCCGTAGTAGATCGCCTCGTGCTGATGGTGGTAGTCGGAGCGGCCGGGAACGAATGCGTTCTTCACCCAAACGAGCGACTGCGCGAGGTGCCATCCGACGCGCGCCCATGCCCGAACGAACTCTGCCCCGAGCCGGCCGCTCGGCCCGGTCATGTAGACCGGTCCGCCGGGGCGCAGCCAGCGATCGGCGTTCACGAGCACGTCATCGAGCAGCGGACCGAACTCCGATGGTCGGTCGCCGCGGATGGCGCTCTGTCCGTCGGCCTGGAGATCGACCCCGTACGGTGGATCGGTCCACATCGCGTCGGCCCACGTGGCTGGCGCGATCGCGCTCATCAGCGCATGCCAGACGATCTGATCGCGACCGTCGCCGCAGGCGAGGCGGTGCGGGCCGAGAACGTAGACGTCGCCAGGCTGCGAGGTCGGCTGAGCCGGCGGCGTCGGGTCGAAGCCCTCATCGTCCGCGTCCACGCCGATACCGACCAGAGCGAGCAGACGCTCGACCTCGTCGCTGGTGAAACCGAGCAGGCCGATATCGACCCCCGAGACATCGAGGCCGTGGAGGATCTCGGCGAGGGTCCCGTCGTCATAGTCGCCCCACTGGTTGTTGTCCTTGAGGTTCCACTGCGCTTCGACGTCGGGCGGGAGCGAGACCACGAGCACCGGAACCTCTTCCCAGCCGAGGTCTTGAGCCGCGCGCAGGCGCATGTTGCCGGCGATGACGATGTTCTCCCGGCCGGGGTACGAGTTGACGAGCAGCGGCCGCGCGTCGAGGAATGCACGGTCCTGCTGGAGGCTGCGTTTCAGGTTCTCGAGCCGGGCGGTCGAGATCGTCCGCGGGTTGCGGTCGGACAGTCGGAGATCCGCGACTCGCAGGCGGGTGCGACCCTTCGGCAGCGTCGACGACATGTCTTGCGCCGCGGCACTCATCCTTGTCGCGGTCCTTGGACCATCGCTTGGCAGCGTGACGCGGTAGCCTCGTCAGCGCCGGTGGATTCGACGCTTACTACTAGTGCGTTTCTCTATCCCGTCCGCGATGCTTTTGTGCGCTCAAGAATCGGCCCGAAGTCGATGCGCGAGCCGTACCAGGGATGTGCGTCACAAGGCAGAGGACCACCGGTTCGAATCTGGTACGAACTACCCGTGTGCTACCTCAGCTCCCTCGACATCCGCCTGCGACCGACGAAGATCATCTCTTCCTTTTCCGAGTCCGAAGCTCTTGGTCTGGTGGGCTGCCGTATCGTCGGCAGTCGTGCAAAGAGGAACAGAACGACTTGGCGGGTCTCCGCCCGGCGATTGCCGATGACGCCGACCGCACATCCATGCCGCCACTATTTGCACGGTGTCGACGTGAGCGAAAGACAGCGCCTCGAAGCGCAAGCTGAGCTCCTCGGCGGCGAGACCTTCCTTCCTGCGGTGAGCCCCGGGATGCGCGCGATCGACGTCGGCTGCGGAACGGGCGCGATCGCGCGGCGGCTCGCAGCTCGCGTCGCACCCGGCGAGGTGGTTGGTGTCGACCGCGAGCCGGAGCAGATCGCGGCGGCGCGGGAGTTGGCGACCGAACGTCGCCGGCAGCGTGAGGTTCCAGATCGCGTCCGCTGGGGCCGGCGCCAGGATGGAAGCTCTCATCGTCATGATGCATCGGAGGGGTGGCAGAGCGGTCGAATGCCGGCTGCTAGGCTGACCCCCGAACGGCACAGCCGGTTAGCGGAGGAAATGAAATGATGACCTTGATGATTCTTCACGACGTTGACAATGTTGATCACTGGCTCAGCTCACCCCGCCGGATGGAGTTGTTTGGGCCCCTCGGGATGACGGCGCGCACCTTCGTCGTCGACCGAGCGAAGAGCAAGCGAGTCGGCCTGATCGTGGAAGTACCGAGCATGGAGGCCTTCCAAACGGCGCTACAGTCCCCGGCGGCAGCCGAGGCCATGAAGTTCGACGGCGTCAAATCCGACACGATCGTGATCCTCACTCCGGCATAGGCCGAGACGCCCAGCTAG
>DHJC01000003.1 GCA_002404155.1 Chloroflexi bacterium UBA4730 | reverse complement strand
GCGAGCTCGCGCATCTGCTGCTGGAACTCCTCGAGCGAGCGCGAACCGATGTTCTCCGACACCACCGAGTTGATCCCGATGACCTCGACGTTGAGCGCCTCCATGAGCTGCGGGAGGTGTTGCGCCGCCGTGCCGTGCGAGTAGTTGAGGACGATCTTGAACTTCGCGTCGCTGATCTCGCGCTTGTGCTTGACCTCACGCAGGAACGCCTCGCTGTACTCCTCACCCACCCGCGGGATCTCGATGATCCGGCCGACGTCGTCGTACGAGCTCCGGCGGAAGTCCTCGCGGAAAAAGACGTTCTCGACCTTGCGCTCCTGGGCCTTGTCCATGTCGAGCGCCTGGCGGTCGAAGAACTTGATATCGCAGACCCGCACGTCGAACGGCGAGATGCGGACATGCACGCCGCCGGCCGCGCCCATCCGGCGCGTCTGGAACCGGCCGATCGGGAGCGGGGCCTGGGTGAGGTCGGCCACGTGCACGCCGGCGCCGACGATGCCGCCCATGAGCGCACGTTTGAGCATCCGGCTGCTGCGGTGCTGATCGCGGTTCATCGTGACGGTCGTGCCGCTCGGGATCGAGGACGCGTACGCCGACCCGAGCCGCGCGGCGAACTCGGGCGTGAGATCCACGTTCACCAGGCCGGTGACGCCGAATCGTCCGAACAGCGACCGCCGGCCCTGCGAGCCCCAGATCAGGCTGGAGGCGACGACCGCGCCACCTTCGACCTGCTTGTCCGGCCAGATCTTCACCGACGCCCGGACCCGAGCGCCCTCGTTGATCACGGAGTTGTCGCCGACGACGCTCCCTTCCTCGAGCACGACGCGGGCCTTCAGCGCGCAGTGCCGGCCGACGATCGTGCCCCGGAGATCCGCGCGCTCGCCGACGTAGCTGTTGCGCCAGACGATCGAGCTCTCGACGTGCGCGAACTGGTCAACGGCCACCGCGTCGCGCAGCACGGTCGGCCCGATGATCACGGCGCCGCCGCCGATCCGCACGCCCGCGCCGAGATAGATCGGCCCGGTGAGCTTCGCCGTCGGCTCGATCTCGACCTGGCCGCCGGCGAACACGCCGGGCAGGATCTCGATGCCCAGCGGATCGGTCTTCATCTTCCCGAAGAGGAGATCGGCATTCGCCCGGCTGTACTCGGCGATCGAACCGACGTCGGTCCAGTACCCCTCGGCGACGTAGCCGTACAGCGGCTCGCCGTCGGCCAGCAGCTGCGGGAAGAGGTCCTTGCTGAAGTCGAACTTCTCGCCGATGGCGTACCGCTCGAGCACGCGCGGCTCGATGATGTAGATGCCGGTGTTGATCGTGTCCGAGAACACCTCGCCCCACGACGGCTTCTCGAGGAACTTCGAGATCCGCCCGTCCGGCTGGGTGATGACCACGCCGTACTCGAGCGGATTCGCCACCCGCACGAGCGTGAGGGTGACGGCGGCCTTGCGCTCCTTGTGGAACGCGATCACCTTCGAGAGGTCGAGATCGGTCAGCGCATCCCCGGAGATGACGAGGAACGTATCGTCGAGCGCGGCGCCGATCTGCCGCACCGACCCTCCGGTGCCGAGCGGCGTCTCTTCCACGCTGTACCGGAGCCGCATGCCGACCGCCCCGCCCTCGCCGTAGCTGTCCTGGATGACCGACGCCAGGTATTGGAGGGTGACGAACGCGTCCTCGATGCCGTGCCGCTTCAGGAGATCGAAGATGTGGCCGAGACAGGGCTTGTTGACGATCGACACCATCGGCTTCGGACGGTTGATCGTCAGCGGTCTGAGGCGGCTCCCCTCGCCGCCGGCCATGACGACGGCCTGCATCGGGCCGAGTGTATGTTCGGATTCGTGCTGGGAACGAATGTTCTATTTGATAGCGACCGGCAAAGCGTGGACTAATGCCTAGTCAATTAGGCATACTATTGCCATGTTCCCCTTCGACTCAAGCCGCCTCGGGAACCTCACTGCGGAACTCGACGAATGGAAAGCGAAGCTCGAGCTTTCCTGGCCGCTTGTCCTCACATGGCACGGGCGACTCCGCCGCGATCTTGAAGCCGAAAGCGTCGCAGCCTCCACGCGAATGGAAGGCGTGAACGTGACCGCCGATGACGTACGACGGATCTTTGCGGATGACGTGCCGACCCGGGTTTCGAACGAAGACGCTGAACTCGTTCGCGGCTATCGATCAGCCATGCGATCTGTGCTTCAGCGCGCCGACGATCCGACGTTTCGGTGGGACCAGGGACTCCTGACGAATCTCCAGGACCGCGTAGTCGGGGGCGGCGAAGCCGATGGAGCGGGTCGCCTTCGGCGCGGGGACACGTCCGTCGTCGACCAAGCAACCGGCGCCGTCGTCTTCGAGCCGCCACACGGCAGCCGCGTACCTGCGCTGGTGGACGAAGTGTGTGCGTGCGTGATCGAATCGGGTCACCATCCGGCGATCACGGCCGCCTGGCTACACATCGCGACGGCGGCGATCCACCCATTTCGGAACGGCAACGGCCGGACTGCACGGATCTTGGCCTCGCTGGCCATGTTTCGCGGTGGCTTCCGCCACCCTGAGTTCTGCTCGCTCGAGGAGTGGTGGGGTCGCAACATCCCGGCCTACTACGCGGCGTTCGATTGCCTTGGCCGGACGTTCGAGGAAGCCGCTGACGTTACGCAGTTCGTCGAAGCTCACGTGACCGCGCAGCTCGAACAGGTCCGCAGGCTTGACCTACGAGAGCGCACGGAGAGCCGCATCTGGGCAGCCTTCGAGGAATTGTGCAAGCGGCGAGAGTTGCCTGCACGCTCCGCTAACGCACTCTGGGACGCATTCAATGGACGTGAGATCACGGCGAGGTACTACAAGGACTCGGCCGACATCACCTCGCGACAGACGGTCACCACCGACCTTGCGCGCCTAGCCTCCACGGGTCTCGTTGACGCTGTCGGGGAGCGCCGGGGCAGACGTTACTTGCCCTCGCCGCATCTATTCGCCGATCTGTCGGAGATGCTCGCGATCGAGATTCCGCCAGGAGCGCGATCTCCCCGCGAAGTGATCGCCGGTCGCCTTGCTCAGCGGCTCCTGGACTCCACCTCGACCGCGCGATCGCTCGAGCCAGGCGATGCGGCGCCTCAGCCAACCACCTCGGTCGGTCTGCGCTGGACACCAAAGAAAAATGAACGGACAAGCACGGGCAGCAACTAGCCGCGCTCCGCGCCTATGGAGAAGAGCGACTCGAGGTCGTGCCGGGAGTACATCTTGAACGCGACGTGCGTGTCGGTGCGCATGACCCCGGGGACCTGGCCGATGCGCCCGGTGACGATGTCGGCCAGCTCGTCGTGCTCGCGGGCCCGGACCATCGCGATGAAGTCGATCTGGCCGGTGACCGAGTACACCTCGGACACGCCCTCGATCGCGGCCAGCGCTTCGCCGAGCGTCGGGATCGCCTTGCGATCGGCACTGATGAGGACGATGGCGGTGATCATCATCTATAGGCTCTTGATGTCGATGTCGTGGAGCGCGGATTTGAGGTAGTGGGCCGCCTCCTGGAACGCCACCGCCTTCCCGCGGTTCAGCGCGGCCTCGTAGCTGTCGAGGCTGTCGGCGCTCGAGCGCTCGTCGTAGCGGTGGAACGCTTCTTCGAGCTGGTCCACGGCGAGCTTCACCCGGTCGCGCGCGGCGGAGCTGATCACGGACACCCTCCCGATGGCTGCGTCAGCGACGAGGATATCGGGAGGGCGTCCGGACCGCCGATGGCCTAGCCGCCGATCTCCAGCGCGCGCGTCGTGACAGCCAGGTCGATCTCGACCACGCCGTCGCGCACGCGCACGGGATACGCGTTCACCGGATAGACCGCCGGCAGGGCCTTCACCTGGCCGCTGAACAGATCGAACCGCGCGCCGTGGCGCGGGCACTCGACGCACTGCTCGTCGAGCTCGCCCTCGCCCAGGGTGCCGCCGTCATGCGTGCAGACGTTGTCGATCGCCCCCCAGCGTCCATCCGCGGTGCGCCCGAGCGCGAACGAGCGCCCCTCGGCGCCGACGACCATGACCTCGCCGGGCGCAAGGTCGGCCACGCCCGCCACGGGCCACCAGCGCGGACCCTCAGCGCTCTCGGCGGGACCCTTGACGCTCCCGGCGGGACCCTCGTCGGTCACGCGGCGTCCTCGAGCTCGGCAAGGCGGCCGATCCGCGGCGCGAGCGCCGCGAGCACGCGCGACCCGACCTGCGGGTCGGGGATCTGGTTGATGACCCGCTGGAAGAAGCCGCGCACGAGCAGCTGCTCCGCACTCGCGCGATCGAGGCCGCGGGACATGACGTAGAAGAGCTCGAGGTCGTCCAGCCTGCCGGCCGTCGCGCCGTGGCCGCACCGCGCGACGTCGTTGGTGAGGATCTCGAGGACCGGGATCGGGTCGGCGCCCGCCTTGTCCGAGAGCAGCATGTTCCGGCACTCCTGATACGAGCCTGTGCCGTGCGACGTCGGCTCGACCCGGATGACGCCGTAGTACGTCGCGTGCGCGCGCTCGTAGAGCGCCGACAGATAGAGCAGATCGCTCGTCGACGCCCTGCCGTCGAGCCGCTGGAGCGAGTTCACGTCGATGCGCTGGTCCGCGCCCGCGGCGACGAGGCCGTAGAGCTTCACGGTCGCGCCGTCGCCCTGGATGTCCGAATCGATGCCGAGCTTCGTCTTGTGGCTGCCCACGAGCACGTTGAAGCTCGCGATCGTGCTATCGCGGCCGGAGGCGTAGCGCTGGAAGCCGAGATCCCAGACGTCGTCGCCGAAGCGCTGGATGCCGACGTACCGGACCTGGGCCCCGTCCCCGGCGACGATCTCGACGCCCGGGATGGCGACGCGGCCCGTCCCGCCGCCATCCGACGTGACCTCCTCGACGAGCGTGACGCTGCTGCCCCGCTCCGCGATGACGACCGTGCGGAACACGATCGCGCCGGTGCCTGCGGCCCAGTGCTTCTGCACCTGCAGCGGGAGCTCGACCTGGACGCCGGCGGGCACGTAGACGAACGTGCTCCCGTGCGCGAAGGCCGCGGCGTTGAGGGCGCGGAAGGCGGCGTGGCTCTTGAGCCCCTCGTTCGTGCCAAGCCCGCGCTTCACGAGGTCGGGATGCGCCCTCAGCGCGTCGGCCCAGCGGTCGAAGATCACCCCGTTGTGCGCGGCCTCGACGGGCATCGCGCTGTAATAGGACGGCGGCCCGGGTGGCTCGTCGACGACGAGCGGTCCCGCGGGGAGACCGTGCAGCGGGAATCGCCGCCACTCCTCTTCTGCGCCCGTCGGCCAATCCTCCGGACGCAGCTTCTCGAGCGCGGCCAGGCGCCAGTCACGGAGCCAGTCAGGCTCGCCACGCCGACGCGAAAGCCGCTCGACCTCAGTGCGGTCGAGCGGCAGGAGTGCCGTGGGTGCGGTCGCCAGCGCCACTAGCCGATAGCGCCCTGCATCTGCAATGTGATGAGGCGGTTCATCTCGATCGCGTAGTCCATCGGGAGCGTCTTCACGATCGGCTCGATGAAGCCGTTGACGATCATCGCGGTCCCCTCGGCCTCGGTCATGCCGCGGCTCATGAGGTAGAAGAGCTGCTCCTCCCCGATCTTGGAGACGGAGGCTTCGTGGCCAATGGTCACATCGTCCTCGTCGACCTCCATGTACGGGTACGTCGAGCTCTGGGCGGTGTCGTCGAGCATGAGCGCGTCGCACCGGACGGTGCTCTTGGCGCCCTTGCAGCCCGGGTAGATCTTCACCAGACCGCGGTAGCTCTGCTTCCCGGTACCCTTGCTGATGCCCTTGCTCGTGATGATCGACGTCGTGTGCGGCGCGGCGTGGATCATCTTCGCGCCCGCGTCCTGGTGCTGGCCGTCGCCCGCGAACGCGACGGAGAGGACCTCGCCGTGCGCGCGCTCGCCGACGAGGTACACGCTCGGGTACTTCATCGTGACCTTTGACCCGAGGTTGGCGTCGATCCACTCCATCACGCCGCCCTCTTGGACGACCGCCCGCTTCGTCACCAGGTTGTAGACGTTGTGGCTCCAGTTCTGGATGGTCGTGTAGCGGACGCGGGCGTCCTTCTTCACGATGATCTCGACGACCGCGCTGTGCAGCGTGTTCGTCGTGAACACGGGCGCCGTGCAGTTGTGCACCGCCACACCGTTGACGAGGTACGAGTTGTTCCCGGTGACCTCCAGGTTGAAAACGAGACCGTCGTACGGGCGCCGCTCGATGCGGCCGATCGGCAGGAGGTAGCCGTGCTTGGTCTTGCGGACCTCGCCCATCTCGCGGCCGTCGGTGTAGTGGACGATGTACTGATCCTTACGTTCGATCTGCCGGCCCTGGACCACGTCAGCGCCGCCCTTGCGGATCGTGATCGTAGCGAACGTGCCGCAACGACCGAGCAGCTCCTGAACTTGGACGGCGAGGTCCCTTGACACCGTCGCGGCACGGACCATGTCGTGGCCGGAATCGCGCACGTACCGGCTGCCGTCTCCGGCAAAGTATGCGTCGACGAAGACCGCGACCTGCTCGGGATCGAGCGCCATGAGCTCCGGGCTCAGTCGCTTCTGGTCGGAGAGGCGGCCAACGTGCCGCTCGCACAGCTCCTTGAGGCTCTCCGCGGTGCAAGACACCTGCACCGCGTGGCGTTCGGGCTGCGCCGACACGTTCGCGACCTTGCCCGAGATGAACTGCGCGAGCATCTTCGTCTCGTTGAAGTGGTGCGGCTCGTTCTCATTGAACGTCCACTGCACGCCCTTTGTGCCGTTCGCCGGATTGACGAACGTCGAGCCCTCGGCGGCGTAGTAGCCGAGAAGCCGCAGCGTCGCGTAGTCGAACTCGCCCTTGCCCTCGCCCGGCACGATCGGCACGACGAGGAAGTCACCCTCGACGATGTCCTTCGCCTTCACGTACTCCGGCGTTGCCTCGGCGATGAGCGCGGAGGACGTCTCCGGCAGCCAGTTGTTTCGGGTGTGCCGCTTGACGAGAACGTTCTCGCGCCGCACGACGTAGAGGGGGTGCTCGGGCGTCACCGTGACGCTGTTGAACGCCGAATATTTCGGGACGAACGTATACACGTCGCCGAGGAAGTTGCGCACCATCGTCTTGGAGACCTTGTTCTTCTGTCCGTCGGCCGTGACGACGAACTCGCCCGGCTTGATGGCCTCGATGTTGGTCCACCGGTCGCCGAGGCTGACCTGTGTGCCCGGGAGCACGCAGCCCTCGACGTAGTGAACGCTGGCGCCCTCTTCCGCGATGATGAGCGTCCGCTCGAACTGGCCGGCGTTCTCGCTGTTGATGCGGAAGTACGCCTGGAGCGGGATCTCGACGTGGACGTTCTTCGGGACCCACACGAACGACCCGCCCGACCACACCGCGGTGTTGAGGGCGGCGAGCTTGTTGTCGTTCGCCGGGATGATCGTGCCGAAGTGCTCGCGGAAGATCTCGGGATGCTCCTTGAGTGCGGTGTCGGTGTCCATGAACACGACGCCTTGGGCCGCGAGATCCTTCCGGATGTTGTGGTAAACGGAGGTACTGTCATATTGCGCACCGACGCCGGCGAGGTACTTCTGCTCGGCCTGCGGGATCCCGAGCTGGTCGAAGGTCCGCTTGATGTAATCAGGCACGTCGCTCCAGCTCTTCTCGCTCTTATCCGATGCCTGGAGGTAGTAGTAGATGTCCTCGAAGTCGATCTGGGACAGATCGGCGCCCCACGTCGGCATCGGCCGGCTGCGGTAATGCTTGAGCGCCTTGAGGCGCCGCTGGAGCATCCACTGCGGCTCCTGCTTGTAGGTCTGGGAGATCTCGGTGACGACGTCCTCGGAGAGGCCCTTCTTCTTGACGTTCCGATAGACGGCGTCCTTGTCCTCCCAACCGAACTTGTAGTTGTCGGGGAGCTGATCGACGGCGGGATTCACTGCCATGGGGTTAATCCTACTCCCGTGATCGGAATTTCTACGGGCTTGTTTACGACGATTTCGCCTCTTCGCCTGGCCACTCGTGGAGCCCCCAGGCGCTACCTTTCAGCGCTTTCAGGCTGAGAAGGGCGCACTTGAGGCGCGCCGGGGTGAGGGTGATGCCGAGGTTCTCGAGGACATGATCGCGGTCGATGGCCTTGAGCTCATCCAGGGTCTTCCCCTTCACCTCATCGGTGAGAATCGAGGCCGAGGCCACCGAGATCGCGCAGCCCGTGCCGCTGAACCGGACGTCGTCGACCCGGTCGTCGGCACCGATCTTCAAGAACATCGTGATCTCATCACCGCAGAGCGGATTCGTGTCGTGATACCGGTGCGTCGCATCAGCCAGCTCGCCGAAGTTATGGGGGTTCTTGTAGTGATCGAGGATGAACTCGCGGTAGAAGTCGTCCATTAGACCTTGAACAGCTTCTTCGCCGTGTCGATCGCGCCGACCAGGGCGTCGATCTCGGCGAAGGTGTTGTAGAGGTAGAAGCTCGCCCGGGTGGTCGCGGCGGTCCCGAGCCGGGTCATGAGCGGCTGGTTGCAGTGATGGCCGGCCCGGACACAGATCCCCTCGCTGTCGAAGATCTGCGCGACGTCGTGCGGGTGGATGCCCGCGACGTCGAAGGAGATGACGCCGACCCGGTCTTCAAGGGTCTTCGGACCGAAGACGGTCAGGCCCGGCACCGCGAGCAGCTTCGGCAGCGCGTACCCGACGAGCGCACGCTCGTGCTCGTGGATCTTGTCCATGCCGACCGCCTGCAGGTAATCGACGGCCGCGCCGAGCCCGATCGCGTCGACGTACGCCGACGTCCCGGCCTCGAACTTCCAGGGGAGCTCGTTCCAGGTCGTCAGGTCGACCGCGACACGGGAGATCATGTCGCCGCCGTACAGGAACGGCCGCATCTGCTCCAGGATCGCGGCGCGGCCCCACACCACACCGGACCCCGGCGGGGCCAGCATCTTGTGGCCGCTGAACGCCAGGAAATCGCAGTCGAGGTCGCGGACGTCCACGGCGGCGTGCGGTACGGACTGGGCCCCGTCGATGACGACGAGCGCGCCCGCCGCGTGCGCCTCGGCGGTGAGCGCCTTCGCCGGCGTGATCGTCCCAAGACCGTTGCTCGTGTGAGTGAGCGCGACGAGCTTGGGGCGCTTCGCCATGGCTGCGGTGAACTGGTCGCGCCTGAGCCGGCCATCGTCGTCGATATCCACGACCACGAGCGTCGCCCCGACCTGCTGGGCGAGCTGCTGCCAGGGGACGAAGTTCGAGTGGTGCTCGAGCACCGTCGTGACGATCACGTCGCCGGCGCCAATGTGCTCGCGCCCCCAGGTGTGCATGATCAGATTGAGGCCCTCGGTGGCGTTTCGGCAGAAGATGACCTCGCGGGTCTGCGGCGCGTTGATGAGCGTCGCCACCTTCTCCCGCGCGCCCTCGAAGAGGGCCGTTGTCCGCTCGCTGAACTCATAGACGCCGCGATGGATGTTCGCGTTGTGCTCCAGGTAGACAGCCGACATGGCGTCGATGACCTGCCGCGGCTTCTGGCTCGTCGCCGCGTTGTCGAGGTAGACGAGCGCCTTGCCGTGCACGGTGCGCGAGAGGATCGGGAAGTCCGCGCGGAGGCGCTCGACGTCGAGCGGGGTCGCAGTCTTCTGCGGTGCGGTGACGGCCACTAGCCGGTCACCGCCACGGCAGGCTCGTTGTAGAGCTCTTCGCGGACGAAATCGTAGCCCTTGCGCTCGAGCTCGGCCGCGAGCTCGCGCCCCCCGGTGCGGACGATCCGGCCGTCGACGAGCACGTGGACGAAGTCGGGCTGGACGTAGCGGAGGATCCGCTCGTAGTGCGTGATGAGGAGGATCCCGATGTCCGGACCACGCAGCGACTCTATGCCAATGGCGATCGTCTTCAACGCGTCGATGTCGAGACCCGAGTC
>DHJC01000029.1 GCA_002404155.1 Chloroflexi bacterium UBA4730 | reverse complement strand
CTAGCAGGAACGTGGGCCCCACGGACTAGGTGATCTGGGAAACGACGTGCGTCGTGGTGAACTGGGTGGCATTTACGCATGGCATCAGCGAACCTCGCTGATACCCCACAAGTCGCGTCCAACGGACGACTTTGTTGGCGTTTCCCCATCCGGAGGGGTGGCAGAGCGGTCGAATGCGGCGGCGTGTTCGTGCTCATCCGCCGCAGCGCGTGGCTATCCTGGCATCGCTGATTGGACAATCCGAGCTTCCTCTACGCGATAGCGGGGGTCGCCATGAGCATGGCGGGATTCACTGGGATCGTCGCCGCGCTCCGGCGGGCCGAGGCCGTTCGCAGGCAGCACCTGTTCTGGATCGGGATCATCCTGTGGCACTGCTTGGCGGCCACGTTCCTCGCGCTCTTCCCCGTGACGCTGTACGCGCTCTGGCCAGATGCTGCGGGTGTGCTGCGAGTGAGCAGCGGGGTTCTCGCGGTCTTCGCGCTCGAGCGGTTCTGGCGCTCCCTGCAGTCCCGCCGGTTCTGGCGCCCATCGGTCGGGCTCATCGCTGTCGGCACGAGTATCCGGACCGTCGACTCCCTGCTCGCGCTCGTGAATGTCGCTGTCGGCTCCCTTGGCCTCTACGAGTTGGCCCTCCTGCTGCTCCTCGGGATGCCGGCCTACTCCTTTGGTTTGCTATTCACCTTCGGTCTCGATGCGCCAACCGAACCGGAAACGCGACCACTGACGCGGAGTTAGCGGCGCTTCGCGGAGCGCTCGCGCGCTCCGTCACAGCGTGAATCGTGACAAGCGGAAAGGTCAATCCAGACCTTATCGCGCGAACGCCCGCCGGCACCCTGCGATAGGTGAGATGCGATGATTCGGCGCCCAGATGCGTGGAGTTGCATCGGTGCTGGCATCACTTAAGGCATCACCTCGAGGAGATCTATGTCTTCGGCACGAACTTGAGGGACATCGAGTTCACGCAGTGCCGGGTGTTCCTGGCCGTGAACTGCTCACCGACGAAGACATGACCGAGGTGTCCGCCGCAGGCGGCGCACTCGATTTCGACGCGCTGGCCATCTGGATCCGGTAGCCGCCGGACGGCGCCGTAGATTTCCTGGTCAAACGACGGCCAGCCGCAACCGGAGTGGAACTTGGCATCCGAAACGTAAAGCGGCGCCTCGCATCGTCGGCAGATATACGTGCCCTCGACGAAGAAGTCGTCGTACTCGCCGGTGAAGGGGGTCTCGGTCCCCTTGTTCACGATGACGCGCGTTTCTTCCGGGGTGAGCTGGTTCAACGTTCCCATGGCCTGATTCCTCCGAGGGGTGATCGTTGCCACGTCCTCACGATGATCTCGGTCACTTGGTGCCCTTCGCCTCCGCGTAGACGTAGGCGTTGACCCCTAGGTAGAGGTCCTTGCCGTCGATCTGGACGGCGGTCTTCTGGTTGCCGCGGGTCGAGGCGACGACGAGCGTCTTCCCGCTGGCGCTCGGCGTCGCCTTCTCGATCGAGATGCGGATCAGGAGCATGTCGCCCTCGCGGGTCACGGTCAGGTCGTCGGCCATGGGTCAGCCTCCCTATTCGCTGGGTCCATCATCACGCGGCGGCGTGCCCACCGTTGGGCTCGACCGACGCCGAGCGGCTCGCCTTCAGGCGCTCGCGGACGGGCCCGAAATCGACGCGGGTTCCGCAAGAGAAATGCGCGTCCTGGTGCACGACGCGTGGCGCATACCGGTCGTAGGCGAGAGCTGGCGCGTCGTCCTTGTGGTGCCGGCGGCGGGCTACGCACTCACGTTCGTGTCGGTCGCCGCGATCCGCTGGCTCCTGCTCCTGGCGGCCGCGGGTCTGGCCGCGAGCGTCGTGCGAGCGCGCCTTGACCTGGACCTTACCCGCCGGATGAAGTCTGCCCGGTCGTCGAGGTGAGCGACTTTGGGAATGAAGAACGGGCCGCCCCAGTCCGGGCGGCCCGTTCGTGCGTCCGACGCGCGAGGCGGCTAGAAGCCGCCGCTGCCGTTCGGGGTCCCGTTCCCCGTCGGACCGTCCCAGCCGCGGCCCGCGGTGCAGAGGTTGCTGCCGCCGCAGGAGCCGTTGCTGCCGGAGGTCACGTCATTGAGCTGCGTGGTGTGCGAGTACGAGAAGGAGCCGTCGTTCACGCTGCCCGCGTTCCCAGCGAGGGCGTAGACGCCGGCGATGATCGGGGACGAGGCGCTCGTGCCGCCCACCTTGAACCAGCCACTCTGACCCTGGTAGCGAACGGTGTCGTAGACGGCGACGCCGGTGTTCGGGTCGGCGACCGCGGAGACGTCCGCGACCGCGCGGTTCGCGCAGGTCGCGATCCCGCTCTGCCAGCTCGGCTTGGGCTCGTACGCGCTGCAGCCGCTGCCGGCGCCGGACCAGGCCGTCTCGGTCCGGGTCGTGCCGTTCCAGTTGAGCGTCGTGCCGCCGACCGCGGTCACGTACTGCGATGCGGCCGGGTACTCGACGCCGTAGCCGCTGTCGCCGGAGCTCACGGTGATCGCGACACCGGGGTGCTTGAAGTGGCCGTCATAGGCGCTGCCGGTCTCGCCGGAGAACTCGGACCCGCCGTAGCTGTTGCTGATGACGTTGGCGCCGATGCCGGCGGCGCGGTCGACCGCGGCCCCGAGGTTCGCGAAGCTGTTCGAACTCGCCTCGACGAGCAGGATCTTGCAGTTCGGGCAGATCGCTGACGCCATGTCGAGGTCGAGCGAGATCTCGAGCGACCAGCCCGTGTTCGTCTTCGGGTACTTCGTGCCCCCGTTCTGATCGACCTTCGTGAAGCAGAGGTTCGCGGTCGTACACGGTGGCAGGCCCATGGTCGTGCGGTAGACGGCGAGGTCGCTCTCGGCGTTCGGGTCGTTGTACGCGTCCACGATCGCGACTGTCTGGTTGCTCCAGATCCAGGTCGACCCGAGGGGACTCGGCAGGTTGTAGGCGCTCGTGAGGTCGGCGGCGCGGTAGCCGTTCACGACGTTGCTGGTGACGAGCGGCCGGCCGCTGCGATCGACGACGACCTGCGCGTGGCACCGGGCGGTGCCGGCGCTGGCTGGGCCGGGGCACACGGGTGCGGCGGAAGAAGGCGACGCCGCCTGGACCGGAGACGCGCCGATCGTCGCAGCAATGAGCAGTGCGAGCACGAAGCCTGTCGTGATGAGACGCATGGTCAGTTCCTTCTTCCGTCAAGCAGAGTCGGCCGTCAGCCGCGCGAACGCACAGCCGAGGCTAACGCGACGTCAGCAGAGCAACCCCTTCTGCCGAACAAGACCGCACGAATAGCCACGGCTTTGCTACGGCTTTGTAGGTACTCCAGGCTGAGTGGTGGCATCTCGTCGCTCAGGCTCGAAGACCGCCGGGGAGACACAGCTGCTCGCATGGCTCCCCGTCGCTACCGCGAAGCTCGGAGGTTGGCCTTCCGTTCCTCTCGGTGCTTCGCTGCCAACTACTTACTTTCAAGGAAGAGGTCATGGGCAGGACGATGCTGAGCGGCTCGCCTTGAGGCGCTCGCGGATGGGCCCGAAATCGACGCGGGTGCCGCAATAGAAGTGCGCGTCCCGGTGCGCGTGCACCGCCGCCGCGGCGCCGTGGACACCAAGCTTCTTGTACGCGTTCGCCGCGAGGTTGCCGACCGTGTTGATCGAGATCCCGAACTCGAAGGCGATCAACTTCTGCGTCATGCCGCGCGCGAGGTGCTCGAGCGTCGCGCACTCGCGGACGGTCAGTGGCCGCGGGTGCGACGCCGGCGATCGTCTCACGGTTCGACCCAGTCCCCCCGCCCCTGTCGTGCGCCACGCGGCGACACGGTGGCCAACGGGCGCCGACCGGAGCCGAGTCGCGTACTGCGCCTATCACCGCCAAGCGCCGCCACACCGGGGCACACGCGCGGCCTCGCGCCGGTCACGTGAGCACGAGCACCAGTGCTCTCCGCGACCATTCGGCGCTGGTTGTGGTACGCGTTGTGGTATTGGCTCTCGGAGCTCGCGACCGGTGAGGGCGGAAATGCCCGATTTACTGCGGAGGGGGTGGGATTCGAACCCACGGGAGCCTTGCGACTCCAGCGGTTTTCAAGTGCGCAGCCTGCGGTTCCGATCCGTCCCGACCCGTTCATTCGTGCCGCCTCGCGTTCGGTCGCGTGCCAATGAGGACCGTTCGATTCAGGGTATCTGTCGTCAAACTGTCGTCAGGCACCGGGCTCACCGGGCGCCACCCAGCACGCTGTCGAAGATTGCGGCCGCCTCGCGCTGCATCGTCGGGGTGACGTGGGAGTAGAGGTCCAGCGTGATCGCGGTGGTCGAGTGGCCGAGCATCTCGGAGACGATCTTCGGGTGGACGCCGCGGCCGAGCAGGAGCGTCGCCGCGGTGTGGCGCAGGTCGTGGAAGCGGATCCGGGGAAGGTTGGCGCGCACGAGCGTTCGCTGGAAGTTCCAGCGGAGGCGGTCCGCCGTCGTCGGTCGGCCGACCTCATTGGCGAAGACCAGGTCGAGTTCCTCCCAGCCGCCCACGGCGGCGAAGCGCTCCTCGAGCTGGCGAGTGCGATGCCGGCGGAGCGCGACGATCGCCGCCTTCGTGAGCTCGACCTTCCGGCGCGACTTGACGGTCTTCGGTGGCGTGAAGACGTAGCGGCTGCCCGCGAGGAACTGGATGCTCTGCTGGATCTGCGCGGACGGGTGGTCGAGGTCCACGTCGCGCCAGCGCAGCGCGAGGATCTCGCCTTGGCGCATCCCGGTCGTGACCGCCAGGACGTAGAGGGCCTCGAAGCGCTCGCCAGCGGTCACATCGAGGAAGGCGCGCGTCTGCTCTTCGCTCAGCGTCGTCATCTCGTGGTGTGGCGCGCGCGGCGGCGAGACGAGCGTGACCACGTTCCGGGCGACGAGACCCCACTTCTCAGCCTGGCCGATCGCCTTGTGCAGCAACGCGTGGAGGTGGCGGACAGTCATCGGGGCCGCTCCGGCTTCAAGGCGCGCGGCGTAGAGGCGGTCGAGGTGCTGTGGGCCGAGCTTGGCGAGCGGCAGCTTCGCGATCGCCCCCGCGTGAACGCGGGCGAGCTGCTCGTACCGGATCCACGTTCGCGGTCGCACCCGCGGGCGCGATGACTCGAGCCATCCGGCCAGGTACTCGCCGACCAACGCGTGCCCCTTCGGGAGCGGCAGGCCACTTTCCGGGCCGCGAGGCAGGGCGCGGATCTTGTCGATTACCTCGCGCTGCGTCTTGCCGAACACCGACTGGCGCCCGCCGTCGCCGAGGCTGACGCGGCCCTCCCATCGGCCGTCCTTGCGCTGGTAGACCGCGCCCTCGCCGTTTGCCCTGCGCTTCATCGCTGACCTCCCCGCCGGGGCCGATGCTCCGGCTCGCTCTTCTGGAACCCGCGAGCCCGCGCACTCGGGATCTCACAAACAGCAAGCCGTGTCAGTGCGGAAGAGTCCAGCGGCTGGTGTTCCTCGCCAGGAAGCGCCAGAACGTCGCCCTGCATCACCACAGATCACTCACCCTGGAGCCGCTCGACGTAAGCCGCCAGCGCCGCGAGTGGGATCCGTCGGACCTTCCCGATCTTCACGCTCCGGAGCTCCCCCGCCCGCATGAGCTGATAGACCCGCGTGCGCGCGATGGCGAGCGCCTCCGCTGCCTCCTCCGGCTTGAGGAGGAGCGGCGCGATACGGCGGCCGTTCTCGTCCGAGCCGGACGGCAGCTCCCTCAACCGGCGCTCGTGCGCAGCGTCGGGCCGGGGGCCACCACCTTCGAGACTCCACGGACGCGAGAAGGAGCCAGCTTCGCCGGGACGCGATCGGCGTCGCCTTTGAAGGCCCACCTAATGACCCGCGTCGCCGCTCGTGAACGAATTAGCCGACGAGCGAGGAGTTGGTCGGCAAGGTCGGCAATCGCCTTTGCCTCGGCATCGACGAGGACCTTGGTGCGGTGATCGAGGCGCCTTAGGTAGGCTCGGGTCGCCCGTCGAGAGTCGCAGTAGGGACTGATGATGAACGCCGCCTCGCTGCGGTCGTGCCACGACCCCGGAAAGCCCGCAGTCCCCGATACGAGACGCGCCGCCCAGCCCCCAGCGAGAAGTGTCACCGCCCGCCTTTCCGCCTGTTGCTGAGCTCGGTTCACCGCCTTTTGGGCGACGTTCGCGCTAGGCCGGAGTTGAGGGAATAAGGGCGTGAGGTACTCACGACCGGTTTGATTCCGTGCGGCACGACACACGGTGGGCTGCCAGCCCGAGCTGACGTGGCCGAGCGTCCCAAGGCTTGGGACAATCGAGACTTCTGTGAACGGGATTCCGACGTGGTAATGAGCTACCGCGTGCCCGGCCTCGTGATAGGCCGTTTCGCGCAGCCGAGGCGGCGGCTGCGCGGATGGAGTGACGCGTCCGGCGGGTTCGGGTCGTCGCTCCACGGACGTGAGGTGCTCACCAAACACCTCGAACGCCGCTCGTAGCATCGGATCGGTTTCGAGTTCGGTCAGGGTGAGCGACCGCCGCATGCGCCTCACGTCCGAGTTCCGGTTTCCCGCGGGCCAACGGTGTCCTTGTCAATCCGGGCTTCGAGCGCCTGACGGAGCACCCGGACCGCGTGCCCGAGCCGAACATGCGGCAGCTCCCCCCGGCCGACCTTCTCGTATTCGAGCGTCGTGCCGATGCCGAGCCTGCGTGCGGCCTCGGGGATCGTGAGCAGCCTTTCAGTCATGCTGCACCGCCCGCCGCGACCTGCTCGAGCGTCACGAACCCGCTGTCGAGCGCCGCCCTGAGCGTTCCGTCCTCGGCCGCCTCGGCGATGACGCGAGCTCGGTCCGCTTCGAGCGCGGCTTGGATATCGCGGTACGACATCCAGAAGGACTCTCGCTTGGAGAACCCTTCGCTGAGAGCGAACCCGATCGTCCGGACAAGCCAGCGCTGGTAGGCCCGCGGCCAGCTCACGATGGCGTCCTCTGCTTCGTCTTGGAGCGCGTCGAGAAGCGCGTCGCGGCTTTCGCGGATGCTCGCGACGGTCGCAGGCGGGGTCGTCGCTGGAAGGCGCAGCCGACCACCCTCGGTCGCCGTGACTGTGATGCCCCGCCGCCGTAGCTCGTCGAGGATGCTCATAGCTCGATCCAGTCGGCGTCGGCGGGTTCAGCGTGTGCGTTGGGATCGTTGAGGGCAGGCAACAATGGCGTGGTCTCAGGACCAACTAGGACCGGCCCAGGGTCGGTCGGCTCGACCTGGTCCTGGTTGGTCCCGAGACCGGTCCCTTGACGATCGGTAATCGACCGCAACCGGACGCCGACGTATTGGTACGGCCGGGTGTCGTCACCGCCGGGACGGATTCTCCGTACCCCCGGAACGACAGCGCGCAGGTTCTTCCCGAAGATGTTCGCGCTTCCAGGTCGATCCCGGCCCTGCTCCTCGCACCACGACCGCCAAGCCCCGTACAGGACCTCCACCGAAACCCTGTACTCGGGTCCCAACACACAGTTATCGCGGACGAACGCGGAAGTCGGGGAGACTGTGTCCTGGAGGGTGACGATCGCGTCGCGAGCGCTGGCCGGTTCAGTGAACCGATCACGCGACCGGAGCCGGTCAAGTCCATCCAGCGACCAGTTCAGGATCCCCGGCATCTCAGCGAGCAGCTCGCCGGTCAGCTGATGGTTCTCGTGACCGAGCCAACTCTTGGTGAGGGTCAAGACCACGAATCGGCTGGCGATCGCGCCGGAGGCGTCCCCGAAGGCCGGGAGTTCGTTCGACAGGATCATGAAGCGGGTGTCGAGCTTGCCGAACCAGTGCGCTTTGTACTTGCGGTCGATCGTGAGCGAGTCCTCGCCGGAGACCGATAGCAGCCGTTCGACCGTCACGTTGGCGTTGGCGGTGCCGAGCCGGGCGTCGGCAACGATGGCGAGGCTCTTGCCGACGAGAGGCTGGAGACCGAAGTTCGTGGAGAGCGACGCGAGGGTAGGACCGCAGGTGTTGGCGTTACCAACCAGCGACGTAAGAACCCGGGCGATGGTGCCCTTGCCGGATCGGAGCGGCCCGAGCAGGAACAGGATCTTGTGCATGCTTGTGTCGCCGGAAATCACGTATCCAAACCATTCCTGCAGCGCCGCGCGCGCGTCGGAGTCATCGGGCCAGAGTTCGCCGAGGAACGCCACCCAGCGCTTGGGTGTTGCGGCGTCGGGGTCATATCGGAACGGGACGGCCACGGTGTTGAACAACCGCGGCGTGTGCTCGCGCAGCTGGCGAGTGGAGATATGCAGCAGGCCGTTGCCGACCGACACCAGCTCCCTGGCGGCGGGGTCATCATCGTTACGGGTGAGCCATGACGGCGTCGCCGTGTCTTGCTCCGTGTGGACGATCGCGCCTAGGGCCGCGGATAGATCGGCGATCTTGTAGCGGTTCGGCGCCCACGGCTTGATCTCGGGGCTTCGCATCGCGGTATCCAGGTAGGTGGCGTCGCGCAGTAGCCAGTACAGCTCGGCGTGGACCGTAGAATCCTCGACCTCCGCCCAGCGGCCGCCGCTCCACCCGTAGAAGCTCCCTCGCCACCGACGCAGCGTGGGCACCAGGGAGGGGTCGCGGTGGTGATCATCGATGACCCTGGCAGCGACCTTCATCGGCTGACGAGGCGATGGCATCAGCGTCAGGTCGTGCTCCGCGTCGTCGCTGGTGGTGCTGGCCGGAGTGTTAGTCGTCGCGCGCGTCGGCACCCACTCGGGCGCCTCGTCGGCGATCCGCTCGAGGTCGGCCTTCGTGCCGCCGGCGGAGAAGAAGTCGCTCGCGTCTTTCACTGCATCGCCGGGGAGCTCAAGCACCTTCACGCTCTTGGCCGTGCCGCTGCACGACAACGCGACCCCCTGCGCGTGCGCGCGGCCTGGCGCGTCCTTGTCGGCGATGACGACGACCGCTGCCCCGCGGAGATACGCGGCGTACTCGTCGCGCCACTTGCTGGCCCCTCCCGGCGACGTCGTGGCGCAGAGGCCGAGTGCGTCGAGCGCGTCGGCGTCCTTCTCGCCCTCGACGACGTAAACCCGCGAACCGGCTGCCGCCATGGCGCGGACCTCAGGCAGCCGGTACGGGACCCGCCGTATTCCTTGGAGGTTCCACAGCCAGCCGCCGTCGCCATTGGGCCGGCGCTGCCGAAAGTCCTTCGGTTCATACCGAACGGTCTCGAACAACAGGTCGCCCTTCTCATCCTGATAGGAGTACGTCGCAACGATCCGCCGCTGGGTCCTCTTCGTCCGTCGCTCGAGCTGAACCCCAAGCCTCGCGGCCAAATCGACGAATCCGCCGCCGGCTCCGCACGGGTCGCAGTGCCACACGCCGTGCTCTGCCTTGTATCGGGCGGACGGATGCTCATCATCGTGGGCCGGGCAGGCGAACCGGATCTCGCCGTTGGCGACCTCGCGACCACCACGGGCCAGCACCGCCGAGCGCACGGCTGCGCTGTCCTCGGGCGCGGGTGTGAAGGCGGCGACGCTCACGCGGCCGTCCGCAGAGCCGTGACGACATCGTCCACGACGAGGGCTACACACTTCACGGGGGCAGTCATCGCGCACCGCCCCTGGGCTTTGTCGAGCCTTGCCGTAGGGCAGGATCGCTCGAATGCGTCGGACGTACCTCGAGCGCCGCGGCGAGCGCACGGAGGTATCGCTCGCGTAGGGCGGGCGGCACGCGATGCAGCTGCTCGATGTTGGTGATCCGCTGGCGGCTCACGCCCATTCGCTCAGCCACGTCGGCTGCCCGGAGGCTGCTCCGCACACGCTCTGCGGCAAGGTCGCGCCCGTTCTCGATCGGGAGAGCTTGCTTTGTTATGGCCATGGGAGATAGCCTCAAGACGTGCAACGTGCACGTCAACAACGCATCTCAGAGTCCGTTACAGCATCGACTGGTCCTCGGACACGCCCCGACGGTGAGCAGCCGCGTCTGGCCGTCAGCGCGGGCCGCGACGACGTTGCGCCGTGGCGCTACGCAGGCCCGAGGGACCAGAGTCGACTGCTGGACTGGTTCTTGAGCGCCGACCTGTCAGCGGATGTGAACTACCAGTTCCTCTGCGTACTCACCGCGCGTCGGAAGCCACACGAGTGGCGGACCGAGGCCGATTTCCAGACGGACCTACGTGGTTCTCTGAAGGATCTTGGTTGGAGTGAAGCCGGGTGGGAAGACCTTTTGAGCCGGCCAGCACGCCGCCGGCACGTCATGCCAACTGGGACCGAGACTGGCCGCTTCGGCAGTCAGCGATTCACGTCTCGTTCGAGGCTCGTAGCGCATTTCCGAACGGTTCAAGAGAGGCTGAAACGCATCCAAGAGCGGTTCGTCAAGGCAAACGAGACGAAGAGCGATACCGATCGGTTGCGCTCGAGTCGGTCACTGAATGTGCTCGCCGAGATGCTGGGCGATGTCCGCTTCGACTTCGTTCGCGAGGATGAGAGTAAGTGGCCGCGCGTCTTCGGTCGCAGGCTACTTCGGCGCATGCCGCCGGAACTGGAAAGCTCGTCGACGAGCTTGGCTGGAGAGCTCGCGGTCGCCCTGTCTCAGCGGATGGTGGGCGCGAAGAAAGTCGGCCGATGCGCAGTGTGTGGAAGCGCGTGGATCGCTACAGACGGCCGGAGCCGACGCATCCTCTGCTATGACTCGGACTGCGCGCGAGTCCAGAGACAACGACGGAAGAAACCTGAGCCGCGCGAGCAGGTGAATGCTCGGGTCGCTCGGTGGAGGAAGGCAAAGGAGCGCGCGAGAGCCGGCGAACTCGCGCGAAAGGCGGAGTCTTGATAAGCACCCTACGCCCGTTCGTTTGGGCGAGGGCGGCCTGCTGTTGATTCCGTCGCGCGGACCTGCAGCCTCTTCGGAGATGTCGATGGACGATCGTTTTCAATTGCAGCGGTTTGTCGATGCGCAGCAGCCGGTATATGAAACCGTGCGCGGCGAGCTGCGCGCCGGCCGCAAGCGCAGCCACTGGATGTGGTTCATCTTTCCCCAGATCGCAGGGCTGGGTCACAGCATGATGGCCGACAAGTTCGCGCTCTCGTCGCTCGACGAAGCCGCCGCGTACCTGGCTCATGCGGTGCTTGGCCCGCGGCTGCGCGAGTGCAGCGCGCTTGTCGCAGCAATTGAAGGGCGTTCGATCGCCGAGATCTTCGGCTATCCCGACGATGTGAAATTCCGTTCGTCGATGACGCTGTTCGCACGGGCGGCGCCCGAGGAACCGATCTTTGCCGCGTGCCTGCAGAAGTACTTCGCCGGCGAGCCCGATCCGCAGACGTTGGCCCGCCTGTAAAGGCTCCGCGTTCAAGCTGTGGCCTGCTAAGTCGTCGCCGCCCCGGCCTACTGCCTGCCGCTCTCCTTCCTTCTCGGCGGCCCGCTGACGGCGCGCGCCCCGCGCTCAAGCGCCGACTGGACCGCCGAGACGTGCCACCGGCGGCCGCCATGCGCGGTCGGCACGCCATCCTGGTCGAGCCTTGCCGCGATCGCGGCCAGTGTTTCGCCGCGCAAGCGGTGCCTCCCGATGCGGCGCAGGGTCGCATCCGAGAGCGTCGGTGGCCGACCGAGTTGCACACCCTGGCTTCGCTTCACCGCCAGGGCCTCGCGGGTGCGCTGCCCGATGAGCCGCCGCTCGAACTGGGCAAAGACCGCCAGAACGTTGGCCATCATCTCGCCGGACGGCGTGGTCGTGTCGACGCCCAAGTCCAGGGCCACCAGGGCCCAGCCTGCGCGCCGCCCGCGTTCCATCAGCGCGGCAAAGTCGAGCAACGAGCGCGAGAGGCGATCAAGCTTGGCAATCACGAGCGCTGTGGCTACACGGCCGTCAAGCGCGGCCAAAGCGGCCTTCAAGCCGGAGCGCCCAGTGAGGGCCCGCCCCGAGGCCGCATCCTCGTAGATATCGGCAAGGCGCCAGCCCCGGCGCTGGCACTCGTCACGAATGGCCCGGCGCTGCGCCTCGAGTCCCGCCCCGGAGTCGAACTGCTCATCGGTCGACACCCGGACGTAGCCCACGACGGTCAGCGGCACACCCAACACAACTACCACAAAAGGTTCCATTCGTGTACGCCCAACGTCGATGAGGGCGACCGCTAATCGGTCATGTGCGGATTTGCTGCGATAGCCTGCGTAGGTCTTCGGGTAGCGAAGGAGGGCGTCGGCTCGTGGCACGTAGCTCGCAAACGCGGAATGGTGGTGATCTCGGGTTTGAAGCCACGCTGTGGCAGGCCGCCGACAAGTTGCGCGGCAACCTCGACGCCTCGGACTACAAGCACGTCGTCCTCGGGCTGATCTTCCTGAAGTACATCTCCGACGCCTTCGAGGAGAAGCGCGCCGCCCTAGCGAAGGACCGGCACGCCGACCAGGAGGATCGCGACGAGTACCTCGCGGACAACGTATTCTGGGTGCCGACCGAGGCCCGCTGGGCGAAGCTGCAGGCCGAGGCGAAGCAGCCGACGATCGGCAAGACGCTCGACGACGCGATGACGGCGATCGAGCGCGACAACCCGCGGCTCAAGGGCGTCCTGCCCAAGGAATACGCGCGCCCCGCGCTCGACAAGCGCCGCCTCGGCGAACTCATCGACCTCATCGCGAAGATCGGCCTCGGCGACGCGGCGAACCGTTCGAAGGACATCCTCGGGCGCGTCTACGAGTACTTCCTCGGGCAGTTCGCATCCTCGGAAGGTAAGAAGGGTGGCGAGTTCTACACACCGCGCTCGGTGGTGCGACTCCTGGTCGAGATGCTCGCGCCGCACGACCGCGCGCGGATCTACGACCCCTGCTGCGGATCGGGCGGGATGTTCATCCAGAGCGAGCGGTTCATCGAGGCCCACGGCGGACGCCGGGGCGCCGCCGCCATCTTCGGGCAGGAGTCCAACCACACCACGTGGCGCCTGTGCCAGATGAATCTCGCGATTCGCGGGATCGAGGGCGACATTGCACTCGGCGACACCTTCCATGACGATCGCCACAAGGACCTGCGCGCGGACTTCGTGCTGGCGAACCCGCCCTTCAACGTGAGCGACTGGGGCGGCGACGAGTTGCGTGACGCCAAGGACCCGCGATGGAAGTACGGGGTGCCGCCGGCGGGCAACGCGAACTTCGCTTGGGTGCAGGTCTTCCTGCAGCATCTCGCTCCGAGGGGTGTCGCCGGGTTCGTGCTGGCGAACGGCTCACTAAGCGCAGGCGGCGCAGAGGCCGCGATCCGCCGCCGCCTCGTCGAACACGATCTCGTCGATTGCGTCGTCACGCTGCCGACGCAGTTGTTCTACTCGACTGCGATACCGGTCTCGCTATGGTTCCTCAGGCGTGGTCGGTCCGTGGGCGACTCCGGTCGCAGCGGGGAGACTCTGTTCATCGACGCGCGCAGGGTCGGCCGAATGGCCGACCGCACCCATCGAGAGTTGTCGGACGAAGACATCGCACGAGTCGTCGGGACCTACTGGCATTGGCGGGAGCGGGGCACCGACTACGCGGATGTCCCTGGGTTCGCCCGGAGCACGGCGGCGGCGGACATCGCCGCCTACGACTTCGTCCTCTCACCCGGACGCTATGTGGGCACGACGCTCGAAGCAACTGATCCGGCGGAAATGATGGCCCGAGTAGTGGCACTTTCCGAGGACGTCCGCAACAGCCTGGATCAAGCGGATGCGCTCGGAGGTAGCGTTCGCGACGTCCTCGCGCGGCTCGACGATGCCTGAGGACTGGCGGGTCGCACCGCTCGGCGACGTGCTCACGCTCCAGCGTGGATTCGATTTGCCGAGCCAGGACCGACTGCCCGGTGAGGTCGCGGTTGTTTCGTCGTCGGGCATCAGCGGAACCCATTCGGAAGCCAAGGTCAGCGGGCCAGGTGTCGTGGTTGGCCGATTCGGGACGCTGGGCACCGTCACCTACATCACCGACGACTTCTGGCCACTGAACACCACGCTCTACGTCCGCGACTTCAAGGGGAACGACCCGCGGTTCGTGTCCTTCCTACTGCAGACCCTTGACTACGAAGCGCACAACGACAAGACCACGGTCCCCGGGGTGAATCGGAATCATCTCCACCAGACGCTGGTCCGGGTCCCACCCGTCAGCGAGCAGCGCGAAGTTGCAGACGCCCTAGATGCCATCGAGTCCAAGATCTCCGTCGAAGCGCGCTTGGCGCGACAACTCCGCGCCCTTGTTATCGCGCTCTTCGAACGTAGGTTCCCGCAGCTCGACGACGAGACTTCGGGTGCTTGGCCGATCGTGTCGCTGACTTCGATCGCGACCTTCGCTCGGGGCGTCTCATATCGCAGCGATGAACTCAGACCCGCGGACCGCGCACTCGTGACCCTCAAATGCTTCGGTCGGGACGGCATGTACCAGACGGATGGTCTGAAGCCCTTCGCCGGACCCTACAAGGCGTCCCAAGAGGTACGCCCCGGGGACCTCGTGGTCGCACAGACGGACATCACCCAGGCCGGAGACGTCATTGGGCGCGTCGTACAGATCCCGGCGCACCGTGACTACCCGACGTTGGTTGCGTCACTGGACGCCGTCGTGGTCCGGCCGGCGACGGCGATCCCTAACGAGTTCCTCTTCGGGGTACTGGCTCGCGAGTCGTTCCGTGACCTCGCGCGTGGCTACGCGAATGGATCAACAGTTCTGCACCTGGACGGGCGGTTGTTCACCGACTACGCGCTGCAGTTGCCGCCATCGGAACTCCTCAGCCGCTTCGCGGACGAAGCGCGGCCCTTGCTGGCCCGCGCCGCGGACGCATGCCAGCAGATCGACGCGATGGATGCGCTGCGGCGGTTGCTTCTGCCGTCGCTCGCGACTGGGACACTCCGATTGTCCGGCGCAGCCGGCGCCGACCCCGGCTCATGAACGCTCGCTTCACCGAATCCACCGTCGAGGACGCCGCACTCGATTGGCTCCACGAACTTGGCTACGCGATCCTCCACGGCCCCGAGCTGGCCCCGGGCGAGCCAGCGGCGGAGCGCGAAACGTACGGCGACGTCCTGCTGCAAGGGCGATTGCGCGAGGCGCTCGCCCGACTCAATCCGAAGGTACCGCCCGCGGCGCTCGACGATGCCTTCGCACGGCTGACCGCGATCGAACTGCCCTCGCTGGTGGAGCGCAACCGCAGCCACCACCGGATGCTCATCGACGGCATCGCGGCGGAGCGGCTCGATGAGGATGGGCGCATCGTGGGCGAGCCGGTCCGGGTGATTGACTTCGATGACCCCGACCAGAACGAATGGGTCGCGCTGAACCAGTTCACGGTCATCGAGGCCGGACGCAACCGCCGCCCCGACATCGTCCTCTTCGTCAACGGCCTGCCGTTCGCGGTCATCGAGCTGAAGGACGCGACCGACGAGCAGGCCACCGTCTGGAGCGCCCATAACCAACTCCAGACCTACAAGGCCGAGATCCCGTCGCTGTTCGACTTCAACGAGATCCTGGTCATCTCCGACGGCATCGAGGCCCGGGTCGGCTCGCTGACCGCCAACCGCGAATGGTTCCTGCCGTGGCGCACGATCGAAGGGGAGGATGCCGCGTCCAACCTCCAGCCGGAGCTGGAGACGGTGCTAAAGGGCGTGTTCGCTCGCCGACGGCTGCTGCTCTACCTGCGGCACTTCATCACCTTCGAGGACGACCGGGGCAAGCTCCGGAAAATCCTCGCCGGGTACCACCAATTCCACGCGGTCAACCGCGCGATCGCGGCGACGCTCGAGGCGGCTTCGCAGTCGGGCGACCGCCGGGCGGGGGTCGTCTGGCACACCCAGGGGTCGGGCAAGAGCCTGACGATGACCTTCTTCGCCGGGCGCGCCGTCCTCCATCCGGACCTCGCAAATCCGACGATCCTGGTGCTCACCGACCGCAACGACCTCGATGATCAGTTGTTCGGCCAGTTCGCGCGCTGCCAGGAATTGGTTCGCCAGACGCCCCGCCAGGCGGAGAGCGCCGCCGAACTGCGGACGCTGCTGGCCGTGCCCTCGGGCGGGGTGATCTTCACGACCGTGCAGAAGTTCCTGCCGGACGTTTCCAGCCGGAGGATGCCGATGCTCACCGATCGGCGGAACGTCATCGTCATCGCGGACGAGGCGCACCGAAGCCAGTACGACTTCGTCGATGGGTTCGCGCGTCACCTCCGGGACGCCCTGCCCGGTGCCACGTTCATCGGATTCACCGGCACCCCGATCGAGTTGGCTGACAAGAGCACCAAGGCGGTCTTCGGCGACTACATCAGCGTCTACGACATCCAGCAGGCGGTCGCCGATGGCGCGACCGTGCCCATCTACTACGAGAGCCGGCTCGCCAAGCTCGACCTCGACGCGAGCGAGAAGCCGCGCCTGGATGCGGAGTTCGAGGAAGTCACCGAGGACGAAGAGTCCGCGACGAAGGAGCGCCTCAAGACCAAGTGGGCTGCGCTTGAAGCCGTGGTCGGCACCGACAAACGGCTGGACCTCGTGGCCCACGACCTTGTGACTCACTTCGAGGCGCGGCGGGCGGCGATGGACGGCAAGGGGATGGTGGTGTGCATGAGCCGCCGGATCGCCGTCGAGCTGTACGCCCACATCCGAACGCTCCGGCCCGACTGGCACAACCCCGACGACTCGCTGGGGGCGCTGAAGGTCGTGATGACCGGGTCGGCCTCGGACCCACTCGACTGGCAGATGCACATCCGGAACAAGCCGCGGCGCGAGAAGATGGCCGATCGGTTCAAGGACCCGGTCGATCCGCTGAAGCTCGTGATCGTGC
Source organism: Chloroflexi bacterium UBA4730 (assembly GCA_002404155.1). Classification (GTDB taxonomy): domain Bacteria; phylum Chloroflexota; class Limnocylindria; order P2-11E; family P2-11E; genus UBA4735. The sequence continues at coordinate 20,011 of DHJC01000029.1, read as the reverse complement.
GCGACATGTGGCTCACTGGCTTCGACGCGCCGAGCCTGCACACGATGTACGTCGACAAGCCGATGCGCGGCCACGGGCTGATGCAGGCCATCGCCCGGGTGAACCGCGTGTTCGCCGACAAGCCCGGCGGTCTGGTCGTCGATTACCTGGGTCTCGCGAACGAGCTGCGCGAGGCGCTGGCGAACTACACCCAGAGCGGCGGGAAGGGCCGGACCGCGATCGACCAGGCGGAGGCCGTCGCGCTGATGCAGGAGAAGCACGAGATCGTCGCCGCGATCTTCCACGGCTTCGACTCCTCAGCGTTCCACCGGCCTCCGGCCACCCAGCGGCTCGCTGTGCTCAAGGGCGCGCTGGAGCACGTGCTCGCGCAGCCGGACGGCAAGAAGCGGCTGCTCACGGCGGTGAGCGCGCTCTCCCGGGCGTTCGCGCTCGCCGTCCCGCACGACGAGGCCCTCCGTGCGCGCGACGATGTCGCGTTCTACCAGGCCGTGCGCGCCGCCCTCGCGAAGGCGACCCCGACGGACGGCCGGCGCCCGGATGAGATGGAGCACGCCATCCGCCAGATCGTGTCCGGCGCCATCGTGAGCGAGGGGGTCATCGACATCTTCGCCGCCGCCGGACTACCGAAGCCGGACATCTCGATCCTGTCGGACGCGTTCCTCGGCGACATTCGGGACTTGCCGCAGAAGAACCTCGCCGTTGAGCTTCTGGAGCGCCTCCTCCGCGACGACATCCGCGTCCGGATGCGCAAGAACCTCGTCCAGTCCCGGGCGTTCTCGGACATCCTGGAGCGGTCGCTCCACGCGTACCAGAACCGTGCGGTCGAGACCGCGCAGGTCATCGAGCAGTTGATCGACCTGGCCAAGCAGGTCCGCGCCGCCCGGAACCGCGGCGAGGAGCTGCACCTAACGGAGGACGAACTCGCGTTCTACGACGCGTTGGAGGTCAACGACAGCGCGGTCGCGATCCTCGGCGATAAGGCGCTGCGGGACATTGCTCGCGAGCTGGTCAAAAGCGTCCGCGCGAACACGACGATCGATTGGACCGTGAAGGAGACGGTGCGAGCAAAACTGCGCGTTACCGTGCGCCGCATCCTCCGTCGCCACGGCTACCCGCCCGACAAGCAGGAGCAGGCGACGCAGACGGTACTGAAGCAGGCGGAGCTTCTCTCCTCCGATTGGGCTCTCGAGCCGGCGTTGCCGGAACCTGTAACGGGGTGGTAGACCCGACGCCGCTGTGCAAGGAGCCGCCGATCGCTATTAAGTGCTCAGTCACTCTGAAGTGGCAACCGCGCGCTACGAGCTCGTCCTTGCCTTCCCGGATGGACGACGAATGCGGTGGTCGGCCTACAAGACGTACGCCGAAGCTGACCGCGCCGGATTTGAACTTCTCTGTCGGTGGTTTGAACCTGAGGGCTACTCGATCGTCCGAACTCTTCAGCTCTGAGCTGGTGTCTGCCACTGGTTAGAGCCCTCACCGCCGATCGGCTGCGCCGACGACGGTCATCTCCCGACTCCGGCGCCAACCGTATTCGGATGGTTGGTCGGACTAACTAGAAAACGAGCGTCTTGTGTACGCCGCGCCGCTGTTACCGCGATATCGTCGGCCGCAGGAGGTGACCAGTGGACGCAGGCGACCGGCCCGGCATCACCGGCGTGGAACTCAACGCCGGAGAGCGGCCGAAACGTATGGCCGTCGTCACCATCACGGATCATCTGGCGCCTGTCACCGAGCGAGGCGCGTACAGGGTGACGGTCGTGTTCCGGCACCCGACTCAGGCGGCAGGTTTCGACGATGAGGGTCTCAAATCGCCAAGACCCGCCGGCGATTCAGGCCTCCGGATACCAGCGGGGAACGTGGCGATGGTCTTCGAGGAGCCGGCAGTCGAAGGTGGCGAGCTGCGCATCGCGCTACAGGCGAATGCGAAGGGCAACCTCGCGCAGGCGACTGCCGAGCTAACGGTTGACGGCGCGCCGCTCGCCCGCCGGTTGGTCACCACGCACCTGGGCGCAATCCTCGCGCGCCTGGCTTTTGAAACCGACGCACCCGTGGCGATGCACTGGATCGAGGTGATCGCGCTGAAGACAGGCCAAGGTGAGACGGGGCTGCTCTACCGCGGAAAAGATGTGGCGCTGGCGAACTGGCCCGACTGGAAACACCACGCGCAGGCGTTCTTCCGCAACGCCTTCAGCGTGTACCGCGAGGGCTTGATCACGACCGACGCCTACTGGGCTGTCTTCTGTTTCATCCGCGTGATCGAAGGCGTGCGAGCGTACCGGGCAAAGGAGGCGCTTGTGATGAAGAAGCGCGCGATGGATCTTGGTCGTCCCAGACTTGTGGTCGAGGACGATCCAATGATCGTCGCACCTTACCGTGGCTGGATCGGCAAGAGCTCCAGCTACGTCGCCGACCAGTTGAAGGCGCAACTCCGCGTTCCTGTGGCTCATGGGGTGCTCCCCGACGAGCCGATGCAGGCCGCTGACCAAGTTGGGGTCGAGAATCGCTACTGGCTTGCGCGCCCAATCGCCCAGCAGCTCGCGCGGACCGTCCTTCGCGACGCGCTTGAGGTTCGCGACGCATTGGGTCTTGAGCCGATTCCTGAGCTCGACGACACCACCTTCGCGTGAGTACGAGAAGGCATGAGCGAAAACATGCGCGGCGGCCCCGATGGGACTCGAACCCATGATCGGCCCTTCGCAAAAGAGCTGCTCTATCCACTGAGCTACGAGGCCCGTTGTCAACCTCTCGCTCTGCTTCCTGAGTTGCCTTTCGCCTGCAGACCAATCGGCTCATGCCTCGGGCCGCCGCGCATGAAGAGTCTAGAAGTGCGGGCGTATGATTTGGTTCCTTCGCAAAAGGGCTGCTCTGACCACTCAGAGCGCGGGGCGGGCGGTCGTGTTGACCGCCCGTTTTCCATGTCAGGCGGGCCGTTCGGTGAGCGCCTTGTACGTCATGGTCTCGGACCGCAGGACGGCGATCAAACGTCGTGCGGCAACCACTAATCGACCGATTTGTGTACGACCCAGCGGGACCGCGTACGCGGTCGCGGACGGTAGCTCAACCTATGAAGCCGGCGACACGTGCCCCGGCCCGGTGGCGCCCCGCAGCGCATCTCGTCCCATAGGCGAGCCAAGAGTCGATAGCTTGGGCCTGAATGGCTGGTCGTACTACGCCTGTGAATATCGCGCGACGATTGGCTACCGCCATACTCATGCCGACCGATGCTCGTCTTCGATCGACACACGATCTGCTACCAAGGCATACAGCGCGTCTATAGGAACGCAATGGTCGAGCAGATTCGTAATCGTCTCCGGACTGCCTTCGGTGACAAATGGCTCGACGAGCTCAAGCGGCCCCTTAGTAAAGAGTGGCCCGACCTTGAGGAGTCAGTGCGAAGGGTTGCCGCGAGCGGCGCAGTTGGGGCGCTGCCAGTGGACGAGTTCGACTACATAGGCGTTTCCCAATTCATTCCAGTGGTTGAAGCGCATTACGAAGTTCTCTTTCCGTCAGCGGCAGGTGCCAGCAAGGCTGAGGTACAGCAGGCACGGTCGTCAGTCCTCCGCTGGCTCAAGACAATCAAGGATGTACGCGATCCAATGTCGCACCCGCCGACGGCTGACCTTGAATTCTCGGACGCCTACGGAACTCTCGACGCGGCGTATCGCGTTCTGCAGCGCCTGGACCCAGTTGCGGCTAACGCTGTGCAGAGTCTCCGAGATCAACTGGTTCCGCGAACAGCAGCGGCGACGTCCTCGGCAACAGGCTCTCTCGAGGGTCAGATGCCTCCGAAATCGCGCTACGCCGTCGAGTTCGTTGGTAGGAGCCGCGAGCTTGCAGACCTTCGGCGTTGGCTCTTCGACCCCGCGAGTCGCTATTGGGCCCTCACAGGCGAGGGAGGAAAAGGGAAGACCGCGCTCGCCTATACGTTCGCGACGGACGCGAAGCAGGAAAGCCCCGAGCCCCTTGACGTAATACTTTGGCTATCCGCCAAGCAGCGAGAGTTCCGCGAAGGGCACATCACTGAGATCACGCCAGACTTCACAGACTTGGAGTCCGCGGTCAATCGAATCCTCACCGAGTACGGGTGGGTTGACAGTATCGAATGGCCCCTGGCGGCGAAGTGCCTGACCGTGACCGAACTCCTGACGAAGATCCCGGCTCTTCTCGTACTGGACGACATCGACTCCGCCGAAGAAGTTTTGAAGTTCTTCGAAGTCGAACTCAGCAGGACGGCATCTAAAGTCATGGTGACTTCGCGCCGGATGCCCTTCGGGTGGACCAAATGCACGACCCAAATCGGCGGGCTCGCCGGTGCCGAGGCCGATGAGTTCATCGACTCAAGGCTGGAACTCATGCAGGTGCCCCGGGAGCAGTTCGGGAAGGAGGAGCGCGCACGCCTTCTCGAGGTTACCGAAGGATCGCCTTTGTACATTGAGGATCTGCTGCGACTGTGTTCCTTTGGGCTCACGCCGCGCGACGCCATGAATCGTTGGTCCCGTGCGGGAGGTGAGTCAGCTCGACGCTTCGCACTCGAGCACGAACTAGATCTGGCTAGCTCCTCGGCAAAAAAGGTGCTAATAACGTGTGCCCTTAGTCCGTTTTCAGTCAGCGTTTCGGAACTCTCAGAGATCACGCGATTGACGCAGGATGATCTACTGGAGGCGATCGCTGATCTCCAAAGGCACTATCTGGTGCCAGCACCGGAGCTGCTTGAGGGCACACCACGGTTCACCCTGAATGTGAATGTGCAATCGCTCGTCCGCGCCGTAACCGCAAACACGCCCGTACACCGCGAGATCTATAACGCCATCGCTCAACTATCCGATCCGAAGATAGCGGGCGAACGGCGGCGGGCGGACGTTGAGGCGGCGATTCGTCAGGCGATCGTTTCGCATCGGAGAGGTGATCAGGAAGGTGCTGAGGCAGTCCTCACTGTTGGTCTCGAGCGGCACCCGAACAATGCTGATCTACTCGCGCAGTTGGGATGGCTATGCATGCGATGGACGCCTACTCCCAGACGTGCTGAGGCCAGGATGCTCTTTGAGCGCGCGGCGGAACTCCATTCGCGACGCGAGGCGTTGTACTACCACTGGGCGGATCTAGAAGATCAGTCCGAGAACCTGGCGGCTGCGCTTGCCATTGTGGAGCGAGGGCTTGAACGCGTCCCGGAAAGCCTTGATCTGCGGTACCGCCTCGGCTACGCACGCAGCCGCGGTGCGAGCCAATTATTCCGAGAGAACGCGGACGCGCGAGCGAGGGAAGAGTTGGCTCGTTCGAATGCGATTTACGAGGAAGTCTTGAGTCGCGCAATCCCTCGAGGAGACCGATTTGCGCTCGCAACTCGATCGAAATGCTATGAGGGCATCGTTTACAACAGCGGGCGCGTCGGGAATGACGAGGGCGTTGGCCAAACTCTTCGGCGATGGCTTCGAGAGAGCCCCGAGGATTCCTACGCTAAGGCAGAGGCTGCGCGCTTCCTACAGCGCCGACCCGAGTGGGCGACATTCTTCCCGTCTCTATCGATTGGCTAGCCACCCCTGGCCGCTTTCCGCGAGTTTGGGGCAGCCACCGAGCAGCCGTCGGCGTGAACGGCGGCGGTCGCCAGCCGACTGCGGTGGAATTGAAACTGTCGCGACCCGCCGGAGGTGGCCTGCTACGAGCCCGTGAGGAATTCCAAGCCCTCACATAGCGACCTGCGGGGCGGACCGACAACCCGTGAACCACGAAACGGACGTTTTGTGTACGGGGAGACCAACGGATCAGCCGCGCTGCCCGATCAGTACTCAGTGTGGCCGGACGGGAAGGTGAGAAGGTACGCGTGGTGTCAATCGCGACGAGGTCGCGCCGGTATGCCCAGGCCGCTTTCTCCGACCGCTACTCGTGGGGACGCGCGCTCATCTGTGCGCGAAGGGCGTCGAAGTCCATGTGGGTCCAGTGCTCCACGAGCTTGCCGTCCCGAACGCGGAAAATGTCGATGAACTCCCACTCCACGCGGTTGCCGGTGGGCGGCAAGCCCCACAGCTCGCCGCGGTGTGTGCCGCGCAGCGTCTTGCGGGTGGCCACCACGTCGCGCTCCGCGACCTGCTCCTCGATGCTCATGGTCGCGTCGGGAAAGGCCCCGAGCAGCATGCCGTAGAACTGCTGGAACGCCGCGGCGGGGCGGCCCTGGACCGCGGGCACCGTGCGGCCCGCCGGGGCGTAGTGGTTGACGAACTCCGGGTGGAAAATATGGTCCGCTGCCGCCAGGTCGTGCCGATTCTGCACGACCTCCACGAAATTGGCCACCACCCGCTTGTTCTCTTCCGGCGACATGATGACCTCTCCTTGCATCGATCGGACGCGAACGCGAGGCTAGCGCACCCGTAGCTGGCCCACCAAGCTGGTGAGTAAGAACAAAAACTGACTCTGCCATGCGCGAGCGAGCCACCTAACACCAGACAGAGCGGCCAGTGTCTAAGCGCCGGCCGACTCAGCGAAGACCACGCGAACTGCCGCGCATCCCTCAGCGCGGCGGCTTACTTCTGCAAGATCGACTCAACGGCCTGAGGGGTGGCTATCGGATCGCCCTCAGCGTCTACCCCGCGGAAGGGCGCACGCCGGCTGCCTGCCAGGCCGGTCTCGGGCCGCCGGGCTTCACACACGGCCTCGAGGCCCTCCAGGCAGTCTTCTTCTCCAGTCCCGCACTGCCACCTGGCTTGAGTCCGACTCTTCAGGAGCGCAAGGCGACTCGGCGAAGGGATCATTTCGCGAAAGAGGAACGACCGTTTATGCCAATCTTGATGCCAACGCTGGTGCCGGCTGGTTCGGCTCCATGCATCCAGGTGCAGGCGTTCCGGAATCAATGCCACTCCCTGCGCCGCTACCGCCCTTCCGCGGCGCGCTCGAGATGGCCGAGATGGCTGTGCTCGTGTCGGGCGAGGTAGCTGAGCTGCTGCTGGATCGTGATCGGCCCCCATTCGCCGTGAAGGCCGACGCGCTGCCATTGTTCCGCAGTCAGATGGGCGAAACGGCCGACCAACTCCTCGCGTCCCGTGCGTAGCTCGGCCACGAGCTCGGCCGCGCGCGGTCGGTGCTCGGCACCGACGGTCACCGCAGTCGAGGCGATGGAGCGGAGCTCCGGCTCATCCTCCTCCAGCGTGCGCACAGCCCGTCCAGCGAGGAGCCGCTGCGCGCCGACGAGATGCGACAGGATGTCGCGGAGCGGCCACTCGCCGCTCCCGGCATGCTCTTCGGAGACACCGCGGCACACGCCAGCCACCCGTTCTGGGAACTCAGCCAGCGTCGCGGTGAGCCACTCCGTGGGGAGCGGCTCGAGGAAATAGATCGGCAGAACGCGTTCGAACGACAGAACGCCCCCACCGCACGAGGGGCATTGGTCCGGAGCCGGACCAACCATCGCCCGCCCGCAGGTGTGGCAGACGTGCAGCTCCGCCATGTCCCCCTCGAATCGGTCCTCGTTCGAGCGCAGCATCGCGGCGACCCGACGCATCGCCGCGGCGAGCGCGGGTGCCTGCCCGGCCCCTTCAAGTCGCGGGACGATGTCCTCGATGGCATGGGCGATGTCCTCGTTCGAGCGCGGGTGCTGTTCACTGCGCCGCGCCTCTTCGCCGCGCGCGGCAGCGCGGAATAGCCTGGCCGCGAGAACACCGCCGAGATCCACGCGAGAGCCAGCGGCCTGCTTCGATCATCGGGATGCTTATGGGCACCGAGACGAAAAGACCAGCCCTCGGCCAGGAGAGGCGGGTCTTCGGTTTCTAGCCTAACTGGTTTGGTCGTGAAAACGATTCGTTGAGGCCAGGCCGCCTCACGTCCCGTACAACGGGCCCGTACCTAATTTCCAGACACGGACATCAACGGGTGAAAATAACTAGTGGGATACACACTAACGGCACGCCGATTTTCTTGACCCTCGTCCATACCGAACCGTACCCTCCTGGAAAAGGGAGGATGCATGAGCAAACGCTTCACACTCGCTCTCGCACTTGCGTTCGCGTTCTCATTGGCCAATCAGGGGACCGCTGCCGCTAGCACCACGTGGTACTCCGGGATGCGTGCGTTCGGACAGGTCACCGTCGAGCCAGCAGTTGACCTCGCGACGGGAAATGAGATCTTCTTGTTGACGCCGAACAACGTTCCAGCGGGGCCGGCGCACGCCGCCGCACGCGCGCACGCGCCATTGTTCCTGACGCTGTACCCGGTCGCCTCAACGCTCGCCGCCGGCTCGTTCAACTGCCAGCCGACGAACTGTGATCACGCGCAGACATTTCCCGGCTACGCGCTCAAGGGACATGACCACCTGGTAGGAGTGCCGCACACCGGCGACTTCAACGTCGCGTGGGATGTGATCGTCGTTGCGTTCACGCCGCAGGGGTTCGGTGATGGCGCGATCAACACTCGGATCCTCACCCTCACCCAGCTGGACGCGGCCGTTGCCAATGGCGATGTCGTCAAGATCGATATTGGCTTCAGCTTCAATTGCTCGATCACGTCAGTCACCACGTACCTCAAGGGCACCCCGCTGACGTTCACCGCTCCCTAGGGAATCCGCGGCGAGTATCCGCCGCTCGACACATCGAGAAGACCCGCCTTCAGCCCGGAGGCGGGTCTTCGGCTAGTGCCGTTCCAACTTAATGACGCGAATCGAGGGCAGGCGCTCGAGCGGATGGCCGGCGATCCCGAGGGCCCGGTGGCGATGGCGCAGGTAGCGGTGCATCCGCCGCTGGCGAGTAGGGTGGTCCCGATCGTCGGTGTTGGTCAGGGTCGCGCGCTTGAGCGCGCCGAACTGGGCCTCGATGAGGTTGAGCCAGCTCGCATTGGTCGGGGTGAACACCGGAGTGATCCGCAGCCGGCGCAGCAGCGCCAAGAGGCGCGGGCTGTCGTGGACGTGGCGGAGGTTGTCGAGGACGACGTACAGCCGCCAGCGGGGATAGCAGGCCCGGAGTCGGCGGAAGGCCTCGGCCACCTCAACCACCCGCTTGCGCCGGCGGAAGATCCCCCCGAGCGCGTCGGCGTGGACGTCATAGAAGGCCAAGAGCGTCCGGGTTCCGCCGCCGCGGTGGTACGTCGCCCGGACCCGGGCGGGTGCGTTCGTCTTCGCCCAGACGACCCCGCCCTGGGGCCGCAGCTCGAGCGGTCCGAACTCGTCGAAGCAGATCACCCGGGCCCGCGGCGGGCGCTGGGCATAGAGCCGCCGGATGGCCCCCTTTTTTCGTCGAACCGCGGATCGCTCGAGGTCTTCCAGGTCTTGACCCGTTGGGCCGTGAGACCCTCGCGGCGCAACAGCCGGCGGACCCACTCGTCGCTGATCGCCGGCAGGATCTTCCGCTTCCGGCAGTACGCCGCGAGCTTGGCCACCGACCAGGCGCTGTACGGCAGGCCCCGCTCGGCGGGACTGGAGAGCGCGACCTCGACCAGCTCCTTCCAGTCTAGGCTGGCAATAGTGATACTATCCCGCGCTTAACAGGAGCTCGGGTCCCGGACCCTTGGCCCGGCCCTGGGGGAGGCACCGGCATGGAGCGCCAACCCACCGACTTGGCGGCCGAAGCCCGGGTTGTTGTAGAGCCCTACGACCGCGATGTCGCCGGGGCCTCAAGGCTGTCAGAGACGCTTGTTGGTCACCCCGCGGTGCGCGCTCATCTGGCCGGCGCGAACCTGCGCGTCGCCAGTTTTGAGCTCCTTGACAAGGACAGAGAGGACGACGCCAGATTCGAGGCCGTCGTCTATGACCCGCAAGACCGCCGGTCCGTGTGCATCCGTGGGACCGTCGGTGACCCCGGAGGCGCATCGGCGCACCCGTTGGCCTACCGCCGACGCCCGAGTGAAGAGGACTTTGTCCGCGCCGTCGAATTCGTGCTGCGCGATGAGCGTCTGCGACCCCTGGTGGAGGCGGGCGCGAGTCAGGCCTATGCACCGATGCCACCGTACGTGGATATCCAGAGTCCTGACGGAGCGGTCGAGCGCCTGGTGACGGTCGGCATTCGCAGCCAGCGTGACGACGATCGCCACCGCATCGTTGCGGTTCGGCTCGCGGACGGCATGGTCATGCACGAACCGCCGGGCGTGCCGCAGCCAACGGCGGCCGACTGCGAGCCCACGTCGCCGGAAGGTGGCTGCGCCCCGTCTGCAGGACCCGACCAGGTGCGGGTACGCGTGCTGACGGCATCGACCGTGCTTTGGGACTTCGTGGTCGTCCGACCCCGTGCCTCGTCGGGTATCGATGGCTCTGGCGTTGAGCTGCGGTTCGTCGACTACCGCGGCAAGCGCGTGCTCTATCGGGCCCACGTCCCGATCCTGAACGTGCAATACGGGGCGGACGGCGCGGCGGCAGGATGTGGACCAACCTACCGCGACTGGCAGAACTCGGAGACCTGCTTTCGTGCCGTCGGCGTCGATCCGGTCGGCGGCGGCTTCCGCCTTTGCTCCGCAGCACCGCAGACGATCCTCGAGAGCGGGCTCGACGGCGGGAACTTCAGCGGTGTCGCCTTGTGGTACGACGGCCACGAACTTCGGTTGGTCAGTCAGCTACAGGCCGGCTGGTACCGGTACATCAGCGACTGGCGCTTGCGCAACGACGGCAGTATCGGTCCGCGCTTCGGCTTTACCGCCACGGCCAATCCCTGCACCTGCCATGTCCACACGCATCACGCCTACTGGCGCCTCGACTTCGACATACTGACGCCGGGCAACAACGTGGTGGAGGAGTACAACAACCCGCCGATCGTCGGCAACTCGAACTGGCACACCAAGAAGTTCGAGATTCGCCGGCAGCGCGACGCCCAGCGTCAGCGCCACTGGCGCGTCCGTAACGAAGGAAGCTTCCAAGGCTACACGATCGAGCCCGGTACCCACGACGGCACATCCGACGCCTATGGCGTCGGTGACCTCTGGGTCTTGCGCTATCGCGGTAGCGAGATCGACGACGGTCAGGGATTCACTGCCGATCCTGCGCTATCGCGGGCGGCCGTCGATAAGTTCCTGACCGGCGAACCGGTTGACGGTCAGGACGTGGTCCTCTGGTACGCCGGGCACTTCATGCACGACGAAAGGCACCCCGATCCCGCCGGTCACATCGTCGGTCCTGAGCTCCGTCCCTTCAATTGGTGATTACAGTCAGTCTGCGACCGGGCGTTGATGCGGTTTTCGGTCCGGACCGACACCGACACCGACACCGACACCGACACGATCAGGTTGCTTCGTAGCCGGCCTAGATCAAGTCGAGCCCTCGCGACCTCGACGATGAACTCGGATCAATAAAGAGAGGGCAGGTCTCATGGAAACGATGCACCATCGAGCACGTCGGAACGACACCAGCGACAACGTTCGCCGCCCGCGGCGAGCGATCAAGAAGCGAGAGCTCACTGCACGGCAGCGCAAGGAACTCAGCGATTACTTCCAGCGTCGGGCGGCCCGACTTAAGGTCGTCGCCACGACGCGCACACCCGGCGGCCAGATCCTTGACTGGATCCCGATCGAATCCCAGCACCCGAAGGGGAAGATCGCGACGCCCCCGCCCACCCGTGAGTTGCGCGAGCCGACCCGCGGCGGGCGACGCATCGCTCTGACCACGTTCGAACTAGAACGTCCAGATGCCAAGCACGGTCCAGACGGGACGGTCCCGGTGCTGCGCAAGAACGTCAGGAAGCTGATCTTCGACAAGTCCTTGGACGACTACCTGTCCAAGCATGGACACCGAACGCGCACGGCGCTGCTCGACGGCCGCTACGGTCTCGAGCTACCCGAGGTCGGCAGTCCGCATGACTACGCGACCACTGGCCAGAACGTCACCTGTTACGGCGGCGAGGGCTACATCAGCGCGTACGACCCCTACACCTGGTACTCGGACGAGTTCTCTCTGGGCCAAATCGCCGTCGTCCGCGGTAGTGGTAACGGTCGCCAGACGCTCGAGGCCGGTCATCAGGAGTATCGCGATCTCTATGGCGACTGGGTGCCGCACCTCTTCGTCTTCTATACGACCAACAACTACACCCAGCAGGGAAACCAGAAGGGCGGGTACAACCGGGATGTCGACGGCTGGGTCCAGTACTCCAACTCGGTCTATCCGGGTGCGATCTCCAGCCCGACGAGCACGCCGGGCGGCGCCCAATACAACATGTTCATCAAGTACCAGCTGTGGCAAGGCAACTGGTGGCTGAAATGCAATCAGAACTGGATCGGCTACTACCCAGCGTCGCTCTTCAGCACCTCGGGGCTGCGGTCACAAGCTGATCAGGTCCAGTTCTTCGGTGAGATCGTCGATGCCTCGGATCACAGCGGCGCCACCAAGACGGACATGGGCAGCGGCTATTGGGCCGAGAACGAATGGCCGTGGGCGGGCTTCATGCGCAACCTCCGGATCCAGTCGAACACCAACGGCTCAATGTCCGACTACAACGCACCTAGCTGCTATGCCACGGACACGAATGAGTACGACATCGAATGTCACATGCGCAGTGGCAGTTCGTGGGGCAGCTACTTCTGGTTCGGTGGACCCGGAGCCGGCTAGTCACGCATGCTCTGCGGTCTGTCGATCGCGAGGCGCAGCGCGCGGATCTCTTCGGATTGTGACGGGCCGATTTTGAGAGCCGCAACGACCCCGGATGCTGCCGGGCCTGCGCACGGTCCACCCTCGACGCCGATAACGCAGCGACGACGCGCTCACCCCGCGCCGCGCGGAAACGTTGCTGAGGGGGTAAGCCGACGCCGAAAAAACTCGGTCTGATCAACGAGCGGGCTGCGGAACAAGTACGGACCGGACAGCGCGCGGATCGACTTGGCACTCGATCAGCTGCGCGCTGCCGACGCCGCTCGCGGACTCGAGACCGTGATTGTTCCGCTCGACGATCCCGAAACCGGCCGCTACGCCGCGCTCTTCGCGACCGACACGACGAACGCTCAGTTCGCCAAGGACGCGGTCGATGAAGCGTTCCACGCCCAAGGATCCGGCTCTACGAGCAGCGCCGCCAGGCCGGCGCGGCACCGCGATCGATTTTGCATTTGCACCGAGTGCTCTTCCGCTGTCTCCGCTTCGCTGAAAGATGGGGAGATGTCGCCCGGAACGTCGCTGCCGTGGTGGATGCGCCGAAGGTCACGCGGACCGAGATGCGCGCACTGACGCGTCTTGGGAAGCGGACCCACCGCGATCAGCTCATCGAGCGCCTCGACCCCTACGGCAATCCCTGTTACTGGGTCGGCGGGGCCCGCCGCGATCGAGGAGGCCGAGGACGGCACCGACGTCGCGGCGATGCGGGCGGGGAAGATCAGCGTGGACGCCGATCGCCCTCGACCTCACGAACCACGCGCTCCTCGAGGAGCTCGCGCGCTGGGACTGAGGCTGGACCTCTCCGGTCGAGGTCACCGCGGACTGACCGGCCGGATCAGCGACCGAGCTCGATCGCGGCGGCTTCGGGGCTGCCCTCGATCGGCGCGACCCGATACGCACTGTCGAGCGTCGCGCGGCCGAGCTCGATCGCCGTCTGCTCAGGGCTGCCCTCGACCGGCGCCACCGCGCGTGCCGGGACCGCCGGTGCCGAACGCGGTGGCGCGCTCGCGGATCCGCAGCCGACGACCGCGAGACTGATGATCAGCCCGGCCGCGACGCCCCTGATCCGGTGCCGGGGAAGTGTCTGCTTGGCCATTCCAGTGCCTCCCGCCGAAGATGGCGTTGACACTCGTCGGAATAGACGCGGCGGCCATCGGGGCAGGTACGGAGGCGGTACGGGATTCGGTACCCGCGATTCGGCGCGCGGCTACCGTCTGGCAGCGGCCGACATCCAGGCGGCGATCTCGGCCCGGCTATGTCTCGAGAGCTTGTCCATGATCCGCTCGACGTGGCTCTCGACCGTCCTTTCGCCGATAACGAGCCGTTCGGCGATCTGTTGATTGGTGAGGCCTTCCGTCACGAGCGCGGCGACCTCTCGCTCCCGGGGGGTGAGTGCCCGGGTGGAGCGGACCGCAGGGGTCGGGGCCGGGGGCATTCGTAATCGACGCTCGCGCGCCCAGTCGCGCAGTCTGCCGAGGTACCACGGAGCCCCTGCGCGCCGCCAGAACGCGACGACTCGGGCCAGCTCGGCGCCGGCGAGCGCTCGGTCGTCCTGATCATCCCGCTCGAGCAGCAGGTCGGCGTGCCGCAGACGCGCGACGGTCTCGATGAACGGCCACTGGCTATGGTCGAGGGCTTCGACGCTCGCGGCCGAGAGCGCGAGCGCGCGGCCGAGGTCGCCCTCTCGCCGCGCGTGTTCGGCGCCGGCATATGCCCGGCGAGCTCGTCGGACCAGAGTCTCCACCGCGACGCCAGCCTTGAGCGCGAGGGCGATCCAGCTCTCCAGCGCCGCGTCGTCCCCGAGCCGCCGGGCCGATTCGATCGCGCAGATGACGGCGACGTCCAGAGCGAACCGCTGTGAGCCGGCGCGCAGATGCTCCTTCGCCAGCTCCGCGTGGGCGAGCGCCTCGCGAGGCTGGTCCGCAAGGAGGAACACCTGCGCCGTCGTCGTGGCAAACGTCCGCCACAACATCGGCGCGTTGAGCAGGCGGCGGCGCAGCGCATCGACCTCCGATGCCTTTTCCGGGCCGCTTCGCGCGACATGGATCAGGGCGACCCGGAGCTGGCTGTCGGCGCCGTACACGCTGTCCGGAGTGATCTGACCAGCCAGGCGCAGCGCCTCGTCGAAGTCACCTAAGGCGATCGCCTCCTCGACTTCGAGCGTCAAGAGCTGGTCCGTGCTGAACGCGTGCTTCTTCGCATAATCGACCATCTCTTCGTAGACCGCGCGCCGCGCGATCGGCGATGCGCCCTGTCTGACGTCGACGTCTATGAGGAACAGGCGTGCTCGGAACACGAGGTCGGGCGTGTCCAGCTCCAGCGCGAGTCGGAGGGCCGCATGCAGGTGCTCGAACGCCTCCGCACGACCCTGACGGCCGAGTGCACCTCCAAGGCAGATGAGCCCAACCACCTCCGTGGCCGGCTGACCGCACCGGCGCGCTGCCTCGATGGTTCGCTCGGCCCAGTCGGTCCGGGCGTCGTCATCGAACAACGCGAGCTGGGCCATGCGGCGGTATGCGTCGCCGAGCTCGCACGGCGTGCCCAGCGACTCGAGCACGCGAACGCTCTCCTCGGCCACTCGTCGCGCTTCGTCCGCCTGCCCGAGGTACCAGTCGGCGTCCGAGATCTCACAGAGCGCGAGGGCGATCCCACGCGGGTCTCCGCGTTTTTCGTACCGACCCTTCGCGTCCTCCGCGGCACGTAGGGAGCCGCGCGCGTCGCCCGCCAGGAGTGCCGCTCGCGAGAAACGAAGCTGGAGCCCGGCGAGGTCGATGTCCGTGGACGCAAGCTCGACCGCGCGTTCAAGGTGCTTGCGCGCGTTGCTGAATGCGAAGAGCTTGTCGGCGTGCGCGCTCGCGAGGACGTGATACCGAAACGCTGGCTCACGTTCACCGGCTTCGTCGAAGTGGTAAGCGAGCTCTTCGGGTTCGATCTCGGGGCCTGGTCGCGCTTCAAGCGCTGCGGCGACCTCGCGATGCAGCTCGCGGCGCTCGCGTCCGAGCAGATCGGCGAGCACGGTCTCGCGCGTCAATGCGTGGCGGAATCTGAACCGATCCGTCCCCTCGGATACTTCCTCGACAAGTTGGGCCGCGACAGCCGCGCGGAGCGCGTTCGTGAGTTCGTGATCGGTCGCAGCGGTGAGCCGCTGCAGTAGCGGGAAGTCGAATGAGATCCCGATGACCGCTGCGACGCGCAAGGCTACGCGCGTTTCATTCGCGAGCAGGTCGAGGCGCTGCTGGACGATGTCTCGCACCGAGGCCGGTACGACCATGTCGGCCGGGCGCCCCACGTACTGCCAGGTGCCGTCGCGCCACACCAGATTCCCGGTCTCGGCCAGCGCCTTCAGCAGTTCCTCGACGAAGAACGGGTTGCCCTCGCAGCGCTCATGGAGCGCTGCAGCGAGGTCCTTCGGTGCCGATGTCGCTAGACCGAGCGTCGTCCGGACCATCTCGCGCGTATCGGTCAACGTCAGTGGGCGGAGGATCACCGAGTCAGCCAGCCGCGCCTGGGCGAGCGCGGCGAGGGCGCCGCGCAGGGGATGCAAGCGGTTGAGCTCATCGGTCCGATACGCGCCGACGAGAAGTACCTGTCTCTCGCGAAGAGCCCGGGCGAGGTAAGCGAACAGGTCCAGCGTGGCTTCGTCCGCCCAGTGAAGGTCATCGATGGCCACAACCAGTGGTTCCCGCTTTGCGAGATCGCCGAAGACACTTCCGAACGAACGGAGAGCGCGATAACGGGCGTCGGGATCGGCGATCGCGAGATCGCTCTCCGTTCGCATGATCGGAGGCAGATCACGCACGCCTCGGAGCAAATCGATGAACGGCCCGAACGGCCGGCGGTCCTCCGCCTGGGAGCAGTGGCCTAGGAGGGTCCGCGCACCGGAGGCCCGGGCGCGAGAGAGGAAGGCATCGAGCACGCGACTCTTCCCGATCCCAGCTTCGCCACCCAGGAGAGCGACCCGCCCCCTCTTCGTGACCACCTCTGCCAGGATCGCCTCGAGAGACGCGAGCTCAGGCTCACGTCCGACGAGGACAGGGCAGAGCATTCTCACTGGCGCGGCTCGGTTCACCTGCTCCCTACTCTCGCACCGCCAATTCAGGTGTACAGGGGACATCGATCTGGGTCGCTCGCGATCTCGCAGCGGCGCCTTGGCACGCGTTCGGTCATGCTGATTCACCACAGCGACTGTGGCTTACAGCAGGTCACCGATGCTGTGGCGTCTATCGGAACCTCTGGCCCAACGCCTGAACTAAGCTGCGCCACGAAGTGGCGTCGGCTTGAATGAATGGTTAGCGCGCGCTCTCGTCTGCACCTCACCACATCTCATTCGCCAGTTTCTTGCGTCGGGCCAACTCCTTCTCGCTCGGCTCGGCATTCGGGAACGAGCCGGGCTGGATATCGCCGCCTGGTGCGTAGGTGCTCATCACAACGCCGGTGGTCGAAACCTGAGAGCGAACGAGCCGAAGCGCCGATGGCTTGGCAGTCTCGCTAAAGAGGCGCTTACCCCGCCCAAGCACCACTGGAAAAGTCCACACGTTGTACTCATCGATCAGTGAGGCGGCCTGGAGCGTTTGAATCAAATTGCCGCTGCCAATCGTCTGCAGGGCGGGGCCACGTTGGGCCTTGAGAGCGATGATCGCCGAGACGACATCGCCGTGGAGCAGGGTCGAGTTGTTCCACTGGAGCATCGTCAACGTACGCGAAGCAACATACTTTTTCGCTGCATTCAGCGTCTTCGCAATCGGGTGGTCATTCGGCTGATAAGGCCAGTACGCTTCGAATATCTGATAGGTCCTGCGCCCGAGCACCAGCTCGCGATCCTTGCCGTCGAAACCTGATGCTGAGATGTCCATGCTTTCGTCGTCGTAGCCGAACATCCAACCGCCAAGGGTAAAACCGCCAGTGGGGTCTTCTTCCGGTCCGCCGGGTGCTTGCATGATTCCGTCAAGCGATGCAAACGTAGATACGATGAGTTTTCTCATGGAGACACTCCTGCCGTGAGACGGGTCCTAGTCAATGCTGCCATGGTCCGTGTTGCACGTCGCCCTGAATCACGATTGCAAACATGCCGCGCTGTCCTTGTCGGGTCGGGGGATACGCAATGGTCGCGCTTCGCCGTTGGTCTGCCGAGGATGGCATCCCGTTCAAGCAGCACCGCTTGCGCCCGACCCCTGCGCGTTGCGGTGCGCGACGAATGGTCAGTCGCGGTCTCGGACGCTCGGCAGAAGATCGCGCTCACGCAACTCGATGTGCTGGGCGCGGCGAAGATTCAGAACCGGAGCAAGGCGACCGCGTTGCAGCACGCCATCCGCGCCGAGGCAATCGCCGTCGCGTGCCTCGCCGCGAGCGTCGCGGGGCGGTAGCGCCGACCGCGCGGCGCGGCGAGTGGCCCGCACAAAGGATCGAAGGGGATGGTCTGCAGGGCCAACTGTGGTCAGAACTGTGCCGAAGTGGATTGACAGATTTGGGATAGTGCGCAGGGCGCGAGATAGACCTCCTGTCGGCGTGCCTTGTCCAGATCGTCAGCTCTCGCGCTGATCCTCGCGGTGAAGTAACGGATCTGAATGATTTCGTCGTCCGGAAGCACGAGAGCTGCGAATGCTGCCAGGTTCAGCCACTCACCTGTTCGGCGTGCACCTCCATCAATCGGTGACGATCGTCGCGATGGACAACACGAGCGCCGCCGGATCGGGCAAGGCAATGGTCATTTACAGATCGCCTTGCTTCTCGATCCGTCGCAACAGGCCGCGATAGCGCTCCACGAGCTCGTCGAGCGACTTCTCACCCATGCGCAGCGCCAACAGGGCGAACTGCAAGTTGTCATTTCCGACGTAGTGCTGCACCGCGCGCGCAGTCGTTTCGATCTTCGCGGCCGACACCGCGAGCGCCTCGAGGTCGGTGTTCAGATCCGTCACGGCGGGCGAGCGTATCGGCCTGAGGGATGCGCGTCTGTGCTCGCGCCAACACTCGGGATCACGCCCCCCGCGGGCGAAGGGCTCGATGACCCGAGGGCCCACTGGCGCCCCGCCACGGCCAGGACGTACTCGCGGGAGGTGCCGGCCGATGGTGGTGGCCGGGTCGATGTCGCGGCCCTGTCGGCGGAGGTGGCCATCTACGTTTTCCGCCCCGGGGCCTGGGCCAGCCGGTCGGTCCATCTGACCCCCGGCGACGCTCGGCGGCTCGCGGATGACATCCAGCAGGGCAGCGCGGGCGCCGGATTCCCCTCCGCGGGTTAGGCCCATTTCACGCTGGTCGAGGGTTCACCGCCGCGGGTGAGCATTCGCTCGCGGTCCGTTCGTTCAATGAGCACGATGACCGATCAGATCGACTTCGTCTGCGTCCGCCCCGACCACCAGGTGAGCACGCTCGTCGAAGCGCTGACGATCCACGACGAGCAGTGGGCGTACTGCCCGTCCGCACAGAGCGACGGCCACGAGTGGCTCCCCTGTGGTGGGATGCGCGTCGAAGACCTCAGGAGATTGCTGCAGCAATTCCCGGCCACGCGGATCGCCCGCTCGGCTGAGGCCCCAGCCTGGCCGAATGGCCTCCCCTGATTGAGTGACCGAGCGCGGGCTTGCCCAGGGTTCAATGCCGCTGTGAACGCCGTTATCGAGCACCTCTGCGCCAGCCAAGCGCACCAAGTGCCCGAAGATGCCGCGAGGCCGGTGATCGGGTACGCCGGCAGCTGGGGCTACTGCCCCGCGGGCGTGGCGGAGGGCCACGACTGGCGCGCGACCGGGGGCCGGACGCTCGCGACGGTCCGCGAGTGGCTCGGCCGCCCGCCGACGATCGAACGGACCGACGACGCGACGCCGCTGGCGGGAGCGGTGCGCCGATGAGGTTCGGACGGGAACGTTCGGTCGATCCGCAGCTCGACGCGGCCTTCGCGAAATTCTGGGAGGCTGACCGCCCTTCGCAGCAGGCTCGGATCGCCGTGTTGCGCCGCACCGCGAGGCACCGCGCACCCGACGAATCCGCGCTCGACGAAGCGGCGCGGATCGCTCACGGACTCGGAGGGGTCGCCGCGATGTATGGCTTCAAGGAGGCGAAGGTCCTCGCGCTTGAGGTCGAGGGATGCTTCGAGCGAGGCGCTCTCGGGCCCCACCTGGCGTTGCTCACCGATCAGCTCGATGCCGCGCTCGCGGCGCCCTATCGACCTCGGTTGCGATAACGCCCGACGCGGCCGGCCGGGGTCTGCGTCTTGACCGGCAAATCGGTTGATCAGCCCGTTGTCGATCGCGCCCGGGGCCTCTCGGCGACCACGAAACGCACGATTTGTGTACGGCCTGGCTCACGCGCCAGAACCGGTGCCCCCGGTGCGGTGCTCGCTCTGCCGCGACACGGGGCGCAAGGCCGCCTGTTCCGGGCGGCGGGGGCCGAAGGGTGCACGTCGTGCGGCAGCCCCGACAACGCGTCCCACAGCGCGAAGACCGGTGGCAACCTCGCGAACCGGCCGCGCCCGGGTGGTCGGCG
>DHJC01000066.1 GCA_002404155.1 Chloroflexi bacterium UBA4730 | reverse complement strand
GCCGCCAATCGGAGACCGCTGGGCCTCGACGAATCAATGAGGACCGCCGGGGCGGTGCTCATAGACGGACGAGCCTACGACCTGGGAGACCCGGACGGCTTCGTCCATTACGAATACAGGTTGCCGATATTCGACTGTCACGTGCAACCCTCACACTGCCTGACCGGAATATGAGCCCGCGAGTGCTGGGCGAAGCGGATCGTGGCGATTGCGAGCCGGAGAGGCGCTGAAGACTCTCGCGGCTGCGAGCTCGAGCGCGCGCCCGAAGATCGCGCGTTGGTTCTCATACACCACGCCCGCTGATCTGGCCCGCGCGCAGGCCGTCCTGCGCGCCCTGTGGCCTCGCGCCGCCGCCGACCAGGACGACCTCGCGGTCCATCATCTCGCGCAGGCGTCGAGCCTTCGCTTCCTCGGAAATCGCAGCGAGCCACGCAAGGTGGTCTGCCCACAGTCGTCCCTCGTTGGGTGAAGTCATGTCGCCCCTCTTCGCGCTCAGTCGCCTCGTGCGAGCACGGCGGGCGAGGAGGACGAGCGCCCCAGCCGCGACGAGAAGCGCGAGTGCAATGACTGATCGTGAGGGCATCTCGGTCGAATCGCCCGCTGAAGTCAGGATGGGCGCAGGAGCGAGCGCTGCAGCCTCTGGCAAAGCCTCGTGGAGCGCACGCCAGCCGCCCAGCAGCGCGTACCAGCTCAGGAAGAGCGCAATCGCCACCAGCGAAGAACTTCTGATCGCGAGCGCGGTCGCGGTCCTGGACATCCCGTGAAATCTAGACAGTTCGCGATCGAGCGAGAATGGGCGACGCTTGGCGTAGCGGCCGGGGCGTCTTTGAGGACTGCAGGTCGGACGACCGCGTCTCAGAGCGGGTTCCGTTCACGGTCAGGATTGACGATGCTGCTTGCAGCGCGGTCGTAAGTCGGACGAACGCGCCCGGTGACATATTCGTTGGCGTTGGGAAGAGCGCGCGCGAATGCAAGAGCACTTCGCAAGGGTAGGCAGATAGCTCGGAAGTGGCCCGTAGCCGCGCACGTCCACCAGCTTGGTGTCGAGAAGCAAAACGGCACCGCGGACCGGAACGTTGAATAACGAGGTGGCGGGGATGGCCATTCGTCCGCTCGCGGTCGCCTTACGGTCCCGCCCGCCGGGGCCGGCTGCAGCGGGATGCTGCCCCACCTCCCCGGGCGGATCGGCCCGGGCCTCGACTAGCTCGGCGCACGGACGCCGGACAAGGACCTCGCGGCCGTCGCCCGATTGCTGAAGCACCCACAGCCCGCTCGACTACTACAGGCGCTTCTATGGGGGGACACCGCGCTCTTCGGGGCGCGCCACGCGGTCCACTGTGCGGTCGACTTCTTCGGTGTCGACCACATCCAATCTTTGGCTCGGACATGCCGTTCGACCGGAGCAGGACCCGCAGTTCATTCGGGACACGATCGCGGACGTCGACGCGCTCGCGGCGACCGACGCCGAGCGGCGGATCTACGAGGGGACGCCCGCCGGCTCATTCGCCTCGCCGCTCCGCTTCATCGATAATCGCGTTGAGCGGCAGGGCGGCCAACTCGCGGTACGCCGCGTCGTACGCGTCGTCGCCGAGCAGGGCCTTCGAGCACGTGCGGCTCGCCCCGCACGTCGTCGAACGCATGAAGCGCAGGGATGGCGACAGCGCCTATAGTTCTCGCCTGCGAGAACGATTTAGGTGCGTGGGGCAAAGAAGCTTGGTGCCGCGCGCGTTCGTCCATGGCTCCGCTGAGCGGCCGCTTCCGCCATGCCCGTCGAAGACCTGGGCTTCCGGCGCTCCGAATGACGGCAGGAACACGATGAAAGGCCCGCGCCCGCTCCTCGCGTCGCTCGCGATCCTCTCGCTTGCGCTCTCCGTCGCGGCGATCGGGGGTGGCCGCGCCGCCGCGGCGCCGCCGGTCGGCGAGGACCGCGCCTTCTTCGTCCTCGCCCAGGTCGCGCAGGACGTCGGCGGACCGATCCACGCCGCGCCGACGAGCACGGCGGCGCGACAGCAGCACCTGGTGCCGCTGAATCCCGGCGGCGCCCCCATTGCGCCCCAGCTGGGCGCCGCCACCGACAGCGCCCTGCAGACGTCCGCGACGACGCCCCTCACCACGACCGACCTCCTGAACTTCGACGGCGTCGGGGTGGGGATCACGCCGACGTACGCCGACTGCTGCGCCCCGCCTGACACGAACCTGGCGATTGGCGCGACGCAGGTCGTCCAGTGGGTGAACCTCGACTTCGCCGCCTTCGACAAGGCGACCGGCGCGCTACTTTCCGGCCCGACGGCAGGGAACTCCGTCTGGGCGGGGTTCAGCGGCGGCAACTGCGCGACGAACAACGACGGCGACCCGATCGTGCAGTACGACAAGCTCGCGGGCCGCTGGGTCATGACCCAGTTCTCGGTGACCGGCGGACCTCCGTACTTCCAGTGTGTCGCGGTCTCGAACACGTCGAACTTCGTCACCACGACCTGGAACCGCTACGCCTTCAGCTGGGGCACCCAGTTCCCGGACTACCCGAAGCTCGGCGTCTGGCCCGACGCCTACTACATGTCCTTCAACCTCTACCTCAATGGCTCGACCTTCAGCGGCGCCGCCGCGTGCGCCTTCGACCGCGCGGCGATGCAGGGGGGCCAGCCGGCGAACGGGCAGTGCTTCACCATAGGCGCCGGCGTCGCGAGTCTGCTGCCTTCGGATCTCGACGGAGCCACGGGCGCGCCCGGCTCGACGCAGCTGCCGCCCGCGGGCTCGCCCGACTTCTTCCTGAACTTCGGCTCGAATTCGCTCAACATCTGGAAGTTCCACGTGAACTTCGCGAACTCATCGAGCACCACGATGACCGGGCCGACGACGCTTGCGGTGCCGTCCTTCGCCGAGGCCTGCGGCGGCGGCACGTGCATCCCGCAACGGAGCGCCGGACAGCGGCTGGACTCGCTCGGCGACCGGCTCATGTACCGGCTCGCCTACCGCAACTTCGGCGACCACGAGTCGCTCGTCGTCACGCACTCGGTGCAGGGCAGCGGCACGTCGGCGCCACGCTGGTACGAGCTGCGCAGCGACACGACGACGGCGCCAGGCGTCTTCTCCGTCTACCAGCGGTCGAGCTACGCGCCGGACACGACGTACCGTTGGATGGGCAGCGCAGCGATGGACAAGAACGGCAACCTCGCGATCGGCTATAGCGCGTCGAGCAAGAGCATCTACCCCGCGATCCGCTACAGCGGCCGCGCCGCGGGGGACCCGCTGAACACGCTGCGAGTGGAGAAGACGATCATCGCCGGCGGCGGGTCGCAGTCGGGCTTCGGGCTCTCCCGCTGGGGCGACTACAGCAGCATGACACTCGACCCCGCGGACGACTGCACGTTCTGGTTCACCACGGAGTACCTGAAGAGTACGGGCGCCTTCAACTGGAGCACCCGAATCGCCTCGTTCTCGTTCCCGAGCTGCTTCGGTCCGACGGTCACGTCGGTCTCGCCCACCTCGGGCCCGCCCACGGGTGGCACGAGCGTAACGGTCGGCGGTTCTGGCTTCACCGGCGCGACGGCGGTGCAGTTCGGGACGAACGCTGCGACGAGCTTCACGGTGAACACGGACGCGCAGATCACCGCCGTGAGCCCCGCCGGCAGCGGCACGGTCGATGTCCGGGTCACCGTCGGCGGCCAGACGAGCGCGACCAGCCCCGCCGGCACCTTCACCTACACCGCCGCGCCGACGGTGAGCGGCATCGCGCCGACCTCGGGCCCGGCCGCCGGCGGCACGGTCGTGACGATCACCGGCACCGGGTTCAGCACCACGCCTGGCGCGACGACGGTGGCCTTCGGCGCGAGCGCGGCCACCAGCGTGTCCTGCTCCACGACGACCAGCTGCACCGCGACGAGTCCCGCCGG
>DHJC01000024.1 GCA_002404155.1 Chloroflexi bacterium UBA4730 | reverse complement strand
CGTTAGTGAAAGGTCCGGGCTAGCCAGTGGGGCTTACGCTGAGTACAGGTCAACCGAGCCCCAGGCGAGGGCCTCAGCGGGAGGTCTCGCATGGGGCTCACGCGATCCCGGCAGTACGCCGGAGCGGGGACCGCTCCGGCCGGGGTGGCGCTTCCTGACGGAGCACTGAGCGCGGCGGCGCGCGAGCGCGCGCTGCGCGTCCGCTTGGAGGTCGCGATCCTCATCGCCCGGTCGCCGCGGCGGACGCGATCTCGTCAGGCCTCCCGGTCGGTAGCGACGGCGGCACGCCGATGAGCGACGCGAGGCCGATCTCGGCGGCCCAGCTCCAACAGCGCAGCGCGGCCGCGCTCAGGCATGGCGCGCACGCCGCGGGCCGCAACGCGCACATCGAGCAGCGCTGGCGGCGCCTCCGGAAGCGGCTCAATCGCAGCGGGATCGGCGTGCGCGACCTCCCGACCGCGGCGTGGCTGAACCTTCGGATCCTCGTGCGCTACCTCGTCCTGATTGAGCAGGTCGAGCTGTGGCTCGAGACGCAGGGCGACATCTTTGCCGATCCGAAGAGCGGGGCCCTTCACCCCGTCCTCGACCGATACACCGGCTGGCTCAGTTCGGCCGCGGCCATTGTGGCCCGCCTCCCGGCCGAGGTCGTCGTCGTCGCAGCGGACGACCTCGCGGCCCTCGCGGCGCATCCGGCTCGCGGGGGACGCATGTGAGGGGCCGGACCGCGGCGATCATCCCCTTGCGCCGCGCCGGTGGTAGGCAGCCGCCGCGCTTGCGTCCGCTGCCCGCGCCCGACATCGACGCGTACCGCTCCGACATCGTGACCTTCGCTGAGGCCGAGTTCGTCATCGCCCCGCGCGCCGAGCCCATCGTGCTCGAAGAGCATCAGAAGCGCATCCTGCGCGCCATCTTCAGCCCGCCGTACCCGCGTGAGGTCCTCTACTCCGGGCCCAAGAAGTCCGGGAAAACGACGATCGGCGCCGTCATCGTCCTGTATGTGGCGCTGTTCTTCGCCGCCGAGGGCAGCGAGATCATCATCTGCGCGAACGACGAGGAGCAGTCCAAGTCGCGCGTCTTCGCGGACGTCAGGTACGCCGTGGAGCACAACGAGCGCCTGGGCCGCGGCGCCAAGATCACCGAGAACACGATCACCCTTTCGAGCGGCGTCGCGATCCGGGCCATCGCCTCCGACTACGGCTCCGCCGCGGGATCGCGCCACGCGCTCGCGGCCTTCGACGAGCTCTGGGCGTACACGAGCGAGCGCGCCCAGCGCCTGTATGAGGAGCTGACCCCCATCCCGACGCTGCCGTTCTCGATGCGCCTGGTCGTCTCCAGCGCCGGGTTCGAGGGCGAGTCCAAGACCCTGCGCGGCCTGTACGACCGCGGCCTGCGCGGCGCGCCCGTGTTCGACGAGCTCCCGGTGTACCGCGAGGGCGGACTCCTGATGTACTGGGACGACGGCGATGCGGCCCGCCGGATGCCATGGCAGCACGGGCCGACGGGCGACGCCTATTACGCCGAGCAGCGCGAGAGCCTGCGCCCCGGCCAGTACCTACGCCTCCACGAAAATCGCTGGACCGCCGGCCTCGAGTCGTTCATCACCGGAGAGGAGTGGGACGCCTGCGTCGATGCGGAACTCGCGCCTCGGCTCGTCGGCGACGCGCGTGTCCAGGGACGGGTCTTCGTCGGCGTCGACGTGGGAACCAAGCACGACTCGTCCGCGGTCGTGGCTGTGGAGCGGGTTGACGACAAGACCGGCTCGTTCCTCCGGCTGGTGGCGCACCAGGTGTGGGTGCCGACGCCGGGGGAGCCGGTCGAGATCGAGGCGACGGTCGAGGCGTTCCTGCGCCAGCTCCGGACCAGCCGCTGGCGCGTCGCACAGGTGCTGTACGACCCGTTCCAGTTCGAGCAGGCGGCCCAGCGATTGCGGCGCACTGGCACCGCATCCCAAATCGAGGAGCTGCCCCAGACGAGTGGCAACCTCACACGCATGGGCAACGCCCTGACCGAGGCGCTGCGCGGCCGGGCGCTGCGGCTGTATCCCGACGCCGAGATGCGCCGGGCCGCGCTCCAGGCCGTCGCCGTGGAGAGTGGTCGGGGCTGGCGCATCGCTAAGGAGCGCTCGCAGCAGCGCATCGACGTCCTCGTCGCCCTCGCCATGGCGGTGTACGCCGCGGCGAGCGCGCCGGCGTGGAGCGGCGCCGGCTTCACCGGGGCGATCTACTCGGGCGATCTCGCCCGCCGGCGCCGACTCTGGCCGGACGACGAGAACTTTCACGATCCGCGCGGCGAGGATCCGACGCCCCCGGATGGCGCGGAACGGAGTGGATCGTGAGGGCGACGCCGCAGGCGAGGATCATCTGTACCGCGCGCATCTCCTGCGGCGTCCTCGGCATCGCCGCCGACCGGACGATCGTGGAAAACTCTCGATCGCCGCGCGCAGTTCCTCCGCTGTCGGAATGGAGGAGGGGTTGAGGCCACGGGCTCCTCATGCGTCGTCATGATCACGTCGCCCGGCCATCTCGTCGCTTTCGCACGCGGCGGTGAGCCGTTCGCCGTTCGAACTCTTCCCAAACCTGGTCCACGAAACGGTCCAGTTCCGCGTCGCTCATGTCGAGACCTGACCGGAGATCATGAACAGCAGCTCGCGCTCGCCGGGCTCTTCCTCGCGCCGCCATAGCGGCTCGATCCGCCAGCAGTCAGAACGACTGCAGTGACGCGGTCCACGGGCCGGCGCTGTCGCGTACTCGCGGTCATCGGCCGCATTGGGCGGCGGCCTTGGAGGAACGACTAGGGCCGAACGACCCATTCGCCCGCGAGCTCCCCAGAGGGTGGGCCGGATCAGGCCGCAAGCCACTCAGCGCAGCGGAGGTCCTGGGCGCTGTCGCCGAAAAGCCGCCAGATCCACACCGTCGCCGGCTCAGGCACGCGTGGCGGGGAGGCTGGATCACCACCGCCCGCGCTCTTATCGCGCGATCAGCTCGATCACCCGCCGAAGCTTGGTCCCGGCTTCCACCGCGACCGCATGCGCCACGGGGTCCGCGGTGAGACTGCCGAGCATCTCCAGAGGGTCCACGGCTGTGACGACCGAGCCGTCACCCTCTTCGTAGACGGTGACGTTGCACGGCAGCAACAGCCCCACATCCAAGTTCGCCGAGAGCGCGCGATGCGCGAGCGCTGGATTGCAGGCGCCGAGGATGACGTAGCGGCGAAAGTCCACGTTGAGCTTCTCCTTCAGCGTGGCCTGGATGTCGATCCGGGTGAGCACGCCGAAGCCCTCGGCCTTGAGCGCGGCGGTGGTCTGCTCGACTGCCTGCTCGTAGGGCAGGTCCACGGTGCGGCGAATGCCGATGTCAGTGGTCATGGCGTTGGTCCTCCTCGTGAACGTGTCGATAGAAATCGTAATTCTGCCGGTGAACGCCGGGATGACGTTGCGGTCCGAGACGCAAGCGCGCGATCGCAGCTCTCGCGGCATCGCGCGCCGCTTTCGACACATACCCCTCCTCCGCGAGGAACGCGGCCAATGGGATCGCCCTGTCGGTCACGGGTGGGTGGCCGGCTTCTCGTCCCTGATGGCGCTCAGAAATTGCGCGCCCCAACGCTCGAGCTTCGCGGGACCGACCCCGGACAGTGCCAGCAGTTCGGCCTCCGACCGCGGCACCTTCTCCGCCATCTGTCGAAGCACGGCGTCACTGAACACGACGTAGGCAGGGATCGCGTCGGCGTCGGCGAGCTTCTTGCGCAGGCTCCGCAGGCGTACGAAGAGCTCCGGATTCGGAATCTCTATCGAGTCCGCGTCGAGGACCCGGCGACGGCCGGGGCCGGCGGTGACGAGGTCCCGCAACGTGGCGCCGCGACAGCGGTCGCAGCTGCCGCCACACCTCTCGATCGCTTCGTCGAAGTAGCGGGCCAGCGCTTGGTGGCGGCACTGCGGACCCTCGAGCAGGTTGAACAGGGCGAGGGTCTTCGCGCGCGTACCGCTGCGAAGTTCGTCGTCCTCCATCTGCTCGAGGAACCGGTCGTAGCTGATGACGTCCGCCCACGAGTACATCACGACGCATTCGCTGGTCTGTCCGTCCCGGCCCGCGCGGCCCATCTCCTGATACCAGCCCTCGATCGTGCGCGGCATGTCGCGGTGGATGACGAAGCGCACGTTGCTCTTGTCGATCCCCATGCCGAAGGCGACCGTGGCGACGATCGCGTCGCAATCATCGCGGGCGAAGGTGTTCTGGTTCTCGATGCGCTCCTCATCCGACAAACCCGCGTGGTACGCGAGTGCTTTCACTCCCTGCCCGCGGAGCCACGCGGCCGTCTCGTCGACGGTCTTCCGGCAGAGGCAGTAGACGATTCCGCTGCCGCCTTTGTGCTTGCGAATCAGCGCCAAGATGTCCGCGCGCGTGTTCCGCCCCTGACCCTTCTTCTGCGTGGTCACGATGAGATTGGGCCGGAAGAAGGAGCCCTTGTAGCCATCGGGCTTGCGCATGCCGAGCTGCTTGAGGATGTCGGCGACGACCCTGCGCGTCGCGGTGGCGGTGAGCGCCAGGATCGGGATGTCGCCGAACTGGGTCTTCAATCCCTGCAGCTGCCGGTAGGCGGGCCGGAAGTCGTGGCCCCACTGGCTGATGCAGTGCGCTTCGTCGACGACGAGGAGCGAGAGGCCCGACCTTGCGAGCACGTCCCGCAATCCTTCGCCGAGCGCCTCCGGAGCGATGTAGATGAGGTCGAGCTCGCCCCGGCGTAGCGCCTCGAGCCGATCCTTCCGCTCGTCCCGATCGATCGTCGAGTTGAGAACGACGGCGCGAAAGCCCGTCCGTACCAGCGCGTCGACCTGGTCCTTCATGAGGGAGATGAGCGGCGAGATGACAAGCACCGGGCCGGAGAGGATCTTCGCCGGTATCTGGAAGATGAGGCTCTTGCCTGCCCCGGTGGGCATCAGCGCGATGCAGTCGCGGCCGGCGAGCAACGTATCGATGATCTTGCGCTGGCCCGGCCGGAAGTCGGTGAAGCCGAAGACCGACTTCAGCACCTCGTCCGGCCCGTCGTAGCGGCGCCCGGGGTCGACCTGTCTCATAGTGAGGCGGAGTCTAGGTAGCGGCGTTCGAACGCGCGCGCCCCTCCGGACCGATCCATCGCTGCGGCGCGGAACGTAGAACGCGAGCAGGGCCGTGAATATTGCGCGAGGGCCCCGGATGGGCCCGTCGAGAACGACCCCGC
>DHJC01000069.1:25445-49795 GCA_002404155.1 Chloroflexi bacterium UBA4730 | reverse complement strand
TCGGTCTCGGCGCCGTCCTCGGTCACGAAGACCTCGCCGTGTTGGTACGGCGACATCGTCCCGGGGTCCACGTTCAGGTACGGATCCATCTTCAGTGAGGCGACGGAGAGGCCGCGGGCCGCGAGGATCCGACCAAGCGACGCGGCGGTGATGCCCTTACCCAGCGAGGAGGTGACCCCTCCGGTCACGAACACGAACTTCGGCACGGACGCTGACCTCCGGGGTTTTTCCAATTGTAGCGCGTGCCTAGTCGAAGCTAAAGGGGAGCGAATGCATCACGACGAGGCGCGGACGATCGAGCCCGCCCGTCGGCGGATAGTGCGGGACCTCGACGGGCTCCTCCACGCGGCAGTCGTCCATCCGGCCGTCGAACCGGAGCGCGCGGAAGCGCGCATCGACGAGCACCCCGCGCTCAACGCCCTCGTGGTCGAGGATCGCGACGAGCGTCGGTCGTAGCCAGACCATCCCCGGCCGAAGCGGGAACGGTCCGAGGAAGGGCGATCCATCGGTGCGGAAGCTCCGGGTCGCGGCGTCGACCCATTCGGCCAGGTAGGGCGCCACGTAGGCCTCGCCGGCGTACGTGAGCGCGCCGTTCTCGTTCATCCAGCCGCATAGCAGCGCGCGCGCGCCACGACGTTCATCCACTACCAGCCCGCCGATGACAACGTCGGCCCGCGGCGAGACCAGGCACTTCAGCCAATCCGCGCTGCGCGTGCCGGGAACGTAGAGGCCGTCGCGGCGCTTGGCCACGACGCCCTCGAGCTCGTACTCCGCGACGACGTCGAGGAAGGGCTCGCCGTCGTTCTCGAGATGCTCCGGCACGACGAGGCCCTTCTGAGCCAGCCCGCGCGCGCGCAGCCGCTCGCGCCGGTCCTCACAGGTATGGCCGAGCAGCGACCGGTGGTCGTCATACAGCAGGTCGAACGCCACGAACAGCGGGCCCTTGCCGCGCTTCGAGGCCTTCGGCGCGAGGTGTCCCACGAGGAGGTCGTAGCTCGGGCGGCCACGCGAATCGCAGACGATGATCTCGCCGTCCAGCAACGTGCCCTCGGGGAGCTGCAGCGTGCGGAGCTCCGGGACCGCCGGGAGAAGATCGCCGCCGTTGCGGTCGACGATCCGGAGGCCGGACCGATCGTTCGAGACGAGGGCGCGGATCCCATCCCACTTCAGCTCGAAGAGATGGTCGGGCGAGTTGAAGCCTTCTTCGGCGAGGCGCGGCCGCATCGGCGCGAGCGTGCGCGGGAGCGCCCCGGGTGCCGCGGGTGGATCGAGGAGCGTGGGGTGATCGGACCCGGCGCGGGCCGCTCTCGGCATCAGTCGAGTATGCGGCCCGCGCTTGCGCTACTTAGGTACTCAGGACGCCTTCTTGCGCGCCGTCTTCTCCTTGTCCGTCTTCGCGGCGGTACGCGACGTCGACGTGCGGTGCACGAGCGACTCGTGACCGCCGCGGCCGGCCCGGCCGCCCTTCTTCTCTTCTTCCTTGGCTTTGGCGACCGAGGCCTTGAGGGCCGACATGAGATCGATGACCGTGGTCTCGGCTTCCGCCTCAGGCGCCTCGACCAGATCCTCACGACCCTTCACCTTCGCGTCGACGATCTGCTCGAACGCCTGCTTGTACTCGTCCCGGAACTCGCTCGGGTCGAACCTCATCGCCATCATCTCGACCAGGCTCTCAGCCATCTTGAGCTCGGCCGGCGAGACTTTCACCTCCTCGGGTAGGTTCAGATCTTCGATCGATCGGATCTCGTCCGGCCAGTGCAGGGTATTGAGGACGAGCACGTCGTCGTGGGCCCGCATCGATACCAGGCGCTCCCGTTCGCGCAGCGCGAACTTCGCGACCGCGACGCGGCCGGTCTTCTCAAGCGTCTTCTTGAGCAGCGCGTACGGCTTCTGCGCCGACTTGTCCGGCTCGAGGTAGTACGCGCTCTGGAAGTAGAGCTCGCCAGGCAGCTCCTCGTCCTTGATGAAGCCGGCGATGTCGATCGACCGGCTGGACTTGAGCGGGAGCTTCTCGAGGTCGTCCTCGCCGAAGATGACGTATTGCCCCTTCTCATACTCGTAGCCCTTCACCGTCGAGGCGACCTCGTGCTCGCCGACCGGGCACCACCGCTTGTTCTTGATCCTCGTCCGGTGGTCGGGACAAAGGAGGTTGAACGAGACCTTTGACGTGCTCTCGGTCGCGACGTACAGCGCGACCGGGATATTGACCATCCCGAACTGCAGCGAGCCCTTCCAGATCGAACGCGCCATCCCGCTCACCTCCGCTTGCCCGCCTGTCGCGCGGCTAGCCGCGCGCAGCGTACACCTGCGCGTCAAGGCTTTTCCCGGACAGGCTTTTCCCGGACGGCACGACGCGTGCCGCTACGCGCGCGCGAGCCAGAGGATCCGGCGCAGCGTCGCGGGATCGCCGGGCCAGTGCTCGGCGACGATCTCCGGCGACGACGCGCGAACGACGAAGCGGAGGGCGAACGCCGCGACGATCGCGTCATCGAGCGATCCCACGATCGGGATGAGGTCGGGCACGAGATCGATCGGCATCGCCAGGTATAGGGCGGTCGCGCCAAGGACGAGCTTCGCGCGGAACGGGATGCGTGGATCGCGCAAGAGTCCGGCGAACAGGCGCGTCAGGTTCGGGACGAGGGTCGCGATCTCACGCGCGAGGGCGCGCCGGCCCGCGAGCACGAGCGCCAGCACGAGCCCGAGCCAGACGGCGACGAGGATCGCGCTGATCGCGAGGATGCGTTCCACCGCTAGCTCGCGAGCGCGCGCTCCGCCAGGCTCGTGGGCATCGCTCCGCTCGACGTTAGCGTGTCGTGGAACTCACGAAGGGCGGCCACGTCCGCCGAGCCTTTCTTCGCCAGCCAGCGCGTCCGCACGTCGACGATCTCGAGCATGCCTGTGAGGTACGCCGACGCCTGGGTCGGCCACGAGCAATAACGCCCGACCTCGGCGCGGGCGTTCGGCTCGGTGAGGTTGCCCTTCTCGACCATGAACCGCACAGCCTCGTCGAAGGTCATCTCGCCGAGGTGCAGGCTGGTGTCGACGATGATCCGCGCGGCGCGGAAGATCGTGGCCTCGTACTGGTAGAGCTGATGCTTCGGGTCGGTGAAGAACCCCTGCTCGCGCATGACCCGCTCCGCGTAGAGGGCCCAGCCCTCGGAGAAGTAGGGCGTGCTGAAGATCTGCCGCAGCTTCGATGGGTTGAAATGCGCCATCACCAGGTGCCAGTGATCTCCCGGATACGCCTCGTGCACCGCGGTCGTCGGGATGCCCGCGCTGCAGTTGCCTTCGAGGCGCTTCTGGATCTCCTCGGCCGAGGTGTTGTCCGGTGGGTAGGGGACGAAGAAGTGGCCCGAGAGCGAATCGCTGAACGCCGGTGGACGGTTGTACGACGCGACCGCCAGGATGGGCCGCTGGAACGGCGGCGACGGCTCGACGGTGCACCGCTCGCCCTTCGGCAAGGTGACCAGGCCGGTGTCGCGCAGGAATGACCGCGCCCGCTCGGTCCATTCCGCGTATTCGTCGCGCATCGCCTCCGGAGTTGGCGCGTGGATCTTGTTCAGCTTGTCGAGCAGCCCGACCCAGTCGTCGGTGTTGGCGATCTCGCGCGCCAGCCGGCGAAGCTCGGCGGCAAGCAGGTCGTACTGCTCTCGGCCGCGCTCGCGCAGCGACCGCGCGTCGTAGGCGAGCAGCTCCTTCTCCTTCAGCAGCGCCGTGTAGAGGTCCTCGCCGACGGCGTAGTCCCCGCTTGCCTTGTCCTTCTTTTGCAGGAGGAACGCGCCGAACGCGTCGAACGCGTCACCGGCCTCGCCGCCGACGGCCGCGAGCTGTTCCCGCGTCGCGGGGTCCAGCACTTCCTGCGGCACGAGCTCGCGGGCGTACTTCGCCGCGGCGCGGGCCTGGCCGATCGCGCGGTCGACGTAGATCTTCGGGACGATCGTGAAGTCGAGGTTGTCCATGCCCTGCCGCAGCGTGCGGGGCACTTCGGCAAGCCGGGCGCGCGCGGCGTCGGCGAGGTCCTTCTCCGGACGGAGCTTGTGCAAGAAGAGCGAGAACACGCCCTGGAGCCCCGGGTTCAGGTACGTCGCGGGCTGTTTCTGCCAGCTCCGCTGCGGCGCGTTCAGCTCGCGGCCGCGCAGGATGGAGCTCGCGAAATCGCGATCGATGCGCTCAGCCGGCGTCAGGGTTTCGTTCGGGACCGCGCTGAACCGCTTGAGCCACGCGCTCGACCGCTCCTCGTGCCGCCGGAACGCGTCGGCCGAGAGGTCATCCAGCATCTCGTCGTATTCCGTGAGGCCAAGGCTGCTTGCCAGCACCGGCGACTCGGCGAACTCCTCCTTGAGGAAGGTTTCGGCGAGGTCGGAGAACGACGACATGGCTGCCTCCCCTGACAATGCGTAGGCCGTGAGTCTGACCGAATACCAGCGAAAGCGTGATTTCAAGAAGACCCCCGAGCCGAAGGGCACGGTGCAGCAGGCGCCGCCGCGGCCTCGCTACGTCGTGCACCGGCATCACGCGACTCGGCTGCACTGGGATGTGCGCCTCGAGATCCGCGGCGTGCTCGCGTCGTTCGCTGTGCCGCAAGGGCCGCCGCTCGTCGCGGGCAAGCGGCGGCTCGCGGTCCACACCGAGGACCATCCGATCGAGTACCTCACGTTCCACGGCGTGATCCCGGATGGCTATGGCGCGGGCACGATGACGATTTGGGATCAGGGGACGTACGACCTGCTGCTGGAGAAGCCCGGCACGGGCGGGAAGGGCGGCGAGTACAAGATTCAGTTCCACGGGACGCGCCTGGTCGGCGAGTACGTGATCGTGCAGACCACGGCGCACGAAGGCCGCGACTGGCTGATGATCATGCACGGCACACCGCCACAGGACGACCCATTGACGCGGAAGATCGAGCCGATGCTCGCGATCACCGCGGACGAGCCGTTCGACTCGCCGCAGTTCACCTACGAAGCGAAATGGGACGGTGTGCGCACGCTCGCGTTCGTTGACGGCGGAGAAGTGCGCTTGCAGACGCGCAACCTGCTGGACTGCACGAAGCAATACCCCGAGGCGCACGGCGCGGCCGAGGCCCTCACCGGTGGCTATCAGGCGATCCTCGATGGCGAGGTCGTCGCGTTCGACGAGACCGGCGTGCCGTCGTTCCAGCGGCTGCAGCCGCGGATGCACCAGCGGGACGAGAGCGCGGTCAACCGGCTGCGCAAGAGCGTCCCGGTCGTGTACGAGGTATTCGACATCCTCTACCTCGACGGCGAGGACCTCACCCGGCAGCCGCTCCGCGAGCGACGTCGCAGACTCGAGGCCGCGCTCGAGCCGATGGGCGCGATCCGGCTCTCCGAGGGATTCCCCGGCTCAGGCATTGCGCTGTTCAACGCGGTCCGCGACAAGGGCCTCGAAGGGATCGTCGCCAAGCGTCTGGATGCGCCCTACGTGAGCGGCCGCTCGGCCACCTGGGTGAAGGTGAAGGCCCATCGCTCGATGGACTGCGTGATCGGCGGGTGGACCGCCGGTCAGGGCGGGCGGCAGTCCACGCTCGGCGCGCTCATCATCGGCGTGTACCGCGACGGCAAGCTGATCCCGGTCGGTCACGTCGGCACCGGCTTCGACGACCGAACGCTCCGCGACCTCCTCGTCACGTTGAAGGAGCATCAGTCGCCGACATCGCCGTTCGCGGTCGCTCCGAAGGTGAACCAGCCGGCCACGTGGTGCTTCCCCGACGTGGTGTGCGAGGTCCGCTACGCCGAGCTCACTCGCGACGGCACGCTGCGCCATCCCGCGTATCTCGGGCTCCGCTCGGACGTCGATCCGACCGAGTGCACCGGCCAGGAGATCGCCGCGACCGCCAAGGAGGCGCAGCGCAGAGCCGAGAAGGCCGCGCACAGTGACGCGCCAGCGGAGGTCACCGCGGTGGCGAAGGCGCGCACCCCGGCGGTCCTGCGGATCGACGGACACGACATCAAGCTCACGAACCTCGAGAAGGTGCTGTTCCCCGAGGACGGCTACACGAAGGCCGACCTCATCACGTACTACACCGAGGTCTCGCCTTACCTGATCCCCGTGATCCGGGACCGGCCGCTCACCCTGAAGCCGTTCCCCGACGGCATCAGCGGGATGAGCTTCTACCAGAAGGACAAGCCCGAGTTCACGCCGAGATGGATCAAGAGCTGGACCGATCACGCCGCGGATCGCGAAGGCGGCATCGATTACGTGCTCGGGAACGACCTCGCCACGCTCATCTGGATGGCGAACTACACCGCCATCGAGATCCATCCCTGGCTGTCACGGGTCGACAAGCCGGACAACCCCGACTTCGCGATGATCGACCTCGACCCGGCGGACGGCGCGACATGGGCCCAGGTGAAGGAGACCGCGCTGATCGTGCGGGACCTCCTGCACGGGCTGGATCTCGAAGGCTTCCCGAAGACGACCGGCTCCCGCGGCATCCACGTGCTGGTGCCGATCGCTCGCCGCTATTCGTTCGACGAGTCGCGCGGCTTCGTCGAGCGGGTCGGAAAGGCCGCGCGCCAAAAGGCGCCCACGCTCGTCACTCTCACGTTCGCGAAGAAGGAGCGTCGCGGCATCTACGTCGACTACCTGCAGAACGTGCGCGGGAAAACGACTGCGGGTCCGTACAGCGTGCGGCCCATACGCCGCGCGCCGGTGAGCGCGCCACTGCGCTGGGAGGAGATCGCGGCCCTCGGCCGCCCCGACGCCTTCACGATCGCGAACATGCTCGATCGCCTGGCGAACGTGGGCGATCTCCTCGCGCCGGCGCTCAAGATGCCGCAGAAATTGCCGACGACGGTCTTCACGACGGGGGAGCCGAGGACGAAGACGACGACGCGGAAGCCGGCTGCGAAGAGCAAGAAGTGACCAGCGCGATCCTCGCACCCGGGTACGGCGGTACGGCCGACCAGCCGCTGCTCCGGAAGCTCGCGGCGCGACTCGAGACCGACGGCATCGCGACGTCGCGAATCACGTTCTCTCCGCAGCGGCCCAGCCGCGGATACGCCACGGAGAAGCAGGAGCTCCGCGCGGCTCGGGACGCGCTCGTCGCGCGTGCGGGCGCACCCCTTGCGCTCATCGGTCGATCGTTCGGTGGACGGATGTGCGCGTTCCTCGCGGCCGAGGAGCCGCCCGATGCGCTCGTCATCCTCGGCCACCCGATCTCCCCGCCGGACCGGCACCGGCCCGCCGACGAAGCAGCGCTGCTCGGGATCACCTGTCCGACGCTCGTGGTCCAGGGCGATCGCGACGAGCTCGGGCCCCTCGCGGTGCTCGAGCGCATCGCCGGCCAGAACCCGCATATCGATCTCATGGTGCTCCGCGGCGCGGGTCACGACTACGGCGCGCACGAGGCCGAGGCGATCGACGCGGCGGCGCGGTGGCTGGGTTCGGTGTTGCGACCCTGATCCGGAGGATCTTTCGGACGTCCTTCACATCTTCTCCACACTCCACCGTCAGGCTGGGGTCCAGGCATGGGCTACCACGACGCATCAGAGACGATGATGAAAGCGATCCTCCAGCATCGCTACGGGCCTCCGGAGGCTCTGCAGCTCACGGATATCGACACGCCGGCCGTCGGCGCCTTGAACGAGCTCGTCGACGCCGAAACGCTGACGCCGGTCGTCGACCGGATCTATCCACTGAGCGAGACCGCAGCGGCGATCGGCTATCTGGAACAGGGCCACGACCGAGGCAAGGTCGTCATCACCGTGTGACGACAGACCTCCGCGCGGCCTTCACGAACGCTCCACACCCGCGGTCCAGTCTTGGCTTCTGCAAGACACACAAGACACAGAAGGAGTCACCAATGAGCGCTCGACCTCTCGTCGCCGCGATCCTCGTCCTCGTCCTCGGTGGCCTCATCGCCGTCGGTGCCTACGACGCCGGCCTGGCCCAGAGTGCCGCGCAGGTCGTGGTGCCCGCCGCGGGCGCCGCGCCGGCCGTCGCGTACTACGGCCATCCGTATGGCTGGGGCTTCGGCTTCCTTCCGTTCGGCTTCCTGTTCCCGATCTTCGGCCTGTTCCTCTTCTTCGCGCTGATGCGCGCGCTCGTCGGCGGCGGGCGCGGCTATGGCCACCGCGGCTGGTACGCCGACGCCGAGCACGGCGTCCCCGGCCGGTTCGAGGACTGGCACAAGCGGGCGCACGGCGACACCACAGCCGGGACCGACCGGTCCGTGCCACCGCGTCAGTAGCATCCGCGGGATGAAGACGATCCTCGTCGTCGACGACGAACCGAAGATCGTCGAGCTCGCCCGCGATTACCTCGAGCACGCCGGCTTCGCGGTCGTGAGCGCCTTCGATGGCTCGGAGGCGCTCACCCGCGCCCGGACCGACGCGCCGGATCTCATCGTGCTCGACCTGGGACTGCCCAAGCTCGACGGCCTCGACGTCGCGCGGGCCCTGCGGCGCGACTCGAACGTGCCGATCGTCATTCTCAGCGGACGCTCCGACGAGAGTGACAAGCTCGTCGGCCTGGAGCTCGGCGCCGACGACTACGTCACCAAGCCGTTCAGCCCGAAGGAGCTGGTCGCGCGCGTGCGCGCCGTCCTGCGCCGCATGGAGCGACCGGCCCCCGCCTCCGACATCATCCGCGCATCCGATGTGACGCTCGACGTGCCGCGGATGCGTGTACGCGCCGGCGAACGCGACGTCGAACTCACCGCCACCGAGTTCCAGCTCCTTGCGGCGCTCGCCCGTGAGCCCGGCCGCGTCTTCACGCGGTCGCAGCTCCTTGATGCGGTACATGGCGTCGCGTTCGAGTCATACGAGCGCGCGATCGACGCGCACGTGAAGAACATCCGCCGCAAGCTCGAGCGCGACCCGCGCGAGCCGCAGTATCTCCAGACCGTGCACGGCGTCGGCTACCGCTTCCGGGACGACGATCGATGAGCCACTCCGGCTGGCGAGGCTACGAGAGCCGGCCGCCGTGGTGGCCCGAGAGCGAGCCCTTCCCGCCGCCCCGGCGCGCGCCGTCGGGGGCGATGCAGCGTCGCTTCTACATGCGCATGGCGGTCGCGTTCCTCACGGTGATCCTCCTTGCGGCCTTCGGGGCATTCACGCTGTTCTGGGCGGTCGCGGGCGCCCTCGGGTTCGTTCGTTCCACCGTCCAGCTGCCGGCGTCGCCCGACCCCGGTGGGCCACCGCTCTTCCTTGTTCCGCTGGTGGTCATCGTCGCCCTCGTGTTGCTCGGTCGCACTTTCCGGAGCATCGCGAGGCCGGTCGGTGATCTCATCGAGGCCGCCGGCCGCGTCGAAGCCGGGAGCTACGACACACGCGTCGCCGAACGCGGGCCGCGCGAGATGCGATCGCTGGCGCACGCCTTCAACGCGATGGCCGCGCGGCTCGAGGCGAACGAATCGCAGCGGAAGCAGCTCCTCGCCGACGTGACGCACGAGCTGCGCACGCCGCTCACAGTCATGCAGGGCAACGTCGAAGCGCTGCTCGACGGCGTGCATCCCGCAGACAGCGCCCACATCGGGACGATCCTCGAGGAGACGAAGGTGCTCTCGCGGCTGATCGACGACCTGCGAACGTTGTCGCTCGCCGAGAGTGGCGCGCTCGCGCTGCATCGCGAGGCGGCCGATGTCGCCGGCATCGCGCGCGACGTCGTCGCGGCGTTCACGGACCAGGCGCATCGCGGCGAGGTGGCGCTCGGCTCGTCGGCCAGCGGCTCGACGATCGCCGACGTCGATCCGGTCCGCGTGCGCGAGGTCCTCGTCAACCTCGTCGCGAATGCCCTGCGCTACACGCCGCCCGCGGGATCGGTCGCCATCGAGGTGCGGGCGTTGGCTGACGCTATCGAGGTCGCGGTCAGCGATACGGGGTCGGGGATCGCGGCGGAC
Organism: Chloroflexi bacterium UBA4730; assembly: GCA_002404155.1. GTDB lineage: Bacteria > Chloroflexota > Limnocylindria > P2-11E > P2-11E > UBA4735. The sequence goes on along the minus strand of DHJC01000069.1, from coordinate 39,936 downwards.
GCGATCGACGGGATCTTCGACCGGTTCAGCCGCTCGACGGACTCACCCGGTGCCGGGCTCGGGCTCGCGATCGCGAAAGGGCTCGTCGAGGCTCACGGCGGGACGATCCGCGCGTACAGCGCGCCCGGTCAGGGCACCCGGATCGTGTTCACCCTGCCGACCTAGCCCGGCGCGCTCTGGTCATCCATCTGGGCGCGCTGGAGCTTGCCCGAGAAGTCCACGTATATCGACTTCCACTCGGCGTACACGTCCAAGGCCGCACGGCCCGCCTCGCGGTGGCCGTTGCCGGTGGACTTCGTCCCGCCGAACGGCAGCTGGATCTCCGCGCCGATCGTGCCCGCGTTCACGTACACGAGTCCGGTCTCGGCGTCGCGCATGAAGCGGAAGGCGTTGTTGACGTTCTTCGTGAAGATGGAGCACGAGAGGCCGTACTTTGTCGAGTTCACGACGCGGATCGCCTCGTCGATGTCTTTCACCTCGATGACCGCCGTGACCGGACCGAAGATCTCCTCCTGCGCGACGCGCATGTTCGGCTTCACGTCGACCAGGACCGTCGGCTCGTGGAAGAACCCCTTGCCCAGGGCGCCGTCGGTTGGGATGCGGCCACCGGCCGCGACCGTCGCGCCCTCCTTCTCGGCGATCGGGATGTAGCTGTGCACCTTCTGCTGCGCTTCGCTCGACACGACCGGACCGAGGTCCGTGCTCGCGTCGAGGCCGTGGCCCATCTTCAGCTTGTTCGCCCGCGAGACGAGCCGGTCGATGACCTCGTTCGCGACCGCGCGGTTGGTGATGACGCGCGACGCGGCGGTACACCGCTGGCCCGACGTGCCGAACGCCGACCACACGATGCCCTCGATCGCGAGATCGAGGTCCGCGTCCTCCATGACGACGATCGCGTTCTTGCCGCCCAGCTCGGCGGACACGCGCTTCAGCTGCTTGCCGGCGATCTCGCTGATGTGGGCGCCGACGTCGCTCGAGCCGGTGAACGAGACGAGGTCGACGCCGGGGTGGGTGACGAGCGCGTCACCGAGCGCGCCGCCCGGGCCGAGCACGAGGTTGAGCACGCCCTTCGGCAGGCCGGCCTCCTCGAGCAGCTCGACCAAGCGCACCGCGAGCATCGGCGTGTACGACGCCGGCTTGAACACGACCGCGTTCCCGAGGACGAGGGCGGGCATGAGCTTCCACGTCGGGATCGCGAACGGGAAGTTCCAGGGCGTGATCGCGGCGACGACGCCGAGCGGCGCGCGCATCGACATCGCCCACTTGTTCGGAAGCTCCGCCGGCACGACGTCGCCGAATTGGCGGCGGCCTTCGCCGGCGGTGTAGTAGGTCATGTCAATGCCCTCTTGAACGTCGCCGCGCGATTCGGCGAGGACCTTGCCCATCTCGGAGGTCATCTCGCGCGCGAGCTGATCCTTGCGCTGGAGCATCAGCTCGCCGGCCTTGTACAAGATCTCGCCGCGCTTCGGCGCCGGGTACAGGCGCCAGCTCTCGAATGCGCGCCGGGCCGCATCCACCGCGCGGTCGACGTCGGCCTTCGTCGACTTGGTCGCGGTCGCGACGATCTGACCGGTCGCGGGGTCGAGATCCTCGAACGACTCGCCGCTCGCGGAATCGGTCCAGCGGCCGTCGATGTAGTTCTGCAGATGCGGCGTGACCACGTGCTCCCCCTTAGTCTCGCGCTGCGGTCCTAGAACTGCGCTCCATAGAAGAGCCAGATCGTCAGGCCGCCGACGAAGATGATCCCAAGCACGATGAGCGCGAACGCGATGTTCGCCTGCCGGTCGGGATCGCTGCTGAAGTCTCTCATTCGCTCGCGAGCCCTCGTCTTTCTGTGGAGCTGAGGGGATTCGAACCCCTGACCTCTTGAGTGCGATTCAAGCGCTCTACCAACTGAGCTACAGCCCCCGAGCGGGGCGACCGACGCACGAAATACGTAGGAAATCCGCTCACCGAGGGTCCCAGTGTACGGGCCGGGGTTCAGGAGCGCCACGCATTCACGGGTGGCCTGCGGCAGTTGCCTGACACGTCAAAGCGCAACGGAGGCCCGCCGTCGCGCGATGATCAGTCCGGATGCGTTGTGGTTGGCAGTGCCGCATGCGGTGCCCTTGCCGCGAGCGGGAGCGTGAACGTGAAGGCGCTGCCCTTCCCGAGTTCGCTCTCGACCCAGATCGTGCCGCCGTGCAGCTCCACGAAGGTACGGCTCAGGGTGAGACCAAGGCCGGTGCCCTCCTGCTCGCCTGAGACGCCGCCGCGGGCCTGAGCAAATTCCTCGAATATCCGGGCCTGATCTGCGGGCGCGATGCCTACCCCCGTGTCGATGATCGCGACCGCAACTCCGTCCCCGGCGCGGGTCGCTCGGAGCTGGACCTGCCCACCGGCCGGTGTGAACTTCACCGCGTTGGTCAGGAGGTTGAGGACGACTTGCTTCACCTTGCGCTCATCCGCTTCGACCTCGATGTTGGTATCGATCTCGGCGCTCAAGGCGATGCCGCGCCCGGCCGCCCGTTCGCGGACCATCATCACCACCGACTGCAGCGAGCCGGCAAGCGAGAACCGGGAGGGCTGCAGCTCCATCTTGCCGGCCTCGACTTTGGAGAGATCCAGGATGTCGTTGATCAGCGAGAGCAGGTGCTGGCCAGGGGCCTGGATGTCGCCGAGATACTCGCCTTGCTTCGGGTTGATCTCTCCGAACATCCGTTGGCTCAGGACTTCGGAGAAGCCGATGATCGCGTTGAGCGGCGTTCGAAGCTCATGGGACATGTTCGCGAGGAACTCGCTCTTGTGACGGTTGGCGGCCTCCACCTCGCGGCTCTTCGCTTCGACCTGTCCCAGCGCGGCCGCAAGCATCCTCCGCTGCCGCAAAGATCCTGCGGCGATCCGAGCGAAGGCGAAGCTCCCCACGAGCAGGATGGCGACGAGCGCGAGGCGCAGGGCACGCTGCTGGGCGAGGACACCCGCGGTCTCGCCCTCAACGCCGCCGGCGGCCTGGACCGCGACGACCGTCCAGTCCGGGCGGCCATTGAAGATGATCGGCGCAGAGCTGAGGAGCCCGATCCTCCCGGTCACCGGGTCGCGAAGTTCGCCGGCCGCGGGCGTCCCGGCAAGCAGCTCCCGAACGACGGGATCACCTGACAAGTCAATGGCCGCGGTCGTGGTCGCTGCCGCGCGGCCGACAAGCCGTCCCCCGCCGTCCACGATGTACAGGTCTTCGAACGGCCCGAGCTGCGACCGCAGGTGCCGGGCGAGGTCCTCGCCACTGATCTCTCCAATGAGCACGCCCACGATCGCCGTGCCGCTCTCGCCCGTCCTGACGGGCGCGGCAACAACGACCGGGTGATCCAGCAACAAGGACTCGGTCGTGACGCCAGCGACCGTCGACGTGCCGGCGCGGGCTCGCCGGAAGTAGTCACGGTCCGCGACGCTGGTGACGGACGCGGGCGCCGTTCCGCCCGTGAAACCGGACACTGCAGTGACCGTTGCCAAGACTGCCCCCGCCTGGTCGACAACGTCGATCGCTGAGATGTCCGTGAAGGCAGCGGCGTAGTCGGGAGTGCTGAGCGCGAGCTTCACGCCGCTCTTGTCTCCGAGCTGCACGGCGGCACCCAGCTCTGTGCGACTGCCAACGCTCTCCAGTTGTTGCAGAGACAACGTGACCTGCGTTTGGATCAGCTCCGCACCCCGGTCAGCGGCCTGCGCGCCGAGGGCGAGCCGTTCGGTCCGCAGCCGCCGTTGCATATCGGATGCCGAGAGCTCGCCGAGTAGAAGGATCGGGATGACCACCGCGATGGCGACGACCACCACGAACGCCCATGGCCTCGAGACGAGCCACTCCGCCGCGCGCTCGATGTCTCGCCGCATGAGGGAACGGCCCCATTTCCGCGCCCTTGCACCGACGCGCCGCCGATGGTACGCGCCGCTGCGCGCGTGGACGGTGAGGGCCAACCGGGGCGGGCACGACGCCACTGCGGGAACCGAACGCCTACGCGGCCGTCATTCGATCTTCAGCACCACGGGCGCATCGCCCCACAACCGCTCGAGCTTGTACAGGTCCCGTTCCTCGGGCACGAAGGCATGGACGACCACGTCGCCGAAATCGATGAGAACCCAGCGACCCGAGCTGTACCCCTCGACCCCGATCGGCGTTCGTCCGGCCGCCTCGGCCTTCTCCACGATCCCGTCGGCGATGCCTTGGACCTGCCGCTCGCCGCGGCCGCTGCAGAGGACGAACAGGTCCGCGATGGTCGTCACTTCGGACACGTTCATGACGAGGATGTTCTCGGCCTTCTTGTCGGCCGCCGCCTCGACGACCAGGTCGGCGAGCGCGCGCGAGCTCAGGTCGTTCCGGACGTTGGTCCCTCCGCGCGGTACAGGCCGCGCGCCTCGATGTGCTTCCAGACGTGGTCCGGAACAAGGTACCGCAGCGACCGTCCGCGAGCGGCCCGGGCGCGAAGCTCGCGCGAGCTGATGTCGAGCCGCGGCGCGTCGACCTGCACGACCGGCGCGTCGCCCATGCGTTCGGGCGCGCCGGGCCGGTCCGCGACGACCAACGTCGCGAGCCGCGCGATCCGGTCAGGGTCCTTCCACCGCGGGAGATCGGCGATGGCGTCGCTGCCGAGGATGAGGAACAGGTCGTCGGTCCCGGCGAGCAGCTGGAGGGTGTCGACCGTGTACGACGGGCCGTTCCGATCGAGCTCGACGCGGGACACGGCGAACCGCGGCTCACCCGCGACCGCGAGCTCGAGCATCCGCAGACGGTCCTCTTCGCTCGCGACCGGCCCGCGCTCCTTCAACGGCGAGCGTCTCGCGATCACGAACAGCACGCGGTCGAGCGGGACCGATTCGAGCGCGGCGTGGGCGATCGCGAGGTGACCGACGTGCACCGGATCGAAGGTGCCGCCGAACACGCCGAGCCTCACCGGGGACCGCCCTCGGTCCACTCGAGCTCTTTGGCGCCGATCCGGACCGTGTCGCCGTCGCTCACACCGAGGCGCCGCAGCTCCTTCTCGATCCCCTGTTTCTGAAGCAATCGCTGGAAGTACGCGGCCGCATCAGGGCTCTCCCAGTCGATGCCCGACGCGAGCCGCTCGACGCGCTCGCCACGCACCCGGAACCCATCCTTCTCCTTCTTCACCGTCCAGTCACGGCCACCGCCACTGAACAGGATCCGCCGCTCGCCGGCGGTGGCGGTCGCGACGAGATCGCGCGGCGGGCAGGTCGCGAAAATCCGCTTCAGCAGATCGGGGACGTGCTCGCCGCTGACCGCGGAGACGACGATCGTGTCGGGTCCCAGCGACTCGGCCACCGCTGCGGCCCGCTCCCGAGCCTCGTACAGGTCGAACTTGTTCAACGCGAAGAGTCGGGGCCGCTCCAGAAGGCCACGGCCGTACGCGGAGAGCTCCGCGTCAACGACGGCGATGTCGGCGATCGGATCGTCGCGCGCGAGATCGACGACATGAACGATCAATCGCGTGCGCTCGATGTGGCGCAGGAACTCCTCGCCCAGGCCGGCGCCGGTGTGCGCGCCTTCGATGAGCCCGGGAATGTCCGCGATGACGAGCTCCCGGTCTTCGAGCCGGGCCACGCCGAGGTTCGGGGTCAGCGTCGTGAACGGGTAGTCGGCGATCTTCGGATGCGCTCGGGTGAGCGCCGCGAGGAGCGAGGACTTGCCCGCGTTCGGTAATCCGACGAGCCCGACGTCCGCGATGAGCTTCAGCTCGAGGTCGAGCTCGTGCGATTCGCCCGGCGATCCATCCTCTGCGATGCGCGGCACGCGCCGGGTGCTCGACACGAAGCGCGCGTTCCCCTTTCCACCCTGGCCGCCGCGCGCGACGACGACCTCTTCGTCCGGGGTCATCAGATCGGCGACGCGCAGGCCCGTCGCCCGGTCGACCACGATCGTGCCTTCGGGCACGCGGACCACCAGATCGGTAGCGGCCTTGCCGCTCTTGTTCTTCCCGCCGCCGTCGCCGCCGCTCACTGCGGCAAGCGTCTTGCGAAACCGGAAGTCCGACAAGGTCGTCATGCCGCTGTCGACATGCAGCACCACGCTCCCGCCACGTCCGCCGTCGCCACCGTCGGGCCCGCCGCGCGGGACGTGCGCCTCGCGGCGGAACGAGATGACCCCGCGGCCGCCGCCGCCGCCCTTCACCGTGATGCGCGCGCGGTCGAGGAACACGGTCAGGCTGCCAGGTTCACGTGCGCCGCATCGGCGCGCAGCCGGTCGATGAGCCTGGCGATGCCGATGGTCGCGCCACCCGGCACGCTGACGAGCAGCGCGTAGGGGTCCGCGGCGAGATCCACGATCCGGAGCTCGGTCCCCGGCCGGAGCTCGCCGAGGAGCGTGACGAGCGCCGCGACCTCGATCTCGCGGTCGGTGAGACCGGGCAGAGAGAGCAGCTCGACGGTGATCGCGAGCCGACGGGACGCGGCCTCGCGGAGTGTCGCGCGCACATCGGTCCAGCGGAAACCCGCCGGACGATGCACGCGCTCGTACGTCGGACCGTGCGCCGAGGCCAAGCGCACGGCGACACGGTCAAGTCCCGCGTCGGCGGCACGACCGAGCGCTGCGGACGATGAGCCGCTCGTGTGCAACACGATCTCGCCGTCGGATCGCTGGCCACGGACCTGCGTGATGACGTCGGCGACCTCGCGGGCGATGTCGAGCGGCTCGCCCTCGCAGGCGTGGCCGAACGACACGGTCGTGCCGCCGGCGGCGAAATGCGCGACCGCCACGGCCGCGGCGTCGCCGGCCGGGATGCGGAGCTTCAGTGGCTCGAGCGGCGCGCGCTCCTGGAGCCGGCGAAGCGCGACCAGTGGTGCGGCGTCGTCGTTGGCCGGTGCGCCGAGCGGCAACGCGCATTCGCCGCGGCCGAGGAAGGCGTTGCGCGCGGCCGCGCACTGGTAGTCCCGTGCGCAGCGCGCGAGCTGTCGCAGCAGCTTGTTGGACGGCTCCGCGCGCAACCGGCGAGTGATCGCCGGCGCGACGTCCTCGCTCGAGATCGCCGCGGAGGGGGAGAGCGACACGGCAGCGACGACGAGCTCGCCGACCGCGTCCGCCGCCACCGCGGTGTACGGAAGCGGATCGAGCGCTGGGGCGTCGCTCGCGGCCTCGATCGCCGGCAGGTGCGTGCGGGCGTGACCGGGAGGAAGGACCGCCGCGACAGCCCAGCGCGCAGCCCCGAGCGAGCGGGGGAGGCCGCGCCGGTCGAGTCCGATCGCAGCCCGATCCGTGAGCGGAACGAGCTGCGCGCCAGCCGGGAGCGGGATCGCACGATCGAGCCCGGTGGGCAGCGGGCCGTCGAGCGCGGTGGCGCCGTAATCGGCGGACACGAAGACCCGGCCGGAGCGATCGCTGTGGACAGCCTGGAACATGTGCCCAGTATGCGAAGAGGCCGGGGACGTGCCCCGGCCGCTCGTATTCAGTGCTGCGACGGAGGCTACGGCTGCAGAGTGGTGAGCGGGTTCACGAACTGCCCGTTGATCTTGGTCTCCCAGTGGACGTGGGGGCCGGTCGTCACGCCGGTGAGCCCGATCGCGGCGACGATCTGGCCCGCCGTCACGGCGGTGCCGACCGAGTAGTACGCCGCGCTCAGGTGGTAGTAGCACTCCTCGAGGTTCCCGCTGCGCACGCAGATGTGCAGGCCGCCGACGGCGACCCACCCGTTCTCGCTGATGACGCCGCTCATGGATGCGGCGAGGCCCGTGCCGTACGGAGCCGCGATGTCGACGCCGGTGTGCCCGGCCCACATGTACTGCGTGATGACCCCGTTCACCGGCCACGCGAGGTACCCGGTGGTCTGCGCCGATGGCGCCAGAGCGGCCGCTCGCGCGATGACCGCGAGCGTGTAGGTCGGCCCGGGTGGCGCCGGGAGCGTCGGCAGCGCCGCGTTCTCGACGAAGATGACCTGGCCCGGAGCGAAGTGCTCGGAATCGCCGAAGTAGAGACGGTTGTCGTCTTTGATCACCGTCGGATCGACCTTGAACCGCGCGGCCACGGATTCGACGGTGTCGCTCTCCGCGACGGTGTAGAGCGCGCCTTCGAGCGGCGGGATCACGATCTTCCGCCCCGCCTGCAGGTGGTAGGGATCACTGATGCTGTTGGCGAATGCGACCGCTTCGGCGGAGAGACCGTAGTAGTTCGCGATCGTCCAGAGCGTGTCCTTCGCCGAGAGGGTGTACTCCCGGATCGGTCGAGCGGCCTCCGCTGTCGCGGTGACCGGATCACGCAAGGCGGCGATGGTGCGGCCGCGGGCCTGCGGCACCGCGCGCATGCCGTCGACCGGAGCGAGGCTGGTCAAGCCGATCGGGGCGGACGCGCCGAGCGTCTGCGCGGCGGATCGCGACGCGTTGCCGGCGATGAACGGCAGCGACATCACGACCGTCGCGACGAGGAGATTCACGACAATGAACAGCACGCGCCGGCCCAGCTCACGCGTGCTGATGAGGACCAGGCGCTCGATGGTCTCGCCAGCTTTCTGGGCGAGCTGGTCGAACTGCTGCCGCCCCGACGTGCTGGCCAACGACCTAGTGAGGGTCGCCCTCAATACGCTGACCTCTCCCCAATGCCCCGGAACACCGCGCCGGCGACCGGGCCCCACGAATGACGTGTACGCATTGCGTACTCATCGTTCAGGAACTGCCGCACCGTACGCCGGTAACTCACGATGTGTCAACCGCACAACGGGCAGGTGTCATTACGGCAACTGGGACCATTGGAGCCAGCCATCAGGCGAATTTACCGCGGTTTGCGACGTTCTCGGGCCGTTCGTACGCTACGTCGGAGTGCCCGACTACAACCTCTCCTATTTCTACGTCTTTGCCTTTTTCCTGGTCGGTGCGGGCTTCGTCACCGGATTGCTCGGGCTCTCGCGCTTCATCGCGCCCCGCAAACCGTCCATCGAAAAGTCGCGGACCTATGAGTCGGGTGAGGAGCCGGTCGGGCAAGCATGGGGCCGGTACCCGAGCCACTTCTACATCTTCGCCCTGCTGTTCGTGGTGTTCGATGTGGAGGTGATCTTCCTGTTCCCGTGGGCAGTGCTCTTCCGGTCGCTCGGGTGGAGCGGCCTCATCGAGATGGCGGTGTTCATCCTCATCCTGGTCGTCGGCCTGTTCTACGCGTGGCGCAAGCAGGTGCTGCGGTGGTACTAGCGTCGCCGCGCCCGACGATCGATCTCGCGCGGGTGGCCGCGGAGCTCGGCGCGAAGCTCGGCACGCGTGCGCGACTGTCGACGCTGCACGACATGGTGGTCATCGACGTGGACCGCGATCGCCTCGTCGAGGTGGCGACGCTCGTCCGCGACGATCCGCTGACCATGTGCGACCTGTATTCCGTCAACGCGGGTGTCGACACCGGCGCCGAGCTGCGCTCGGTGACGTTCGTGCGCGGTACGACCACGCACGTCTTCGTGATGCTCCGCACCGTGTGCTCCGAGATGGATCCGCGGATCCCCACGCTGTCGGGGGTGTGGCCGGGCGCCAACTGGTGCGAGCGCGAGACCTACGACATGTTCGGCATCATCTTCGACGGCCATCCCGACCTGCGGCGGATCTTCCTCGAAGAGTCATTCCCCGGACATCCGCTGCGGAAGAGCTTCCTGCCGCCGCGCAGCGACGCGCGCGGAGGCTGAGCGATGCCCATGGGGCCGTTCGGGATCGATCCCGTCATCTGGGCCGTCCTCCGGCTGGTCATCGCCGTCGGCCTCGCGGTCTTCCTCGTCCTCAACGGCGCGCTCGCCCAGATCTTCCTCGAGCGGAAGATCCAGGCCGTCATGCAGGACCGCATCGGTCCGTATCACACCGGCCCATTCGGACTGCTCCAGACGTTCGCTGACGCGATCAAGCTGATTGGCAAGGAGGACATCCGCGCAAGGCTCACCGATGCACCCTTCTTCCTCGCGGCCCCGGCCATCGTGTTCAGCCCAATGCTCGCGTCGTTCGTCGTTCTGCCGTTCGGTCCGGACTTCGTGGGCGCGAATCTGAACGTCGGCTTGCTGTACCTGACGACGCTCGGGTCCATGACGGTGCTCGGTATCGTCATCGCCGGGTGGGCGTCGAACAACAAGTACTCGCTCATGGGCGGCCTGCGCTCCGCCGGCCAGCTCATCTCCTATGAGGTGCCGCAGATCCTCGCGCTCGTCACCGTCGTCCTTTACGTGGGCTCCCTGTCGATGGTCGACATCACGAACTCGCAGCCCGGACCCCTGGTGAACGTGCTCATCCTGCCGATGGCGTTCGTCACGTATCTCATTGCCGCGCTCGCCGAGACGAACCGCAACCCGTTCGACCTGCCCGAGGCCGAGTCGGAGCTCGTGGCGGGGTTCCTCACCGAATACTCCGGGATGCGCTGGGGCGTGTTCTTCGTCGCCGAGTACGGCGAGGTGACCGTCGTCTCCGCGATCATGGCGACCCTCTGGTTCGGCGGCTGGCACGGGCCGGGCGTCGACGCCCTGCCGATCCTCGGGGTCCTGTGGTTCACCTTGAAGACCTACATGTTCGTGCTGCTGTTCATGTGGATCCGCGCGACCCTGCCGCGGCTTCGCATCGATCAGCTCATGGGGTTCTGCTGGAAAGTGCTCATCCCCCTCGCGCTCGTGAACATCATGGCCACGGCCGTGCTGATCCTCGCGTTCGCGGACCCGCGCCTGCCGCTCGCGATCGTGAACTGGATCCTCGTGGCCGCGCTCGTCTTCGGCCTCCCGTTCACCCAGCGGCGCAGGTTGCTGCGGTTCCGCGCCCGGACGAAGGAGCACGTCGCCATGCGCGACGTGCGCCTCGCTCCGTAGTGTTCGACTTCCTCGAGCCATTCTTCTTCGCGGTCTTCTCGCTGGGGATCATCGGGGCGGGCGTCTGCGTCGTGATGCTGCGGCGCATCACCGCGCAGGCGCTCCTCATGGCGCTCACCTTCGCGTCCATGGCCGGGATGTTCCTGCTGCTCGGCGCTGAGACGATCGCGCTGTTCCAGGTGCTCATCTATGTCGGCGCCATCACGATCCTCATCCTGTTCGGCGTCATGTTCACGAAGCAGGACGATCGCGGCTACGCGCTGTTCTTCCAGAAGCAGACGCCATGGGCCGCAGCATTCACTCTCGTGATCGCGGTGCCAGTCGTGTTCCTCGCCTTCTCGTTCAAGGACGCGATCACGCCGTCGGGCAAAGGCGGCGATCTCATCCCGCTCGCGGGGAGCCTCTTCACCGACTACGCGTTCCCGTTCGAGATCGCGTCGGTGCTGCTCCTCGCCGCGCTGGTCGGCGCGATCGTTCTCGTGAAGCGGGACGAGCAGTGACCGTACCGCTCGGCGCGTTCATCGCCGTCTCGGCGGTGCTCTTCTTCCTCGGTGCAGCGGGCGTGCTCATCCGCCGGAATGCGGTCGTCATCCTCATGTGCGTCGAGCTGATGCTCAACGCGAGCAACCTCGCGCTCGTCGCCTTCTCGCGTCGCGCCGGCCAGCTCGGCGCCGGCAACCCGCTCGATCAGCGCGGCAGCGTGTTCGTCGTCTTCGTGTTCGTCATCGCCGCGGCCGAGGTCGCGGTCGGCCTCGCCATCATCCTGGCGGCGTATCGCAACCGCCCGACGGTGAACGTGGACGAGATCCACGAGATGAAGGGCTAGCAGGTGATCCAGAACGTCTGGCTCATCCCGGCCTTCCCGCTCGCGGCGTTCCTCATCAACGCGCTCTTCGGGCGCCGCTGGCTCAAGCAGTGGACCGGTCCGCTCGCGGCGGCAGCCATCGCCGCGTCGGCGGTCGTCGCGATCGGCGTGTTCCTCGAGGTGCACGCGGGAGCGCTGCGCACGACCGTCCCGCTGTACACGTTCATCAGCGTCGCGGACTTCCACGTGGACGTGGCTGCGCTCGTCGATCCGCTCTCGTCGGCGATGCTCCTCATGGTCACCGTCATCTCGTTCCTCATCCACGTGTACGCGATCGGCTACATGGCCCACGACCATGGCTTCTGGCGGTTCTTCAGCTGGTTCCCGCTGTTCGTGTTCGCGATGCTCATCCTGGTCCTCGCCGACAACTACCTCGTGATGTTCGTGGGCTGGGAGGGCGTCGGCCTCTGCAGCTACCTGCTCATCGGGTTCTGGTTCGAGCGGCCGGAGCCCGCGGGCGCCGCCAAGAAGGCGTTCGTCATGAACCGGATCGGCGACTGGGGCTTCACCATCGGCATGATCACGACGTTCCTTGTCTTCGGCTCGATGAACTTCGTCGACGTGTTCGACCGCGTCGCGAAGGACCCGCCCGCGCAGGGCGTGCTCTCGCTCATCTGCCTCGCGTTCTTCCTCGGCGCGACCGGCAAGTCCGCCCAGCTCCCGCTGTACTCGTGGCTGCCGGACGCGATGGAGGGCCCAACCCCGGTGTCGGCGCTCATCCACGCGGCGACGATGGTGACCGCGGGCGTGTACCTGGTCGCGCGCTCGACGCCGTTGTTCGCCGCGGCCGGCCCGGTGCTCGCCGCGGTCGGCGGGGTCGGCGCCCTCACCGCGATCTTCGCGGCGACGATCGCGCTCGTGCAGTTCGACATCAAGCGGGTGATGGCCTACTCGACCGTGAGCCAGCTCGGCTACATGTTCCTGGCCCTCGGCGTGGGCGCACCGATCGCCGCGATGTTTCACCTCATCACGCACGCGTTCTTCAAGGCCCTGCTGTTCCTCGGGTCGGGCTCGGTGATCCATGGCATCGGGGACGTGCAGGACATGCGTCGGATGGGTGGCCTGCGCTCGAAGATGCCGCTCACGTACTGGACGATGGTCATCGCCGGAGGCGCGCTCGCGGCGCTGCCGCCGCTGGCTGGGTTCTGGTCGAAGGATGAGATCCTCGGATCCGCGTTCAAGAACGGCTACCCGATCCTCTGGGTCGTCGGCGTGTTCACCGGCGGCCTCACCGCGTTCTACGTGACCCGCGCGATCTGGCTCACGTTCCACGGCCAGCCGCGCGACCGCCAGCTGTTCGAGCACGCCCACGAATCGCCGCGGGTCATGACGGTGCCACTGCTCGTGCTCGCCGCCGGGAGCGTGCTCGTCGGATTCATCGGCTTCCCGCCGGACAACGGCTTCCTCCATGCGTTCCTGCGCCCAGCGATCGAGGCGGCCGGAGCGGTCGCTGAGACGGGCACGGACTGGCCGGCGTTCCTCATCTTCGCGGCGATCTCGACGGCTGTCGGGGTCGGCGGGATCCTTCTCGGGCTCTCGATGTACTCGCGCGGCCGGCCGGAACCGGCCGCCATGTCGCGCGCGGCGGGTCCGTACTACGACGTCCTCGTGAACAAGTACTACGTCGATGAGCTGTACGACCGGCGGCTCGTGGACGTGGCGAAGGCGTTCGCCGGAGCGGCGTGGGCCTTCGACATCCACATCATCGACGGGCTGGTGAACCGGCTGGGCTGGGCCATCAAGCTCGGTGGCTCGGGCCTGCGGCGAGCGCAGACCGGTATCGTCGGCAACTACGCGCTGTCGATCGTCGCCGGCCTGCTGCTGGTGATGATCGTCTACGGCGGATACGCGACGGGATGGCTGCACCGCTGATGGATCACGTGCTGACGCTGCTCATCGTCATTCCGCTCGTGGGCCTCATCCCGCTGGCTGTGTTCTTCCGCGACGCGCGCGCGGTCAAGCAGGTCGCGATCATGACGACGTTCATCGAGCTCGTGGTGTCGCTCGTGATGCTGGCGCAGTTCCACGTCGGCGAGGCCGACTTCCAGCTCGTCGAGTCGGCGGCCTGGCTCCCGAGCTTCGGGATCCGCTACGAGCTCGGCGTCGACGGCATCTCGGTGCTCCTCATCCCGATGACGACCCTGCTCACGTTCATCTCCGTCCTCTACTCGAGCGGCGGCGCCATCAAGGAACGCATCGGCGAGTTCATGGCGGCGTTCCTGTTGCTCGAGGTCGGCATGGTGGGCGTCTTCCTGGCGCTCGACCTCTTCCTCTTCTACGTGTTCTTCGAGCTGATGCTCGTGCCGATGTACCTCATCATCGGGATCTGGGGCGGGCCGCGGCGGGTCTACGCGACACTGAAGTTCGTCCTCTTCACGCTCGCGGGGTCGCTCCTCATGCTCGTGGGGATCATCGCCGTCTATCTCGCGAGTGGCGACGTCGGCAACCGCACGCTGTCCCTTCCCGAGCTGCTCACGCGCTCGGGCCGCTTCTCGGCGGACTTCCAGTTCTGGGTCTTCCTCGCGTTCGCCCTCGCCTTCGCGATCAAGATGCCGATGGTGCCGTTCCACACCTGGCTCCCGGACGCGCACGTCGAGGCACCGACGGCCGGCTCGATCGTCCTTGCGGGCGTGCTCCTCAAAGCCGGCGGCTACGGCTTCCTTCGCTTCGCGGTCCCGCTGTTCCCGGTGGGCACGCAGGCCTGGCTACCGATCCTCATCCTGTTGTCGGTCGTCGCCATCCTGTACGGCGCGATCGTCTCGGTCGTGCAGAAGGATCTGAAGAAGCTCGTCGCCTACTCGTCGGTCGCCCACATGGGCTTCGTGACGCTCGGCATCTTCGT
>DHJC01000069.1:0-25305 GCA_002404155.1 Chloroflexi bacterium UBA4730 | reverse complement strand
GGCGCGCTCTTCCTCTTCGTCGGCATCCAATACGAGAAGACCCACCGGCGGCAGATCGCCGATCTCGGCGGCCTCGCGAACCGCTGGCCGCTGTTCACGGCGTTCTTCGGCGTGTTCGTGCTCGCGTCGCTGGGGTTGCCCGGACTGAGCGGGTTCGTCGGCGAGTTCCTCGTGCTCCTCGGGACGTTCAAGTTCAACCCTGCCGGCGGGCCGGGGGGCCTGTTCTGGGGACCACTGGCCGCGATCGGGGTCATCCTCGCCGCCGTCTATCTGCTGTGGATGTTCCAGCGCGTGATGTTCGGCACCGTGCGTGAGGCCTATCGGGCCCTGCCCGACCTCTCACCGCTCGAGGTCGTCTGCGCCGTGCCCCTGTTGGTGCTCACGGTGCTCCTTGGCGTGTTCCCGCAGCCGGCCATCGCGATCATCGAGCCGTCGGTGCGGCGGATCCTCGCGATCGCGACCGACGCGTCGCAGGTCGTGCTGAAGTGAGCCTGGACGACCTCAACACCGTCCTCCCCGAAGTTGTCGTGACCGCGACGGCGTGTCTGGTCCTGCTCGCCGACGCGATCCTGGATCGGAAGCTGGCGCGCTTCTGGCTACCGCTCCTGGTGGTCCTCGGCCTGATCAGCGCGATCTTCAGTGGCCCGATCACCGTGGCGAGCCACACCGCGTTCGGCGGCTTCGTCGTCGTCGACACGTTCACCGCGTTCTTCCGCGTGCTGTTCTGCATCCTCGCGATCTTCGCGACGATCGTCGCGCCCGAATACCTCGAGCGGCGGGCGATCCCCGCGGGCGCGTTCTACGCGACGATCCTCTTCTCGACGGTGGGCGCGATGACCATCGCGCTCGCGACGGATCTCATCACCATCTTCGTGGGCCTCGAGCTCATGACCATCCCGATCTACGTCCTCGCGGGCATGGCCCGCCGCGACCGCTACAGCAACGAGGCCGGCCTCAAGTACTTCCTCCTCGGCGCGTTCAGCTCGGCGATGCTCCTGTACGGCTTCGCCTGGTTGTACGGCCTCTCCGGCACCACCACGTTCGTCGGCATCGCCGAGGCGGTCGCGAAGGGCGGCCTCACGGACGGTGCCACGCTCGTCGCGCTCGCGCTCGTGACCGTCGGACTCGCGTTCAAGGCCGCGGTCGTCCCGTTCCATCAATGGACTCCCGACGCGTACGACGGCGCGCCCACGCCGGCGACCGCGTTCATGAGCGTCGCCCCGAAGGCGGCCGCGTTCGCCGCGATCCTGCGGATCATGATCGGCAGCCTCGGCCCGCTCGGGCTCGACTGGAGCGCGGTCTTCGCGATCCTCGCCGCGATCACGATGACCGGGGGCAACGTCGTCGCGCTCGTGCAGGGGAACGTGAAGCGGATGTTGGCGTACTCGAGCATCGCGCACACCGGCTACATCCTTGCCGGCGTCGCGGCCTACCAGGCCGGCGCGTCGGCGTCGGCGGCCGTGCTCTTCTACGTCTTCGCGTACGGGATCATGAATCTCGGCGCCTTCGCCTGCCTCATCTACCTCGACCTCGACGGCACGCGCGGCGCGTCGCTCGACGAGCTCAACGGCTTCGCCCGACGCCAGCCCGCCGGCGCGCTCGCGTTCGCGGTGTTCCTCATCTCCCTGACCGGCATCCCGCCGACGATCGGGTTCGTCGCGAAGGTGTTCATCCTCCAGCCGGTCCTGGACGCGGGTCTCGTCTGGCTGGCCGTCGCCATCGCGCTGAACGCGGCGCTCGCGGCCTTCTATTACCTCCGGGTCGTCGTGCACATGTACATGTACGACGTCGATGCCAACGCCCCGAGGCTCCTCCGCACGGATCTGCTGTCGGCGGGCCTCGGGATCGCTGGCCTCGCGGTTGTCGTGATCGGCATCGTGCCCGACGGCCTGTACCGCTGGGCCCTGCAGGCCGCCGCGCCATTCGTTCGCTGAGGGCTCCGCACCAGCTGAGCGTCGTTCGCTAGCGCGAGGGCAATAGCCGCTCTCCGACGAACCCGCCGAGCGCGCCGAGCGCGGCCGCGATCGTGAGCGGGATCAGGATCGCAGGGAGCTCGAGCACCAAGAGGCTGCCGAAATGCGAGACCGGCGCGAATGACGGCGTGAATGCCTGGTGCAGCTGCGTCGCGAGGATGCTCCCGAGGAACAGCGAGAACAGGAGCGCGCACGGAGCAGCCGCGACACCGAGGCGCCCCGCGATGACGCCCGCGCAGAGCAGGACGCCCGCGCTCACGCCGAGCAGGATCGCCGGCGGGACCGGCAACGGCTCGGTCAGTCCCCACCAGAAGGCGAGACCGGTCGTCGTTGCGAGAACCGATGCGAGCATCCGCGCCATGGTCAAGGCGCGGCCATCCGCCTCCGCATCGCCCGCTTACGCAGCACGCCGCCGGCGTACCCCGCGATGGCGCCGCCGATCGCATACGGCACGAGCGCGATGACGAGCTGCAGCTCGAAGCCGAGGAGCACGCCGAGGTCGTTCGCGTAGCTCACCCGTGGCCAGTACTGGACGAGACCGGAGAGGAGCGCGCCGAACAGGACGGCGAGCGCACCCGCGAGCGCGCCACGCGAGGCCGCGAAGAAGCCCGCACCGGCCGAGGCGATCAGCAGGTAGCTGGTGGCGAGGAGCGCGGCCGTGCCGAGCCACTGGTCGACGCGCAACAGCACCACGAGGTCGAGCGCCGCCGCCGCGAGGACGGCGAGGCCGAATCGCATCAGCGCACGATCGCGAGCGCGTGGTCCACGCGATTCAGGCCTTCGCAGGATCCGTCGTCGCCCAGCATCGCGATGTCCTCGATCCGCACGCCGAACCTGCCGGGGAGATAGATGCCCGGCTCGATGGAAAAGGCCATGCCCGGCTCAAGGAGCTGCTCGTTGCCGCTCACGAGGTACGGGTGCTCGTGGCCGTCCAGGCCGATGCCATGCCCGAGCCGGTGGATGAAGAACTCGCCGTACCCCGCCTCGGCGATGACCGCGCGCGCGGCCGCATCCACCGACTGCGCGGTGGCGCCCGTCCGGGCCGCGGCGTACCCGGCTTCCTGCGCGCGGCGCACGGCGTCGTGTACGCGCACGATCTCCTCGCCGGGTCGATCGCCGACGTGCACCGTGCGCGTGATGTCAGATCCGTACCCGTCGCGCGTCCCACCGAAATCCAGCACGACCGTGTCGCCCCTGTTGATCTTGCGGTCGCCGGTCTGGTGGTGCGGCGAGGCGCCGTCCTCGCCAGCCGCGACGATCGTGAACATCACTTCGTCGTGACCTTCGTCGCGCAGGAGCGCGGCGAGGTCGGCACCGATCTCGCGCTCGGTCCGGCCGGCGAACTCGAGGTCGAGCGCGCGCACGTACGCGCGGTCCGCGGCGGCCGACACCACGCGCAGGGCGTCGAGCTCCGCCGGATCCTTGCGCATCCGCAGGTCTCGCGTGATCTCCGACGCCACGCGGAACTCGCGGTCGCCGAGCTTGTCTTGGAGCCGGAGCGCGAACGACGCCCACATCTGGTCGGACACTGCGAGCGCACCGGCCTCTCGAACGAGCGACGCCACGAGCGCGTAGGGGTCGGCCGTCTCGCCCCAGGTCGCGCGCGCGACGTCTGGCGCCCTGTCCGCCGCGCGCGGGGCCTCCAGCTCGGGGACGACCAGCGTCGCGGTGCCGTCATTGGCGAGCACTAAGCACGTCAGTCGCTCGCTCGAGAAGATCCGGTACCCGCTCAAGTAGGTGAGATCGGAGCCGGGCGCGAGCAGCAGCGCGGCCACGCCGGCCGCGCGGCTGCGGGCCGCGGCCCGGACGCGGCGGGCGGCGTGATCCATCTTCGGCATGGGATGTGCGTCCGCACTATGGCATACGGAAACTGACGCTTCCGGGGGTCGCCGGCAGCGCCCTCATCCTCGCCAGCGTCCTGCTCGTCGGAGGCGGCGGCACGACCGCGTCAACCCCCACGACCGCGGCGACGTCGTCGACCGCGGTCGCCTCCCCAACCGGATCCACGAGTGCGGCACCGAGCGCGGCCCGCGATCCGCGGACGCCGATCCCTACGGGCTACCGCGTGCAGATCTTTCGGCTCGGCATCGATCTGCCGCTCGCGGAGGGTGACCTGGCGCGCGATATCGATCAGCAGAAGACACCGGAAGGATTCGCGTTCCATTTGCCGGGCACGTCGATCCCCGGTCTCGGCAGCAACACGTATCTGTACGCGCACGCGCGGACCGGTATGTTCCTGACGCTCTGGAACGCGAAGGTCGGCGATGAGGTCTTCATCTCGACCCCGGATCTGCGGGCGCTGAAGTACGTCGTGACAGAAGTGCATCCGCGCGTCGCGCCCGGCGACGTGTCCTGGGTGCAGCCGACGCAGAGTGAACGGCTCACGCTGCAGACGTCGACCGGCCCGAACCCGACGGATCCGCGGTTCGTGGTCGTCGCCATCCCCGCGCCGTAAGGGTCGCGCCGCCGTAGCAGCGGCGTATCGCATCGCGAGAACATCCGGCCGAACAAGCGAGCCCCCGTGCGGCACCCGATGTCTCGCAGGCCGACACGCGTGCGGCGCTGACACGGGTCGGAACGCGACCTGCCCCCAGCACCAGACAACTGGGGGTGACTGGATGCCGTCCTACGTGGCACGCACCGGTGTCACGGTGTTCGATGCTCTTCGCGCTCATGCTCGTCACCGAACGACCCGCCGCTGGACGCGGGCTGGTCGCGCCGGGGAGCTCGATAGATCCTTCCGGGCGCTCGATTCGAGCTGCCCGCGATTCGCGAGATCGTGCCCGTCATCGTCGCTGCGACGGCGGTCGCCGGATACGAGACCGCCGCGCCCGCGGTCGTCGCGACGTCGGTCCTGGGCGATTCGGCCATCCTCGCATCCTGGTACGGACCCGGGTTCTATGGGAACCGGACCGCGGGCGGGCAGACGTACACCCCGAGATTCTTGGGGTCGCGCACCTCAGGCTGCCGTGCGGCACTCTGCTGACGCTCACCCACGGCGGACGGGCCATCACCGTTCCGGTCATCGATCGCGCGGCCCGTATATCGCGGGGCGGGCCATCGATCGCTCCTACGCGACGGAGCAGGTACTCGGGTGCCCCGACCTGTGCACGCTTCGGATGCACGTCGGGGCCTGAGTGTGCGGAGATTGCCCGCACACTCGACGGCCGACCGAGCGTCGGTATGGAACTTGCAGCCAGACCATGCCAGCAGGCGGCCGGAACGCCGCTGCGCGCACGCGTCAGTGAAGGAGTGAGCGGATGCCGAAGACCAAGGGCGCGATGACCGTCGCCGAGGCTGGACGCAAGGGTGGGGCGACGACCGCGCAGCGGCACGGGCCGGAGTTCTACGAGCAGATCGGTAAGAAGGGCGGACGCACGACCGCGCAGCGCCACGGGGCCGAGTTCTACGAGCAGATCGGCAAGCAGGGCGGCCAGAAGGTGAAAGAGCTCTACGGGCCGCGGTTCTACGGACGCATCGGAAAGATCGGTGGCGACGCGGTCTCCGAGAAGTACGGCCACGCCCACTTCGAGGAGATCGGCAAGAAAGGCGGCCAGAAGGTCGCCGAGCTCATCGCCCGCGGACGCAAGGCGGGCTAGCTGACCAGCTTCGTCGACGGCGCGGCGAGCGAGCGGGCGAGAGAGCGCGGGGGGCGCGTCGTCGCGCTCAACGCGTATCAATCGCCGCGAATCCGGATCCCTGGAGCATTGACACCGGAACGCGCCTTCGTATCGTCCGTTCCTGTACGCGAACGGTCACACGAGACCGTCAGATGTACCGGTGAGCGCACAGCGCGCGCTCGCTCGTCGAGGAGAGGGACGTTGGACGCGGTCGATCGGCTCGGCACCGCGCTCGTTGCCGTCGAGTGGGAAGACGTCACCGCGTACACGCGTACGGCGATCCCCGAGGACTTCGAGCCCTACCGCCTCCGCAAGCTCACCTGCGGGATGCTCTGGAAAGAGACCGACGACTACATCGTGGTCGTCGGCGACTACGACATCACGAACGAGGGTAAGGACTACCGGCACAATGACTTCCACATCATCCCCCGGGGCGTGATCCGCCAGCTCACGGTCCTGCGCGATCCGTCGGAGCTCGTCTCCCTGGACGTCGCCTCCGCCGGGTAGCCCGGCGCCACCCGCAGCCTCCAGCGTTCGTATCCACCGGTACGGAAACCCGAACGCCCGTTCGTCGGTATGGAACATCAAACGCCTGTACGCCGTTAGTGCCAGGCGAGCATCTGGAGGCCAAAGCCATGCTTCGAGCCGAGCTTTACTGTTACTTCTGCGGCCACGGCTCCGGTGAGGTCCTCGTCGCGACGAAGTCGCGGCGCCCGACACCGGAGCAGCTTCGCGCCGCGTATTCACACGTCACCGGTCCGCGTACGCCCCAGTGGAACGCGGGCGAGCAGCCGCTCTGCCCGCGTTGCGGCGGCCAGCTGTTCCTCGAGAAGTACGAGCAACAGGTCGTGCGTCGGCGCGCCGTCCTGAAAGAGGCCAGCTAGCCCGCCACCCGCGCTCAAGCCGGGGCCGTTCGGTCCTGTCGTGGACCGGACGGCCGCGTTGCTGGGTGGGCTTGCGACCGGATGGGTCGCCGGCCGGTGGCTTCGGGCCCACGTCGACCCCGAAGATCCGCTCACGATCCGCCAGCGCGAGATCGTCGATGGGATCGCCGCCGGCCTCACGAACAAGGAGATCGCGGTCCGCGTCGGCGTGTCCGAAGGCACCGTCAAGAAGCACCTGGTCCGGTTGCGAGCGCGACGCGGCGCGCCCAACAAGGCGGCGCTCGTCGCGCTGCTGAATCAGGCCGGGCTGCCCGCCAAGCCGAGGCGGTCGGCGATGCCGCTCAGCGCCGCGACGACCTCGACGATCAGATCATCGAGCGGGACGCCCAGGTCTTCGGCGCCGGCGACCATCATTTCCCGGCTGACCGCCCGGGCGAACGCCTTGTCCTTCATCTTCTTGCGGACCGACGACGCCTCGACCTCGGCGACGCGCTTCGCCGGCCGCACGAGCGCGACCGCGGTGACGAAGCCGCACAGCTCGTCGACGGCGTAGAGCGTCTTCTCCATGGGCGTCACGCGCGGGATCCCGGTGTGGTCCCCGTGACTCTGGATCGCGTGCACGATCTGTCCCGGCACACCGGCCTGCTCGAGGATCGGCTTCCCGTTCTGCGGATGTCCGTTCGGATCACGCTCGTAGTCGAAGTCGTGGAGCAACCCGGTGATCGCCCACTCCGCTTCGTCGCCGTCGAAGCGTCGGGCGAAGCGTCGCATCGCGGCCTCGACCGCGAGGCCGTGCTTGCGGAGGCTGTCGCCTTTCGTGTGCTCGCAGAGCAGTACGTACGCCGCGTCTCGATCCATCGCCGCGAAACTATCACCTGTTAGATTCGATCGAGTGATCGAACTCACCCCGCTCGCCGCGGAGAAGCTGAGCGGCCTCATGTCACAGAACCCCGCACAGCGCGTGCTGCGCGTGTATGTCGCCGGCCAGAGCTGCTGCGGCTTCCAGTACGGGCTCGCGTTCGACGAAGCCCGCCTCCCCGGCGACGCCGTCGTCGAGCGCGGCGGCATCGAGGTCGCGGTCGACCCCGATAGCCTGCCGTACGTCGAGGGCGCGACCATCGACTTCGTCGACGCGCTCATGGGTGGCGGCTTCACCGTCCGGAACCCGAAGCTCGACAGCGGCGGCGGCTGCGCGTGCGGGCGGCGCTAGCGGTCGTCTGACCCCATCACCGGCTGCGGCTGTCTCCTCGTGGTCGCTGCACTCGTCGGGCTGCTTGCCGTCTTCATCTTCGGATCGACCGATCCAGGAGAGCCGGTCGCCCAGATGGCCGCGCTCACGCTCGGCCTGGCCGGCGCTCGTGCCATGACGTCGCGCGCTCGTACGCCCGCGCGATCCTGAGCAGCCGGGCCTCGGCCCACGGTCGGGCCACGAGCTGCAGGCCGATCGGGAGGCCCAGGCCGTCGAAGCCACACGGGATCGAGATCGCGGGCAGGCCGGTGAGATTGAACGGCGACGTGTAGACGGTGAGCGCCGCGGCGGCCGCGAGCGCGTCCTGGCCCGCACGCAGTGGCGCCGTCGTCGGCGTGGTGGGGAGCAGGATCGCGTCCCACTCGGCCACGGCACTGGCGTACGCGCGGCGCAGCTCATCGCGCGTGCGTCGCGCGCGCGCGTACTCGGTGCCAGTGCGCGCGAGACCGGCGTCGATGCGCCGCGCGACATCCGCGCCGTAATCGTGTCGGTGCGTCGCGATCCGCTCGCGGTGATACGCCCCGGCCTCGGTGCCGATGACGACGCCCTGGGTCTCACGCAGCTCGTCGGTCCGCGGGAGCTCGAGCTCGCCGATGCGGGCCCCTTCGTGCGCGAACACCTCGACCGCGGAGCGCACCGCCGCGTCCACGTCGGCGGACGGTCGCTCGTTCGCGGAGAGGCGCGTGAAGAACCGCCCGCGCACGACGCCGATGCGCAGCCCGCGCGCGCCAGATTCGATGTCGGCGAGATAGTCGTCGACCGGGACGTCGACCGAGACGGGATCGCCCGGGTCGTAGCCGGCGACGAGCTGCAGCACGAGCGCGGCATCGCGGACGGTGCGGGCCATCGGCCCGGGATGGTCGAGGGACCACGCGAGCGGGATCGCGCCACGCAGACTCGCCCGGCCGTACGTGGGCTTCAGACCGACGATGCCGCACAGCGACGCAGGGATCCGGATCGAGCCGCCGGTGTCGCTGCCGATCGACGCGAAGCACATGCCCGCGACGAGCGCGGCACCGGTGCCGCCGCTGGACCCGCCCGGGATCCGATCGTGCGCCCACGGATTCCGCGTCGGTCCGAAGTGCGGGTTGTCCGTCGTGACGCCGAAGGCCCACTCGTGTAGGTTCGTCTTCCCGAGGTTCACCGCGCCCGCGTCGAAGAGTCGCCGCGCCATCTCCGAGTCGTCGTGCGGCACGTTCATCGCGAGCAGCTTGGAGCCGGCGGTGGTCGGAACGCCGGCGACATCGAACAGATCCTTCAACGCGATCGGCGCGCCCGCGAGGGGCCGGGTCGGGTCCGCGCCGCGCGCTCGGCTCCGGGCGTCGTCCGCAGTGACGGTGATGAAGGCGTTGAGGTCGGGCTCGCGCCGGGCTATCCGCGCGAGCGATGCCTCGGCGAGCTCGAGCGGGCTCACCGAGCGCGAGCGCAGGGCGGCGATGGCGTCTTCGAGCGGCCGGTCGAGCAGCGCGTCGTCCACGGGGCCGAACGATAGGTGGGCCAGGATGGGCGCGAATGGGGCGGCCGCGCGTGGCCGCCCCATTCGCTGCGTGGAGGAGGTGTGACGTCCTGTACCTCTAGATACGTGCATCCGCCGCCGGCGGATGCCCGCTCGAGTCCCGGCCATCGACGGATTCGCACGCCGCGCGGCGCTCTGCGCGTACCTCGTTGCGGCGCTCGCCATCGCGTACGCGGTCGTGTACCTGGGCGTGGCGAGCCGGAACCCGGACGATCGCTCGGCGAACGCGCTGGCCTACGCCCTCATCGCCGCGGGCGCCGTTGCCGCGTCGGTCGCGACCGTGGCCGTGAGCGCGCGTGCCGGCGGATCCAACGCTTCCTGGCTGGCGCCATTCGGCGTCGGCTACGCGCTGCTCTCGGCCGCGCACGGGGTGTACTCCGCGATCCAGGCCAGCACCGGCCTCGCCGCCGGCGACCTGTCGCCCACCGATCCGCGCGGCTTCGCGACATTCGGCCTCGCCGGCGTGTGGATGCTCGGGCTCGGCCTCTCAGCGCGCGGTACGCGCGCGGTGCCCAGCGGCCTGGCGACGCTCGCGGTCGTCGGCGGTGTCGATCTCATCCTGCTGTACTTCGTGACCGTGGCCGGATCGACGCCGGCCATTCTGCTCACCGGTGGCTTGGCCTCGATGATCCTCGGGCCCGCGTTCTGGATCCGGAGTGGGATGGTGCTCGGCCGTTGACGGAATCATCCGAGCCCGAGCGCCGTTGAGCACACCGTGGCATTCAACGAGGACCTCATCGCCCACTTCCGGAAGAACCGCGGGACCATCGCCGAAGGTCCGTTCACGGGCCGCGACGTCCTGCTCCTCACGACGAAGGGCGCGAAGAGCGGGGCGCCGCGCACGCACCCGCTCGTCTACACGCGCGACGGGGATCGGTACCTGATCATCGCGTCGAACAGCGGCGCGCCCACCCATCCGTCTTGGCATCACAACGTCCGCGCGCATCCGGAGGTCACGGTCGAGGTCGGTCCCGAGAAATTCCGCGCGAAGGCGACGCCGGTCGCCCGCGGCGTGGAGCGGCGTCGCCTTTACGACCGGCACGCGGCGATCAATCCCGGCTTCAGGGACTACGAACAGAAGACGGATCGCGTCATCCCGGCCGTCCTGCTGGAGCGGCTGCCCGACTAGCGCGTCAGCGGGTCGATGATCCGCGTGTCGACGGTCGCTTCCCAGTGCACGTGCGGCCCGGTCGTGACACCGGTGAGGCCGACGAGCGCGATCGGCTGCCCGCGCGCGACGCGATCACCCACCCGCACGAGCGCCGCGGACGTGTGATACACGCAGGTCACGATGCCGCTGGCGTGTCCGACGCAGACCCGCCGCCCACCGACGTTCACCCAGCCGACGGCGGTCACGACGCCGTCGTCCGCCGCGACGATCGTCGAGCCCAGCGGTGCGGCCAGATCGATGCCCGTGTGCGTCGGCGTGATGAGCTGGGTGATCGCGCCGATCACCGGCCGGACGTAGCGCAGCTCAGTCGGCGGGAACGCCTGCGCAGCGGGGATCGGTGTCGCCTTTGCCGATCCTCCGGTGCCGCACCGGAAGAGCTCGAGCTGCGTCGAGCGAAGCGCGGTCCGGCTGTCGCCCGCGAAGTAGCGGCCGTCGGGACTGAAGCCACGCGCTCCCAGGAGGTTCGGCAGCGTCGCCATGATCGGCGCGTCCGTTCCGACGCGCGCGAACGTGTCGAACGAGATGTCGCCGCTCACGGTCGGCGTGACCGGCCCGAGGAGGAGCGAGCGCCCGTCGGGCGTCCACTGATGCACCGGCCCCGGGAACGCCGACAACGGCGCGCTTGTGATCGCGTCGCCGTCGCGCAGCTCGACGCGGTCCGCGTAGCGCACGAGCAGCGTCTCGCCGGTGGGCGCCCACTCCGTGTAGGTCGCGTCCGGTAGGTCCAGCGTGGTCACCGCGCCGGTTCGGGTGACTCCCGCGTATCGGCGCACCGTCCCGTCGAGCGAGTAACGCGTGATGACGAATCGTTCCGCGTCGCCACTGAAGCTCGCATCGTCCGCGGGGTACGTGGGGACCAGATCCGCGGGGAGGTGCGACAGGGTCTGGATCTTCCCATCGGTCCAGCTTTGCAGCTCGTCCCTGGCGAAGTAATAGAGGGTGTCGCCGACCCAGCGGACGTCCGGGATGGTCGCTTTGGGAAGGTCGACGACGTGGCCGCCGATGACGATGCGCAGCTCGCCGTCCCAGCTCCAGTACGCGAGGTACGTCCCGCTCGCCGACCACTGCTGCCGCTCGCCGACGCCGAGCGGCGTCAGCTCGCCGGTCGGAAGGTCGAGCGCATCAAGGAAGAACTCCTCGGGTGAGCCGGTGATCCGCGCGGACGGCAGCACCACCATGTGGTCGATCGCGAGGGTCCGGCCGTTCGGCGACCAGGCCACGCCGATGACATCGGGGATCGACGGAAGGGTAAGTCGTTCCGTGCACACGAGCGCGTCGGGTCCATTGGGCGGGGTCGGCGTCGGCGCGCGGCGCGGCGGATCGGTCGGCGACTCTGTCGACGCGGCGATCGGTGGCGCGGTGGTCGCGTTCCCGCTCGGCGCGGGATCGCACGCGGTGAAGACGATCGCCAGCGCGAAGACGACCCGCGGCATCGCTCGAAGGGGCAGCCACACTCGATCCACTTGCTTCGTCGAACGATACGAAGCCCCGGCGGCGATACCGGTCTGCGTCATCCATTTGGTGTATCGCTGGTAGTCTGTTTGGCGGACGAGCAGCCGAATCGGGCGGGAGGGGCATTTCCTCACGTTGGTCAGGGCCGCGCAACCGCATGGGCATCGACACGCCGTCGCGGTGATTCGCCGGTGAGACGCCTGTTCGGTCGAGCGGACCCAGGCAGCGCCTTTCTCATCGCGACCGCGATCGTCGCGGCGGTCGGGGCGCTCGATTACGCACTGCCCGCCGATGTCGACCTCGGTGAGTTCTACATGCTCGCGGTGATCGTGGGCGCCTGGGCGATCGGCTGGCGGACCGGACTGCTCTTCGCCGTCGCGGGCGCGAGCCTCGAGCTCGCGGCCGACGTCTTGTTCCGGGTCCCGGCGCCGTCCGCGGTCCCGGGCATCGCCCTGTGGAATGGACTATCCGACGTCGGCGTGCTCGGGGCGATCGCCATCATCACCGATCGCCTGTACCGGGCGCGCCGGCGGTGGATCGATGTGGACGCGGAGCAACGGTCGCTGCTGCGCGTGCTCGACCGCGAGCTTCCCCGGCCGCTGCGCGCGATCGGCTGGTTCGCGCGCACGTTCGAGGAGGCGGTGGACCGAGCGAGCATCGACGCGGTCAAGGCCCAATTCGGGCCCCTCCGCCATCACATCCGCGACGCGACTTTCCTGGTCATGGACCTCCTCGCGGTCGGTCACCTGCAGAGTGCGGGGATCCATTTCGAGCTCCGTCCGGTGTCGCTGAACGCGCTCGTCACGGACGCAGCCGACGAGACCCTGTATCGGATGCGTGTGTTCCCGAGCCTGTCTGGCGACGATCCCGTCGTGCTCGCCGACGCCGACCGCATCCGCCACGCCGTCGCGAGCATCATCGGCCGGTACCTCGAGCTATCGACGTACGAGCCGGTCACGGTCCTCACGCGCGCGTCCGGCGACGAAGCGGTCGTGGAGATCGGCTCGGCCGCCGGTTCGCTCGAGCCCGCTGATGTCGAGCTGACTGACATGCTCGTCAAGGGGCATGGCGGCCGCATGTACGTCGTGGCGCGCGGGCCCGAGCGCGGCTCGCTGGTGTCGATCTACCTGCCGCGCGCGACCGCCGCGATCGAACGCGCGGCGACCGACGGCAGTAATGGAGGGCACGGAGCCACGGTCCAGGAGGGCTGAGGGTGGGGCGCTACATCCTGCGCCGGCTGGTCATCGCGGTCCTACCGCTGCTCGCGATCACATTCGTCGTGATGGCCGACATCCTGTACACGGCGCTCGATCCGAGGCTGCGTCTGGCCTAGGCGCGCACTCGAGTCAGCGCAGATTCCAGGCGACCTGCGACGGCGACGGACGATGACGAGGTCGTCATGCCCGGCCGGCGGCACTCATGTATGAGTAACGTGGCAGTTCCGATGATTCCGCGGCGCAGCAAGCCGAGTGGCTCGCGGCGCGACGGACCACATACGCAACCGGGCCGGTTTCCAATACACGCGACGCCCGAAACGGAGAGAAGGACGTATGCCAACGGACACTCTCAGGCCGATCGACCCGGTCGCGGTCATGACGGCCGAGCAGCAGATGCTCACGCCGCGTAACGAAAAACGGATGCGCGCGCTGCTCGATGCGTTCTGCGACCCGACCCGTATCACGATCGTGCGGGCGCTTCGCGACACAACGCTCGCGGCGGGCGATCTCGCCCACGTCATCGGCCGCAATCGCGCCGCAACGAGCCAACACCTCAGAGTGCTACGCGAGCTCGGCGCCGTCGTCGCGCAGCGCAAAGGCAACGTCGTCAGATACACCCTGTCGAACGACCTGCCGGGCTCGATCATCGAGGAGGCGGCGTCCGCCTTCGACCAGCTGCAGCCAGAGACTGCGCCCGCCGAACGGTAGCCGCCGGGCTATTTCTTTCGCGCGGCGACGAAGCGGTAGCCGATGCCAGGGACCGTCTCGATGTATCGCGGGCGGTCGGCATCGTCCCCGAGCTTCCGCCGCAGGCTGGTCACGTGGCGTGCGAGCGCGTTGGGTCGCACCTCGGACCCGGTACCCAGCGCGTCCGCAATTCTGCGGTGGCTCACAACGGTTCCTCTTTTCGCGGCCAGGGTGTACAGCAGGATGGGCTCGCTCGGCGAAAGCCGTAGCTCGATGGTCCCTTGAATGAGGCGCCGGTCCAACGCATCGATCTCAAGATCGGCAACCCGAAGACGAGCCACGCGGCGGGCAGGCAGAATTCGATTGCGTGGCAACGCGATCAGCATCGGCCGAGCGTTGCCGATCCGCATGACGACGCCGTCATTCTAGGTCGTCTGGCCCGGTTTCCGGCGCCCGGGGACGGACGTGAGTATTCTTGCGACGCGGCGCAACCCACTCGGACCGCGGCGTCGATCGCGAGAAGCTCGTGGGTGTTCATTCAGGGTCCCGATTCACCGCTGCGACTTCAGCCGGGCACCGGACATCAGACGAGACGCCGACGTATCGGTTGGGTGCGCAATGCTCCGCGCGATCTACAAGGATCGCGCGGCCTTGGCGTGTTCGCGGGCTGAATTGGACGAAGGACCGTGCGTCCGCGTGAGCGGACTCGTGATCGGGAATGACGATCGAATCGAACGGGCACGGCACCGGGCGTAGGGGAATTCAGGCAGCCCCTGGCCTGTTGATACGAGCATGACCGCAGGCGACGTTGGCATCCTGATCGTGCGGCTCGCGATCGGGCTGACCTTCGCGGCGCACGGGGCCCAGAAGGTTCTGGGTTGGTGGGGCGGCCCCGGCTTCGCGGGCTGGACCGCCGGGATCGCGCGGATGGGGCTGCGCCCTGCGCCGCTGTGGGCGGCGATCTCCGCCGGCGTCGAGCTGTTCGGCGGCCTGCTGCTCGCGCTCGGGTTCCTCACCCCGATCGCCTCCGCGTTACTTGTCGCGCAGTCCACCTACATCATCGTGCGGGTGCATCTGCCGCGCGGCTTCTGGATCAGCGGGGGCGGGATCGAGTTCGCGCTGCAACTCCTGGCGGGGTCGCTCCTCGTCGTGGCGAGCGGTCCTGGCGCGATAGCGATCGACCCCGCGCTCGGCATCGACCTCGGCTCCTGGTGGCGCGCCGGGTCTCTCGTTGTCGCCATCGTGGGCGCGCTCGTCGCGATGGCCATCGCGCGACCGCGACCGCAGGCCCAAACCCCGACTTCGTCACCGTCGAGCTGAGGACGCATCGCCGAGGCGGTCACTGTCATGACCGAGCTCCGCGTGCGCGCGGATTACGCCGCGTATCGCGACGGCACGGCGTTGCCGTTCGACGCGGTGGTCGCGGAAGGGCGCGCCGTCTAGCGGTGTAGGCTCGCCCCACTTCACCGGGGAGGGCGACCATGCGGCGGGTCCTGTTGTTCCTCGTCTTCGCGTCCCTCATCTACGCACAACCAGCGGACGCGAAGTCACCGGTCGGCATCGTTCGCAACTTCGGTCCGGACCTCAGCGCGCAGTGCAACCTCCCGGAGGGCATCGCCGCGGATCCGCGCGGCCGCATCTACGCGTCGTCCCTGAACTTCAACGCGACGAGCGGGTCGGCGAACATCTGCGTGCTCGATCGCGACGGGAACATCGTCGACCTCATCTCCGTCGCGCCGGCGACGTCGTCGGGCGTCGCGAAGCTCCTCGGCATGCTCTTCGTGCCGAACGAGGGGCTTTACGTCACCGACATCGGGGGTGGACGGGTCATCCGGGTGGACGTGCGCACCCACGCCGTCACCCCGATCGCGAGCGGCTTCCAGGCGCCGAACGCCATCGCGCGGGACCGCCTCGGCAACCTTTGGGTATCGGACTCGTTTCTCGGCACGATCACGAAGATCGCGCCCGGCGGCGCGACGACGACGTACAGCTACCCGACCGAGCTCGCGCCGCTCGCTGGCGAGACCCCCGGGTTCGGCGCGAACGGTGTCGCGTTCGACCGCAACGAGCGCTTCCTTTACGTCGCTGAGACGTCGCGCGACCAGATCTACCGCATCCGCTACGACAACGGCACGCTCGGAGCGATCGACCTCTTCGCGCAGGGCGTCGCCGGCGGGGCGCTCGATGGTGCCGACGGCATCGCCTTCGACGTCAAGGGCAACCTGTACGTCTGCTCGAACCAATCGGACGAGATCGCCGTGTTGGACACGGCGGGTGACGTCGTCGCGGAGTACCGCGGCACCGGCGCGGACGCGTTCAGCTCGCCGGCGAGCCTCGTGTTCCGCGGCCGCACCGTGTACGTCACGGACCTCGCCCTGTTCCACGGCGGCGCCGGCCAGAAGCTCAGCGTGTTCACCGCACCGCACGCGGGCGCCTCGCTCGTGATTGGCGCACGCGGACAGGGCGACGGCGAGCTCGGCGACGGCCAGCCCGGCGACACCGACGACCAGGGTGACGATTAGCGCGATTCAAAACGCTTACGCGCGCCTGGCTCCCGTTGCAGCACCCAGCCCGGCGAGGGAGCTCGCGCGCGACTGAGTCCTTCTCGACGCCCTTGCGTTTGCGGGCGTCGACCGCGCCGTTCGCGTCGATCCACGCGACCCGCCAGCGGTACCTCGGGTACAGACGGCTCGTCGGCTGTGGCGGAGGACGTTTGCGAGTCGCCAGCGCTCCGGCGGCGCCCTCCAGCTCCGCGGCGCGCCGTCGCGACCGCTTCGAGCGCCTCTTCCTTCGTGTAACGGAACCATTCGTCGCCTCCAGTCTTGTTCGTCTTATTCCGTTTGTCTTTGAGCCAGCCGTTCCGGGTCTCCGGTGGTCGGACCTGTGTCTGTTGGCCATCAATCTGATTCGTCCGCCCTTGACAGGGCACCGGTCCGCGCTACTACTCGCGCCAGGGGCCCCGCGGTCGAGTCACCGATAGCGGCCGAGTTCAGGCGGGCCGCGGGAAGGGGAGAGCAGATGCGCCTTATCAAGTGCGCCTTCATGGTGGCGGTCGTGCTCTGTCTTGCGCTCGCTTCGCAACCAGCCAACGCCGCGAGGCCTTCTGCTCCGGGCCACGCGAGCTCCCAGGCGCCGATAAGCACTGTCGGGTCGCGCATCGACAGCTCCCACCCCATCCCGGCATCCAAGGCCGGTCCTGCTTCGGGATTGCCGTATCGCGTACTCGACGAAGCCATCTACGCGCAGGCCAAGGCAGACGCGGCGCGACGAGCCGGGCAGTCGGGCGGGCCCGGGAGCTACGCGCGCAGCGATTTCTCCATCAGCGCAAATCCGTCGAACCAGACGGTGGCCCAGGGCTCGAGCACCACGTACACGATTAGCACGCTGGTGACGGCCCTGCCGGCGCGGACGGTCAGTCTCTCCGCCACCGGGTTGCCCTCGGGCGCGAGCGCGAGCTTCACTCCCGCCTCGGTCCTCGCGGGCGCGATCTCCACGCTCACCGTATCGACGACGGCATTGGTCGCGGCCGGCACGTTTCCCTTCACGATCAGCGGGCAGTACAGCTCCCCACCAGCGTCGCACTCCACCGCGGCCAGCCTGACGGTGACGGCGGGGGCGGCGCTCGATGACTTCTCGATCAACGCGAGTCCGTCGAGTCAGACGGTGGTCCAGGGCTCGAGCACCACATACACCGCCACCGTGACTCCGAGCGGCGGGTTCACCGGCGCGGTGACCCTGAGCGCCAGCGGCCTTCCGTCCGGGGCGACCGCGAGCTTCAGCGCGAACCCGACCACGAGCACATCGACGCTCAGCGTCACGACCGCGACCACCACCCCGGCCGGGTCATACCCGCTCACGATCACCGGGGTGAGCGGCACGCTCACCCACACCGCGAGCGCGACGCTCGCCGTCACCGCGGCGTCCACGACCGGCCCGACCATCGGCGTCAGCTGGAACGGGCAGTCGGAGGCCGATCTCGCGCCGCCGGATCCCACGGGCGCGATCGGGCCGAACAGCTACATCGAGCTGATTAACCTGCGGTACGGGATCTACGGACGCAACGCGAGCGTCATCGAACAGGGCGACCTGGGGGCGCTCACGCTCTTCCCGGTGAACGAGCTGAGCGATCCGCAGATCGTCTGGGACCCGACCGCGCAGCGCTATTACTACCTCGTGCTCGACTTCCACAACTCGGCCTACGCCTTCGGGTACAGCAAGAGCGCGGACCCGCGCTCGTCCACCGACTTCTGTCATTACTCGATCGGCGCGTTCTACAGCAGCTCGTCCCTGCCGGACTACCCAAAGATGGCGGTCACCCAGGACTTCGTCCTCGTCGGCACGAACGTCTTCCTGCTCGCCGCGTTCTACACGGGCTCGGACGTCGACTGGTTCCAGAAGCCGACCGATCCTGTGTGCCCGGCGCAGCTCGGTGCCGGCGGCATCTTCTCGAACCTGAAGAACGCCAACGGCTCGCAGACCTCGACACCCGAACCCGCGGTGAGCGCCGACCTGACCTCCGGTGGCTTGATCGTGGGATCGGCCGACGTAGGGACCGGAAGCGCGAACTACCTCACGGTCTTCAAGGTCACCAAGAACGCGCAGGGCTACGCGGCGATCGGCGCGCCGAGCGCGGTCGCCGTGGGGTCGTACCAGATGCCGGCGAACGCGCCGCAGAGCGGCACGACGCAGCTCCTCGACACGATGGATACGCGACTCACGCACGCCGTCGCCGGCTACGATCCGCGCATCGGAGCGACGGCGATCTGGACCGCTCACGCCGTGTTCGGCGGCGCGGGGTCGGAGGACCGGTGGTATGAGATCAGCGCGGCGGGCACGCCGGCGCTCTCGCAGACCGGGAAGGTCACCGACACCGGCCTCTATGTGTTCAACGGAGCGATCTCGCCCGATCGCGCGTCCGACGATGCGACCGGCGCCTCGGCGCTCACCGGCCGCAACATGGTCATGGGATTCAACACCTCATCCGCCAGCAGCTACGCGGCGATCCAGATGGTGTCCCAGCGCGGTACCGGCGCGCAGTCGGGCTCCGTGCTGGTGAAGCAATCCATCGGACCGAACGTCGACTTCTCGTGCGGCAGTAGCGTCCCCAACGTCTGCCGCTGGGGTGACTACGGCGGCGCCACGCCCGATCCGCTCAAGAGCGCAGGTGGGCAGGTCTGGCTATCGGCTGAGTGGAACAACCCCGCGACGGACGGCTCGCAGCCTGTGTGGCAGACCTGGAACTGGTCCGCTAGACCCTGAGCCGACGGACAGACCGAGGACGCGCGGGTTCGCACGTCCTCGCCTGTTCCATTCCGCCTTGTACCGCCGCGCCGCCGACCAGCGCGTCACCACTCAACGAGCTTCCAGACCTCGGGCGGCACGATTGAGTCCCGAACCATCGAAGGCGGCACCCCACCGCGGAAAGGAATCCCTGCCTCTCGACTGCCGGCGATTGTCGATCTCGACCGCGCAATTTGTCATGGCAACGGGAGGTCTTCGACGGCTACGCGAATGAAGGGCCATCGGCGGAGACCCCCGAAGGTCCCCGCCGAGGCCGGGCTCTCAGGCGACGACGCGTCGCCCTTGGGAGTACCGGTAGATCGCGAGGACGACGAACGCGCCGATGATCGAGCCGATCCAACCGGATGTGGGCGGAGGCCATGGCGTGTTGCCCGCGAAGACGACCTGCGCGAGAAAGCCGCCGACGAATGAACCGACGATGCCGAGAACAATGGTCGCGAACGGGCCCATGGGGTCTCGGCCAGGCATCAAGAACCGCGCGATGACTCCGACGATCGCGCCGAAGATGATCCAGGTGACGATAGCGGTGAGGTCCATGTTGTTGCCGCTCCTTTCCGCTGTGCTCTCGCCTGCTCGCCTGCAACGCAGGGCGCGTGCCGTGGAGCCGCTCGTCGTCGTCACGATGGCGGACATCGGAGGCAAAGACCGGCGGTCCCGACCGGAGTCAGAGCCGCCAGTGTGAACTCGACGGCGTAGTTATCGAGGGCGTGAACGACCTGCTCCGGCTTGGTGCGAGCGCATAGGGTCCTGCGACGGCAATGCTTCCACGTACTGCCGCGCTCCGCGGATGGCACCGAGGAAACGCCCACGCCGGATCTAGGCGGGCTCGTCACCCCTCGCGACGTAGGAGGTCCAGGCCGGCCCCTCTCGACCCCGATGGCGGCGCACAACTCCGTCACCAGCTCGCGTACCCGGTCGGGCAATCGCTCGATGAACTGGGCGGACATGCGCGCGTCCAATTTCGTTTGCGACGCAGCTCGAGGAACGGGTTGTGCAGATTCCTGACGTGCTCGAAGATCCGGAATACAAGTTGCAGGCCGAGCAGCGCGCCGGCGGCTTCCGCACGCTGCTTGGGGTGCCGATGAAGCGGGGCGACGGCGCGCTCATCGGCGTGGCCCGGAACGAGGTGCGCCCGTTCACCGCCAGAGAGATCCAGTTGGTGGAGACGTTCCGACCAGGCCGTCATCGCCATCGAGAACGTCCGGCTGTTCAACGAGACGAAGGAGGCCCTCGAGCGACAACGAGCCACCGCGGACATTCTCTACACGATCTCGACCTCTCCGACGACGGACCAACCAGTCCTCGAGGCGGGTCGGCTCGGCCCTGACGATCCAGCGTCATCCGCGAATGGGACGTATGTCGAGGACTGCCCGGCTGTGCGAATTTGCAGGGGGCCATGTGCGAGTGTTTGGCTCACCTGGGCAGCGCTGAGGCTGCGATACCTTTCGAGGAGGAGGTCAGGGGTTCGAATCCCCTCCGGGCTACAGACCGCGTCCTTATTGATCGTCACGGCGTTCGCCTTCCGTCCCGGACGCTTCTCTGCTGTGGAGCGCGTATCGATCGAGGTCGCGATGTCACGCCGGCCGATCCCGCGAAGGCGACATACGCAGAAATAGGGATATCAGGCGCCCCAAATCCGACTGACAGACCGTACTCTTCCTCCAAGAAGCAGCGTTTAAGGAAGTACCGTGCGCCTTCGCCAGCCTGTTGCCCTTCTCGTTTCGTGCCTCCTCGTGGCGCTCGGTCCGAGCGTCGCGTCCGCCGACCCCGGCGCATCCAGTGCTAGGCAGGGTGGCCCCGCGGGACCCGAGGTGTCGCCCGCAGTGCATCGCGACGTCTCACCGCCGCTGCGCGATATCCCGGTCTCGCCGCGTGCCCGCCAGCTCACGGAGCGGCCGCTCCTGAGGCTACCGGGTGATACGTCATCGATCGTCGGTGCCGCACCCGACCCTGCCCTGCAGACCTCGCCAGGGACGCTCGCGGCCACCAGCTCGGGGCTGAATATCGCTGGCGTCGGCAACGGCGACTACGGCTTCACGCCGAACGCCGCTCCGCCTGACACCAATGGCGCGGTCGGGACCACTCAATACGTGCAGTGGGTCAACGAGTCCTTCGCCGTCTTCGACAAGACCAGCGGTGCTCGCCTCCTCGGACCCACGGCCGGCAACACACTGTGGAGCGGGTTCGGCGGCGGCTGCCAGACGAACAACGACGGCGACCCGATCGTCCAATACGACAAGATCGCGAATCGCTGGGTGCTGACGCAGTTCTCGGTCTCGACGACGCCGTACCTCCAGTGCGTGGCCGTCTCGACGACCGCTGACGCCACTGGCACCTACAACCGCTACGCCTTCAGCTACGGGAACACCCAGTTCCCCGACTACCCCAAACTTGGTGTCTGGCCTGACGCTTACTACATCTCGTTCAACATCTTCAATAACGGAACGACCTTCGCCGGATCCAAAGCCTGCGCGTACGATCGCGCGGCCATGCTCGCCGGAGCGGCAGCGACTCAGATCTGCTTCCAGTTGTCCTCCTCGTTCGGCGGCGTGCTCCCCTCCGATCTCGACGGCACGACCCTACCGCCGACTGGGTCTCCGAACTTCTTCGTGAACTTCGGCAGCAACTCCCTGAACCTCTGGAAATTCCACGCCGACTTTGGGACCCCCGCCAACTCGACCTTCGGCGGGCCCACGAGCATCCCGGTGGCCGCGTTCACCCCAGCCTGCAACGGCGGCACCTGCATTCCTCAGCCAAGTACACGGCAGCAACTCGACTCGCTCGCGGATCGGCTCATGTACCGACTCGCATACCGGAACTTCGGGGATCATGAGTCCCTTGTCGTGAGCCACTCCGTCGTGACCGGGTCGAGCGTGGGCATCCGTTGGTACGAGCTCCGCAGCCCCAACGGCACGCCGACCGTGTTCCAGCAGAGCACCTACGCGCCGGATGCCACGTATCGCTGGATGGGCAGCGTCGCGATGGATCGCCAGGGGAACATGGCGCTCGGCTACAGCGCGTCCAGCAGCACGGTATACCCGAGCGTCCGCTACACCGGTCGGCTGGCCGCGGATGCGATCAACACGATGCAGCCTGAGAACACGATCAAGGCCGGCGCCGGCTCGCAGCTCCGAAATCTATCGCGCTGGGGTGACTACAGCGCGATGACCGTCGATCCGGTCGACGACTGCACGTTTTGGTACACGAACGAGTACCTGAAGTCGAGCGGGACCTTCAACTGGAGCACGCGAATCGCCTCGTTCTCGTTCCCGAGCTGCTTCGGTCTTGCGGCCGCCCCGACGGTGAGCAGCATCGCCCCGACCTCGGGCCCGGCGGCCGGGGGGACCGCGGTCACGATCAGCGGCACCGGCTTCGCCGCCGGGGCCACGGTGACGATCGGCGGCAGCGCCGCGACGAGCGTCGTGGTGGTGAGCGCGACCTCGATCACCGCGACCACCCCGGCCCACGCCGCCGGCGCGGTCACCGTCACGGTGACGAACACGGACGCCCAGTCCGGCAGCTGCGCCGGCTGCTTCACCTACGTGGTCCCCTGCACGGCGGCGACGATGAGTGCGAGTCCACCCTCACCGCAGAGCCTGGGCACCGCGGTGACCTGGTCGGCGACCGCGAGCGGCTGCGCGACCGCTGAGTACAAATGGTGGGAGCTGCCCGCCGGCGGCGCCTGGCAGATCGTGCAGGACTGGAGTCCGAACGCGACCTTCGCTTGGAACACCACCACCGAGACCGCGGGCACCTCCTCTTGGCAGGTCTGGGTCCGCCGCAGCGGCTCGACCGCGCCCTATGAGGCCTACGCGTCCGCCTCCTACACGCTCACCCCCTAAGATTCGACAGGCGCGGCCTGGATCTGTACTCGCCTCCCTCAGAGTCTTGCTCGTTCAGCCGTACCGGCAACTTCCCGAACGGGCGCCGTTACGTAATCCGGTGCCGCGACGTCGCCTTCAGCAAGTCGTGGCATCTCTAGGTCTTGTTCAATAGGCGGCGTCGTATGTTCGCTGGCCAGCCAGACGAAGACGTCGCGCGCATCTCCTTCCGAAATAAGCCTCCCGCCGCGTTTCCGAACTAGGTGGAACGAGCTCGAATGTAACCGCGCCTGACCCGAGCGAAGGCATGCTCGATGGCCCAACCGGCGGCGAAGATGAGGAACGGATAAACCACGATCGTGTTTCGAATCGGCTCCATCAACCCGCGGTCATAAAGGAACGTCGAGAAGCTCAACCCTCCGAATACCATCGTCGGGACAAGGAGGTTGCGCGGTCGCTTCCACGCCGTGACGACGAGTCCGATAAGTCCGGCGAGGCCAAGCCAGCGAACAACTGCATCAACAAACCCTTCTGCCCCTCGGAGGTCGAGCCCGGCGCTCTGCTGTAGCGTCGCACCTGGGACGTAGAAGCCGCCGATGTTCGTGAAGATCTCCCAGTAGCCGAGCAGCGTGTCGCCGATCACCTCACCTGTGGTGTGCATGCCGAAGAGGTACTGCGAATACGTAATGGGCGGCCCCTCGCAACAGCCGGTCCGCCGGTACTCCTCGACGGACTCGAAGAGTTCTGGATGGGGAAGCGGGCGGTTGTACAAGAACCTTTCGTCGTTCGCATATGCGCGCGCGGACACGCCGATGTCCCAGTAGGGGTCGCCGTGCCGTGCCGCCATTGCGAGCCGATGACCTGCCGTCACGAGGAGGGTGAGCGTGAAGACGATTACGATCGGACGGAGCGCGCGGCGCCATGGCCGGTAACGGCCGACCGCCGAGACGACCGCCCCGGCAAGGACCAGAGGTAAATAGAAAACTCGTGTGAGTACGAGCGCGGCCCCCGTTATCCCACTGGCCAGTCCGTCCCACGCGGGCGATGTGGCTGTTGACCGGTCAAGCAACGCGTACGAGGCCAGGAGTAGTGCCATCTCGAGCTCCGTGCGCAGTCCTCGGAAACTCTCATTGACGAGGTTGGCATTCAGCGCGACGAGCGCGCCGGCCGTCAGGCTGAGCGGCCAGGCTAGGCGCCGCCGCGCCGCTACGACCGTGAGGCCGACCGCTACGACAGAGAACACTGCCGAGACGAGCCGCAGATGGAAGTCCGACGATCCGAACGCATCGAAGAACCCGTGCGTCACCAGGGGGAACAGTGGCTCGCGGATACCGAAATTCGCGCTGAAAAGACCGTAGTCCCACGGGGGCCACCATTGGAAACTGTCGCCGAACACGCGGTAGCCGACGGCATCGGGGTCGAGCTGTTCGGCGGCGTGGTCGTAGAGCGCCGCGAGTCGGTTCGCCGACGCCACAGCCAAAACAGCGGTGGCCCCCGCAGCGGCCATCAGGCCAGACAGTCGACTGGCTCGGCCCGCCATGATGAGGAGCACCACAGCGGCAGGGCCGAGCCACACGTACAGCGGAGCGCGTAGCGGTGGGGTTCCCGCAACCATGTCCCAGTGGAGCTGATCGAGCACGAGTTGGTCGCGGTCCGACGTGTTCGTGGCGTCTACCTCGACATCTAGCGTGCGCGCGCCCCTGCCCTCAGGCAGATCGAGAATCGCTCCCGACACGTCAGCGTTCTCGATGAGCGTGCGCATCGGCGATCCGTCGGCGGCAACTCGGACCACGGAGCGCACCCCGGATAGCGAGTAGACCCAGAGCCGGATGACAACGTCTTGACCCGGCTCTTTTGAGATCCGGTAGACGAAGCTGCCCGAGCTGGACGAAGGAAGATACCAGCCATCCGGCCCAGCGCGGAAGCCGTCGCGTCGTACGACAGCCTCCGGACGCAGGACCCGGCCAGAGTTGAAGTCCTCGGTGAATTGCTGGTTCCAGCTGACGCCAGGCTGGCGTAGCGACGCGACGAGAAAAAGGCTTGCAACGGTAGCCGCGCAAAGCCCAAGGGCCCAAGCCAAGCGGAGCCCAGTGCTGCGTTGCGCCACACCGGGCGCCAGCCAACGGGCAGCCGACTGGATCCGCGTCAAGACCTGGCGCCCCGCGATGCCAGATTTCTCATCACGTTTCCGTGACTCGGGCCGCGCACCGTGAGAATGCGCGTCGCCATTCCAATTCAGACAAGATCTTTGCCGTCACTTCATCCGATTCCACGTTCTGCTGATCCGAGACCTGTATCACCCTTAGCGGGGAATCTCGGAAGACGTGTCGCCGTCGGTCGAATACTGCCCCTCTGACGGCGGTTGAAAGGTGACCCACCTCGCGGTCCCTCGTCCTTCCTTCCGCTGGCACCCT
>DHJC01000085.1:1051-28776 GCA_002404155.1 Chloroflexi bacterium UBA4730 | reverse complement strand
TCTACCTTGAACGTGGGCAGCACGACCTAGCCCAGGGCAGTCGCCCGG
Source organism: Chloroflexi bacterium UBA4730 (assembly GCA_002404155.1). Lineage (GTDB taxonomy): Bacteria > Chloroflexota > Limnocylindria > P2-11E > P2-11E > UBA4735. The sequence continues at coordinate 28,728 of DHJC01000085.1, read as the reverse complement.
GTGCGATCATCGAGCGCCTCGATCTGCGCCGAGCCATCTATCGGCAGACGGCGACGTACGGGCACTTCGGGCGTCCGGAACGTGACCTGCCGTGGGAGCGGACGGAAGCTGCGTGAGGCTCGACACTGAGGCCGCCGTCGTTCTTCTTGGTCCGCCTGACCGGCCCCGCGAGTCACGAGATGGACGAGAAGGAAGGACTCGAGGTGAGACGAACGTTCGGAGGGGAGCTCGTAAACGGCCGGTCGGCAGTTCGAGTCTGCCTGTCAGCTCAGGCGCACCTCAGAGGAGACCAAAAGGGCGGCGGTTCGGAGTTGGATCGGCATCGCTCCGTGAGCGCGAACCTGAGCGCGAACCTGCCGTTCGAGGATGGTCATGCCGACGCATCGTCAGTCTGGAGCCACGAGAGCCACTCATCGAGGCCGCGGACAGTGATCGTCGGTGACGGTGTGGCTGCGTCCCCTTGAGTTCTCTTGATGAATCGCAGGCGCACCGTTGAAGGTGCACACGCAGCATAGACGAGGCCCTTCGTGCGTTCGGCGGGAACAACCTCGATCGATTCTGCGCGGCGGCTGATGTCTTCCGGCAGAAAGGTCAGTACTTGCTCCGCAGGAACACCAGCACGACGGGACGCCCGCGCAGGTCTCTGAGCGCGACCGCGCGACCGTCGGTGTCCGGCAACGTGAAGTCGGGTGCGTGCGTGCCGGGAGCGACGGCGACGTCTCGCACGGGCATCACCACGAGCGTGAGGAGCGTCGACGTCAGCAGCCCGCCGATCACCACGGTGGCCAGTTCAGCCGCGATGATCGCGCCCTCGGTGAGCCCGAGCGCCATCGGCACGAGCGCGACGATCGTTGCCGCCGCGGTCATCAGCACCGGCCGCAGACGGAGGCGACCGCCTTCCAGCAGCGCCTCGCGCGGCGACATGCCTCGCCATGAACTCACCCTGGCGGAAGGATCGCAGCGCGAAGACGCCTTTGCCCTTCGGAGGCGCATCGCGCACGACGACATCGGTGATCATCGAAGACGCCCCGACCTCATCGGGACGCGACCAAGAACACGTGCCCTCCCGATCCCTCGGGCACGAAGCGGTCCTCTTCGATGATGAGTCCGGCGTCCGCGAACCATTTCCGGTATGTCTCTGCGTCCGCGTGGCTCCACCACATGTCACCGCCCGGCACGCCAAGCCATCCACTCTCGCTGCCAGTCCAGGCGCCATGACCGGCCGTCGCGATGAGCACGCCACCTGGCCGGAGCCAGCGGGCGATGCTACGGAGGAACGCCGGCTGCTCCGCAACTGGCACGTGGATGATCGAGAAGAGGCACACGACAACGTCAAACGCCCCCTCCGGAAACTCCAGCGTCGTCATGTCCGCACACTTGAACGTTGCCGTCGGCACCAGCGTGCGAGCCCGCTCAATTTGCACCCGAGAGAAGTCGACCCCGGTGACGTCGTACCGCGGCGAGAGCCGGCGCGCTACCGGCACGCCGCAGCCGCAACCAAGGTCGAGCACCTTCGCCGGAGGTGGCACGCGCGCCTCGAGCAGATCGAGCCACTCGGCGTAGCCTTCCTCGGCTGCGTTGTCAGCACGGTACGCACGCGAGACGATGTCGTAGCCGCGCCTCACGACCGTCTTCGGATCGTTCACCTGAACAGCATGGCAGGGACTTCGTCCACCGCGGTCGGCGCGCTCGAACCGGCCGCGAGGTCCCGGTGCACGGATCCGAGGGCATCGCGCGGCGCGCGCGAGCGATGCTGCTTTCGGAGATGGGACTGGTGGCGGCGGAGTCGTGCCTCAGCGCCGCCGATCCGACCGCGGAGTGCGTCGGGCATTCGCACGAACACGGTGGCGAGCCGGAGCCACGCGTCGAACGGGACTTGGGTGGGTCGGAGCGCGGGGTCCAGAACAGCGGTGTCGAGTAGCCGGCGTGCAGCCCTCTGGCCGAACGGCTGTGCCAGTGCATCACCGATCGTCGGCCTCCACGCGGTGAAGCCGGAAACAACGAGGTCCCGATAGGCCTGGGCGTCGTCAGGAGCCACGAGCGGTGGTCCACGTTTACGCAGCCGCAGCATCACCACTTCCACACTCGGCTTCGGCCTGAAGTCATCCCGGTGGAACCGGCGGACGATTGAGAGAGCAAACCACGGCTTCAGGAGCAGACCGGCGAGGCTCTCGATCGGTGTGCCGCAGTAGCGCTCCGCAGCCTCGCGCTGCACCACGAGGAACGTGTCGTCGGGCGGCCGCGCCGCACCGACGAGTTTGCCGACGATCTCCGAGGTCATGTCGAACGGCGGGTTCGCAAAGACTTTGTACGGCTCATCCGGCAGGGGTTCCGCGCGGAAGTCGCCGCAGCGAACCTGGACCGTCCGACGCGCGGCGAAGCGGGATCGCAACCTGTCGCAGAGCGGTACATCGATCTCGTTCGCGATCACCGCTCGGCAGCGATCGGCGAGCGCGGCGGTGATCGTGCCGGTGCCCGCACCCATCTCGTAGACGAGGTCGGTGTTCGTGAGTCCCGCGCGATCGACGAGTGTCCCGGCGAGCCCGAGATCACGAAGGAAGTTCTGGGTGTGCCATCTTGCTGGTCGCGTTCGGCGTGCCATGCACGTCCTCCTCTCGTTGTAGGCGCACAAAAGCCGCATGGCACGACCATGCGGCTGAAGCGGAACCCACAGAGAGAGAGGCGAGGCAGCGCGCGCCGCCCGCGTCTAGTCGGGCGGTGTGCTCAGAGGCGGTCCCCTACGGGTTCCGCTTAGATGCGATAGCGAGCTGTCACGGCGCTGATGGTAGCGAACCGCCGGTCGACGCCACCAGCGGGCGACGCCGGCTAGTTGAGGTCACCATCTCCAGGAGCGCGTCACAGCGGCCACGACCTGACGGACGTCAGCAGGCTAGTGCCGCCCGCCCCATTCCAGTAAGACGATCAGCCGCGCGCATTGCGCGCGGGAGCGCCCTGCCGACCGTCGTTCAACGGTGATTCACTCCATGGAACGTCCTGATCCGCAATGGGTGCCCGTGGCTCGTCGACGCGGCCCACGCAGGCAAAGGAACGCGCGCCCATGCCTCGCGGTGGCTCGTCATCGACGCTCCCGATCACCCTCGGCGCTTACGTCGCGCTCTGGCCCGAACGCCGCGATCCCTTTTCACCAAGCCGTTTGACTGGTCTCAGAGGATGCAAATGGCTCTGATGTCTGTGTGCGCAGGAAGATCGCCGACATCCAACTTGCCGGCGAGTTCCTTCGACCTGGAATGCCATAGGTTGACGTTGAACTGCATCGGTAGGTCCGGAATCGGTGTCGGGTCCCACAAGACTCTCTCGTGTATGAGTCGCCCGTCGACGCGCCAACGGATGAAGCGCATATGCCACTCGATCTCGTATCGATGAAACTCTGCGGCAGCATCGAAACCTAGATCGACGAGAGTAGGAGTTCCCCGGTAGCCGAATTCCAGCTTCGCCCCTTCGTTCCCCGGGTTGTAGTACACGTTCACAAGCACCTTCGTCGAGTCCCTGCCTAGGAACTCGATATCGATCTCTTGGCGTGGTGCATTTCGGTGAAGAAACATCCCCGTGATCAAACCTCGGACATTGGACGGCCGTAATTCGGCTGAGAAGCGCCCGTGTAAGAAGGTCTGCCGACTGGCAATTGCGGCAGAAGTAAGTGATCGGACGGAGGTGTGCTGCTCGCGCAACGTCAGCCTCGCGACGCCGTCACCGCTCATCGAACAGTTGTCAGGCCTGAACAGGGCTAGGTTGCTGGGAAACGTGTCGTTGCGGAGTACCCAGAGGTCATCAGCCAATCGGGTTCCCACATTCCACGTCTTCGTGACATCGGATCTCGACTGCACCCCTTCGCCCAGGTCAGCGATCGCGATGCCGCGCCAGTTCTCGAGAGGCACGATCCACGGAGATGAGTCAAACCCAAGCCTCCGCTCCGACTGCGAATGCGCCTCACTTTCGTGACGACGACCGACGAGCCTTCGCTGACCAATGTCTTGGCGATGGGGGTACGAGAGCGCCGGGTAGTCGCATCCGAGGAACCTGCTCAGCAGCTCCCACTTATCTCGGTGCTTGGCCGGAAGGAGCAGCGTTCTGCCCGGTGCGTGCGTTGAGAGCAAGTCATGTGAGAGGTGAGACGAGCCCTCCTCAGCCGCTTGTAGAGCCTTGTGCCCAACTGACTCGTGATGCCCTCCCGCGGTTGAAGCATCAGATTTCAGTTCTCCGCGCGTTGTGATGATGAATCGTGCGTGTCGGTAAACTCTTGCGAGTTCGGCGAGTTCGTCAGAGCCAAGCGAGCCAATGTTCACGTATGCGTTGAACGCGCGGTTGCGCTCCTTCTCAAAGAGACTCGTTTGTTCAGATGCCGGCAACTCGCTGAGGTCGCTGCAGCAGCGATAACCCAGCATCGCGAGTGCCGTCGCAAGCGCGGTTAACCCTGATGCACTCTCACCCAGAGCGAAGACCGGACCCGGTAGAGCTCGATCTCGGACGAGGAGAGGCTTCTCACCCGTTAGTACTCCGACCTGGGACAGAATCGGAAGCACGGAGTATGAGTTGGTGGAAGGGACATCTCTCCTCTGCTCAATGATGGAGTGCCGTGTGGTGAGTACGTTGAGTTTGCTGAACTGAAGGTTGAGCCACAGGTCTATGGGGCCGCGCGCCGGCAGGAGGTCAAGGAGTTTCTGAGCTCCGGCGCGTGATAGTACGTATCCAGACAACAGCCACAGCCCATTCTCTGGTCTGCGCAACAGACTTGAGGATGGCCTGCTTGGCGGCCCCTCTCCGGCCTCCTTGAACGATAGATAGAGAAGGTCAACAGGCCCGCTATCGACCGATCGCTCCATGAGTGTTGCCCAGGCCTCGTCGATGCTGTGGACGAACCCGCGTCGGAAGTAGATGTCGTCCTCCAGTACGAGCGTGTAGGGCAGGCCACTGGCGGCTATGAGCTTCCAGACCGCGATGTGGGAGAGGGCGACAGCCACCTCTTGCGGGGTCATAACTATGTGTCGGTTTCGCGCATCGATGTCATTGCCTAGCCGCGGATTCGGCGCGACCAACAAGTGATCGGCCAGCGAGTAGTGGGGCTGCAGTACGTCACTGTCAGGCGACCCCTCGACGTGCCTCGCGTCAACGGCAGAGAACCGTCTGCTAATCGAGGACAGCGGCTTACCCAACCGGCCGCGCAGGCGCCGGAGCTCCCGACTGACCTGACGCCATCGGTCAGGCTTCCGGTCGAGATTGATGACGTAAATGCGCTGAATCGCGTCGCTGTGGTCTTCAGTCGCGAACGACGCAGAGTTTGGGGTCCCAGCTAAGAACCTCGTGTGAAGCATGACCCAGTACTGCAGTCGATCAGAGAATCCGGAGAAGGACGAAATGTTCATGGTGACTTGCGACCGCCAATCATGATCGGGTGCTCATCATTTGCTGTCCGGCTCCGCGGCGTGGCGGAGGGCACGCCAGTTCGTCGAGGTCTCGCCCTCATTGCGATTGGCTCCACAACCTCCAGTTCCGCTCGTCGCTGCGATAGCTCAACGGCCATCGGCTCACAGCGATGACGTCCCAGGTGGGCAGGATCGCGAAGTCTCGGGCTCTGCCCGCGAGCTCGGAGACAACGGCGTGTCGGACCAGGCTAGCAGTGAGATTCCCCGGCCCGGTCGTCGACTGTATGTCCGGTCGATCGTCCGCATGACTCAAGAGAATCTGTGTCGATCTAGCCAAGGCCAGTCGAATAACAGGATGATGCGGCGGAGCGACGAGCGGATTGTTGTTGACGTAAAAGATCCAGTTAGGAGAGTCGTCGTCATTGCTTGTGAAGACTTCGGTCTGGACCATCGTTCCGGTCGACATGTCATAACAGAGCGGTTGCAGTTTCAGTCTGTTGTCCCGAAACAAGTACTCGCAGTCACCGCCTTGGTAGAAATCATCGGCGTCGACGTAGAAGCCACCGTTTCTCGCGATGAAACAAAGCCGGAAGTAGTCGCACCGCATCGCGGGATGGCGGCACTGTTCGAATGCAGCTGAGTAACGCCGACCGAAGTGCTTGGCAATGAATCCTCGAGCTCCTTGGTCATCGAATAGGAGACGCTCAAAGCCTTGTTCTTCGAGCGGTCGCCAGCTGTCCAGACATTCGCCAACATCGGCGGGCATCGTCGTCGGGTTGTCCCAGAACTGGACTAGTACTCTCGGCACCGTCGACGGAGCGCGCTGAGCGTCACTGCGCTCCGCCTCTTGAATGAGGCGTCGCATGTAGCGGGATCGGAGACGATCGTCCTCCGCGATGAAGGACGGGCTCTGGGCTTCCGCGAGATTGTCACTCGACGTGCCAGGAGCACGTCCCCCGATGCCAGCAAATCCATCCGACCGCACCCTACTTGGACCTCCTCGATTCCGTAGCGGGCCGATGCGTCGTCTTGGTTGTCAGCAACATGCCTGGATTATCCGGCCAACGCGGATCGTGGGTTCGCCGGTCACCGGGCGTCCCGGCTATCGGCGACCTCGGATCGGCTTCCGCTACGCGAGCGCTCGAAGCACACGGCAAGACAGGTCAAGAGATCGATGCACGCGCTGTCGGCGAGATCCTCGAGACCAAGGGGGCGGTGGATCTTGCCGAGATCCTTATCGAGGGCAAAGACCGAAACAGCCTGTGCGTAGTCCGCGTGCTCGCTCCGACAGAGGCTCGCCGCTTCTCGATACTGCGCCTCGTTGTACGTCGCCAGGTGCAACACTGCAGCCTGCCGTCCCGCGATCAGCTTCAAGAAGCCGTCGCCGTGAACGCGGCTCCATCGGGTCCGCGAGGTCGACCAAGCCGGTCCGGATCCGCGACGGCTTCCAGCGCATCGCGGCGGGTTTCCGGATCGCCATTCGGTGGGAAGTTGGCAAGTGCGCTGACGAGCCTGCCCTTCCCCGTCCCTTCCTTGTGCGCCTACCGCTTTGTGACCGTCTTTAACGCGGGGAACCGACGCCGCCTGGCCGATCCGCCGGTTTGCGCTTCTTGACGTCGGGGTTATTAGTGTGTCGCCTCGCGTTCTTGAGGCGCGCGCGGGAGCCGGTTCTTCGCGACATGGTCCCTCCGCTCGCGCCTAGCGCCGGGTGCGCGTGCTGCGCGTCGTCGTTGCCGTCGACGAGCGCGTCTCGCCGAATGCCAGCCAGGCGAGCTTGACGATGAGCCACGCGACCAGGGCGTACACGACGAGCGCCACGAGCGACTGCGACTCAAAGACGCTCCCCTCGACCTGGACGGTCCCGAACAGGCCCTGGAAGGGCGCGACCAGGGGGCCGGTCACGCCGTACATGAGCTGCGCGAACCCCGCCTGCGCGTTGGCGCCGAACAGCCGCAGGATGAAGCGGATCGCCAGCAGCACCTCGATGAATCCGAAGAGGATATAGATGCCCTGCCGCAGCCTGTACGCGCTCTCGCGTCGCCCGGCATAGGGGTCCGCGATGGTCGATTCGACTTGCTCCGCGATCGGGGCCGCGGGTCCCGCCCCACTCGGGTTCGTGCTCGCCGGCTGTTGACGCTCGTCCATGGTCTGCTCCTCCGGTCGCTGATCTGCCAACTGAAACCTAGAGCACGCGGCGCGCCACCGCTCCTGGCGGTTCCGTCATCTCACTCTGAAGATCAGTGGCTGGCGGTCGAATTCGTCATGCGCGCTTCGTTGCGCACAGCGGCTGAGCTGCTGGATTTGCCGGCGCGACGACCGCCACTGGATGGTCTCGAAATCGGATTCCTCGCCTGGCTCGCCTTCGCGATACACCTTCCGGCCCGGTTCGTGCGCCGCAACTCCGTTGAAACGCACAGGTCCGCTCATCGGGTAGGCATTCCTATCACGGTCGACGTGGCGATCGTGAGCACCCGGACCGCGACCTCATCCTGCTTTCCCTTGACCGCCACGGAACGACCCTCGCCAGCATCGGCCGAAAGACCGCCGGCCGTCGCTGATGCTTCGCTGAGCATGAGCTCGCCGTCCGCAGCCGTGGAAGCAAGCCGCGCCCCGAGATTCACCGCGTCTCCAAGGGCGGTGAAGTTGACGACTTGACCCGGGTCACCGACGGTTCCGACGAAGGCCTCGCCGGTATGCACGCCCACCCCGACCGGGATCCAAGCTCCGCCCGGATCGCCGTGGCCTGTCGCTCGGAGCAGCGCCAGTCCGGCATCGATCGCGCGTCGCGCGTGAGCGCTCCCGGCGAAGCTCGGCACGAAGTAGCCAACGATCTGGTCGCCCATGAAGCGCTCGATCAACGCATCGTGCTCGATGAGCACCCGCGTGCCTTCGACGTAGAAGCGGTCAATGCGCGCGTGGAACGCGGCAGGCGGCAGCGCCTCGGCCATCGGAGTCGAGCCGCGAACGTCAGCGAACAGCATCGAGATCTCCACGACCGCGCCGCCACGCTGTCGCTTATCGAGATGGTTGAAGCAGTGCGAGCACCATCGCGGGTTCTTGTCGAACCGCTTGAACCCGAGTACGCGGAAGAGTGGCGCCATCGGGCCTTCGAACGGCGCGCAACAGGACACGCATCGGGGGTCCTGCGGCACGCGGCGGAACCACCCCCGCAGTCGCTGCAGAGCGGGGTTCCCCCGGGTGAGGAACTCACGCCACTCCGCCTCCGCGGTCAGCTTGTCCGCCACGGTCCGAGGCTATCGCGGCTTGGATCAGATTGACACAGGGGCTCTGGGTTTTCGTGTCGGGACCGGGCACACTGCGCGCGGTGAACGAGCCTGCGCCCACCGATACCGCAGGGTGGATCCTCCGGGCAGTGGTCGATAGGCTCGCGCAGCCGCGCGAAACCCTCATCGAACGGAACGATCCCCGTCGGCGATGGCAAGAGCAGCCCCCGCGCCGGTGGCGCGCCTCGCGTCCCTGGCTCGGTGGCGATGCCGAGGACCCTTGCGCGCCAGGTCGGGTGGGTGGTGCTCCCGTCGGCGCGGCAGCCGCCGAAGCCTGAGCCGTCGAGAGATCGATTGCGCGCATCACGTCGAGCGTCGCGAACAGCGACGGCAGCAGTGCCCCTCAGCCATCTGGATGAAAGCGCGAGGGGACGAATGCAGCACGTAAACTGGGCGCATTCCCATGAATGAACGCCTCGTCGAGCGGACATTGCGCGCCTTCAGTGACGACCTCGCGTCGTCAGCGGCGGTGCCCGGCGGCGGTAGCGCCGCGGCCTACGCGGGGGCGATGGGCGCGGCGCTCGCGGCGATGGTCGGACGGATCGCCGAGCGCAAGGCAAAGAGCGACGCGACCACGGCGCTGATCTCCGAGGCCGACAACCTGCAGTCCGACTTCATCCGACTGGTCGACGACGACAGCGCGGCGTACGCGCGCGTGAGCGAAGCGATGAAGCTGCCGAAGGCATCCGATGAGGAGAAGCGCGCCCGGACCGAGCGGATCCAGGCGTCGTTGCTCGCGGCCTCACGCGTACCGCTCGAGGTCGCGAAGACGAGCCGGCGGCTGCTCGACCTGTGCGAACGCACGGTCCACAGCGCCGCGTCCGCGACGGTCAGTGACGTCGGCGTCGGCGCGTTGCTCGCCGAGACCGCCCTGCGTGGCGCGGCCTTGAACGTAATGATCAATCTCGCGTCGGTCAAGGACGCGTCGCAGGTGAAGGCGCTCTCCGAGGATCTCGACCGCGCGGTCGACGGCGCCGAGGCACAGCGGACGCGGATCACCGACTTCGTGGAATCGCGGATCGCGCGCTAATGGCCCGGCTGCTCCACGGGCGGCCGCTCGCGGAGAGGATCAAGCGCGAGACCCGCACGCGAGCCGAGCGGCTCGGCGCGCGCGACATCCGACCGCAACTCGCGATCGTTGGCGTTGGTGGCGATCCGGCCGCGCATTCCTATGTGCAGCGGCTCGAGCGGAGCGCCGCGGACTGCGGCATCCAGACCATGGGCGGTTTCATGCCGCGCGACACCACCGAGCAGCAGCTCAACACCCACCTCGAGCGCCTCTCGATGGATCGCACCGTGAACGGCATCTTGCTGCTCACGCCGCTGCCCGGCGCACTCGACGAGGCGCACGTCATCGATCACATCGCTATCGCGAAGGACGTCGAGGGGATGCATCCGTTCAACATGGGATTCCTCGCCGATGGCCGGCCGCGGTTCGTGCCGTCGACCGCCGACGCGGTGGTCGAGCTTCTCAAGTTCTACGACGTGCCGCTGGAGGGCGCGCACGCCGTGATCATCGGACGGAGCACCGTGATCGGCCGGCCCGCCGCGTACCTCTTGCTCGCGGAGGACGCCACGGTGTCGATCGCGCACCGGGGTACGAGAGCGTTGGAGAAGCTGACGCAGATCGCCGACATCATCGTGGTCGGTGTCGGCAAACCTGGGTTCTTGACCGGCGCGATGGTGAAGCCGGGCGCGACCGTGATCGACGCGGGCATCAACATGACGCCGAATGGGCTGGCCGGCGACGTCGAGCTCGAGAGCGTCGCGAGCGTCGCGGGCGCGCTGAGCCCGGTGCCCGGCGGGCTCGGCGCGGTGACCGCGGCGCTACTGCTACGGAATGTGTTGACCGCGACGGAGCGTCAGACGACCTAGCCGACAACGCCCGGGCATATGTCCGCAAACAAGCGGGCTGCAGAAGCGAAGAACGCGAACGATGCCAGTCCTAGCCAAATCATTTTGTCCTCCCCTGTTTCTTACGTTCCGACTCGTATGCCTTCCGCGAGTAGTTCAACGCCTCCTCGGCAAGTCCGTTTTCGGCAAGTAGCTCACTGAGTTCGCTGTAGATCTCGGCGTACCCCAGGCCATGCGCGTCGCGCCCGCCCGCTGCGGCCTCTCGGAGGACCTTCTCGGCACGCGTTCGATCGGTCTTCTTCAGTGCTTTGGCGAGATTGACCTGCGCAATCAGCTTGAGTAGCGGATCTCCAAGGCGCCCCGCTGCATCCACTGCATCGGAGGCCACCGAGATGGCCTCTTTATCCCGACCATCCGCCGCCCAGTGAGCCGCCTGGTAACTGCTGATCTCAACTGCGAGGCGCTCGGACCCAGTCGACCGGGCCTCATCGAGCGCGCTAGTCAAGAGTTCATCAGCCTTCGAACGCTGACCGAGTGCACGCAGTGACAGCGCTGCACGCAACCGACTTTCGACGGCACGCGACTTGTTGTTGATTGCCTCGAAGAGCGCCTCACTCTTGCGCAGGTACATCACGGCGGCTTCGAAGTCGTGAAGCCTTGAATACGACATGCCCATTCCAGCGAACAGACCGGCCTGCCAACGGAGGTCGCCAACGTCCGTGCCTTCGCGAGCAGCTCGATCAAACTGCTGGGCAGCCGCCTGATAGTCCCCACGCATGTAGAAGCTCACTCCGAGGTTGTAGAGCGTGTGCACCTTCAGCAGGGGATCTTTCACGTCCGTCTTCGACATGAACGCGAGCGCCATTTCGAGTTCCTGTTGAGCCTCTGAGTACGTACGCATCTCCAACATAGCCGCGCCGAGCTGGGAGCGCGTGCGCGCGATCTGCTCAGGATCGTCGGACGCTTGAAAGAACCGGAGCGCGTCGTTCAATACGGCGATCGCCTCGGGCGCCCTTTGCTCCTGCGTATAGGCGCGCCCTAGCGAACGCTGCAGCGTGGCCTTTTCGCTGGGCGTTACGGCTCGCTTCAAGAGACTTTCTAGCAGGGCGATTGCGTCCGCCGCCTTGCCCTCCGAAATCAATTGATTGCTACGCGCCACGGTTGCCGTCATCTCCAGTCGGCGGCGCTCTGACTCTGCATCTTCCAAGAAGTACGACGTCGGCTTGCCGAGCTTGTCGGCCATGAACTCGAGCGACTTCATCGCCGGCCGCACCTTGCCGAGCTCGATCGCGCTCACGTACGCGCGCGTGAAGTGCGGCGCGCCAAGCTGGGCCTGGCTCAGCCCGGCTTCAGCGCGCGCCTTCCGGATCCGGTCGCCGATCTGCTGCAGCGACTCGGAAACAGGCGCCGGCCGACGGATACGGGTGCGAACCTGGGGCATGACGGGCGACGATAGGCGCGGCCGGATGCCGCGTCAATAGAGAATCGACAGCCTGTTCTAGAGGCGGATGACGGGCGGGTGGGCCGGATCGTCGAAGTGCTGGGTATCGATGAACCGGACGCGGCCGCGGCTGCTATCCAGCAGCAACGAGTGCGTCCGGGCGCCGTGGCTGAAGAAGCGCACGCCGCGCAGGAGCTCGCCGTCGGTCACACCGGTCGCCACGAAGCGGATGTCCTTGCCGCTCGCGAGCTCGTCCGTGCGATAGATCTTCGCCTCGTCGGTGATGCCCATCTTCTTGGCGCGTGCGCGCTCCTCGTCGTTGCGGAACCTCAGCCGGCCGAGGATCTCGCCGCCGAGGCACCGCAGCGCCGCCGCAGCGAGCACGCCCTCGGGCGCGCCACCGGTGCCCATTACGACATGCACCGCGGTGCCGGCGACCGCCACGGACATCGCGGCCATGAGGTCGCCATCCTCGATGAGCTTGATGCGCGCGCCGGCATCGCGCACGTCCTGCATGAGCTTCGCGTGGCGCGGCCGGTCGAGGATGACGACGGTGAGGTCGTCGATCTCACGGTTCAGCGAATCGGCGACGATCTTGAGGTTCTCCTTCACCGGCCGGTCGAGATCGACCTTGCCCTTGGCTGGCGCACCGACGACGAGCTTCTCCATATACGTATCCGGCGCGTGCAGGAGGCCGCCGCGTTCCGCGGCCGCGAGCACGGCGATCGCGTTTGCGCGACCCTTCGCGAGGGGATTCGTGCCCTCGAGTGGATCGACGGCGATGTCGACCTCGGGGCCGACGCCTTTGCCGACCTTCTCGCCGATGTAGAGCATCGGCGCTTCGTCGCGCTCGCCCTCACCGATGACGATCCGCCCTTCGAACGAGATCTCGTCCATCGTCTTGCGCATCGCTTCCACGGCCGCTTGGTCCGCTTCGTTGTTGTCGCCGTGGCCCATCCAATGGGACGCCGCGATTGCCGCGGCTTCCGTAATGCGGACAAGTTCCAGGCCTGGAGTGCGTTCGATCACGTTTCGCAACGCTAGCGGAAAGGTCTTCGGCCTAGCATTTGCCGATGAATCGGCGGCTGTCGAACGTCCTAGCTATCGCCGCGTTGCTCGTCGCGAGCGGCGCGATCGTGAGCGCGATATGGCGAGTAGGTGGTCCCGACATCTTCGCGAAGCGTTCCGAACCGCTCCCGCCGGCGATCGAAGCCTCGCCGGCCGACCCCGGTGACCCGCCGAACACGTTCGGGGGCAGCCAGCCGATCCAGTCGGCGAAGCCCGGCGACCCACCTGCCTACACCCGGCTACCCGCGCCGAAGGTCGAACCCGGCGCGCGCCGCATTGGCATCCAGGTCGGCCATTGGATGACCGACAATGTCCCGCCCGAGCTCCGCCGCTTGGAGGTCCAGACCGGCACGAGCTGGAACGGCATCACCGAAACAGAAGTGAGCCTCGACATCGCAACGCGGCTCCTGGCGCTACTGCGAAGCCACGGCTACATCGTTGACCTCATTCCGACCACGGTGCCCCAGGGCTACCTCGCCGATGCGTTCGTCGCACTCCATCTTGACGGCGACGGCGTCGGCACCGCGGAGGGGTACAAGCTCGCACATGGCAGTCGTCGCGGGCCGTTCGAGCAGCAGCTTCTGCAGGACATCAGTGACGAGTACGGCGCGGCCACCGGCTTCGCGATAGACCCAAACGTTACGTCGGGGATGAGGGCGTACTACGGATTCAACTGGCAGCGGTATCGCTCGGCGACGTCGCCGTTCACGCCGTCCGTGATCCTCGAAATGGGCTTCCTGAGCAATGACAACGACCGGGGATTCATCATGGATCAGCCCGATGTCGTCGCAGCCGCGATCGCGAATGGCATCGAGCGCTTCCTCTCCGAAGTACCTTCGACCGAGTTGTTCGGTAAGGACCTACTTCTTCCGCCAACTCGCCAGGCGTTCCCGACGTCGTCTCCTTCGCCGAGCCCGTAGCCTGCGCTGCTAGCCAAGTGCGGAATTCCTCGTCTGTCTTGGTCATCTTGCGGCGGTTGCATCGTCGACAAGCGGGCACGATGTTCTCGATCGTGTTCTTCCCGCCTCGGCTCAGGGGTACGCGATGGTCGGCTTCGATCAGCGCTCCTTGCACACCGCAATAAGCACAACGCCTGTCGTACTTCTTCAGTAACGCCTCCCAATCGTCGACCCGGATGAAGTCGCCGCCAGCCGCGGCGCGCCTGCGGTGACCACTGAGGCGCACGTACGCGCGGGCGCCCTCAGGGTTCGCGGCGCGCCATTTCTTCTTGTAGCTCGGCCGCGCTTGAGGATCCCTCTCATATAGAGTCCGCGCGCGTTCGCGTTGGCGCGCGCAGTTACCTTCCGGATCATCCAGGAAGGTCGCCTTACGTCTGGCAATAATCTTCGTCCAATTCTTCTTCGAGCAATCGCGGTTCTTCGCGTAGATTTCCTGCCTGTGCTCACTGGTGTACTTGCGCTGCCTGAAGAGAAGGGCGTCCCGATTCGCGGCGTATCGCTTGCGGTCAGCGTCGCGGCGCCGCTGAACGCACGCCCGGTACTTTGCGGGGTCTTTCTTGAGTCGCTCCCTCCAGCGTCGCTTCGCGCGCCGCAGCCGCCTGTCGTTCCGTCCAGTTCGCTCGAAGTTTCGGATAGTTCTGGCGCCCACGAACCCGCTCCCGCTCCAAGTGCTCCGCGTACTTGATTGGATCGCTCCTCAGGGCCTCCCGACGCCGCCTCGCGTTCTTCCCATACTCGACCCTCGCGCGAGCGAGATAGTCGGAGTACTCCGCGGCGTCGTTGCGGAGTCGCGCACGGTAGCGGCGCGCCGCATCGCGGTCATACGCGCGCTTCCTTTCGCGGGCATCCACTTCCCATCAGATACGAATTTCAGCCAGTCGTGTCAATGGGACTGAAGGTGTTGCGCCAGTCGCGCGGCCGCATCCTCGATGAGCGACTCGGGGTTCCGCATCGCCTCGGTGAGCCGCATCCCCTCGGGCGTGCTCACCTCGATCGCCTCGACGCCCTGCGACAGGAGCGCCTCGTAGCCGGCCGCGGTCCCACCGACCACCATCGCGACGCGCACACCGGCGACGCGCGCCGCGTGCGTCACCGCCTGGGTGAGCTTCCCATACGCGCTCTGCGCATCGGCACGACCTTCGCCAGTGACGACGAGGTCCGCACCGGCCACGCGCGACGCGAATCGAGTCGCATCGAGCACGAGCTCCGCCCCGGACCGCAGGCGCGCATCGAGGAACGCGAGCAGGCCCGCGCCCAATCCGCCGGCCGCGCCGGCGCCTGGCACATCGCGCACGTTGCGGCCGACGAAGTCTTCGATGACGTCGGCGTAGCGGGCGAGCGCGGCGTCAAGCTCGGCGATCATCGCGGGCGTCGCGCCCTTCTGCGGCCCGTAGATCGCCGATGCGCCCTCGGGCCCGAGCAGCGGGTTGCGGACGTCGCACGCGACCTCGATCGCCGGGCGGATGAGCCGCGGATCGGTCTGCCCTTCCAGGTGATGGAGCCGCGCGAGCGCAGCGCCGCCCTCGGGTAGCTCTCGGCCGTCGCGATCCAAGAACCGGTAGCCGAGCGCGCGGGCCATCCCCGCGCCACCGTCGTTCGTGCCGCTGCCGCCGATCCCGATAACGATCCGATGCGCGCCGCTCGCGGCCGCGGCAAGGATGAGCTCGCCGGTCCCGCGGGTCGATGTGATGCGCGGGTCGCGTTCAGCCTCGCTCAGGAGCGGGAGTCCGCTCGCGGCGGCCATCTCGACGACGGCGGTCGTGCCGTCGCCGAGGATCCCCCATTCCGCGTCGATCTCGCGGAGGAGCGGATCGTGCACGCGGGATGTCCGGATCTTGCCCTTGGTCGCGTGCACCAACGCGTGGACCGTGCCCTCGCCACCGTCGGCGAGCGGAACCTCGTCGAGTCGCGCATCGGGCAGCACGCGCCGGAATCCGCGCGCGATCGCGGCCGCGACAGCGACCGCATCGGCGCTTCCCTTGAACGATTGCGGGGCGATGACGACCCGGTACGGAATGCCGCGGAGCCTAGACGGGTTGACGGAGCGTGGCCGCGAACAGAAATAGACTCGCTTCGTGACCCTCGTTTCCCGGGAGACCGACGCCGCCTGTATCCAGCGCGAACCGGCCGAGCTCGCGCCGGCCTGGTCCGCGCTCGCGGCGAAACGGCAGCCCCCGAGCATCTTCCTCACCCCTGAATGGATCGCG
The DNA here is from genome assembly GCA_002404155.1 of Chloroflexi bacterium UBA4730. Taxonomy (GTDB): domain Bacteria; phylum Chloroflexota; class Limnocylindria; order P2-11E; family P2-11E; genus UBA4735. Next base: position 12,534 of record DHJC01000085.1, on the reverse strand, counting down.
GTCGCCCGCGCCCATGAGCCCTCTCAGCCGATCACGCTGTCGGTCGGCGACCGCGGCATCGCCGCGTTCGCGCGCGAGGCCGACGGCACGATGACCTTCGCCGGCGGTCACCTCACGGACGAGCAGGGTGTCGTCGCCGGTCCCGGCGACGAGGCTGGGGTCGCGATGGCTGTCGCGCGATGGGTCGCGTCGCAGCGACCCCCGCGGGTGCGGCTCGAGTTCGTCCCGGAAGCGCGTCCGACGCTCGATCGCCTGCGCCTCGGGGTGCTCTCGTTCGACGGCGCGGACGCGGCAGTGCTCTTCGGCTTCGCACTCGGGCGGGTCATCGCCTTGTACAACGCGGCATACGATCCCGGCCTCGCATCGCTGTCGGTCGGCATCGTGAGCCACGCGTGGGCGATCCGCGAAGCCATCGCGAGCGGCTACACGAGGTACGACCTCCTCCGCGGCGACGAGCCGTACAAGTACGACCTGGGTGCACACGACCATTGGCTCGCGCGCCTCGACGCGGAGCGCAGCTGATGCGTGTCGCGATGCTGTCGGTGCACGCCTGCCCGATGGCGAAGCTCGGCGGCCGTGACTCCGGCGGCATGAACCTGTACATCCGCGAGCTGGCGCGCGATCTCGCCCGTCGCGGCATCGAAGTCGATGTCTTCACCCGCCAGCGCGAACACGACCACCCGAAGATCCAGGAGATCGCCCCGGGCGCGCGGGTCATCCATATCGAGTCCGGGCCGGTGAGCTACCTGCCGAAGATGGACGTCTACGACCGTCTCGACGAATTCACCGCGGGCGTCGACGCCTACGTGAAGGAGCACGACCTCCGGTACGACGTCATCCACGCGCACTACTGGCTGTCGGCCGAGGTCGCGCGGGCGCTCGCGCCGACGTGGGGCGTGCCTCGGATCCAGATGTTCCACACCCTCGGCCTCGTGAAGCGCGAGGTCATGGACGAGGACGTCGACGGCGAGAGCGACGTGCGTGTCGCGATCGAGCGGCGAGCCGTGCAGGAGTCCGCCGCGGTCATCGCGGCCAGCGAGATCGAGGCGGGCGAGCTCGAAGAGCTGTACGCGGCCGAGCCCGCCAAGCTACGGATCATCCCGTGCGGCGTGGACCCGGAGATCTTCCATCCGGTGCGCCAGGCCGACGCGCGGCGCGCGCTCGGCCGTGACGAATGCGAGCGCCTCGTGCTCTTCGTCGGTCGGATCGAGCAGATCAAAGGCATCGACGTCCTCTTGCGCGCGATCGGCATCATCTTCCGCGCCTATCCCGAGCTCCGCGACGAGATCTGCCTCCTCGTGGTCGGCGGCGCGCTCGACGCGGAGGACGGGGAGGCCGAGACGGACAAGATCGTCGAGCTGCGGCGTCTCGTGCACGAGCATCGCCTCGAGGACGCGGTCGACTTCGTCGGCTCGCAGGACCAGCCGCGCCTGGCGGTCTTCTACAACGCCGCGGATCTCTGCGCGGTCCCCTCTCTCACCGAATCGTTCGGTCTGGTGGCCCTTGAGTCGATGGCCTGCGGGACGCCGGTGGTCGGCACGCGCGTCGGCGGATTGCAGACGGTCATCGAGAATGACGTTTCGGGACTTCTCGTGCCGGCTGGCGACGACGCCGCGCTCGCCGAGGCGATGGCCCGGGTGCTGCTCGACCACGCGCTCCGGCTCCGGCTCGCCGCCGGTGCGCGCGAGCGGGCCAAGGCGTACTCGTGGCATCGTGTCGGCGAGGCCGTGGCCGCGCTGTACGCGGATCTCATGCAGCCCGTGGAGGTCTGATGGCCGACGCGTTCGAGCTCCCCCGCCGCGCGATGGCGATCTTCGCGCACCCCGACGACGTGGACTTCGGCTGCTCCGGCACGATCGCGCTTTGGACCGCGCAGGGCGTGCACGTCACGTACTGCCTGCTCACGAGCGGGAACAAGGGCACCCACGACGCGAAGATGACCGCGGAGCGGATCGCCGCCATCCGCGAGAAGGAGCAGCAGGAGGCGGGGCGCCGGGCGGGCGCGTCGGAATTCGTGTTCCTCCGTCACGACGACGGCGAGCTCGAGGTCGGGATGGACATGCGCGCCGAGGTCTGCAAGGTGATCCGCGTCCACAAGCCCGATCTCGTGTTCTGCCAGGACCCGTGGCGTCAGTACCAGATCCATCCCGACCACCGGGTCGCGGGCTGGTCCGCGCTCGACGGCGTCATCGCGGCCCGCGATCATCTGTTCTTCCCGGAGCAGCTCACGAACGGACTCGTGCACCATCGCGTGTCGCGCGCGCTGCTCTTCGGGACCGCCGACCCGAACGTATGGTTCGACATCTCCTCGACGATGAAGACGAAGATTCACGCCCTGCAGGCGCACGAGAGCCAGATCGGCGACTTCAAGCGCCTCGCGGAGCGGATGCACGCGTTCGCTGGAGCGACCGGCACGGCCTGGGGACTCGAGAAGGCCGAGGCCTTCCGGTACCTCGAGCTCGCTTAGCCCTCGCGCTAGTGCTTGAAGTGGCGCCGTCCGGTGAACAGCATCGCCATGCGGTGGCGGTTGGCCGTGTCGATCATCATCTGATCGCGCATCGACCCGCCCGGCTGGATGATGGCGGTCACGCCGGCCCGGGCCGCGACCTCGATGCCGTCCGGGAACGGGAAGTACGCATCTGAGGACATGACCGCAAGCCGCGCGTTCTCGCCGGCCTTGCGCACGGCGACTTCCACTGCGACCACGCGCGATAGCTGTCCCGGTCCAATACCGACGCTCATGAGATTCTTCGCGAGCACGATCCCGTTCGAGGTGACGTGCCGCACGCAGCGCCACGAGAAGATGAGGTCGGTGAGCTCCTCGAGGGTCGGATGGCGGTCGGTCACAACCTTGAAGTTCGACTCGTCGGCGACGGATTCGTCGGGCGTCTGCACGAGCATGCCGCCGGACACGCGCTTGTAGTCGAGCAGCGCATCGCCCCGACGGCCGCGGAGCGCCGGCGCCCACCCCTTTACCGCCAGGATCTCGAGGTTCTTGCGCTCCCTGAGGATCGGCAGCGCGTCCTCGGTGTAGCCGGGCGCGATGATCGCCTCATAGAACGTGTCCTTCAGCGCGTCGGCCAGCTCGCGCGACACCGGCCGGTTCACTGAGACGATCCCGCCGAACGCGGAAACGGAGTCGCAGAGGAACGCGCTCCGATACGCCTTCACGATCCCGACGTCGGACGCGATCCCGCAGGGGTTCTGGTGCTTCACGATGGCCGCGGTCGGCTGCGTGAAGTCGGACGCGATACGCCACGCGGCATTGATGTCGAGCATGTTGTTGAAGCTCGTCGCCTTGCCGTGCAGCTGCTCCATCGTCGTCATCGCGCCGGACTCGCCGCGCACCGCGTAGAACGCGGCCTGCTGGTGCGGGTTCTCGCCGTACCGCAGGTCTCGAACCTTCCGGAGCGACAGCGTCATCTCGTCGGGGAACTGCACGCCCGCGTCGGTCGCGACCTGGGCTGCGATCGCGGCGTCGTACGCGGCGGTGTGGGAGAAGGCCTCGGCGGCGAGCTGCCGGCGCGTCTCGACGGAGATCGAGCCGCGCTCGCGGAGCTCCTCGAGGACCGGTCCGTAGCGCGCGGGGCGCGACAGGACGATCACATCGGAGTGGTTCTTCGCCGCGGCGCGCAGCAGGGCGACGCCGCCGATGTCGATCTTCTCAAGGAGCGCGTCGCCGGACGCGCCGGACGCGGCGGCCTCGCGAAACGGGTACAGGTTCGAGGCAACGAGGTCGATGGGTTCGATGCCCTGGGCCTTCAGCTCGCCCATGTGCCTGTCGTTCGCGCGCCGGGCGAGGATCGCGCCATGGATCTTCGGATGGAGCGTCTTCACGCGACCGTCGAGCAGGGCGGGCGAGCCGGTGAGGTCCTCGACGGATCGAGCCGTGATGCCCTCAGCGGCGAGCGCGGCGCGCGTCCCGTCGGTCGCGACGAGGTCCCACCCGAGCTCTTGCAGCCCCTGGGCGAGCGCGATCAGTCCGGTCTTGTCGTCAACGGAAAGAAGTGCGCGCATGCGTCTCCATCACTCGTACCGCCGGGGTTTGCGCGGCTAGTATAAGTAGCCCGTGCCGATCGACCTCGGGCATTTCGCCCATCGGTTCATCGAGCCTTTCAACAGCGAATCCCGCTTCTACTGGCCGGCGGTGATCGCGCTGGGGATCGCGCTCGTCGCGAACATCGTCTGGTATTACCTGCCGGTGCGTGGGGTCGCGCCCGCCGAGCACACTGCCCGTCCCTGGGCGTTCTGGGTCAACGTGATCACGCTCATCATGGTGTGCGTCTTCCTCATCGCGAAGGCCCCGTTCCTTCTGACGGCGCTCATGTTCGGGGTCGACCTCGCGATCCTCGTGTACCTGTACAGCGTGTGGCTCCCACCGCTGGAGGCGGCGTGGCTACGCGAACGCCGGCGCGCCAAGTACCTGCCCAAGCCGAAGAAGCGCCGCCGGCGCTAGCCGATCGAGAAGTCTCGCTCGCCCGGCTGGCCGACCAAAGCCTCGCGCTCCACCGACGTCACGCGGGCGTAACGCGGACCGCGTCGCAGCCACGCTTCGAACGCCGCGAGCGCCGCGTCATCGCCTCCGGCATCGGCTTCCACGGTGCCGTCGTCGCGATTCCAGATCCGCCCACTGATCCCGAGGCGCCGCGCCTCGTGCGCCGCTGCCGCGCGGAAGTTCACTCCTTGTACGAGCCCGCGGACGACGAAGCGGGCCCGGCTCATCGCACCTTGCGCGCGAGCACCGCGTCGAGCCCCCGCGTGTTGCCGACTCGGTCGGCGGTCGCCCACCCGCGGCGCGCGGTCGCCGTGCCGTACACCGTCCATTCGAGCTCCTCGACGGCGTGCGCGTCCGAATCGATGACGAGCGTCGCGCCCTTCTCGACTGCTTTGCGCACCGCCCAGTCCGGCAGGTCCAGCCGCTCCGGTCCACCGTTCACCTCGAGCCGCGTGCCCGTCGCGACCGCGGCGTCGATGACCGCATCGAGGTCCACGTCGTACGGGTCGCGGCGCTCGAGGAGCCGCCCGGTGGGATGCGAGATCGCGGTGACGAGGGGATGCCGAATCGCGCCGACGAGCCGCTGGGTGATCTGCTCGCGCGGCTGGTTGAACGCCGAGTGGATCGACGCGGTGACGATCTCGAAGCCCGCGAGGACGTCGTCTGGGTAGTCGAGCCGGCCGTCGGCGCGGATCTCGACCTCGGTCCCGACGAGCACCCGGAACGGCGCGAGCTCTTGATTCAGCTTCGCGATCTCCTTCGACCGTTTCGCGATCCGTTCCAGGTTGAGCCCGTTCGTCATCCCGAGGCCCACGGAGTGGTCGGTCATCGCGACGTACGCGTAGCCCTTGTCGCGGGCGCGCCGGACCATCGCGGCGAGCGTGTCGCGGCCGTCGGTCCAATCGGAGTGCACGTGCAGGTCGCCCTTCAGGTCATCGACCGTCACGAGTGCGGGCAGCGCGTGCGCGAGGGCGGCATCGATCTCGCCGTGATCTTCGCGGAGCTCGGGCGGGATCCAGTCCATCCCGAGTGCCTGGTAGATGTCCTCCTCGGTGCGCGACGCGACGGGCACGCCGCCTTTCTCCTCGCCGACGCGATAGAGGCCGTATTCGTTGAGCAGGAGCTTCTTCCGCAGGGCGTACCCGCGCAAGCGGACGTTGTGCTCCTTGGAGCCGGTGAAATAGAGGAGCGCAGCGCCCCATGACGCCGCGGGCACGACGCGGAGGTCGATCTGCAACCCTCGCTCGACGATGACCGACGACTTCGTGTCGCCCTGGGCCAGGATCCGGTCCACGTTCGCCGCGCCCGTGAACGCGGCCATGATCGGCGCCGCGGTGTCGCTCGCGACCAGGAGATCGACATCTCCGATCGTCTCCTTCCAGCGCCGCACGCTGCCACACACGGAGAGCTCGCGAACGTCGGCCGCCTCGCGAAGATGCGCGACCATCCGGTCCGCGGCCGTGCGCGCGTAGTCGATGAGCGACCGGCCGGTACGCTGCCGAAGCGACGCGATCGACTTGAGGATGTTCTCCTCGGTCTTGGCCTGGATCTTCGGCAGCTCGCGCAGCCGTCCGCTCTTCGCCGCCTGCTCGAGCTCGTCGATGGTCGTGATCCGGAGGTGCTGATGGATCGATCGCGCGGTGGCGGGCCCGACCCCTTTGACCCGCAGCAGGGTGAGCAGGCCTTCGGGGACTGCGGCCTTCAGCTCCTCGTGGCGCCTCGCCTTCCCACCCTGGAGGTACTGCGCGATCGCCTCGCCCACGGAGGTACCGACCTTCGGGATCGTCGCGAGGTGACCGGCCTCGTAGATCGTTCGAATCGGCTCGCGCAGGTCGCGGATCTCGCGCGCCGCCGCGCGATACGTGACCGCGCGGAACACGTTCTCGCCCTTCAGTTCCAGGAGGTCACCGATCTCGTCGAGCAGGTCGGCGACGCGCGCGTTCTCTTCGGAGGCGTACTCGCGAGGCACCCGGCGATGCTAGCTAGGACCTGCTGCTTGTTGCGTTGGCTACCTAGCGTGCCGCAAGAACCAGCTCGGCGCGTTATCGCGGTCCGCAGAGTGCCTGGCGCTGTTGATCAAGACGAGCCGCGTCGTCGCGGAGAACCGCCGGGACGTTCCATCCGACGAGCTTTTCGTAGCCGGGGTCGCCCGCTGCTGCCTCGGATTGGATGAAATCCGCCTGTCGCGGCAGCTGGTCGAGCAGCGCGTCCAAAACGTCGTGCCGCGTGAGGCCGCTCCCGTAGGTCTCGCAGAACAGCGCGAAGCGCGGCGCCTTGGCCGATACGGTTGGCGGCGCGACCCGTGGATTGAGCGGCACCCACCGGAAGGCCGAAGTCGCGACATCGCGGGCACGGCTCCCTGGCCCCGCGGAGTCCCAGTCCAGCATGCCCACGGGAACGCGATCACGGAAGAGCGCGTTCGACGGCGACCAGTCGTTGTGACAAATGACCTCGGGCGTCCCGGGGGCGACGAACCGCCAGTGGGCATCTGGCGGCGGCACGAAGCCAGCGAGCGCGTCGTGGTATCTCCGCAGGAGGGAGGCTGCCGCGATCAGGGTCTCCTGATCCTCGAACATCCACGACGGCAGAGGATCTGGCCAGCCCCCGTGCACCTCACCAGGCATGAACGACAGGACGGCCCGACCCTGCTCGTCCATCCCGAGGGGCTTCGGCACCACGTCGAAACCGACGCGGTGGAGGTGCGCTAGGAGCGCGTGAACGGCCGGCGTCCAGGGACCGGCGCGCCGGTGGACGGTGTTGCCGATCTTGACGCTCGCGCTCAGGTTTCCGCCGACCAGTGGCTCTTCCATCCGGGCATTCTGCCCGGAGATCCAATCCATTCGAGCGGACCCTGTCTACCGGCCCCACCGAGGTGAGCGCGTCAACTGACTCGCTTCGGTTCGTCTAGAGCCTTGTCAGGAACTCGAGCACGCATTCGACCCCACAGAGTTGTGGCCCATTCCGCGTGCGGGTTACCAATGCAACAAGCAGCGGGGCCTAGCTAGCGCCGGGTGTGGGCGAGCTCCAGCATCGCGAAGGCCTCGTCGATCGAGCCACGGGCACGCAGGACCTTCGCGTACTCGGACGCGGCCTGGGCCAGGTCGGCGCGGTCGTCGATCGACGAGAGCAGCTCGATGGACTGCTTGAACGCCCGGTCCGCCTCGGCGGTCTCACGGCCCGCCTCGCTTGCGACCGCGACGACGCGCAGGGCGTGGGCGCGCTGGATCTGGTCGCCGACCGAGGCGAGGACGCGCTCGGCCTGCCGCGCGACACGCTTCGCTTCGTCTGCGTCGCCTTCGCTGAGCAGCACGCGAGCGCGCACGACCTGCGCCACGGCGCCCCAGTGCTCGTCCCCCACCTCCGCCGCACGAACGATCGTGCGATCGGCGAGGTCGCGGGCTTGTGCGACGTGACCCTGCTGGAAGTGGATGGACGCGAGCGATTGGCGGACATGAAGCTCGAAGCTCGTATCAGCGACGCGCTCGAAGAGCGCGAGCGCACGCTCATAGCTCGCGATGGCGGCGTCGAGATCGCCGGCGTCGTAGTGGGACACGGCGATGCCCATCAGCCCCTGCGCGGCGAGCTTCAGCTCGTTCGCGCGCGACGCGGTCGCCAGCGCCGACTCGTACGACGCGATCGCCTTCGTGGTGCGGCCGAGACGGCGGTAGGTGGTGCCGAGCGCGACGGATACACGCGCCCGCAGGCGCGGCTCGAGGATCTCGTAGCGCTCGATGATGTCGCGCACCGTCTCGAACGCTTCGGTTGACGCGACGAGCTGTCCCGCGTCGCCGTACGCGAGGCCGCGCACGTACACGAGCCGCGCGACGTCGAGCGGCTGCTTCGTGACATCAAGGAGCGCGAGCCCTTCGGTGACGCGATCGAATGCCTCTTCGCGACGGCCCTGGTTGAGCGCCGCGTTCGCGAGCAGCCGGAAGAAGGTCGCGCGCTCGGCCGCATCGGTCGCGACCGCGAGTCCCGCGACGGAGTGCTCTTCGGTCGCGGGCCAATCCTGCCGCTCGGCCGCTGCTTCCGCGGCGAGCCGGTGGAACGTGACGCGTTTCGTGGCCGCGAGCGGCTCGTCGGCGATGAAGTAGTCCAGTGGCCGGCCGAGCTTCTGGGCGATGTGCTGAAGCGAACGGATGGACGGTCGTACCAGGCCGGACTCGATCTGGCTGATGAATCCCTTGGTGAGCTCGTCGCCGGCGAGCTGTGCCTGGCTGAGGCCCGAATCGCGGCGGGCCGAGCGCACGCGATCGCCCAACGTCTGACCCGAATTCGACACCGACGCCGCGGGGCCACGTATTGACCCCCTTGGTTCAGCCTTCATAATCGCAACCCACGATACCGAACCTCGGTGCTTGCGGACAATGGGGAGAATGATGGAGATCAGGGTCGTTAGGTCGGCGCTGCTCGCGATCCTCGCGGCCCTCGCGCTCATCGGCGGCAGCACCTCGCCGGCCGATGCGAACAGCCATCCCGACAAGCACGCGACCGCGGCCGTCGTTGGCCCGAGCGGCAGCGTGAACACCCTCGATCCCGGAGATCCAGGGCTTCCGCCGGACTGACTCCAGTGCCGTCCGATAGGCTCATCGCGTGCCCACGACCTCGACGGATCGCCGTCAGCTCATCGAGATCGACGGTAAGCAGTTCCTCTTCCAGCACGGCTATCGCTTCGGGAAGGTCACGTACGTCACGCGTCTTCCACTTGGCCTGAGCCGAACGGTCTGGTCGGCGGGCCACCTGGGTCCCAGCGAGGTCGAGGCCGTCGTCCGCGGAGACAACCCGTGGATGCTCGAGTGAGCGAGAGAAAAGCGCAGTGATCTAGACGCGCAGCGTGATCCAACGCGTGCGCGCCGCGTCGGTCGAGGTCGACGGCGAGCGCACCGGATCCATCGGCCGCGGGCTGGTCGTGCTCCTCGGCGTCGGCGCGAATGACACGGCGATCGACGGCGAGCGGCTCGCCGCGAAGATCGCGTCCCTTCGGATCTTCGACGACGGTAGCGGCAAGCTGCAGAACACCGTCGCCGAGGCGAACGGCAGCGTGCTGGTGGTCCCCCAGTTCACGCTTTACGGCGACGTGCGGCGCGGGCGCCGCCCCGACTTCACCGCGGCTGCACCACCGGACGCGGGTCGCCGCTTCTACGACGCGTTCTGCGGTGTGCTGCGCGCGAACGGCCTGACCGTTTCGACCGGGGTGTTCGGCGCCGCGATGCGGGTGCAGATCGACGCCGATGGCCCGGTCACGGTCGTCGCGTCGACGGATCGCTGGAGCGAGGGCGAGCTCTAGTTCGCCGTCGCGAGGTCGAGGGCCGCCGCGAGTGCGAGCTTCGCGGCCTTCAGCCAGAGGCGGCGGTTCGAGACGTTCGCCGGTGTGTCGTTCACCGTGTGGAAGGTGTAGTTGCCCGGGAAGGTCGCATCGTTCTCGCCGTAGCGCTGCACGAGCGCGACCGCGGCCATGCCCGCGAGCCCGAACGGCGCGGCATCGAGGATCGTGGTCCCGTCGCCCGCGAACTGCGCGTTGAGGGGCGAGATGCCGATCGCGTACCGGTCGTTCGCCGCGATCAGCTTGTCGCGCAGCCCGGCTGAGCCGTCCGTGTACCAGATGAGATCGAGCCGGTCCGTGATCGGGTTGAACCCGACCATGTCGATGTTGATGACCGCGCTATAGGGGTACGGCTTCGGCAGCGTCGTCACGTACGCACCGCTCCCCTTGAAGAAGAGCTCCTCGCCGTCGAAGAAGGCGAGCACGACCCGGTGCGTCAGGCTCGCGCGATTGGCCGACAGGATGCGCGCGTACTCGAGGAGCGCGGCGGTGCCGGTGCCGTTGTCGTCCGCGCCGGGTGCGGCGGTGATGCCCGGGTTCCAGTTGGGTGAGCGATTCGAGATCGAGTCGTAGTGGGCGCAGATCATGATCCAGCCGGCCGTCGGCGGCGCGTTCAACGGATCGATCGTCACGAGCAGGCTCTCGAGCGGGATGCCCTGGTAGACGTTGCGATACGAGTCCACCTGGACGCCCATCGCGCCCAGCTGCTCCTTCAGGTACGCAAGGGCCTTCGCGTGTCCGGGATGATGGACGTCGCGCGACACGACGCTCGTGAGCGCGAGCAAATGGTCGTTGAGCTTGTTCATGTCGATCTGCTGAATGAGCGCATCGACCGACTGCGGCGACCGGGTCGGCGATGGCGTGGCGCTCGCCGTCGGTGAGGCCAGGACGACCCTTGAGGCGGCGGGCGCGGATGTCGCCGGAGGCGGAGTGGCGGGGCCAACCGCCGATTGCGACGTCCCGCACGCCGCACCCGACGCAAGCGTCAACCAAGTCAGCCCGACGGCGAGTGCTTTCCGCATCCCTGGATTCAACGGGACGCCGTGACGGTCGGTGCGCTAATTCAGCGAGCCGACCGGACGGCGCTCACGTTCGTGCTGCTTCGCCAACCGGTCCGCGAACTCCTGGGTCCAGAACTGGATAGAGCCGTTCTCCGCATCGACGAACACGGTGTCGCCCTCCTTGTATTCGGCGGAGAGCACCTTCTGCGCGAGCGGGTCGAGGATCAGCTTCTGGATCGTGCGGCGAATCGGCCGCGCGCCGTACACCGGGTCGTAGCCCTCTTTCGCGATGAGGGCCTTCGCCGCGGGCGTGAGCTCGAGGGTGATCTTCCGCTCGGCCAGCCGGTTCGCAAGCGCCTTCGTCTCGAGCTCGACGATCGCCTCGAGCTGCTGCTCGAGCAGCCCATGGAAGACGACGATCTCGTCGATCCGGTTCAGGAACTCGGGCCGGAACTGTCCACGGAGCGCGTCCATGACGTGCTTCCGCATGAGCTCCTCGTTCTTGCCGGCGAGCTCGCTGATGAACGTCGAGCCGACGTTGCTGGTCATGATGATCACGACGTTCTTGAAATCCACGGTCCGCCCATGTCCGTCGGTCAACCGACCGTCGTCGAGGATCTGCAGCAGGACGTTGAACACATCGGGGTGGGCCTTCTCGATCTCG
>DHJC01000085.1:0-984 GCA_002404155.1 Chloroflexi bacterium UBA4730 | reverse complement strand
CTTCTCGATCTCGTCGAGCAGGAGCACGGTGTACGGCCGGCGGCGCACCGCTTCGGTGAGCTGCCCGCCCTCGTCGTAGCCGACATACCCCGGAGGCGCACCCACCAGTCGCGAGACGGTGTGCTTCTCCATGTACTCGCTCATGTCGAGACGGACCATCGCCTTCTCATCGTCGAACAGGAACTCGGCGAGCGCCTTCGCGAGCAGCGTCTTGCCAACACCGGTCGGGCCGAGGAACAGGAACGAGCCCAGCGGCCGGTTCGGGTCCTGCATGCCCGCACGCGCGCGGCGCACCGCATTCGCGACCGCGGTCACCGCCTCGTCCTGACCGACGATCCGCTCGTGCAGCCGCTCCTCCATCTTCAGGAGCTTGCCGACCTCGCCCTCCACGAGCTTGGAGACCGGGATGCCGGTCCACTTGCCCACGACCTCGGCGATGTCCTCGGGCGTTACTTCCTCAGTGAGCATCTTGTGCCGCTGCTGCAGTTCGGCGAGCTTCGCCTCGGCCTGCGCGACCTCTCTTTCGAGGTTCACGAGGGTGCCGTACTTGAGCTCGGCGGCCTTCGCGAAGTCCGCGGCGCGCTCGGCCTTCTCGACGTCGGTGCGAACCTGCTCGAGCCGCGATTTCTTCTCGCGGATCTCCGCGATCGCGGCCTTCTGCTTCTCCCAGTCCGCACGGAGGCCCTTGCTCGACTCCTTGAGGTCGGCGAGCTCCTTCTCGAGCTTCACCAAGCGGTCCTTGCTCGCCGCATCGGTCTCCTTGCGGAGCGCCTCGCGCTCGATCTCCAGCTGGCGGATACGCCGCTCGACCTCATCGAGCTCGACGGGCATGGAGTCGATCTCCATCCGGAGCTTCGACCCGGCCTCGTCCACCAGGTCGATGGCCTTGTCCGGCAGGAACCGGTCGTTGATGTACCGCGAGGACAGGACCGCCGCCGCGACGAGGGCGCCGTCGAGGATCCGCACGCCGTGGTGCACCTCGTA
>DHJC01000013.1:6190-20559 GCA_002404155.1 Chloroflexi bacterium UBA4730 | reverse complement strand
GTATGCGGACGAAGTTGGCATCGTGTGTCGATTGTACGTTCGCGAGGAGCTATGGGCGGAAGAGTCGGCGACGTTCCGGATAGGTGCCGACGACACAAACGCGCACACGATCGCCGACCTGGACCGTATTGGCCACCGCTCGCCCATGGTGCAGCCGTGTGCTCGATCTCGCTGTCGCGTACCCGGGAGTGGCGGCCGTGTCGTGGGACCCGCACCTTGATGGCAACCCCTCACTCGGCGCGTTCCGTGCCGCCGTGCCCGAGCGCGCCGCTGTGGGCGGCATCAGCAACCGCGCGCTGCTCAATTCGGGCCCCAGCGAAGCGCGAACGGACGCAGCTTCCGGCCTCGCGGCGACCGGCGGCCGGGGCTGGATTGTCGCAGGTGGCTGCACGATTCCACGCGAATCGCGGCCAGCCAACATCCTGGCCGCGCAGGCGGCGCTTCTCCCCTGACCTAAGCATCGAACGACCCTTGAGGCCGTGCGGCACCGCTCCGGGCGCTTAACGCTCCTGCTCAGCCTGGCGACCCCACTATCGCAAGTGGCTTCCGCAACCGCTGACACTCGGGGTACGGCGTGTCGCCGGGGTCGTAGTTCGCGTTCATCTCGCTGCGTAGGAGCTGCGCCCGAAGCATCTCGTAGATGGCCGGTGTGATGGTCCGCCCGCAAAAGAAACCGTAAATGAGGTACCCGCAGCAGCGTCGGCCCTGGCCACGACCACACGCCTCGGGGTTCTGAAGAGCCTTCATGATCGGACACCTCCCGCTACACCCGCCGCATGATGCGGGCCGCGCACCAGGAACCGGCCGTCGAGTCCGCCCCACTCGTCGAATCACGCTTCGCAAAACTTCGATCTCCAGGGGGTCGGCGACGTCTCGTATCTGAACTCGCCCAGCGACTCGTTCGCACGGCTACAGACAGGAGATCTCACGCACCCACGCGGGGAGCGGAAGACGGGGGTCAAGCACGCGGAAGTGNNAACAGCTCGGCTCGTTCAGGACGGGCGTGGATGGCTCCGGCTGACGGCTTAGAAGGAGCGAGGATCGCGAGAGCTGCGAATGCCGGTCATCGAATCTGAGGGCCGCTTCCTTGCGTGCCGTCAGAGCGGTCTCCGCGCGAGGTAGCTGAAGCTCTCCCAATCGTCCCCGGCCCACACATCGGGGCGCGCCTCGATGAGCTCGAGGCCAGCAGCAGCGAGCGCGTCGCGCGCTGCCTCCTGCGGCAGCGCATACATCGCAAGCTGGACCCCTTCGCGACGCAGCAGTCGGCGCGCGAGGCGGCGCAAGCGAGCAGCGCGCCGGGCTTTCGGCGCGACACGCCGCTGATGCGGGGCCTGGAAGAAGAGCGTGCCACCGGGCGCGACGACGCGACCGAGCTCGCGCAGGTAGGCGAGATCGAACGGTGGCGGGATGTGCTGCAGCACGAGGATCGACAGCACCAGGTCGAACGATCCGTCATCGAAGATCCGCAGATCGGGAGCGGTGTTGACCGTGAACTGACAGCGGCCGGTGCGGTCGTAGCCGCGTGCGAGCTCGATCATCGTCGCGGACACGTCGACCCCATCGACGCGCGCGATGTGCTTGGCCAAGGCCTGGGTGAGCCGACCGACCCCACAGCCGAAGTCGAGCGCCCGTCCAGCGCGCGGGCGCGCGCCGCGCTGCTCGAGGTACGCGAGGATGTCGGCGACATCGCGCTCGCCGGTCTTGAAGAACTCAAGCGGATCCCAGCGGCGCCCGTTCTTGTCCGATGCGGCGAGCACGGCCCAGAGGGGATCGGCGCGCGCGTTGTGCTCCCACAGGCGCGCGGACTCTCTGAGCCGATCGGGCATACCTACCGCGCGTCCTTCACGCCGACGCGCGGACAGAGGTCGCGGAGCACGCACGAGCAACGCTCTCCCAATAACCTGGCGAGGATCGCGAACACGCGGGGGTCAAGCACGCGGAAGTGGTAACAACTCGGCTTGTCCAGGACGCGCGGGTGGCTCCGACTCGCGAGCGGATCCAGACTCTCCGAGCCATTCAAGTAGCGCGGGTGACTGCGCCTGGCCAGCTGATGAGTCACCGCCGCGAGCCGCGGCTACTTCTTCACCGTCCGCCGAGAGACGCCGCCGTACACGGTCTCGCCATCGAGCTTCGACCATGCCTGCTCCGCCGTGGCTTTGTCCGCGAAGACCAAGATCGTGTCGTCTCCGGTGCGCTCGTCCCACGCGGTCACCACGTACACGATGTCGCTCATGCCTCAGACCTCCTAAACCGATTGCGAGCGTCAAGAGTGCCGCGCCCGTAATGGACTCGCAACCACGGGACGCTGGGCTCCGCGGCTGCCGATAGCATCCCGGCGATGACCGGCGGGGCGCTGCTCATCGGGATCGCCCAGATCGCGATCGCAGGTAGCCAGACGGAGGTCGGACCTTGGCCACGACCCAGAACGTCGTTCCGATGCTGATCTACGAGGACATCGCGGCCGCCCAACGCTTCCTCGTCCGCGCATTCGGCTTCGAGGCGGGCGTGCTCGAGCGAGATCGCGGCGGCCAGGTCATCCATGGTGAGGTCGCGATGAACGGGACGGTGATCTGGCTCCACCGCGCGACCGCGGAGCACGGTCTCGCCTCCCCGAGATCGCTTCCAGCGGTCAGCGGTGGCGTCGTCGTGATCGTGGACGACGTGGACGCGCACCACGAGCACGCTCGCCGGGCCGGCGCGGTGATCGAGCGCGAGCCCACTGATCAACCGTACGGCCAGCGCGAGTACTCAGCGCGCGATCCCGAGGGTGGCCGCTGGTACTTCGCCACGCGGAACAGCCCGGTTCGGACGCCGGTCTGACGAACTCGCGCAGCTCGCTCGTGGTGAGGGCAGGTGGCCGCGACTGCTTCACGGAACGCCGGACTCAAGCACGCGGAAGTGGTAACAACCGAACTCGTTCATGACGAGCGCGGGTGGCTCCGGCTCGCGGGTTGACACGCGGCGGCATCACCATCCACCACCTGACCGCGAGCGGGACACGCTCTACTGGGTCGAGGGTCGCCCAAATGAGGGTGGCCGCGATGTGCTTGTCCGGCGCACTCCGGACGGCGCTGTGGCCGACGTCATCCGAGCCGAGTGGACTGCCAAGTGTTCCGTTCGGGATCGCTCGGCATGCTCTGCTCTGTTCGAGCCTCCGCGCGACCGTCTGCCAGCTCACAGGCAACTCACAGGTATCGCCGCGAGTGGTGACTAAAGATGTAAGGCATGGAGTTCGGAGTCGGCCTAGCGACCGTGATCCTGTTCGCGCTGCTGCTCGCGACCTTTGCCGGCTTTGTCGCCGCGCGGGTGTTGATGCACGCGGCCGAGACCAGATCGCCGCAGGAGGGCGAAACCGATGACCGCTGAAGCACTCACCTTTCTCGTCGCGATCGCCGGCCCATCGTCGCCACGCATCGCCGGCGTCACGGCGCTCGAGCGCTCGCGATGAGCTCATCGAGCTCGGCGTGGCACGGAGGTGGAGCGATGTTCTGGAAGAAGCGCGAAGACCGCAGGCTCTTCGATGCTGGGTTCGTCGGGAGCCCGCTCCGCGGTGTCGATGTCGACATCGAGGAGTGCATGGCCTGCGGCAAGCTGCTGCACGTGCTCGATGATGACCCGCCATACGTCGTGTGCACGGCGTGGCGCACCGACCCGCGGACTAGCGCGTCGTCGGTCTTGCGCTGAAGGGGCACGCAGGCTAGAGCGTTACTTCGAGACCTGATAGCAGGCCACGTCGTACTGGCTCACCGACTTCGGATTCGTGGAGTTTTGAGGCTGCTGGCCGGCGTATTGGCTACCGGCGGTGCCGCTTGGGTTGAAGGCCGATCCTGTTGTCACATCGGAGCGGAAGTCGGGGGTCAAGCACGCGGATGTGGTAACAGCCCGGCTCGTTCAGGACGAGCGCGGGTGGCTCCGACTGGCCAGGTAGTCAAAGGCCCTGATGTTTTCCATGTTCTCCACAGGGCCGATCATTCAGGTTCAGATCTCGGCTGTCCCCGGGTCTCGAACCCGGAACCGGTGGTTTACAAAGACTACGTACTCACTTCGTCCGCGTTGCAAGCCGCGCATCGCTCGGTCGCGGGGTAGGTGCGACTAACGCTTCAACTCGATGGCGAGCTCTTTCGCAAAGCGCAGGTCCGTCGCCTTCGTCACGGCCTCGTCGGGCGTGAACTTGAGGAGACTGGCCGCGTTCAGCAGCTGCGCGTGAAAGCGCATGCTCGCGGCAACGTCGTACGTGCGCCAGTCGTAGGGCACCATGTTCGACGCGCCGCGAACGAGCTCGACGTTCTTCGCGCCGCCGAAGAGTCCCTTGTCCGTTGCGACCTTCGCCGCGTCGGCTCGGTCCTTCGGGAGACTGTCGGCAGCGCGGTAGATCGCCCGGAGGGCCCGTTTCGCCGCGACCGGGTTCGCTCGGAGCCAGTCGGTGGTCACGGTGAGGACGCAACAGTCCTGCTGTGACCACGGCGGATCCTTCGCCTGATCGAGCGCGATATGACCCTTGTTCGCCGGGTTCGTCTCGAACGCGAACGCGCCCGTCGTCGCGAGGAAGAGCAGGTCCGACTTCCCGTCGAGGAATAGCTTCGTGAGGTCGGCGTCGGGTTGGACGACGAAGTTCACCTCGCTCGGATCGACCCCGGCGTTCTTGAGCGCCATGGCGATCATGCTGTATCCGAGGTTGTCCGGCGTCTTCGCGTTCACGACGACCGTGTGGCCACGAACATCTTTTAGCGTCGCGACGCTCTGCGGCGTCCAAAACTCCGAGCAGCCCGTGTGGAGTCCGCCAAGACCGATAACCGCCTTCCCTCCATCGACCGCGGTGGCCAGAGTCGGCATGAACATCCCAGCGAGGTCCGTCTTGCCGCCAGTAAGCCCGGCGAGGCCGGGGGAGTCGAACTGGATGTCAGTGAAGCCTTCGTCCTGCAGGTACCGCTCCGAGATCATGAGCGGCGCGTCGCACGGTCCCAGCGAGAGACGAAGTGTCTTCGTCTCCGGAGGAGGCAGGGGCGTCGCTGACGGCGCGGGGATCGGCGTCGCTGACGGCGCGGACACCGCGGCGGGTGCACACGCGGCGAGCACGTCGCCCACGGCAACCGCGGCCACGACACCGAATCCGCGCCGGATCAACTCGCGCCGTCCGACCATCACACACCTCCGCTCGACGCGGCCTCGCGACCACGCGGGGTCGAACAGTAGTCTCCGGGTGCGCGGCCACACCGTGACACAGCCGTGACACAATTGGAAAACCTCCTCTCGTAGCCGCCGCACCGCGAACATCGGTTTGACCCTGCCGCGGGCCAGCGCGGACGCGGGTCCTTTCTCGTTTGCGTCTCACAGTTTTCGGAGGTCTATGGTCGTTCGACACGAACGGCGACACGACGCTTGCGCCGTACTCGATCGCCCGCGTCGTCGGCGGTGTCTGGATCACGACTGGAGTCGTGTCGGCAGCTCCCTAGGGAAACGAGATCCAAGCCGCCCATTGCGTCTCCCAGCAAGCAATGCCGCGCTCTCGGCAACGAAATCGTGCCGGAGCATCCATTGTCTGTCGTAGAGTGCCCAAGTCGAACGGGCGGTCCGCCAGACGAGCGCCACGCCAGTCGCGTCCGCCGGCGGTGTTCCCGGTGGTGTTCCCGTACGCGTTCCCCTACGGGAACAGCGAATCGCCCCATCTGCTCAGTGAAACCTCGGATTCCCGGGCCGACATATGTACGTTTGCGCCCGTTCGGAATTGCACACCAGACTCGGTAGCCTCAGCCCGGCCCACTGGCTCCGTGTCGAAGCTCTCCAGCACCTGGCCCTCGCGCGCGTGCCCGGTCGACGTATCCGGCGCCGCGCCTACCGGCGACGCGACGGAGATAGCACGTGTAGCGACCCTCGATCGCTCAAAAGTGGGAACAGTGGCCGATTGTTGCCGCGGCGCTGGTCGCGGAGCGGATCTCGAAAACGCGGGGGTCAAGCACGCGGAAGTGGTAACAGTTCGGCTCGTTCAGGACGAGCGTGGGTGGCTCCGATTGGCGGTCGGCATGCGCTGACGTGTTCGTTCGACCCTCTGCGCGACCGTCTGCCAGCTCACAGGCAACTCACAGGTATCACCGCGAGTGGTGACTAAAGATGTCAGGCATGGAGTTCCGAGTCGTGCTTGCGACCGTGATCCTGTTCGCGCTGCTGGTCGCGACCGTTGCCGGCTTTGTCGCCGCGCGGGTGTTGATGCGCGCGGCCGAGACCAGATCGCCGCAGGAGGGTGAAATCGACGACCGCTGAAGCACTCACCGTTCTCGTCACGATCGCCGTCCCATCGTCACGCTGGCCGCGCTCGTCGAGCTGATCGCCGGCGTCACGGCGCTCGAGCGCTCGCGATGAACTCATCGAGCTCGGCGTGGCACGGAGGTAGAGCGCTGTTCTGGAAGCAGCGCGAAGACCGCAGGCGCTTCGATGCTGGGTTCGTCGGGAGCCTGCTCTGCGGACTGCACGTGCTCGATGACGACCCGCCATACCTCGTGTGCACGGCGTGGCGCACCGACCCGCGGACTAGCGCGCCGTCCGCGTGCGCCGAAGGGGGCCGCGGACTAGAGCGTTACTTCGAGACCTGGGCGCAGGCCACGTCGTACTGGCTCACGGACTTCGGATTCGTCGAGTTTTGAGGCTGCTGGCCGGCGTAGTTCCTACCGGCGGTGCCGCTTGGGTTGAAGGCCGATCCGGGCGCGCTCGCGGCGTTCCCCGGCGAGCTCGGTTGATCCTGACAGGATTGGTTCGGCTGACCGGCGATGGCGATCGAGCCGACGCCCGCGAGCAATGCAAGCGTGAGCGCGGTCGTGAGACCGATGCGTCTGATCATGGCGTGTACCTCCGCTGAAGACCCTACGCGCGCGACGGTGGATCGGATCACGCAGATGCGTTCAAAGGTGTTAGGCCGTCGCGTACCCGTCGCGCAACGAGACCATAACAACGCGGCGCGTCCGGCGTAGAGGTCTCGGCTCTGCTGACGGACTGACTGGAGTCAGTCGAGTCGCCGCGAGAACGGTATTGATCATGAGGTCATTCAAACGCTCGTCGGAAGGCGGCCGAGGCGCAGCCCTTACACCTCTACCGCGCAGCCACGCTCAAATGTGGGAACAGCGGCCGATTGTTGCCGCGTCGCGGGTCGCGGAGAGGGTCGCGGCAAGGCGGGGGGTCAAGCACGCGGAAGTGGTAACAGCCCGACTCGTTCAGGACGAGCGCGGGTGGCTCCGACTCGCAAGTTAGTAAAGGAGGATCGCCCGCCGGACCGGTGTTGGGACCGCTCCACTTAGCACCGCCCGCCTCACGTCAGTGCCTGATCACGCGGCTCAGTCATAGCGGACGAAGTACGCTTCGCCACTCTTTCGACGTCCTCCGGCGTGGCGGCCCGTCCACTGTCCAGCGCGGCGGCGACAGCGTCAGGGCCGAGCCGCGCACGGATCGTGGCCAGGTCAGCTTGCCTCACCAGCTCGTCGGCTGGCACGAGCACCATATCCGCGGTCTCGAGCATGGCGTCCACGGCGCCGAAGAGCCAGGCTGCCTCGGTGAGCGACGCTTCGCGCGCCGCGACCCCAGCCAGCCCGGCGAGCCCGGCCGCGACGTTGACGCCCGGACCGCCGCGCCGTCGGATCACCAAGCTCTCGCGGAACCGCGCGGCCGCCGGCAACAGCGCGTGGGCCTGCAGCGCAACGTGCCCCAGATTGTGGATCGACCAAGCGATGAGCGGCTCGTCACCCAACACGCGACCGTACCTGAGCGCTTCTTCGAATAGTGGAGCGGCGCCGATGGAGTTACCCTCGCACCGATCGATCTCGCCCAGGCTGTTCAGTGCGATCGCCAGGCTCCAATGGTTGTCGACCTCGTTCTGCCGGCGGATCACCACTGCTTCCTCGACCAAGGCGCGTGCGCCGGCGTAGTCGCCGTCGACGCACGCGATGCGGCCGAGGCTGATGAGCGGCCTGGTGCTCCAATGGAGATCACCGACCTCGCGGAACAACGCCAGGCTCTCGGTGTGGCCGCTGCGCGCGGCGGCGTAGTCGCCGCGTTGCAGCGCGACATCTGCCAGAACGAACGCGACGAGCCCGAGGCTCCACGTGTCGCCGCTCTCTTCCAAGATGGCCCTAGCTTCATTGATGGCGGAGGCTGCGACGTCCGGAGTCACAACGATGGCCAAGCCCATCAGGGCATACGCGAGCTCACGCTGCTGACCGAGCGTCCGGAGCAACCCGACGGCCTCGGCAGCGACGGCCCGGGCAGTCGGACGATCATCCTGGATCGCGGCGAGCTGGGCGGTCGCGAAGAGGGCACGCGCGCGTCCCAGCGTGCGCGCCGTTGGGTCGCTCCGTTGCAGGGCCGCCGCGAGGATCTGCCGGAACTCGGGGACGCGACCGAGCGTCGCCACGATTCCGAACATCGACCCGGCGAGGAGCAGCTCGCGCTCGCTTCCGTTCGGCTCGTCCTTGATCCATTCCAGAGCCGCGCGGAGATTCTCGTACTCGATGGCCGCGCGTCGGAACTCCGGGCTCCCCGGTGGCGTGAGCGCGCCGTCCGCCGTGACCGCAAGGAAGTAATCGAAGTGTCGCTGCCGGAGGGTCGGCGTGTCGCCTGAGTCGACGAGTTTCTCGCGCGAGTATTCGCGGATGGTCTCGAGCATTGAGTAGCGCGCCGCTCCGCCTCGCTCCTGCATCGACACGAGTGACTTGTCGACGAGGTGCGCGAGGAGATCGAGAACGGCGTCGCGGGCGAGTCCGTCGCCGGTGCACACCGTTTCGGCGGCTTCGAGGGTCCAGCCGCGGACGAACACCGCAAGCCGTCGGAACAGGAGTCGCTCGGGATCGCGGAGCAGGTCGTAGCTCCAGTCGATGAGCGCCCGGAGCGTCTGCTGCCGTGCGACGACCGTTCGTCCGCCGCCCGTCAGCAACCGGAACCGATCATCCAACCGCTGCGCGACCTGGGCGACCGAGAGCGAGCGCACCCGGGCCGCCGCCAGCTCGAGCGCGAGCGGGATGCCGTCAAGCCGACGGCAGATCCGGACGACGTCGGCAGCGTTGTCGTCACTGAGCGCGAACGACGCCTGATAGGCGGTACTGCGATCCACGAACAGCCGGATCGCCTCGTACTCTCGGAGCTGCTCCAGGGGCGGCAACGGGTCCTCCACGGGCACGCGCAGCGAGGGGACCGGCATGAGCGCCTCGCCCGGGACGTTCAAACCTTCGCGGCTGGTGCTGAGGATCTTGAGCCGCGGACACGAGCGGATCAGCACGGCGGCCAGCTCCGCGCAGGCGGCGATGAGGTGCTCGCAGTTGTCGAGCACGAGCAGAAGGTCATGGCCTTGCAGGAACGCGCTGATGGTGTCGACGACCGCGTGTCCGGTCCGCTCCTGGATGTGCAGGGCCGACGCGACGGTCGGTCCGACCGCCCCGGGATCGGTGACCGGCGCGAGTTCGACCAGCCACGCGCCGTCGGGAAAATGGTCGAGGACATCGGCGGCAAGATGAAGGGCGAGCCGCGTCTTGCCCGTGCCACCAGCTCCGGTCAGGGTGAGCAGCCGACTCGTGGACAAGAGCGCCAGCGCCGTCGCGAGCTCAGGCTGTCGCCCGACGAAGCTCGTCACCTGGCTCGGAAGGTTGTTCGGAGTTGCATCGAGAGTGCGCAGCGGCGGGAAGCTCTCAGGTAGCCCGTCGATGAGTAGCTGGAACAACCGTCGAGGCCGGACGAGATCCTTGAACCGATGCTCGCCGAGATCGCGCAGCGCGAGCCCGGACGGGAGGGCGTCCCGGACCAACGTCTCGGTGGCATCAGACACCAGGACTTGGCCGCCATTTCCCGCCGCGGCGATCCGCGCCGCGCGGACGATGTCCGTGCCCACGTAGTCGGCACCGGCGTCTTCGCTCCCGAGGGTGCCTTCGCCCGTGTGCAGGCCCATGCGGACGCGGACGGTCGCCCCGTGGGGGAACCGCGCGGCCGCGAGCCCGCGCTGCGCTGCGGCAGCCGCGCGCACGGCTTTGGCCGCGCTCGCGAACACCAGCACCAGGGAGTCGCCGTCGATGCGCACCTCGGTCCCGCCGTCACTGAACGCGGCGCGGAGGGTGCGGGTGTGCATCTCGAGTACCTCGTGATAGCGGTCGGTCCCGAGCGCGACGCCGAGCTTCGTCGACCCTTCGATATCCGTGAACAGAAAGGTGAGCGTGCCGCTCGGAAGACGTCTGCCCGCCATGCGCGGATTCTCCGCTTCGCGGCATCGTCTTGTCGATCGGACGCGTCTAGGTGGAACCGGCATACCGGCACTCGATCAGGCTGCGGGCTCCGCTCCGCGGGCTTCGGACGGCACGACGCCGCCCACCGAAGCCAAAGTCTGGCGGTCCCAGACCGGAGTACGGAACGCAGATTGTGTATTTCGCTGGAATCGACGTTGAGCGTGTGGGCCAGCTCCTCGACCTCGTGGCAACTGCAGGATGAGTCCCTCACTCGTCTGACCGCGACTGGCCTGATCTCTCGAGTGCGCGCCTTGTGAACTACGGCGCCTCTACCGCGCGGCCACGCTCAGATGTGGGAACAGTGGCCGATTGTTACCGCGTCGCGGGTCACGGAGAAGGGTCGCGGCAACGCGGGGACTCTACGTCCCCAATGTTGAAACAACTCGACT
The DNA here is from genome assembly GCA_002404155.1 of Chloroflexi bacterium UBA4730. GTDB lineage: Bacteria > Chloroflexota > Limnocylindria > P2-11E > P2-11E > UBA4735. The sequence continues at coordinate 9,920 of DHJC01000013.1, read as the reverse complement.
CGTCCGGGACGACCGCGGATGGCTCCGGCTGGCGGGCTGACGCATCTCTCCGAGTCGAATACTGTGCTGCGTGGCGACCACCGACCCAAGACGGCGAAAGCGCGGACCGAGCTGCGGCAGTGCGTTGACTCTCGCGTGGAAAGGAGCGGCTAGAAATGCGAGGCCCCACTGGAATTATCGGGATAATCGTCACGATCGTGGTCATCTTTCTGATCCTTCGCTTCCTCGGCCTCATCTGAGACAGCACCCCTATCGATATCTCGCGAAATGACCGCCAAGGGTGCAGGGAAGACTCTGTAACCAGGTAGACGCGACGGCCCCCGGATCTCTACGGAGGAGGGCCGTGCTTTCCCGGCTGACCGACGATGAGCGCGAGGCGCTCGTGACGGAGGCGCGTCGTTGGGTCGGCAACACGAAGGCAACATCGACTGATGCGATCCCTTTTTCATCTCGGCTACGGCGAGATCGCGATCACGGCCTGGATCATGAATGCGCTCAGATCGACCTTCTTTGGGACCGCCCGTCTCGCGTCGTCACTGACCCACGAAGCAACTGAAGGTGCGGTCGGGAGCGTCCCGCGGCTGACCAACGGCTCGTGCCGCGTACCTAGACGCAGGCTGGACAATCAAGTCCGTGATTCAGCGAACCACGTTGGCTCCACCGGCAAGTCGGCTGATTGCAGGCGTGCTTCTGCTCGCAGTGGTCACCTCGGCGTGCTCCGCGCCGCCGCCATCGACGGCGATCGGGTGCGGTCCGGCGAGTGCGCTCGTTGCCTACCCGGCAACCCCCGAACTGACCGGCGCGCCCATCGGACCGCTGCTGATTCGCGCGGCCTATGCACCGGGCTCGAAGGACGCGACCGCGCTCGGGTTTATCGTGCTCGTTGCTCGGAACATGGACGCTGACATTGCGTTGAGCGGTCAGCGCTGCAGCGATGGTCAGCCGCTGCGGTTCTGGTTGAACAAGGGCGGCCCAATCTGGAACCTTGGGCCGGGAAGCACGCCCGTGCCCGACGAGGTGATGGCCTCGACTGGCGATCTGCGGGCGCTGCTGCCACGCATCGATGCGGTGGCCACGAGTGGCTCGGACGGCTACAACGGTTATGTCCACTTCCCGACGGCCGGGGCTTACCGAATCCAAGGTTTCGCCGGGGACGCCGAGAGACACCCCGTTCATGAGCGCCCGTTTCCAACCGCTGGGCGGGGCCACGGCACCCTTCTCTCGACCTCATCGCTTTCAAGGAACAGGCCGTCAGATTCGAGCGTCAGAAAAGCGCCGAACGAATGAGAGATGAGGCGGGCGGCAGGCCGCCTCGAACGAATGCGTCCATTTGCGTCGTCGGCGTGCCCCGCTAGGCGATGGTGATAACGACCTTCGCGCGTCCCTGCCCGTCCATTGTGTAGCGGACCGCCTCGCGCACTTCGGCGAGGGAGAACGTGCGGTCGATCGCAGGACGGACCTTGCCCGACTCGATGAGATCTTTCAGAACGGCGAGGTCCTCGTGGCGGAAGGAGGCGGTGCAGATCAGGATCGGCTGCCTCAGCACGCGAGCGCGGATCAGCCCAGCGACGAGTCGCGCGACGAGCGACCCTGCGCCCCCCTTCGCCGCACCCACCATGACGACCCTGCCGCCCGGCGCGAGAACGCGAAGCAACTCGCCAAGCGGCCGCGTCCCGGCGACGTCGAACACGACGTCGTAGCGTTCCGGGCGCTTCGTGATGTCATCACGCGTGTAGTCGAGAAGCGCGTCGGGCGCGAGCGATCGCACGACCTCGATGTTCCTCGTGCTCGTGACGGCGGTGACGTGGCCACCGAACGCCTTCGCGATCTGCACCGTGAACGTCCCGACGCCACCACCCGCGCCGTAGACGAGAACACGCTGGCCGGCCCTGACCTTGCCGTGATCGCGGACCGCCTGGAGCGCGGTCACGCCGGCGTTGCCAACTGCTGCCGCCTCGACATACGAGATGTTCGTCGGCTTCGACACGAGGCCGCGCTCGGTCGCGCTCGCGTATTCCGCCCACGATCCAGTACCGACGCCCATCACGTCATCACCTGGTCGGAAGGCCGTCACGTTCCTCCCGACCGCCTCGACGGTGCCCGAAAGGTCGACCCCGCGTACCCCTTGGAGCCGCACACGCCGGCCCAACAGCTTCGCAAAGACGGTCACGAGCCAACCGGCCCGCACGAGCCCATAGTCGAACGCGTTCACCGACGCGGCGTGCACGCGCACCAGCAACTGATCGTCTCTGAGCTGCGGGACCGGAATCTGACGGATCTGGAGGACGTCGGCGGACCCTTGGCCCTCCTGCACCACCGCGGTCATAGTCCGTGCCGTGTTGAGCGCCACCGTGCCGTCCATCGTTGTCGCCTCCTGCGCCGCTGCGCGAGTCTCCATCGCTGGTGTGAAGGAATTGTGAAGGCCCACCAGTAGAGATGCGGCCCTCACAGCAGATAAGCGGCCTGGGCGGGAAGCGCACAGCGCGCGGAGCCAATATCCGCGCGGTCCTGTAGCCCGGAGGGGATTCGAACCCCTGACCTCTTCCTTGAAAGGGAGTTGCGGGAGAGAAGCGTTCTATCGAGTCAATCACGCACAAATGCCGCGCCGGACCAACCGGAAACGCGCGGCAGAGAAACGCTCGACTTGCGGCACCTGACCTGAAGAACCATGTGTCGCCGGTTCAAGTCCGGCCCTCGGCACAGAGCGATGTCCCAAGCGAATTTGTGAATGCGCCCGCGCCGGCCAATAGTGTTCGACGGGTGCGTAATCATGGGCTGAGTGGACAGGCCGTGGGCGATGATTGAGCGATGACTGCGAGCCGGTGGATCGCTGTCTCCCTGGCCATCGGGCTTGTCGTGTACGTCGTGGAGCGTCGTGTGCTTGGAAATCAGCCCAATCGTTCCATCGTCACCGACGTCTGGCAGGGAATAGTCGTAGGCGCCGTGCTGGGGTTCAGCACCGCCCAGATTCTCGCGCGATTCTGGGCGGTGAAGGTCAACGGCTGGATCACCATGTTCGGATGCGGCGTGCCCGGAAAGGGCATGTTGTTCAGGGCCGCGTGCGCGCAAATATTTCCTGGCCCAGTGAACGTCCCGCAAGAGGCGATGTATTGGACGACGAGCAAAGATGGCGCCGGCCACAAGCTCAACGGCCGGCACGTCTACATGATGCATTTCCCGCCGGGCGGCCTTCCGCCCAACGATGCTTTCTGGTCGCTGACGATGGGTGATGCGAAGAACCGCTTTGTGGCGAATCCGATCAATCGATACAGCGTGAGTGATCGCTCCGGCCTGGTGCCGAACGCCGACGGCTCCGTCGACATTTACGTGCAGAACACCGCTCCGGCAAGTCACGAATCCAACTGGCTGCCCGCGCCGGCAGGCAAATTCATCCTCTGGCTGCGCGTGTACATCCCCGGCGCGGCCATTCTCGATGGCAAGTACAACGTACCGCCGATGGTCGAAGTGGAATGATGACGCATGTGGAGTAGCGAGCATCTCCTTGTCCTCGGGTTGGCGATGGTCGTGGGATGGTTCCTGTACATCTACTTTTGGCCACGCATCCTTCTCTACGTGTACAAGAGAGCGCTCCTCGTAAAAGGGTTCGGCGACGGACCCGTCCCGCTCAATACGCTCTACACGGAGCCCCAGACGCTCTTTGCAGATCCCCTGCACGTGCCCGCTTCGGGCTCGAATCTGATGACGACTGGGGTGAACCGCGACACGCTCC
>DHJC01000013.1:0-6007 GCA_002404155.1 Chloroflexi bacterium UBA4730 | reverse complement strand
TCGGCAAACGCACCACGGGAACCGATGCCGGCGACTACCTCATCGTGGGCCCCGGCTGGAAGGGAACCGTGCCAAGGGGAATGGCACAGATTTCTTCACCGAACAATTCCGTGCTCGTTGCCGGGCGGGTATTCGTTGCGAGCGATAGCGACCTCCCGACCGCTTACGCGCTTTCGAAGCAGATTCAGCTCGTCGCACCCACGATTCGGCAACCCAGCCAGTAACCTTCGCTGCCGCGCATCGTGGCGCTTGCGCTCTGCGACCTTCTACCGCGCAGCTACGCTCGAGTGTGATAACAGTGGCCGATTGTTACCGCGTCGCGGGTCGGGAGAGGGTCGCGAAACCGCGGGGTCAAGCACGCGGAAGTGGTGACAGCTTGGCTCGTTCAAGACGAGCGCGGGTGGCTCCGGCTCGCGGGTTAGGTGAGCGAATCGACGAGGCTCTATCCATGAAGAGCTCGCCCGCGCGCCACGTCCAGAGAAACATTCGAGCCGCGCGATGCAGGTACGGTTATCGCTCCAAAGGCAAGAGCGAGGGGGAAGACAGGGTGGCAATGACCGTCATTCTTCACCGGGTTCGCGACTACGACGCGTGGCGGCGGGTCTACAAGGAAGTCGCGCCTATGCAGAAGGCTGGTGGCGTCATCGCCGAGAGCGTGTACCGGGCAAAGGGCGATCCGCGAACTGTCCTGGTACTTCACAGCTTTGGGACGATGGCGGAGGCGGAGAAATTCGTAGGCAGCCCGGAGCTTCGCGCCGCGATGGACAGGGCGGGCGTCGAAGGAACTCCTCGGATCGAATTCTTCGAGGAAGCAACAGGCTAACTGGGCGCGGTCGGTGGAGCAGGGCTTGCGCTGAACTCGCGCCTGAGCGGAAGACGGGGGTCGAGCACGCGGAAGTGGTAACAACCCGACTCGCTCGTGACGAGCACGGGTGGCTCCGACTGGCGGGCTAACGCTGCGGTTTCAGTAGACCGGATTCGGGAACGAAGCTGTAGGAGTCTCTCGTCAGCTCGCCGGCAGCAACTGGACGACTAGGACTCTCGGACTTCCAGACCCCGACTGGATTGTCGCTTCCGTCCCAGCCGCGATGGTCGTTCCCGACTGAGCGGACAAACTCGTCGTCCGTCCATCGGCGACGATCGAGGCTTGGCCGTCGAGCACGACGATTGCTGCGGGGCCGACGACGCGAACCGATTCGCCGACGGCAAGCCGGCGGTCCGTGAGCTGTTCCACATAAGGTCCGCTCGACAGTCCGGTCAAGTTCTCGGACTCGTATGTCCGGTGCCCTGCCGGTACGGGCATCGCGGCACCACGCATGGCAGCAGGGCGAACCCCGATGAAATACCAGTGGTTCATCAGAGGATTGACCGTCGCCACGGTGCCCGCGACAAGCAGCGCCGCCATCAGCGCAACCGCGGGGCCACGCCCCTGCAGCAACACGAGCGCGACGCTCAGGCCGACGACGATCAGGGCTAAGGCGATCGCGAATGGGACCGCCGCGCGATTCTCGTGGTCGTGGGGCTGCTGATCCGCCGTGAAGACCGCGTCGCCTGGACCGACGTCGACGACATTCCCCCCGATCACCATCGACGCGGTGCCAGAGACGTCCACGACGAAGCCGGCGATGTGTTGGTGCGGACCGAGCACAGCCCCCGCTGGCTGAGGAAGGTCGAGCACGCTGATGAAAACAGGGGACGCCGGTAGCGCCGCGATACGGCCCTCGACGACGCGGCCCGAGCCCGCTTGGGCACCGAGTGCCGGCACCGCCAGAGCGATCGCGGCCGCGAGCGCGGCGGTGCCAACCGCGAACGTGAAGGCTCTCAGACTTACCCTCAGCATCAAGCCGGCAGCGATCACGGCACCGAAGAGCAGCCACCCGACCAGTGCCTCGGCGGCCGCCCCAAGACCAAGGTTGAGCATGAAGAAGTTCGCGCGCATCGGATCGGTGGGGAGAGCACCCGGTGCGGGCGCGCCCTGGATGAGCCCGATTGAAGGCATCAGGACGGCCCCCGAGATGAACCACGCGCCGACCACGAAGGCGAACGACGCCAGCGCCACCCGGGTTCGACGCTCGACGACCAGGAAGATCAAGACAGCGAACACCGCCTGACCGAGCAACAGCAGCGCCCAGCCTGCGGGTCCAGCTTCGCGGTTGGCTCCGAGCATTCGGTCCAGCATCCCCCCGGGCGCCGTGACCGGGTAACCGAACACAGGGGCCAGCTGAAGCCACCCGAGATTCGCCGCGATAGCGGCCAGTCCAACGAGGAGGCGCCGCATGTTCCCCGATACCATCGCGCCAAAGTGGCAGTGTCAGAGCCAACTAGCAACCACCCGCAGATGGACGAACGCTGGTCAGCGATCCTGCGCGGCGATGGGGGTACCCCCCTGGGGCCACGCCTCGGACGAAGGGTGTTCGCATTTATCCCCGGGCGGCCGCGCTGCAAGTTCTGCAATGCGCCCTACGGTGGACCGCTCACGCTGCCCTTCCGCCTCCTCGGCTACCGCCCATCTCAGAAAACGCCACATGTGTGCGCACGCTGTCTCGAGTGGGCACCGGAGGGCGGCGCAATCGTGCCGCTCAGCATCCTGTTCGCGCATGTCCGTGGCTACACGAGCCTGACGGAGTCGCCGGCGCGGGACGTGGTCTCGGCCCTCCTGAATCGGTTCTACGACATCGCCTCGCGGGTTCTCTTGAAACACGAAGCTGTCTTGGGCCAGATCGCAGGCGACCAGGTGATGGGACTGTTCGTGCCGGGACTCAGTGGCCGGGACTACCCGCGCAAGGCCGTCGCTGCCGCGGCCGCGCTCCTGGACGCGGTGGGCTATCGAGCGTCCAGCGGCCCGTGGTTGGAGATCGGCATTGGGATCTCTACTGGAGAGGAGTTCTGCGGCAACGTCGGCGGGGGCGGATTCAAGGACTTCACCGCGGTCGGCGAAGTCACCAACACCGCGACGCGTCTAACTGCCCGCGCCATCTCAGGGGAAGCCATCGTGGATGCGGCGACCCGCGCGGTCGCCACCGAGTTTTCTTTCAACAGCGGCGACGTCGTCACTGTCGAAGGTAGAAGCGCTCCGATCCAGACCTATCGGCTCTCCTTCCACGCCGCAGTTGTGGACAGCGGGGTCGATCCACTCGCGGTGCTGCTACGCGCGCCACTGTTCGCGGGCCTCCCACCGAGCGCTGCCGCCGCGTTGAATCGGCGTGTGCAACGCCGCTCCTTCGCGGCGGGAACGTATCTCACTCGGGAAGGTGAGCCTGCCGACTCGATGTTTGTGATCGAGCGCGGTCTCGTCCGGGTCTCACGCACCTCGCGCCAGGGACGTGAACTCGTCCTCGGTCTGCTCGGAGCCGGTGACATGCTGGGCGAGCTCGGCGTGCTCGAGGCGAGCGGAACACGAACGGCCGATGCGATGGCCGTCGAGGCGACGAGCTGTATTGCGCTCACCAAGGATGACCTTCGCGCCCTGATCCGAACGACGCCGGACCTCGCGATACGCCTGCTCGCGACCTTCGTCGATCACATCCGCCGCAAGGATGAGGAGCTGGCCGAGATCGCCTTCCTGGACCTCCCGGGGCGTCTCGCTCACAAGCTTCTGCAGCTGGCGGACCGGCACGGCGAGCCGGTCGAGGGTGGAATCCGAATTGGGGTCCGCGTGCCTCAAGGTGAGCTTGCGGCGATGGTCGGATCGACTCGCGAAAATGTGAACCGCGCCCTGGGGCGGCGGTTTGTCACGTCCGGCGCGGTCTCAGTCGACCGAGGGACCATCACGATCCTCGACGCAGCAGCTTTGCGGTCGCTGTGCTGATCGTCACACCCCTTTAATGACGCACTTCATAGCCACACGCTCCTGATCGCGGGACGCTGCCACCGGCCTCGCACAGCGAGACCCGACTTCAGAGTCGTAGAGGAGGTACTCGCTCATGTTTCGACGCATAACGCTCATCACGGTGGCAACTCTCATGGCGCTGGCAACCTTGGCCGCTGCGGCCACCAGCGCCGACGCGGTCGGACCGCCATGGGGACCGGCGACGCCCAACTTCAACCTCGAAGTCGTTCTGCGCCCGGTCGCAGGCGCACCGGACGGAGGCTTCGGATTGGTGAAGTTCCGTCAGCCAAAGGACGCCGACCGGATCGTCTACCTCGACGTCTGGGTTCGGGACCTGGCTGCGACCCGCAGTTACTCCCTCCAGCGGGCGACGGACATTGACGTGAACGACGCCTGCACTGGAACGAATTGGCTGACGCTCGGGCAGGGAACCGTTCCCCAAGCGATCACGACGGACGAAACGGGAACCGGACGGGCGGACCTATTCCGGAACCTGGCGGCCATCCCACTTGGGACGGAGTTCGACATCCATTTCCGTGTGATCGACACGGCGACCTCGGCGGTGGTGCTGGAGAGCGCCTGCTACCAGTACACGGTCAGCCAGTGAGCGAGAGGGCGGCCTCCGCATGGCGGCCGCCCTCCCTCATCCACTGACTGCGTAGATATCGACTCACCGGTTCGCGGAGCAGCAGTCGGTCTTGACAACGCTCGTGCAGAAGTGGGACGCAGTGTTGGCCGACGAGAGGAAGCGGATGCTCGCGGCGATCTTTGACAGCGTGACGGCGAGCGCCGAAGGGGTGGACCGGCTCGAGCCTTGTGAGGACTGGCGGCCCTAGGGCGGTGCTGAAAAAGGCTCTGCCAGTGCTTCCATTCTGCGTCCTCTTTTGGTATCATCACGATTGGGGAGCGCCACTTCGGCATGAGGAGGCGCAAGATGCGTGGTGACGATCCGAGGGTCCCCTCGATGTGGAGCTATCGCACCCCCGAGATGCGCGTGCCCCAGGACCATCCGCTGCGGCCGATCCGGACGATGGTCGAGCGGGCCCTGGCCGACCTCGATCCGGTCTTCCGCCGGATGTACAGCCCGATCGGCCGGCCCTCGATCCCGCCCGAGCAGCTGCTGCGGGCGCTGGTGCTGCAGCTGCTGTACTCGATCCGCAGCGAGCGGCTGTTGATGGAGCAGATGGACCACGACCTGCTCTTTCGCTGGTTCGTTGGGCTGAACGCCGACGACCCGGTCTGGGATCCGACCGTCTTCACCAAGAACCGCGAGCGGCTGCTCAAAGGCGACGTCGCCCAGCGCTTCTTCGCCGCGGTGCTGCGCCAGGCGAGGGCGGCGGAGCTGCTCAGTGACGAGCACTTCTCCGTCGACGGCACGCTCATCGAGGCTTGGGCCAGTCAGCAGAGCTTCAAGCCGAAGGACGCAGCGAACGGGAAGGACCGGACGCCGCCCACCCCGACGAGCGGCGCGGGTGATTTCAAGGGCCAACGCCGCAGCAATGACACCCACCGGAGCACGACCGATCCCGAGGCGCGCCTCTACCGCAAGGGCAACGGGCAGGAGGCGAGGCTCTGCTATCTCGGTCACGTCTTGAGCGAGAACCGCCATGGCCTGGCGGTGGGCGGGATCCTCACCGAGGCCGGCGGCACCGCCGAGCGCGAGGCAGCGCTGTCCCTCATCACGAAGCTACCCCGCGCGGCGCACGTCACCCTCGGTGCCGACAAGGCGTACGACACCGCCGACTTCGTGGCGAGGGCCCGCGCGGCGGGGGTCACCCCGCACGTGAGCCAGAACACGACCAACCGCCGCTCGGCGATCGACGGCCGGACCACCCGCCATCCGGGCTACGAAGTGAGCGCCTTCAAGCGCCGCCTGGCCGAGGGGGTCTTCGGCTGGACCAAGACCGTGGGCCTGCTGCGCAAGACGCGCCACCGCGGCACCAAGCGCGTCGGCTGGGTCTTCGCCTTCACCCTCGCCGTCTACGACCTGGTGCGGATGCGCAAGCTCATCCCGGTGACCACGTGATGCGGCGAACAGAGACGGCGCCGATGCGGGCCACGGATGCAACGCGAGAGCGAATGAAGTCATGGATCGGAGAGAAAGGAGTGCCGCCGGGATGAAGCGCGGCTCTAAACTCGCTTTTTCTGCAGCCCCCTAGGAGGCTGCGGAAGAACGGT
>DHJC01000021.1 GCA_002404155.1 Chloroflexi bacterium UBA4730 | reverse complement strand
GGGTCATATCCGTGAACGCCGACAGCGGTGCGGCGGTGGTCCGGGTCGTGAAACTGGCTCGAGCTGCTACCTCCGATTGCCGACCCAGCGGTACCGACGATCGGGCGCGCTCGATCGGACCTTTTGGCGCTCCAAACATCCACCTCTTAGCCTTGATCTCCAGTCGGTTCAGGGCGCGGCCGGGTCGCCCCGTCCACCAGCCATCCCTGGCCGGCCGCGCGCAACTGAAGGAGAAGGCCGATGGCCAATGACCTCAGCGTGACCCGTGAGGGCGACAGCCTCGTGATCCGCATCCCGATCCAGAGCCCGACTCCGAGCTCGACAGGCAAGACGCTGGTAGTGGCCTCTACCCGCGGCAACCAGAAGGCCGCCATCCAAATTGACGGACGGGACCTCTACATCGGTGTGAATGCCTATGTGTATGCCGAGCCGAAGGGCGGCCGGTAACGGTCCGGACGCGGAGCTATCACGACCGAGAGCCGCCGAGCGGGTATCCTCAAGCGGGAGGTTCAACGCCATGGCAAGCTATGAGTTCGAGTGTCATGCATGTAGCGAACGCTTCCAGGTCAATGCGCCGATGAGCGAGCACGAGAACCTGAAGGCTCACCCGCCAATCTGCCCCAAGTGCGCCAGCCACGACACGCGCCAGCTGGTCTCGCTGTTCAGCTCCAAGCCGGCGAGCGGCTACTGAGCCTCTCGGCGGGTCCGCTACATGAGTGGACGCCGGGATCGCGGATCTCGAGCCTGACGAGCGATTCCGAGCCAACATCGCGTCGCGCGCGTGGTCGCAAGCGCCAGCACGGCCCGTATTCCGACCGGACGGCTCGGTGGAGACCGTCGACGCGGGCATCGGCCATGGTGGCGAGAACCCACAAGAGGTGACCGCGCACTCCTTCGTCTACGTCACAACGTGCTGGAGCTAGCCCGGATCCAAGCCTGCAGGTCGTCCGCGCTGACACGCACAGACCGGCCGATGCGCAGTACTGGAATCTCGCCGGCATGGATGAGTACGTAGGCGCTCGATCGACTGATCGACAGCGCTTCGGCGACCTCCGAGATCCGCAGGAGCATTCGGCGCTCCGGTAGGGCCTTCATCGAATGCTCGAGTGCGGCTGCCGTCGACCGGTGATGGCTGTGCTCCACGAGGATCCGCGCATACACCTTGGCCAGGATCGGCACGAGCGCCTCAAGTTCACGCGGCAAAGTGGGGGCCTCATATATCTATTCATCGCGGCGATTGTCCGACCTCCATCGACATGGTGCCCGGCGCAGTACGGTGATCAGAGCGGTAGGAGGCGGGCATTGGATGGACCTCGCCGGGCGCGACGCCCGTGATCTCCTCGATGGCCGCGGCCGGGAGGAGGTTCGCGCGCGCCGCCTGGCCCCTGGTCAAGACGAGCATCACTCCAAGCGCGCAGGCGCAGAGCCAAGCCGGCCGGCCGGTCGCGGCGACCCGCTACAACGTGCCGCTGGTCGAAGCAGCGGTCGATCTGCAGACGGAGCAACAACAACGGAAGAGTCAATTGGCGGATCTCCGGGCGCAGCTTGACGCGGTCGGGTCGCAAGGCGCTGCGCTCGATGCGCGAGCGGCGGCGCTGCACGAAAAAGCGATGTCTACCCGACCGCGACAAGTCCGCGCTCACTGCGATCCGCCGTCGGTTCGGATCGCCGAGCGACGCTGACCATGCGCGGATTCTTTCAAGCGACTGATAGCGTCCGACTGGCCTGATCTCTGCGAGTGCGCGCTCTGTGAACTACGGCGCCTCTCGCCGCGCCAACGCGCAAATGTGATAACGGTGGCCGATTGTTACGACTTTCACGGTCGCGGAGAGGATCGCGAAAACGCGGGGGTCACGCACGCGAAAGTGGTAACAGCTCGGCTCGTTCAGGACGAGCGTGGGTGGCGCCAGCTGGCGGGTTAGGAGGAGCAAGGATCGGTACACCCGACGGGCTTGGGACCGCTCCGGTGAACACCGTCCGGTCTCTCGTTAGTCCGTCGGCACGCCGACCGGCCGGCTTCCGACGCAAGCCCGGCGGACGGAACCTCCGGATGTGCTCGACGTCCCCCTCGGCAAAATGCGCGAAGCCGCCCTCGCCCGTGAGGTCGTCGCCCGGCTTGCGCTTCTCGCGACCCTCGGCGATCTGCCGCGTCGGACGGGGTGAGGACGGCGGTCGGCTCCGCGACGCGTCCCTAGTTGACGACGACGGTCGCGCGCATGCCGGCTTCCGCGTGGCCGGGAACGCTGCAATACGCGTCGTAGCGTCCGGCCGGAAGACCGCGCAGGCCCACGGTCCGCGTCTCGCCCGGATTCGCCACCACGTGGATGCCGAGCGCGGGCACCGTGAAGTCGTGCACGACGCCGTTCGCCGCGGGGACGGAAAAGGTGAGGTTCACGTCGGCGTTCTTGGGCAGGTGCACCTCACTCGGAGAGAAGCCGAAGTTGAAGGCCTCGACGCGGACCTCGCTCGCGCCGGGGATCGGCGCAGAGGCGGGACCGCTGCTGCCGAAGCCCATCATGCCCGGCCCCATCATGCCGGGGCCCATCATGCCGGGGCCCATCATGCCGGGGCCCATCGGGAACCCCGTGACCGCAGCACCGATGGCGGAGCCGGTCGACGCGAAGAGCATCGCGAGAACGAGGAGCGCGCCGGACACGAGGGCGGTCCAGCCCGCGATGGTCCGCGCGCTCATCGCCTCGACTCCTCGAGCGCCGCACGGCGCGCCCTGAATTCGTCGACGTCGATCTCGCCGCGCGCAAGGCGCTCACGCAGGATGTGGAGCGCGTCGCTCTCGTCCGGGCGCTGCCTCTGCGAGTGCGTGAGGGTGAGCGCGAGCCAGACGATCGCGGCGATCACGAAGAGCCAGAACAGCAGCATGACTACCCAGCCGAACCCGAACCCGTAGCCCATCATCGGCACATGTACCTCCCGCGTGACAAGGCGCGCTCCGCTACGCGTCGCCCGATCCGTCTCCTCGCGTCGGCACTTCGGTCCGCGACCACTTCCGAACACGCTCGGGTCGCGCTCGACACGTTCAGAATAAGCGTTTGCTCCATCGAGTCGCGCGCGCGAGTGCGATAGCGGCTCGGTCCGGGTCGATCCCGACGATGCGACGCGCCAAAGGGGCCGCGGCCAGAGCCAAGCGGCCGTCGCCTGTGCCGACATCCAGCAGTCGAACGCCACGGAAACGGTCAGGAGCGCCGAGCTGGCGGAGTTCCCACGTACCGTCTGGTCGGTAGGCGGAGCCGCAGCCGCTGCGGTCGGCGGAACCTGCGATGCGCGCACTATCAAGGGAGCAGAACGAGCGTGCCCGCAGGAGGTGACTTGTGGCGACCATGCACAACGTCCGAATCGACAACGCGCGGCAAACTGCGGAGAAAGCGCAGACGGATCCGTCGGCCGCGCAGT
>DHJC01000050.1 GCA_002404155.1 Chloroflexi bacterium UBA4730 | reverse complement strand
GTGCCACCGGCGGCCGACGTGGGCGGTCGGTACGCCCTCCCGATTGAGCCTCGCTGCGATCGCGGCGAGTGTTCCGCCGCGCGAGCGGTGCCTGCCGATGCGGCGCAGCGTCGCATCCGAGAGCGTCGGTGGCCGACCGAGTCGCACGCCCTCGCTTCACGGCCAGGGCCTCGCGGGTGCGCTGGCCGATGAGCCGCCGCTCGAACTGGGCGAAGACCGCGAGGACGTTGGCCATCATCTCGCCGGAGGGCGTCGTCGTGTCGACGCCGAGGTCGAGCGCGACGACGGCCCAGCCCTGCTTCCGGCTGCGCTCCATCAATGCGGCGAAGTCGAGAAGCGATCGGCTGAGACGGTCAAGCTTCGCGACGACGAGCACGCTGGCGGCTCCGCGCTCTATGTCGGCCAAGGCACGGGCCAATCCGGGCCTCGAGACGAGGCTCCGCGCTGATGCCGTGTCCGAATGCATCGTGAGCAATTCCTAGCACCGCAGCCGGGATTGCTCATGGATCGCCGCACGCTGGGCCTCGAGGCCGGCACCGGAGTCGGCCTGATCCTCCGTCGAGACGTGGGTGTAACCGACGACCTTCACATGCCAAACAACTACCACAAAACGTTCGATTCGTGTATGTGCGGAGATGCCCGCGCGCACCGGCTCGCTGACCGCTAAGAGGTCACTAATCGGACTCGCTGAGCCATTGCCCGAACTGGGACAACGCGGGCAATGAGGCTGCGTGATGGTTCCGCGTCTACGTCCGACCTCGCCAGTCGCGCTGGCCTCGGCCACCCGTCGCCACGTGGGCGACCACCGAATTTCAGGCTGAACGCCACCAGACGCCGACGCGCACCCGGTTCCCGAGTGCGTCGTCGATCGTGCGGTGCAGGGCCAGGCGGACGATGCGGTCGTCGCGCGTGCTGAACGGCCGGCGCGCGTCCTCGACGCCGACGATTGCTCCGAGGGCGTCGATCGCTGGCTTCCAGAGCCACGCCCAGTTCCGGCGCGCCGCGGCGGCGAATGCGAGCTGCACCTCGAGCGGCCCGTCCGGTGCGAGTCGATCGGCGGGTGCGATCTGCTCCGCGATCTGCCGCTTCCAAGCGACGGTCGACGTCGAGGCCGTCGTCTCCGCCCTCGCGGACGACCACGCGCCGAGTTCCTGTGGGTCCGCCAAGACAGCCGGGCCGATGCGGACGGTCGACACCGTGCCGCGCTCCTTTGATATCCAAGCGGATGCGAAGTGGTGGCTCCCGAGGCGTCGGACGACGGGGTAAAGGAAGTTGTCCAAGTCGTACCCGCCGCGTAGCAGGTCGGTGCCCTCGGGCAACGCAACGGCGAGTTCGAGCGACAGCGCGCCGGCACCCAGCTCTGCGAGCCGCTCGCGGGTGAGCTCCGCCACGTGGTCGAGATAGCGTCCGAGGGCCAGCTGCGACGGAGCTGTCTTCGCGTCCCAGCTCTCCAGGCGCGGCGGCATGGCAAGGGCCATCCCGGTCGCTTCCGGTGGCCGATAGAGCGCGAACTCTGAGGTGGCCGTCTCCGTTAATCGCCCGCGACCCCGTCACTGGGCCCGGGACTCCTACTCGCTCTCGAATCCGTGCGTCGTGAACTTAAGCGTCCGGCTGTTTTCGGTAACGGTCCGCACAACTTGATCCGGGGCGCCTGACGGGATCTCCGCTTCGATTTCCAGCGTCACCTCGACCTCTGAGCCGACGAGCCCGACGAGGTGCGCGATCACCTCGTCAGCAATGCGACCGGCGTCACGACCAACCCGCGTTGCATCCAGGCTGACGCTCCCGTGGAAACGCCTCGGTGCGACCGTCGGAGCGGCGGATGTGCCGGGCGACTCCGGTGTGGCGACACTTGCGCGGTACGGTGCGCCGGTCTCTGCAACCCTCGACGTTCCGGCCGCAGCTGCGTCCGCCTGCTGCGCCCTCTGAGCGACATCCGGCCGCACCAGGAGCCCCGACTGGTTGGCGTCCGAAATGTTGACGAGCTGCGCAGTCCGCAGCCCACGGTAGCGACCGGCTGCTTCGTCAAAACTGTCCGCGTAGGCGAAGGACTCCTGATGCCAAAGGAGCAGGCCGAGTCCGTCGCGGATCGCCTGCAGCAGGACCCCCGGATCCTTGAGCCGCGGCAAATACAGATAGCGCGCGAAGTCCTCGACGAGCTGCTTGATCGCGACATGATCGCCACGCCAGAGCGGCACGCGGTCGAGTTCCATGCGAAGACGAGTACCTGCGAGCGCCGTCACTAAGAGCTCGTCGTTGCGCAGCTTCTTACTCGCGCGGACCGCCAGCGCGTCTTGCCCGGTCAATCGTGTTGCTTGCCACTCCACCGCCGCTTGCGGAGAGCCCTGCACCGGGACCAGCAGCCACTGGTAGGCCTCAGGAATACGCGCCAAGACGGCGCTGTCCGCGCTTGACCTTTGCGTTTCGGCCTGCTTCACCTGATGCACTGACAGGTCGAGCGCCTCTTTCTCATTGAGGATCGCGTCCCACGCAAGGTAGCGACGTGCCGCCTCGTCCAGATCCTGAAAACGCGTCTGGTCCACCGCGAGGAACACCAGGGTGTTGCGAAAGAGCCGCGGCGCATTGCCCCGTGATTCGAAGATCGCCTTGGCGGCCACCTCCGCAGGGTTTCCCGCCTCCTTGCTGTACGGCCGGTCGATCCCGAGCACCACAAGCCCCGTATCCATTTCATCAGGCACGTCTTGACCCGACTGCGGCAGCGGATGCACGCGGGAGAAGTCACCGGTCTTGCGCAAGTCTGCCCGTAGGCGCTTGTCGAGTTCCTGTGCGACCGCATCCGGGTCTCGTTTCAGCTGCTCCGCGCGGTCCTCGGCAAGCTTCGTCACTGTCGGCTGGGTCGAATACCAATAACGCGCGCCGTCCTGGTAGAGGTAAGTCGCTGCGCTGCTCAACCGTCGGAGTGCGTCTCCGAAGACGGCAGGCGACTCGCCCGGCATCACGCAGCCGAGCTTCACCCGCCGGTCCTCGATGCCCCGGTGAGCCGCAGTTGTTGTCGGCGCGGACCCGAGATAGATCGTCCGCGCGACGCGCCGGCACGCGGCGAACCTGCCGAGGTTCGGCACCTCGCCGTCAAGGCGCAGCGGCAGCGCGTTCGGTCCGTCCACGTCCTTCTCGATCACCGGTACCCAGTTGTCGGACAGGTAGCGCGTGAGCTCGAACTGGACGCGCGGATCATCGATGGGGATGTTCGCTGGAAGAATGAGCGGATTCCGGTCGCCCTTCTCCCACAAGCTGTGGATCACCGCTGCCATCAAGCGGAGCACGCCGCGCGTGCGTTGGAATCTCACAAGTGTGGACCAGTCGGTGTACAGCCGATCGAAGATCTCCGGGTGAATTGGGTACGCGTCTTTCAGCCGTTTCTCATAGTCGGCCTCGCGGCACTCGGGCGGGAACTCCTGATGCTGGGTGCGGTAGAGGTCGAAGAAGGCGCGGACGACCGTATCGCGCGCGACGAATTGGCCCTGCTCGACGAGCGGCTCGAACAGCCGGCGGCGCACGATCTCGAAGCCTTCCTCGGCGCTCGCCGGCCGCCATGAGGCCTCCACGCGCCCAATGACGTTGCGGAGGCGATCAAGCGCCGCGCGACCACGCTCACCTCCAACCTCGACGTCTTCGGTCTGCGCGTGCGGCGAGGCAGTGTCGGAGGTAGGAAGGCTGATCACGAGTAAGCACTGCTTGGCGAGCTTGGCCGACTCGGTAAGTGCCTGCGCAAACGTGAAGTGCGTTTCGAAGCTGCCAGCTGGTAAATCGCTGGCGTCGTGGAGCTGTCGCGCGTACGCCACCCACTCGTCGATGAGGATGAGGCACGGCCCGTATTCGTTCATCAGCTCGCGCAGCGCGTCACCTGGGCTGGTCGCCTTCTCATCGTCAGCGCTCACGCGCGCGAAGGCCTTCTTGCCTCCGAGCTGCCAGGCCAGCTCGCCCCAGAGCGTGCGAACCACCGTGCCGTCGGGCTTCGTCACGGGATTGCCGGGAGAAATCCTGTTCCCCACGAGCACAACGCGCTTCACATCGGGCAGCTTCGTGACCCCGGCGTCTTTCATGACATCGTCGATGCCGAGCAGCTGACTGGGCGCGGTGCCCGAGAAGAGGTGGTACAGCGCCAACATCGAGTGGGTCTTGCCACCGCCGAAGTTGGTCTGGAGCTGCACGACCGGATCCCCGTCGTCGCCAGCAAGCCGCCGGACCGCATCCGTGAGCAGGCGCTTGAGGCTCTCCGTCAGGTACGTTCGACGGAAGAACTCGCCGGGCTTCTTGTATTCATCGGAGCCCTCGCCCACATGAACTTGCCATAGGTCCGCCGCGAACTCGGCTTGCTGGTATCGACCGCTGGCCACGTCCTTGTGCGGGTTCACGACTTCCCGCCACGGCTTCAGGTTGCCAGTTGCTTCGCTCTCGATGGCCGTGCCCGAGCTCTTGCGCTTCTCGCTACGCACCTGTTCGTCGAACCGAACGCGGAGGAGTTCCATCTTGATCTTCTCGATCTCGCTCGCCTGCGGAGCAGAGACCGCAGTGAGGAGACGACCGGCCGAGTCGAGGGCGCGGTACGCGTCGTCGGTGGAGAAGGGAATCTGATGTGCCCACCGATTGCGCACCTCGCGTAGCTCGCTGACGAGCGTCCGCTCGCTCTGGCCGAGTGTCTTGCGGAACACGACATTCCACTGGTTCCACATCACCGAGAGGATCGCGGCCACGTCCCACTGCGGCTCCGCCTCGGTCCCGAACAAGCCCGCCTGGGAGTCGCTGACCGAAGCTCGCGCCTGGTCGAACCACAGTTGAGCGTGTTGTGCCTTCAGCTCGCGTTCGACGAAGGGCCTGAGGCCCGCCTTGAGCAGGTCCAGCGCCTTGCCGACACGTTCGTGGTTGCTGATTGCCATGGCCTACGCCTCCTTGAACAGGCCGGTCTGTTCGGCTAGTGGCTCGGGCACTTCGCGCGCTAGGCGGGCGATTTCGGGCCAGCCAAGCACAAGCGCGTTGTATGCCTGCGCCTCCAGGGACCGCTTGGCCTTTTCGGAGACGCTGAATAGTCGATATGCCAAGTCGCGCGCGATTTCGCCCTGCGACCCGCACTTCCGCAGCAATGCCCCCGTGACCTCGTCGCCTGCCCTGTCATAGGAGTAGAGGCGTAGCAAGTGATGCGTCATCTCCCAGATGGAAAGACGCTTATCTGCGGCCGGATCCCAGTCAGCAGGGAGTTCCTCCGGCCGCAGCAGGCGAACCTTGCCACCCTTCGATGAGATGAGGCCCGCTCGCTCGAGACCGCTAACGGAGGTCACCTTCGCCTTGCTCAGAAGCTCTGCGTCGCCGAAATCCCCGGTGCTGAAGCCGTGCTGCTCGAACCAGGCAAGTGCCCAACGGGTATCGCTATCAAAATCGTCTTCCACTTCGGAAAGTACTTCCGTCAGGGTCTGGTTGATCAGAGATAGCGCCATGCGGACGCTCATCGACTTGCCGCTACTTTCGAGGATTCGGCCATAGCGCGAATACACGGCCATTCCCGGTCCAATCGCCGCCTGCGCAAAGTCCACGGGTGCAATGTTCCCTTGCTGTAGGTGACGGAGGGCCGCAGGCAATTCACGCTTGAGTTCGGCGACGAACGATCGGCGGTCGGTCTGCGGCGCATCTGTCGCACGGGGACGGCAGGCGAGAACGATGTATGAGGCGAGTGCATTCGTGCCCATGGCCACCATGCGCCATTTCTGCGATGCGCGCACCGGCCAGGTTGCGGTGATCTGGAAGCCGCTGGAGATGAGCGCCTCGAGCAGCGTCTCCCAGCCCGTGGTGAGGTCGAGCGTTTGCTCCGCGTCTTGGTCGGCGGTTCCGTCACCGTCCTCGTCGTCCTGCTTGAAGGCGTAGTAGACGGTGAGTGGAAACCGTGGATCCATTTTGTCACGCAGCGCGGCAAAGGCCCTGCGGAAACCGGACTCAAAGTGTTCCTTTGCCTTTTGTCTGTCGCCGTCGAAGCGATCCGGCGAAGCGGTGAGCTCCTGCATCTTTGGCACCAGTAGGGTGCCGAAGAGTTCCGGATAGCGATCGCTGATCGTTCGTCGCAACCACACGTAGAAGAAATCAGAAAGGATCGCATAGCTGATGTTGTTGTAATACGGCGGGTCGGTACTCACCAGAACTTCCGCGATGCCGTTGGCCCCATCCGCGGCATCCCGCTGGGCGGCATGACCCCGGCTCGCTAGCCCGGGTGCGATTACCTCGACGCAAGAGGCGACGTAATCGCTGCATGTGCTCCACGCACCGACCGAGTCTCCGAGTATGTTTGCCTCCGCAAAATCCCACACCATTGGGATCGCCTGTCTTCCGAAGAGATTCATGACTTTTTGGTTGCTCGGACTCCACCTACACAACGAATTGTTGAAGTCGGCACACCGATCAAGCGCGAGAGCCAACAGGGTAACGATGCAGGTCACGTACTGAGGTATCTCGGCCTCGGCCAGGCCCGCTGATTTCGCGTCCCGTTCAACGTCGCTGGAGATCTCTGTGATGAGATCGCTCAGCGTCAGCATCGCGAGAAGCTGACGGGCCGTGAACAGGTGACCCCAAGTAGCGAGACCGTATCGACTTCCACGAACGCAAGCCAGAAGTCTTCGGGCTTGTTCAGACAGGTGAGAATCTCGTTCCGTGTGACCGTAATCGTGGTGGCGCCCTTCACGCGTCCCTTCACCTCGATGAAGCGCAGCCGGCCGAGCTTAGGATCCCTCGATTCCACGTCGTACCCTCGGTTCTCGGTGGAGATGTCCCGCGGCTCGCAGCCGGCGCGGCGCTCCGCCTCCATTACGGCAACCATCGCGAGATGCTCGATGTGCTCGGTGTCCTTCTTGTCGAGATTTTCCGGGGCCGGTTGACCCTTGAGTCTGCTGACGAGACCGACGGGCACGACGAGCGCGGCACCGATCAGCACCGGCGGTAGCGAAGACATGCTCCGCTCCAGCTCGAGCTCGGCCAAGCGCTTCTGCAGCCGCATTGCGAGGTCATCGGCACGCTGGCGTGCCTTGCCCGAGTTGAGATTGCTTCGCGGCCTGCTTCCGGCAGCTTCCCTCGCTTTCAGCTCCTCTGCGCGGAGGTCCCAGTGGCTGATCTCCTTTGTGAGGCGTTCCTTCACGGCGGCAACGGTCTTATTCACGCGGGTCACGGTACGGAACCGAACCTCCTCGAGGTGTTCGCGCGAGGTGTGCTCGATCGCGTATCCGACAGCCCGCTCGTCCAGGGTTTGCCAGAGCCAATCACCTGTCAGCGAGCCTCCCAAGAGCGGCAGGTCTTCGGACGCGAGCGGCTGGTAGTCGAGGTACGGGGCATACCCGGCTTGCCGGGCGTCGCCGCTGCGCCCGAGCTCGATGAACTCAAGGCGCCGCGAAATGACCCGGCTCTGCCCGTCCCGGTCGACGCGCGCGTCCTGAATGGCGTGCTCGAGGTAGCAGAGCACACGGACCTCGTCGCCGGGATCGTTCGGATCGACGAGAACCGCGCCTCTCCTGAGCAAATCCGAGTCGGCATCGAGGACAGCCTCGATCGTCGCGTCGAGCAGGGGGTGCCCGGGGGCCAAGAACTCGGCGACTGGTTTGCCCGCGGCGGTCACAAGCTCCTTCTCGAAGACGACGCGCTCATAGCGGTCGACAAGCGGTGGTCCGGCGCGCAGTGCCCGGTCGCGCAGTTTGATCTGACCCGGCACACGCGTGATCTCGTACCGTCGCGGCTCGCGCTCGTAAATCCGGCCGCCCAGACGCGTGAACGCCTCCATAAAGAAGGAGCGGATGTAGTGCGGCTGGAGTCGGCGCGCCTGCGCGCGCTCCATCTGCTCGCGAATCTCCTGCACTTTGCTTTGATCGAGCACGTCATGGCCGAGGGCGCGCTCCTCAATGAGGTCAAGCAAGTGCCGCTGATCGAGCGACTCATCGATGACCTGCTGCATCCGCGCCCGCACCTCCGGCCGGTCGCCTTCGCGGACCGCGGCGATGAGGAGCTCTCGGAGCGACCGGTCACCGAACGTGAGCTTCCCCAAAACGTCGAACACCTCGCCCCCGAGCGCCGCCGCTTCGGTCGCGAGCTTCTCGAGAAGGCGGTGATAGACATCGCCCTCTCTGGTCTGATGCGCGACGAGACTCCACATGTGGCAGACCTCGGTCTGCCCGATGCGGTGGATGCGTCCGAAGCGTTGCTCGAGACGATTGGGGTTCCAGGGCAGGTCGTAGTTCACCATCAGATGGGACTGTTGAAGGTTGATCCCCTCACCAGCGGCGTCGGTTGCAACCAGCACGACGACCTCTGGATCGTTCTTGAAGGCGGCCTCAGCGCGGCGACGCTCGTCGCGGTTCAGCCCACCGTGAATAGTTGCGACGGCAGTGGGCCGTCCCAGCATCCGACCGATCCCGGCGACGAGGTAACTCACCGTGTCGCGATGCTCCGAGAAGATCACGAGCTTTCGCCGTCGGCCGGCCGAATCGAACATCTCGGGACGGTCCTGAAGGAGCGACGAGAGTTCCTGCCACTTCTTGCCTTCCTTCTGGCGAACGCTCGCTGCGAGCGATTCAAGCCGCCGGAGACTCTCGATCTCAGCTCTCAGCTCCTCGAAGGTCCTGGCCGCCGTGGCTTGATCGACAACCCGCTCCTCAATCACATCAGATTCGGCGTCTGGGCGGTCGCCCTCCTCCAGCTCCTCGATGTCGTCCTCGGTAACATCCTCGAGCTCGGCTCCCCCGAGTTCGGGCGCGGACGCACCCTGCACCTCGGCTTCATGCAGCCGCTTTTCCAGCCGCTCGCGTCGGCGCTTTAGCGACAGGTAGATGGCTTCGGGCGACGAGGCGAGGCGCCGCTGGAGAACGGTCAGGGCGAAACCGACGACGGTGCCCCGGCGTTTCTGCCCGACCTCAGCGAGCCGGTCAGCCCGGTTCATCTCGAGACGCACGTAGTCGGTGACCTGCTCGTAAAGCTCCTGCTCCGGTGCGGACAGTTCGTAGCCAACCGGATAGGCGTGGCGCTCCGGGAAGAGCGGCGTCCCGTCGAAGCGCACGAGTTTCTCCTTCAACAGGCGACGCATGAGGTCGCTGGCGTCGCCATCACCGGCCGGCTCGCCCCGTCGGCGGTGCTGACGCTCGAAGCGATCGGGGTCGATGAGCGTCATGAAGAACTGGAACTCCTCCTCCTTTCCGTTGTGAGGCGTAGCGGTCAAGAGAAGGAAATGCCGCGTGATCTCGGAGAGCAGATCACCGAGCTCTCGACGTTTCGTTTTCTTCACCTCATCAGGGAACACCTGCGCCGAGAGTTTGTGGGCCTCGTCGATGACGATGAGATCCCACTCTCGCGCGAGCTGGAGCTTCCGTTGCAATTCTTCGTCGCGACTGAGCTGATCGAGTCGGGCGATGACCAGGTCGCGTTCGTCGAAGGGGTTACCCGTGCGGCTCGCTTCAGCCACATCCCGGGTCAGGATGTCGAATGGCAGCTTCAGCTTCTCGTCCAGCTCTTGCTGCCACTGCTCGGCGAGGCTACCGGGGCACACGACGAGGCACCGCTTCAGATCGCCCCGCAAGAGCAGTTCCTTCATCAGGAGCCCGGCCATGATCGTCTTGCCCGCACCCGGGTCGTCGGCGAGGAGGAAACGCAAGGGCTGCCGCGGCAGCATCGCCTCGTAGACCGCGGTTATTTGGTGCGGAAGCGGATCCACGAGCGCGGTCGTGACCGCGAGGTATGGGTCGAAGAGGTAACCAAGGCTGATCCGCTTTGCCTCCGACACGAGCCGAAACTCGTCGGCGTCCGCGTCGAAGCTCCAGCGCGCCCCTCGCTCCACGACTTCGAGTCGGGGCTCGTCCTCGCGGTAGAGGAGTCGGTTCGCGACGCGGCCGCCGGCGTCCTTGTACGTGACCTCGACCGCGGCCGTGCCGAACCACCGGACGTCGACGGTCGTTACGACGTTGTCCGGCACGAGGCCCTTCACGGCCGATCCTCGCTCGAGGTCCTCGAGCCTGGCGATGGTTTCCCTCCCCTAGCCGCTCGGCCGCTATGTCCAGCGGGCTCGATTTCCTCGGACGCCGATGTTCGGCCGCGCTGGCCGTGGTTACTCGGAGACGTTGAAGTATCGCGGCACAGCTTGCCCGCGCGTTCCCATGCGCCGGCCATACCAAGGATCGACCACGAATCGAGCGTTTTGTGCGGGGGCGGACAGCCGTCCCCTACCTTCCGGTGCGCGTCGACTCAGTGGACTGTCCAGGCAGTCGGTAGCGGCGATTCGGCGACCGGGGAGGCGACGTCGGCTCGAGCTGACCGCTTGCCATGAGGCGTTGAATCGCTCCGCGTGCTCCGCGGTCCGGCAAGTCGCTACGCGCTTCGATCTCCCGTCGCGTCAGTGGACCGTGCAGTCGGACAGCCTCCAGAACCCTGCGTTCAATGGAGTAGTCATCGACCGGTGCGGGCGTACTCGTGACGGCCACTTGGACCGAGCGCGCATCGGTGGATGCCGCCGTGAGCGGAAGCTGTTCCGACGACGCTGCATTGTCACCGGCAGTCAGCTCGTACGTCGTCCAGCGGCGGACGCCATTTGCGGTCGCTAATCCACGCTGAACCAGGTCGGCGAGCTCCCGCGTCGCGACGCGACTGTCGGTGCCTGTAGCCCGTCGGTAGGTCGCATTGGTAACCGAGCCGACTTGGCGCATCAAGGCGAGACCGGTGCGTTGCGTTTCGGTCAGATTGCTGTCCGGCAACGCCGCAAGCCAGGAGGAAGTCTCTTCACTCATCAGGGTATGGTTCGGGAACGTAACGCGGAACGCGGCGATCTGGTCGTCAAATTCGGGGGGTCGCAACCCAGCCGCGCGCATCGCCGCAACCATGACACCAATACCCGAGCCGCGGTTCTCGCACACATGAAGGTCTTCGAGTACGCGGAGAAGGAAGCTGTTGCGCGACGACGACACCCCGTTCTCGCCCAGCTGTTCGAGCGACACCGGGCCGAAGAGTCCACCGGGATTCTGGATTTCGAGGCGGTCTGGGAACATCTGGATCTGGACAGGGGCACCCATCGCGGCGTCGGACACATCCCGGTGCACGAGGGCGTTCACGATTGCTTCGCGCACCGCTTTATCTGGATATTCCCACTGGTCCTCGTTGAGGGCGCCGCGGACGATGGTTCCGCGACGCATGTTCTTCCTCAGGCGGGTCAAGGCCTGGTCGACCATCGCCGAGATCGGCCCCTCAAACGAAGCGTTGTCCAGGAAGCGCTCGCCGCTAGGCGACTCGTTGCCGAGCTGCTCCGTCGGGTGCGAGACGAATGTCATCCGAACCTGCGGGAAGAATTGCTGCGGGTGGCGCCCTAGAGCCAGAAGACCCCCGCGGCTGATGCATTCGCCACCCATCGGGTCTGGGACGATGACCCTCAGGACGCGCAAGATGTCGTCGCCTGAGCGCTCAGCGAACGATCCCGTCCCCCTCCCCCGCCGTTCACTGATCAGGCGCGCCACGAGCGCATCGTCAAGATCAGTCAGCGCTGAGCCCGTGACGGGCTTCACGTCCTCAAGCGGCTGGCCACGTGAGGCGATCATGAGCTGGACCTCGTACTGACTTAGCTGGCGGTTGCTGTCACCGACACGTACGTAGGCGCCCCCCGTAAGTCCCTTCGCCTTGAGATAACAGGGCTTCTGAACAACCGCTAGCTCGGCGAGCTCGATAAGGAGCACAGGATTTCCCTCGAGTTCCTGGAGCTCGGCCAGCGGTCGAAGCGGGGGTTCCATCTGATCGCAGAGGCTGCTGACCGCCTCTTGGGCCTTCTTCGGATCCACGAGGCCAGTGACGGCAAAGTTGGCTCGCTCGTCCACGCCGAGCAAGACCACGCCGCCACCGGGACTATTCGCGAAGGCCGATAGCGTTCGCCACAGTTCGGCGGGCAACTGCCAGCTGGCGGCCTTTGCTTCGACCGACAGCGTGTCCGTGCGCGCTGAGCGCAGCCTGTGTAGCAGGTCTGTCAGCTCGGCCGGTGTCATGGCGCATCATGGTGGCACATGGCAGGGTCTTGGTAGCCACCCTGCCAACCACCAATGGACCGATTTGTGTAAACACATCGGCTGGAAGATCAGTCGCCACGTGCACCCGGAGGCCAGGCTCAGCGCCGCAGACAGTACCCCTTGAACGCGATCCAGTCGGTGCTCATGACCCACTTGCCCCCGACGAGCACGAAGTCTCGGTTGATCGTCACGCTTTCCCTCCGGCTCCCATCCCAATCCTCGGACGTGTAGCTCACGTCCGCCTCCGCTTTGTCAGCGGAGTACGACGTGACGTTGACCTGGCTCGGCATGTAGTTCCGCTTCTCAGACTGATGGAGCACGTCGTACGCGCTATGTCGCTAACCCACCGCCGGCAGCTCATCGATCTTTAACCTTTTGGCGAGGCGGTCCCGACTGCTTTGGGGAGCGAAGCGGGACCGCCTCAATTGATAAGAGCAGGCACACCTTGCGACGCAGAAGACCCGCCCTCGGCCAGGAGAGGCGAGTCTTCGGTTCTAGGCTAGCGGAGGGCGGCGCGAGGTCTTCACGGGAGGGAATGAAGAATTGGATGAGGCCCTGCGTTTTGGCCTTGCGATCCTTTCAGGCGGATTCGTCGCCGTGATCGCGGCTGAGCTTGCGTTCAAGCGGACCGCAGCGCTGCAAGAGCGGCAATACGCATGGGAGCAGGGCGACCAACTCCAAGCGCTCGTCGCTGAGCTCGACGAGAACATCGCGGCATGCGGTGATGGAGCGGGGTTGCCGAACGCGACGGTGCGGACGGCCTGGGACTACGGCCGAAGGTTCGGTTTTTCTGACTCAGTTCGCGCACTCCTGACGCAGGCATACATCGCTGGGCGCGCGTTGAATGGATCGATCGCGGCGGTCGAGGCCAATCGGACGTCGTCGTCGGCGCAACCGAGCTTCGACTACGGAGTCCGCGCGATGAATCTGCTGGACGCGGCCAAGCAGGCCGGCAAGAGCGCTCGCTCAGCGTTTGAGGCTGCGCGTGCGGCCTTGATGGCCGAGATCGACGACATCCTCAAGTCGGCCCGCAAGCCGACGGCTAAGTCACGCAAGTAGCGGTGCTCGTCCGCTCGTTCACCCGGCCCATCCGTTTCTAGTTGCTGGACGTTGGAGCTGACGTTGAGGCGCGCCGCTGCAAGCCGATAGGGGCGCAGACGTACTCGCGGGTAGGCTGAACCTGTGGGTGAGGTCCCTGAGGCTTGGCTTCAGCGCGTCCGTCTTACTGCGGCGGAGCCAAACTTCTGGCTCGAGACGGCCAGGAAACTTCGACAAGCCGCTGAGGACCTGTGGATCGCTGGCAACAATCATCAGCGGAACCCAGGCTCCGAGCTCGGTGTAGCCCTTCTCTTCAAGTGGACGAATCCCGAGACGCGGGATCAGCCCGTACCGGAGACGGGCGGATCAACGCGAGAACAGTGCTTCATGATGTTCGGCTTCGCCCTCGAAAACCTCGCGAAGGCAATCATCGTGTGCCACGATCCCGTCCTTGTTCGCCGTGACAAGCTGCAGAAGTGGCATGGTCATGGTCACGATCTAGGCCGGCTGTTCGACTGGGCCAAAATTCCATTGTCTGACGGCGAGCGGCAAGTGCTTGACCGCGCGGCACGCCTGATCGCGTGGAAAGGTCGCTACCCGGTCCCGATGAGTTTTTACGAGGCGGGAGCTCAGGATCCGTTGATCGGCTACATCGCCGTCGGAGATAGTTGGCCGCCTGATGAGTACGCGCGCTTGTCCGTCCTGTACGACAAGGCCAAGGCGGAAGTGCAGCGCACCATTCAGGACGTTCCTGCGTTGTCAGCCGACCACGACTTCGGCGCGGACAAGTGAGCCCTAACTCTCGCGAGCCGCCTGACCCGCTCGCGCTGCTTCGAACTCTGCGTGAGCACGCTCAAAGGCTGACATAAGGCGCTCCGTGAATTCATCGACTGATAGGTTCAGTCGGATCGCGAACGTCATCGCATCTCGAGCCTCAGCCGCGGCGCGCAGGGCCATCGGATCGGGGCGAACGGCAAACGGACCGAACAGTGCCGCCCGCTCGCGGTCGAGGCCGCTATCGGCCCTTACTGGAATCCCGGACTAACCCTCCGGGTCTACGCCCACGCCACGGCCACAATGCAAGGCGAAGCGACCGCCGCGATGGATCGCGTACTCGGTGCCTAGCCCGACCGCGCTGCTACATCCCTTGCTACAGAAACGAGCGTCCGGTTCCACTCGACGAGCGGACCGGGCGTTTTCGTTGCTGATTGTCTGTGCCGACGGCCGGAGTTGAACCGGCGACACATGGTTCTTCAGACCGTTCGTCCGGACACTCGATATCGAAGTTGGACCTAAGGGCATCTGCGGCCAATGAGAGGTTTGCCGATCACCCGACCACGAAACGGACGTTTTGTGTACGGTCGCTCCCGCCCGGAGCGACACGCACCGGCGTCCAAGCACGAGAACAAGGCAAACGCCTTGAGTGCCGCCGCCCGACTACGCCGGAGCGGCCGCAGACTTAGCGACGGGTATCGCGAACGTGAACGTCGTCCCTTTGCCGACCTCGCTCTCGATCCAGATCCGGCCACCGTGGAGCTCGATGAACCGCTTCGCGAGGGTCAACCCGAGCCCCGTCCCTTCGCGCGACTGGTCGCTCGGCTTGCCGACCTGCCGGAACTCGTCGAAGACCTTGGCCTGGTCCTCAGGCGCGATGCCGATCCCGGTGTCGCGGACCGACACCTCGACCTCGCTGTCGCCTCTCCGGGCGTGCACCCCGACCGTGCCACCGTCGGGGGTGAACTTGACCGCGTTCGACAGCAGGTTGAGGAGCACCTGGCGGACCTTGCGCTCGTCGGCGATCACCGTCCCGAGGTCGGCCGGGAGGTCGGCTCCGAGCGCGATGCCGTGCCCCGCGGCCCGTTCGCGCACGAAGGCGACGGCGCCGCGGATCGTCTCGGCCAGGGCGAATTCGCTCGGCTCGAGCTCCATCCGGCCGGCCTCGACCTTCGAGAGGTCGAGAATCTCGTTCACCAGGTCGAGGAGGTGACGGCCGGAGCTGGCGATGTCCCGGGTGTAGTCGGCCTGGCGCTCGTTCAGCTCGCCGAACAGGCGCTGTTCGAGGACGTCCGAGAAGCCGATGATCGCGTTGAGCGGCGTGCGCAGCTCGTGGCTCATGTTCGCCAGGAACTCGCTCTTGTGCCGGCTCGCCGCGCCAAGCTCGTCGTTCGCGACCTCCAGCTGGGCCGACTTCTCCCGGATCTCGTTGAACAGCCGGACGTTCTCGATCGCGATCGCCGCCTGGTCGGCGAACGTCTGGACGAGTCCGACCTCAGCCTCGCTGAACGGCCGCACCTCGTCGCGGCCGATGCCGATGATGCCGACGACCTCGTCGCCGCGAACGATCGGTACCCCGAGGGCGCTGCGCGCTTGTCCTGGCGTGGGCGTCGTACGGTCGGGGTTGATTTCGGGATCGGCGAAGGCGTCCGGCAGGTGGATAATCCGCCGCTCGAGCGCGGCGCGACCGATGACCGACCCACGATGTGGCCGATGGAGCTGGGACTGGAGCATCGCTTGGATGTCCGAGTTCGGGTTGCCGCCCGCGACCATGGCGAAACCGTCGTCCTTCGGTCGCCAGAACGTGGCGAAGTCGGCACCGCAGAGCCGCACCGCGCTCTGGACGATGGCGTCGAAAACGGGTTGCAGATCCGACGCCGATCGGCTGATCACCGTCAGGAGCTCGGCCGTTGCCGTCTGCCGGTCGAGCGCCTCCTGGGTCTCGTTGAACAGCCGCACGTTTTCGATCGCGATGACCGCCTGATCGGCGAAGGTGGTGAGGACTCTGATCTCGTCCTCGGTGAACGGTCGCACGTCGAGGCGCGTCACCGCCAAGACGCCGATCGGGACGCCTTCGCGAAGCAGGGGGATGGCGAGTCGAGTGCGCGGTCCCACTAGGCCCGCCCCCGAGTGGGCGTAGCCCTCATCCGCTTGCACGTCCGCGACCTGGACCGGCCTCTTTGCCAGGGCCGCCCGCGTGACGACCAAGTCATCGACGCCCGGTCGAAGGACCGTTGGTGCGCTCCGTCTGCGCGAGGGCGCGGTGCCGGCCGCGTAACGGTAGACCTCGCCGTCGCGACGCCAGATGATCCCGCCGGAGCCTCCGCACAGCCGAACTGCGCTCTCGATGACCGTGTCGAGCACACTTTGTAGGTCGAATGCAGATCTGCTGATGACCTGCAACACCTCGGCCGTGGCGGTCTGCCGCTCGAGCGCCTCCTTCGTCTCGTTGAACAGCCGCACATTCTCGATTGCGATGACCGCCTGATCGGCGAACGTGCGCAGGAGATCGATCTGCCGGTCGGTGAACGGACGGGTGTCAGAGCGTCGGAGCCCGATCGTCCCGATCGTCGTGCCTTCCCGGAGGAGCGGAGCAACGAGCGCGGTGTGGTAGCCCGACGCGCGCGCGTTCGCCGCCCCGGCCGGAAAGCTGCCGGTCTCCGCCTGGAGATCGCGTACGTGCAGCACCCTTCCCTGGGCGAACGCGGTCGCGCTCATCGAGCTCCCATCGAGCGGGTAGCTGAGGGAGTCCGGTATGGGCACCGGGCCGGTGTGCGCGGCGAGACGCAGCATCTGTCCTTCGGGCAGCATGACGAGCGCGTCCTCGGCCGCGCAGAAGCGGATCGCGCTCGCGGTGATGGCCTCGAGCACCGGGTGGATGTCGGTCGGGGAGCCGGCGATGGCGCGGAGGATCTCGCCGATCGCGGTCTGCCGCTCGAGCGCCTCCTTCGTCTCGTTAACAAGGCGGACG
>DHJC01000070.1 GCA_002404155.1 Chloroflexi bacterium UBA4730 | reverse complement strand
CGACGCGCCCCGCCGGCGAGGCCTGCGCGGCGAGCTTCTCGAGGAGGCGGCGGTCGTCTGTCGAGTAGTCCTGGTCCGAGAGGCGGCGGCCGAGGTTGAGGAGGCCGATGAGCTCGCCCTGGCTGATCAGCGGTACGACGAGCCTCACGCCGGCGGCGCGCAGGGCGCTGACCGCGGGTGAGTCGAGCTGGAGCTCGTCGATCGCGACGGCTCCGGAGCCCGCGTGGAAGTATGCGAGGATCGGGTCGTTCGGCGCGATCTGGATCGGCGGCACGTCGAGGACCCAGGCGCGCGCGGTCGTCGCTTTCGTCGCGGGCGGCGGGGTCTCCCCGCCGCGACGGGTCACCTTACGGAACGTCCTGGTGAGTGTCATCGGGTCGAGTCCTTTCTATCCGCCGAGCGTCCGAGAATCGTTACGGGTTTCGCGTAGCCACAGGCTCGCGTGGGTGGGCCGCATCGTCTCGCTGACCGCGTCGAGGAGGCCCGCCCGCAGTGCCTCCAGGTCGACCTCGTCACGGAGCCGCACGCTGAAATCGTCGACCGTGCGCCCGGCGTCGTACCGCGAGCGGTAGAACCGCCGGTCCACCCCGGCCTGGGCCCGCTGCCGGAGGGGCTGGAAGAGCGCGACGCTGCCGAGCGTCGACCCCGCGACCGCGATCTCGGAGCCGCCGGTGAACGGACGGAGGAGCGTCTGCAGGGCGACGACGAGCGCGAAGAACGCGAGTGCGAGCCCACCTGTCGTGAGCCCGTACACAAGCGTGCGGTTAATGAGCAGATCGATGTCGTAGAGGTGGTAGCGGAAGATCGCGACCGCGGCCGCGGCGGCGATAACGATCGTCGCGCCGCTCACGAGGTAGGTCGCCGAGGTGAGCGGCACCCCAAAGCCGATGATCACCACGAACGTCGCGCTCGCGATCGCGCCGCCGTAGAGGTACCACTTGATCTGCTGTCGCTCCGGGCCGGCCGCCCTCCGGTAGCGGACGAAGAGCGAGGCGACCGAGGCGACCCCGCACCCGCCGGCGATGAGGAACGACACTCCCGCCAGCGCGAGCGGCACCGGCCCCTCCACGCCGAACGGGTTCTGGACGTTCGCGAAGACAACGAGCGGCCCCGGGAGCGTCGCGGTCGCGACGGCGAGGCCGGCCGTCGAGGCGAGCGTGAGCCAGACGACCGCTCGCCAGCGCCGCGAGGGCAGGTGGCCATCCGGGAACAGCAAGAAGACGAACGTGCCGGACGGGGCATAGTGCAGGTTCGCGGACCAGATGAAGAGCCACGCGAGCATGACGCCCGCGGGCTCGGGCGTCGGGCCGCGGAAGACGAGGTAGCCCGCGAGCACCGCCGCGAGGTAGCCCAGTGAGTGGACGAACGCGATCGCGGTGAAGACCCAGCCCAGCCGGTTCTCGGGGTGGCGCGTCACGATGAGCGCGCCGAGCAGCCCGAACGCCACGATCGAGAGTGCGAAGACGTTGACGAGCTGCGTATCGAGCTCGAACGGCGTCGCCGGACCGAAGGCTTTGACGATCGCTCCCACGACCACGACGAGGAGCTCGAAGCCCAGCGCGGCCCACGCGAGCGCCGCGGCACTCCGCCAGTTCACGAAGGAGGTCATCGCCGCTGTTCCCGCAGCCATACCGACGCCTGCGTGGGCTGGAGCGTATCGGCGACCACCCCGAGGAGCTCGCCTCGGAGCGCGTCGAGGTCCACCTGGTCGCGCAACCGTGCCGTGAACGCATCGAGCGTCCGCTCCGCGTCATATCGCTGGCGGTAGAAGCGGCGGTCGACCAGCGCCTGGATGCGCCGGCGGAGCGGCTGGAACAGCGCGACGACCCCAAGTGTCGAAGCGGCGACGGCGATCGGGCTTCCGGCCGTGAACGGTGACAGCAAGAACTGGAACGCGGCGACCCCGACGACGTACGCAGCGACCAGCACCGCCGAGAGCGCGACGTACACGAGCGTGCGGTTGATGAGGACATCGATGTCGTATAGGCGCAGCCTCAGGATCGCGACCCCGGTCGCGATCGGGATGCCCGCGACCGACAGCGGCCACAGGTTCGCGCCGGCGGTCGATTCCAAGACGCCCGGCGCCACGAGCGAGCCGATGATCGCAACGAGGGCGACCGCCGGGATCAATGCGGCACCGTACGCGAACCACTTCAGCTGCTGGCGCTCCACGCCGGAGGCCGCCCGGAAGCGGACGAACGGCGCCGCGAGGCACGCCAGCGCGACACCGATGGCGAATACACCCGAGGGCCAGCCCAGCACATCCAAGAGCGGGCCCCCCTCCACGAGGCGGATCGGACTGGCCACGACGACGCCGGGCGAAAGCACATCCTCGGGGGAAAGGGCGGTCCCGGTGCCCAGGAGCGCGATCACAACGACCGCGGCGCCCGCGATGGGTCGCCACCGCGGCGACGGCAGCCGCCCGTCGGGGAAGAGCAACAGGGAGAAGAACACCAGCGTGGCGAAGGCGGTGCCCACCGTCACCGACCCCGCCCAGACCACCCAGTCGGCGGCGGGGAGCGAGCCAGGCCGCGTAATGAGCGCGTAGTACCCGTACTGCTCGGAGACGTTCCCGCTGCCACTGAATGCGATGAGCGTCATGCACACGAGGTAGATCCAGCCGATCGGATTGCGCGGGCGGTGCAACGCGATGAGCGCGCCGACGATGAGGAACGCGATGCCGATGATCGTCCCCACGACGGGTAGTGCGTAGCGGTGCGCGTTCAGAAGATCGAGGACGTGGTAGAGCACGGTGAGCGAGATGGCGAATGCCGCGAGCGACCAGGCCGCGACGCGCGCGCTCATATCCGGCGCTCGCGCAGCCACACGCTCGCGTGGGCCGGCTGGACCGTTTCGCGGACGGCCTCGAGGAGGTCGGCGCGCACGGCGTCGAGGGCGACCTCACTGGCGAGCTCGGTGGTGAACCGGTCCAGGGCCCGCACCGCGTCGTACCGGCCGCGGTAGAAGCGGCGGTCGACGCTGCGCTGGATCCGCATCCGCAACGGCTGCACGAGCGCGAGCGTCGCGAGCGTCGACGCGGCGACGGCGAGCTCGCTCCCGGCGGTGATCGGCCGGAGTGCGGATTGCAGGAACAGCACGAGGAGCCAGTACGTCGCGGCGAGGGTCGCCGAGAGCGCGCCGTACACGAGTGTCCGCTCGATGACGACGTCGACGTCGTAGAGGCGGTAGCGGAGGATCGCGAGCCCCGCGGTGATCGGGATGAGCAGTACTGCGAACGACGCCACGGCGTTGCCAAGTGGCCCGATCTCCGGCACCACGTAGCCGACGCTCCCGAGCACGAACCCAACCGTCGCGATGGCGCCCCCGTACGCGACCCACTTCAGCTGCTGGCGCTCGATCCCGGCCGCGCGGCGGAACCGAATGATGAGCGAGGTGCCCGCGGCGAGCGTGGCCGCGACAGATCCGAGCGTGCCGATCGTGGAGACGACGTTCAGCGCGTCGAGGGGGAACGGAGTGCCGAGCGGGGTGTCCATCGGGATGTCGGTCAGGACGAGCGGCGTGCCGTACGCGTCGGCGACGCTCTGGAGGACGCCGGACACGATCGCGATCCAGGCGACGATCCACCACCGCGGGCTGAGCGGCCGGCCGTCCGGGAACACGAGCAGCGCGATGGCGAGCACGATCACCGGCAGTGCCCAGGTCCACGTGGCCAGCCACATGACCGTGCCGGCCGCCGGCAGCGCGCCGGGCGCCGTGATCGTTCCGAATAAGCCGTAGGCCTCGCTGGCGAACAGGATCTCCGCCGAAAGCCCGAGCAGTAGGAACATCCACCCCACGAGGTGCCGCGGGTGCCGGCGACGGATGAGCTCGGCGACGGCGACGAACGTGAGCGCCGCGATCGGGACCCCGATGTCGAGGGCCTTCGTGCCGAGGCTCTGGCCGGCGGGGGTCGGCGTGTCGCGGCTGAGCCAGCCGAGCACTGTCGCGACGAGCGCGAGGACGACGCTCAGCGCGACGAAGACGACGCGCAGCACGCTCATGGTGCCGGCTTCCGCAGCCACAGGCTGACATGGGCCGGGCGGACCGTCGCTGCGACCGCGTCGGCGAGCTCCGCGCCGACGGCGTCCAGGTCGACCTCGCTCGCGAGGCGCGAGGTGAACGCGTCGAGGATGCGCACGGCGTCGTACCGCGAGCGATAGAAGCGCCGATCGACCGCGCCTTGCACGCGGCGCCGCAGCGGCTGGAAGAGCGCGAGGCTCACGAGCGTGGACGCGGCGACCGCGAGCTCGTTGCCGCGGGTGAACGGGCTGAGGATCGCCTCGACCAGGAGAATGACGGCGAAGAACGTGACCGCGAGGCCGACGGTCGTCGCGCCGTAGATGACCGTGCGCCGGATGAGGACGTCGATGTCGTACAGCCGGTAGCGAAGGATCGCGACGCCCGCTGCGACCGCGGTCATCCCCGCGAAGAACGCCCCGAGGCCCCAGAACAGCCCGCCGCTGTTCGGGTCAAAGGCCCCGACGATGAGCGACGTCACGAACGCGAGCACGGTGAGGGCAACGAAGTACACGAACCATTCGATCTGGCGGCGCTCGACCGGCGAGGCGTAGCGCAGCCGGATGAACGGCGCGGTGAGCGCGAGCGGCGTCGCCAAGCCGAAGAGCTCGTGCCCAGGGCCCGCATACACGCGCCCGACGGTCGCCGCGATGACCATGAACACAGCGACCGGCCGCCACCGAGGAGACGGGAGCCGGCCGGTCGGGTAGAGCAGGAAAATGAACCCGAGGACGGTCACGACGAGATCGAGCGGGTCCTCGATATGGGTGCTCTCCACGACGGCGCGCTCAGCGGCCGAGCCGTGGACCTGCACGTCGAGCGCGTAGCCGCCGAGGGCGAGCGATGCGGCGAACCCAAGCGCGACGGCCGCGAACAGCCAGCCGATCGGGTTGCGCGGGCGCTTCGCGGCGACCAACGCTCCGACCGTGCTGTACGCGAACATGATCGGCACATAGAACGGCAGCTGTTCGAGCAACGGCGGCTGGCCCTCGGCGAGCGGGATGCCGGCCGTGCGGAGCGCGAGAAGCAGGATGATCGCGTCGAGCGCCAGCGTGATCGCGTACAGCGCCGAGGCCGCGATGCCGGCGAACGTCATCGGCGGAGCCACACGCTCGCGTGCGTCGGCTGCACGGTGTCGCGCACCGCGTCGATCAGGTCGGCCCGCACCGCGTCGAGGTCGACTTCGTCGCGCAGCCGGATACTGAACGCATCGAGCGTCCGCCCTGCGTCGTAGCGCGAGCGGTAGAAGCGGCGGTCGACGGTGCGTTGAACGCGCTCGCGCAAAGGCTGGAAGAGCGCGACGCTCACGAGCGTGGAGATCGCGACTGCGACCTCCGACCCGCTCGTGATCGGCCGGAGGATGGCTTGGAGCACCACGATGCCGCCGAAGAACGCGATCGCGATCCCCGCGGTCGTCGCGCCGTACACCAGCGTCCGATTGATAACGACGTCGATGTCCCAGAGCCGGTTCTTGAGGATAGCCATCGTGAACCCAAACGCGAGCGCGCTCAGCGAGGCGATGTAGAGCGGTAGCGTCACGGGCGACCGGAGCCAGAACGGAAGGTCCCCGTCCGCGATGAAGCGCGCCGGGAGGACGAGCACGATGCCGCCAAAGACGACGAAGTCCCCAAGGACGATCCATTTCGTCTGCTGACGGACGATCGGACCAGCGGATCGAATTCGGTACAGCGGCGCCGCGAGCGACGCCGTGACCCAGGCCATCCAGAAGCCGAGGCGCGCCGCCGGCATCGTGAGGAGCCCGAAGCTTCCCGGGGTGAGCGCCGCGGTCACCGCCCAAGTGACCGGCCAGATCACAACAAGGATCGCCGCGCGCAGCGGTACGAAACGGCCGTCGGGAAAGAAAAGGACGTAGAGCACCGGCATCGCCGCACCGAGCCACTGCGCGGCCACCACCGGCATCGCCCAGCGCGGATCGGCCGCTGTGAGCGCATCGAGCTCGGGGAGGGCGAGAGCCATCCACGTCATGCCGCCGATCGAGACGTAGAGGGCGACCCAGTCGTTCCAGCGCCGCCATGCCATCAGGAGCGTGTTGGCGACATACCAACCGAGCACGAGGACCTCGAGCCCGAAGAGGGCGATGGCATAAGCGCCGCCCGCCGGCCGGAGCAGGCTCGCGCCCGCTCCGTCGGCCGTGAGATCGGCGAACCGGGCAGGCACGGCCAACAGCAGCAGCGCGAGCACGGATGGATACAGCGCGAGCCACGCGGCTTGCGACAGAGTGAGCCGACTCACCGCGCCTGTTCCCGCAGCCAGACGCTCGCGTGTGCCGGCTGCACGGTGTCGCGCACCGCGTCGATCAGGTCGGCCCGCACCGCGTCGAGGTCGACTTCGTCGCGCAGCCGGACGCTGAACGCATCGAGCGTCCGCCCTGCGTCG
Source organism: Chloroflexi bacterium UBA4730 (assembly GCA_002404155.1). Lineage (GTDB taxonomy): Bacteria > Chloroflexota > Limnocylindria > P2-11E > P2-11E > UBA4735. The sequence continues at coordinate 22,651 of DHJC01000070.1, read as the reverse complement.
TAGCGCGAGCGGTAGAAGCGCAGGTCGACCGCGCTCTGGACCCGGCGGCGGAGCGGCTGGAACAGCGCGAAGCAGACCAGCGTCGAGGCGGCGACGGCGAGCTCCGACCCGCTCGTGAGCGGCCGGAGGATGGCCTGGAGGACAACGATGCCGGCGAAGAACGCGACCCCGATCGCCGCGGTCGTTGTGCCGTAGACAAGGGTGCGGTTGATGAGGACGTCGATGTCGTACAGCCGGTAGCGGAGGACGGCGATGCCGACCGCGACCGGAACGGAGAGCAGCAGGAACACGAACAGGACCTGGCCGAGCTTGTCGGGCAGGACAGCGCTCGCGAGCCCGGCGGCGCTCAGCGGGACCGCCGAGAACGCGAGCCACTTGATCTGCTCGCGCTCGATGCCGGTCGAGCGGCGGAACCGCAGGACGAGGGACCAGCTCGCGCCGCCCAGCACCGGGAGGATCGACCCGACGCCGATCGGGCCGAGCGCGTCGATCAGCGACGACGGCAGCGGCGTGAACGGGTTGTCCGTGTATGTGGCTTCCTGCAGCGGCCCCGGCTTGAACGCCATGAAGGCCGTGGTCACGAGGACACTGACGATCGCGGCCCAGCCGGCCGGCCGCCAGCGAGTCGAGAGCAGCCGTCCGTCCGGGAACCGGAGCAGCACGAACGGGAGAATGCCCGCGACGTAGAGGACCCAGATCCACGAGCCGAGCCATGCGCCGAAGACGCCGCCCGGCAGCGCGATCGCGCGGCCGACGATCGCGTAGACGCCGTATTCGAGCCCGAATGCGCCGAGCGCCGCCACGAAGCCGGCGCCCAGAAGGAGCCAGCCGATCGCGTTCGCCGGGCGGCGGAGCGCGACGATGGCGCCTACGGCGGTGAAGCCGACGGCGTGGACGATCGTGAAGCCGCGGAACCCCCACGCGTCCGGAAGCGCGGCGCCCCAGGACAGCGCGAGCCAAACGAGCGTGCCGGTCATCAGGGCGGCGCTCGCGGCGGTCAGGACGAGCGCGAGCCGAGGCGCGGTCAGCGCGAACGTAGCCACACGCGTCACGGGCGGAAGTGTGCGCGGCGCCCCGTCCGACAAGCGTTACGGCGTTTCGTAACGCCTTTGGGACGGTTCGGCCGCTAGACCGGCCCCGTGAGCAGCAGGGTCCGCGACGTCCCGGCCGAGGCAGAGCCGCCAATCGTCGTCGAGCATCGCCAGCAGCTCATCTATCTGCTGCGCGAGGCGGCCGAGCTCGAGCACACGATCCTGTGCGAGTACCTCTTCGCCGCGTTCACGATGAAACAACGGACCGCCGAGGGTCTCACCGCGGCGCAGCTCGAAGCGGTGGACCGCTGGCGGACGACCATCCTCACGGTCGCGAAGCAGGAGATGCTGCACCTCACGCTCGTGCAAAACCTCCTCACCGCGATCGGCGCGGCGCCGCACCTCAGCCGGCCGAACCTCCCCACGGCGGCGAAGCATTTCCCGGCCGGGGTGCAGATCGCGCTCGTGCCGTTCGGCGAACGTGCCCTGAAGCACTTCCTCTTCCTCGAGCGCCCGGAGGGCGTCGCACTCGACGATCCGGACGCGCAGGTCGCGATCGACCGGGCCCGTCCGCTTATGGCCGACGACGACATCGTTCCGGCGCCGCAGGGGTTCGCGACCGTCGGGCATCTCTATCGCGCGATCGACATCGGCTTCGCGTGGCTCACCGGCACGCTCGGCGCGGAGAAGCTGTTCATCGGGCCAGCACCGGCGCAGACGAGCCCCGACGTCATGCACTGGGATGGCCTGGTCGCGGTGACCGATCTCGACTCGGCCCACCAGGCGATCGACGTCGTCGTCGAGCAGGGCGAAGGTGCGACCGGCGACTGGCGCAAAGCGCACTTCGGGAAGTTCCTCGAGATCTACGACGAGTATCTCGCCCTGCGCGCGGCGGATCCGAACTTCGAGCCCGCCCGTCCGGTCCTCCCGGGCCACGTACGGCCGCATCGGTACGGCGACGCGGTGCCGCTCATCGACGATCCGCGCACGCGACGGGTCGCGGATCTCTTCAACGTGGTGAACGAGATCGTGCTGCTCGCGCTCACCCGGTTCTTCGCCCACACCGACGAGACGCCCGAGCAGCTCGCGCTCCTCGAGCACGTCGGCGTCGGGCTCATGTTCGCCGCGATCAAGCCGCTCGGTCAGCTCCTCACGACGCTGCCGTTCGGACCGAGCGCTCCGGGCCGAACCGCGGGGCCGACGTTCGAGCTCTTCTACATCGGCGGCTACCTGCTGCCCCACCGCACGGCGGCCTGGACGCTCATCGCCGAGCGCCTGCGCCAGGCGGCGGGCCTTACGCGGCGCATCGAGGCCGAGGGCCTGGTGGTCAAGGGCCTGATCGCCGGGCTCGAGAAGTACGCCGCGCAGCTCGAGACGGCTTAGGGCGCGACCTTCCGCAGCCAGAGGCTCGCATGCACCGGCTGCATCGTGTCGTTGACCACCCCCACGAGCTCGCGTTCCAGAGATGCCAGATCGATCTGCTCGCGCAGCCGAGCGGCGAAGGCATCGAGGGTCCGCTCGGCGTCGTACTTCGCGCGATAGAAGCGGTGATCGACCGCAGACTGGATCCGTCGCCGGACCGGCTGGAAGAGCGCGACGACGGCGAGGGTCGAGATCGCGACCGCCACGCCGCTCCCGGCGGTGAACGGCGCGAGGATCGTCTGGAACAGCGCGACGCCACCGATGTACGCCGCGGCGAGCAGCGCCGACACGCCCGCATAGATAAGCGTGCGGCGGATGAGGACGTCGATGTCGTAGAGGCGATAGCGCGTGACGGCGATGCCGATCGCGACCGGGAGCAGCCCGATCCCGACCACGGACGCGGCCTGGGCGAGGTTCGCGATGGTCCCTCGGGGACTCACGAACGCGAGGAGCCACAGCCCGAAGGCGATGGCCGCGGTATACGTGAGCCACTTGAGCTGCTCCCGCTCGATACCGCGGCTGCGACGGAACCGGACCACGAGCGCGACCGGCGCGATGAGCACCAGCGCCAGGAAGGTGTCGATCGCGGACGCCACGAGCAGCATCAGATCGCCGAGCGGTCCGTGCAGCGCGAATGGATTCGGGATCGATCGAGACGGATCACTGGCATGCGGGCCGACGAACGGCGGCGGCACGATGATCGGCTCGGCTGCGAGCGCGACCCCCACGACGCCAATGACGACGAAGGCGACGAAGGCCCACAGCAGGATTGCGAATGTGCGGCCCGGGGGGCGACCATCGGGGAAGCGGACCATCGCGGAGACCACGAAGCCGAGCGCCGCGATCCAGATGAAGGATCCCAACCACATCGCGACCTCGCCCCCGGGCAAGGCGGCGCCTGCCGCGAGGCTCGTGTACCCGTACGCGTTCGACAGAAGCACCAGCTGCAAGAGCACGCCGGCCGCGCCCAGGAGCCAACCGATCGGACCACCCGCCCGCCGGACCACGAGAAACGCTCCGACGATCGCCAACGGCAGCAGCGGCAACGGGACGACGACGATGAGCGGGCCGAAGAAGTCCAGGAACCACAGGTCCGCGACGAACGAGCCGATCGCGATGGCGCAGATGAGCGCCGCGAAGGCGGCTCTCACGACTTGGCCTCGCGTAGCCAGACGCTCGCGTGGACGGGCTGCATCGTGTCGTTGACCACCCCGACGAGCTCGCGTTCCAGAGATGCCAGGTCGATCTGCTCGCGCAGCCGGGCGGCGAACGTGTCGAGGGTCCGCTCGGCGTCGTACTTCGAGCGATAGAAGCGCCGATCCACGGCCGAGCGGATCCGCGTCCGCACCGGCTGGAACAGCGCGACGACGACGAGGGTCGAGATCGCGACCGCGACGCCGCTCCCGGCGGTGACCGGCGCGAGGACGAACTGGAACAGCGCGACGCCGCCGATGTACGCCGCGAGCAGGACCGCCGACACGGCGGCGTAGATGAGCGTCCGGCGGATCAGGACGTCGATGTCGTAGAGGCGATAGCGGAAGATCGCGATCGCGATCGCGACCGGGAGCAGCCCGATCCCGAGCACGGAGGTGGCCTCGGCGACGACCCTGATGGTCCCTTCGGGACTCACGGATGCGATGAGCCCCAGCCCGAAGGCGATGGCCGCGGTATACGTGAGCCATTTGAGCTGCTCCCGCTCGACGCCGCGGCTGCGGCGGAACCGGACCACGAGCGCGATCGGCGCGATGAGCGCCAGCGCCAAGGCGATGTTGATCGCGGACGCCGCGAGCAGCACCAGATCGCCCAGCGGTCCGTGCAGCGCGAACGGGTTCGAGATAAACCGAGGCGGATCGCCGGGCTGCCGCGGCGCGATCAGCGACTGGTCTGCGAGCGCGACCCCGACGACGCCAATGACGAGGAAGGCAGCGAAGGCCCACAGCAGGATGGCGAACGCGCGGCCGGGTGGGCGGCCATCGGGGAAGCGGACCAGCGCGGAGACCACCAAGCCGACCGCCGCGATCGCGGCGGGGTATCCGAACCACACCGCGAGCTCGCCCCCCGGCAACGCTGCGCCGGCCGCGAGGCTCGCGTACCCGTATGCGTTCGCCAGGAGGCCCAGCTGGAGGAGTGCGCCGGCCGCGCCCAAGAGCCAACCGATCGGATCACCCGCCCGCCGAACCACGAGAAGCGATCCGACGATCGCGAACGACAGCAGCGGGAGCGCGACGATGACGATGCCGGGGCCGTGAAGGTCCGGGAACCAGAGGTCCGCGGCGAACGAGCCGATCGCGATGGCGCAGCTGAGCGCCGCGAAGGCGGCTCTCACGACTTGGCCTCGCGTAGCCAGACGCTCGCATGCACGGGCTGCATCGTGTCGTTGACCACCCCGACGAGCTCGCGTTCCAAAGATGCCAGGTCGACCTCGTCGCGTAGTCGCGCGGCGAACGCGTCGAGGGTCCGCTCGGCGTCGTACTTCGCCCGGAAGAAGCGGTGATCGACAGCGGACTGGATCCTTCGCCGCACCGGCTGGAAGAGGGCGACGACGGCGAGCGTCGAGACCGCGACGGCGATGGGACTTCCGGAGGTGAACGGCGAGAGGAGGAGCTGGAACGCGGCGACGCCCGCGACGTAGGCGAGGACGAGGACCGCCGTCAGGGATCCGTACACCAGCGTGCGACTGATGAGCGCGTCGATCTCATAGAGCCGATACCGAAGGACGGCCACGCCGACGGCGATCGGCACGGCGATGAGCCCGGCGACGAACGGGACCCCGCCGAACATCGCCACCGGGAATGCCGCATCAGGGTCGAGCTCGCGGAGCGGCGAAAAGAAGGCGACGCTCGTCCCGACGAACGCCAGCGCGAGGATCGCGCCGGCGTACGCGACCCATTTCAGCTGCTGGCGTTCTTCCGCGGACGCCGACCGCCGGCGTCGGAAGAGCGAGGCGACCGCGACGAAGTAGAGGCCCATCAAGCCGACCCCCGTGAACGTCTGGAGCAGATCGGCGAATGGCGCTGCTCCCGAGCCGAAGAGGATCGAGAGGATGGAGGTGCCGCCTGCGTCGGTGGAGTTCAGGACGCTCGTCGGGATGATGAGGGCGGCCGCGATGATCGGGATCCACCAGCGGGGCGTCGGCGGCCGCCCGGTCGGAAACAGGATCAGCAGTACCGGCAGCAGACCGTAGGGGACGACCCAGGCCTCCACGGCGATGAGCCGCAGGATGGACGCCGGGCCGCCGGCCGGATCCACCGGACCACCAGTGCGCGCGACGCTCGAGCCCTCGGCGGCAACTGCGATGACGAGGAACAGCCAGCCGATCGGGTTCGCCGGGCGGCGGATCGCGAGCACCGCGCCAGTGAGCGCGAACACGCCGCCCCAGGCCAGCACGAAGAGGTACCCCGGGACCGACCCGGTCGAGGCGAAGTCCATCGCCGCGAAGGCGATGGCAGCCAGCAACAACGCGGCGGCGCTGATGGTCCGCATGCTCATCCGCACAACTCTGCCTGACCCGCGTCCGCCAGGCGTTACGACACGGGTAGGGTGTGCGCGTGGCCGAGCTCCGCCTGTCCCTGCTTGGCGCCCCCTCGATCGAGGTCGGCCGGAAGCGGATCGAGACCGATACCCGCAAGGCGACGGCGCTGCTCGCCTACCTCGCCGTCTCGGAGCAGCCGCAGCGCCGGGCGACGCTCGCGGCGCTCCTCTGGCCCGATACCGACGAGCAGAAGGCCCGCGGTGCGCTCCGCCGCACCCTCTCCGTGCTGCGATCGGCGCTCGGCGACCGCTGGCTGGAGGCGGAGGGCGAGACGATCGACCTTGACCACGCCAATGTTCGCGTCGACGTGACCGAGTTCCGCCGCGCCATCGCCGACGGCCGGCTCGCGGATGCGGCGAAGCTCTATCGCGGGGATCTGCTCGAGGGCTTCTCGCTCCGCGACAGCCCGCAGTTCGACGACTGGCAGGCCGCGGAGGCCGACGAGCTTCGGAGCGGATACGCCGACGTCCTCTCCCGCCTCGCCGCAGCCGCGGAGCGTGACGGCGATCTTGCGGGAGCGCTCGGCTTCGCGAAGCCCCGTCTAGCGACGGATCCGCTGCACGAGCCGGCGCATCGCGAGCTCATGCGCCTCTACGCCCGTTCGGGCGACCGTTCCGCCGCGCTCCGCCAGTACCGCGAGTGCGTGCGGCTGCTCGATCGGGAGCTCGGGGTCGCGCCGGTCGATGAAACGCGCGCGCTGCACGATGCGATCGAGACCGGAACGCTAAGCGACCGCGAACCGCCTGCCGAGGTGGGCACGGCCGCGGCTATCGGCGACCTGCACACGCTCCACGGCGACTACCTGCGCGCGATCGAGAGCTATGAAGCGGCAGCCGCGAAGGCGCCTGCCGCGGCGAGGGCCGGCATCCAACACAAACTCGCGCAAGTCCATCACCGCAGGGGCGACTGGACGAAGGCCGAGCGCCACTACGCCGCCGCGCACAAAGCGAGCGAAGGTGGAACGAAGGCCCGCATCCTCGCGGACTGGAGCCTCGCGGCTCATCGGTCCGGCGACAGCGCGCGCGCGAAGCGGCTCGCGACCGAGGCCCTCGGCCTCGCCGAGCGATCAAAGGACAAGCGCGCCCTCGCCCAGGCGCACAACATCCTCGGCGTCCTCGGTGCGAGCGGCGCACGGGCGCACCTCGAAACGAGCGTCACGCTCGCGCGCGAGCTCGGCGATCGCGAGGCCCATACGGCCGCGCTCAACAATCTCGCGCTCGCCCTCAAGGACGCCGGTGACCTCGACCGCGCGCGCGCGCTCACCGAGCAGGCGCTCGCGGAATGTGAGGCCCTGGGCGATCGCCACCGGGCCGCGGCATTGCATAACAACCTCGCCGATATCCTCCGCGCGCAGGGCAGCAAGGTGGAGTCGATGCGCCACCTGAAGCGCGCGGTGCGGCTCTTCTCGGAGATCGGCGAGGCCAGCGCGAGCGAGCCGGAGGTGTGGAAGCTCGTCGCGTGGTGAGCAAGCCGCTGCCGCAGATGCACGTGTGCGTCCCGCCACCACCGGTCTTGCGACCGCGTTCTTCCGCTTCTATCTGCTCGACACGCTGAGCAGCGCGCCTGCGCGCCCGGCATCGCTGCTCGTGCGCGTCGCGGCCGAGAAGCTCCCGTTCGCGACGGGCGCGTTCGGCCGGGCGCTGCAGTCACTACTGGAGGGCGGCCACCTCACCCCGGCGCGCGATGGGATGGTCGCGCTCACGGCGCTCGGCGCCGCCGAGCGCATCGTGGAACGCGAGCGCTGGTCGGTGGTCATGCCCAGCGTCACGCGACTGCTCGGCGACGTCGCGCCACGGCCGGCCCCCGTGGTCGCGGAAGCCGTCCCGCCGTACCGCGCGAAGGTCGCCGACGCGTACGCCGAGCGCGTGCTCGTCGCGTACGTCCGCGACCGGGTGGCAGCGGCGCGCGAGGGTGGCCGGCCATTCTGCGTGGTGCTCGTCGCGATCGGGATCGAGCAGCCGAACGAAGCAACGAGACGCGCGATGGTGCACCGCGCGATCCGCGCCTCGCTCGGCGGCGCGACGACGCTCTTCGGCGGCGACGTGAGCGCGTTCCGCTACGGCGACGACGGGATCGCGCTCGTCGCGCCGCGGCCCGACGACCTGCCGCTCGCGACCCTCGCCCGCGCACGCGTCGACGAGCTCGTGCGGTCGATGACCGCGAGCGTGCGGGCGTTCCACGGCGCGCGCTGGCACGTGCACGCCGGAGGCGCCGCATGGACCGTCGAGATCGGCACGACCGGCGCGTTGCTCCGCGCAGCCGAGGACTCGCTGCGCTCCGACGGCGAGGCACAGCCCGCCGCCTGACGTAGCCTTCGGGCGATGGCCGAACCCACGCTTCCAGAACAGGTCACAAAGCTCTACGACCTCATCGCCGGCTATCACGCGACGCACCTGCTCGAGATCGGGCGCGAGCTCGGCGTGTGGGAAGCGATCACCGCGCGGCCGGGAGGCACGTCCGACGCGCTCGCGACGCAGCTCGGGACGGACCCCTTCTACACCGACGTGCTGGTCCGCACGGCCTTCGCGTTCGAGCTCGTCGAGCACGACGGCGACGGCTGGCGGATGGCGCCGCACTTCGATCAGATCCTCGGCACGCCGAGCGCGACCTTCTACCTCGGCGGCGCGGCGCGCACCCATCAGGTCGTCGGCGAGGACTACGCGAGCTATGTCCAGCGATTTCGGACGGGCATCCGCGTCCCGTACCAGGCGCACGGCAGGGCCTTCATGGAGGCGGTCGCGAACGGCCTGCAGGCGCTCCCCCGGATCTTCACCGACTTCGTCCTCCCGAAGCTGCCGTCGCTCCAGGCGCGGTTCGCGTCAGGGGCGCGGGTCCTCGACGTCGGCTGCGGCGGTGGGTGGGCGCTCGTGCAGCTCGCCGAGCGCTTCCCAAAGATCACGTGCGTCGGCGTCGACAACGAGCCGTACTCGATCGAGCTCGCCCGAAAGCTCATCGCCGAACGGAACCTCGCCGGCCGCTGCGAGGCTCGACTGATGGAAGCTCAGCGGCTCGCCGAGGATGGCGCGTACGACGTGGCGACCAGCTTCCTCGTGATCCACGAGATCGATCCGAAAGACAAAGCCGGCGCGTTCGCCGCCGTGGCGCGGGCACTCAAGCCCGGGGGACAGTTCGTGATCTTCGACGAGACGTACCCGACGACCGATGCCGAGCTGCGGAAGATGCCGGCGCGCTTCGCGGCGCTCGCGCAGTGGTTCGAGCTCACCTGGGGCAACCGGCTGAACACGAAGCCGGAGCTCGCTGAGCTCTGCGCGAACGCGGGCCTCAGGCTCGCGGACGAAACGACCTTCTCGCGCTTCTACGTCGGGGTCGCGGAGAAGACTTAGCCGAACGGCCCGATCGTCACGCCACTGAGATTCCGGTGTGCGGTCTCGTACTCCGCCCCGTCCCGCAGGAAGTGGCCCTGCGACTCCGCGATGCGCCACGCGGGGCACACGAAACCGAACGCTGCCGTGAACGCCGATTCGGGTCGTTCGGGTGTCGCGACGCCCATCCGGCGGAGGCCGTAGAAGGCGTGGCAGAGCGGCAGACCCACGATGTTGGAGTAGCACCCGTCGTACCACGCAACGAGTCGTCCGCCCTGGCCTTGGAGGGCGTAGGCGCCGGCCTTGTCCAAGGGCTCTCCGGTCGCGACGTACGAACGGATCGCCGCATCGTCGGTCGGCTCCATCGAGACGGTCGAGCGCACAGCGAAGCTCAGCCGGCGTCCGGCGGCGCCGATGAGCGCGACCTCCGTGCGAACGACGTGGGTCCGCCCGGCGAGCCGCTTGAGCATCGCCGTCGCGTCGGCCGCGTCGGCCGGCTTGCCGATGCGCTCCCCGTCGAGCTCGATCATCGTGTCGGCCGCAAGCGTCACGTCGCCCGGGCGGGCGACGGCTTCGGCCTTGGCGAGCGCGGGACGCGCCGCGGCGCGCTCATCGACCGCGGCCGCGACGACCGCGAACGGCGCGCCGAGCAGCGCGAGGAGCTGCTGCCTCCGTAGGGATCCCGACGCCAGCCGTATCATCTACCTAGGTATGCCTACGCAGAAACCTAGGAACGTCCAACCACCCCTGCGCATCGGGCAGGCCGCGGAGATCCTCGGGGTCTCGGTCGACACGATCCGCCGGTGGGCCGAGGACGGCACCCTGAAGACGACGCGCACCGGCGGCGGCCAGCGCCTCGTCGCGGCCAGCGAGATCCGGCGACTGCTCAGCCGACGGCGCAAGACCTCTCCCGATCGGACCATCGTCGCCCAGTCTGCCCGGAATCGCTTCCCGGGCGTCGTGACGAAGGTCGAGATCGACCGTGTCGCGGCGACAGTTGAGGTGCAGGCCGGCCCGCATCGGCTGTTGAGCTTGCTGACCGCCGAAGCGGTGCGGGAGCTCGGCCTGAAGGCCGGCGACCAGGTCATCTGCGTCGTGAAGGCGACCAACGTCATCGTGGAGGTGCCCTCATGAGGCGGTTTCTTTCGGTCGTCTGCTCTGCGATCGTCCTGGCGGCGTGCGCGGCAGCGCAGCCGACTGCGGTCGCCACCACCCAAGGGGCGCCATCCGCGTCGCCCTCCCCCGCGCGCCCGGACCTGTTGCTGGCAACAACGACCTCGACGCAGGACAGCGGCCTCCTCGACGTGCTTATCCCCGACTTCGAGAAGAAGACGGGCTACAAGGTGAAGACGTCGGCGGTCGGCACCGGCGCGGCGCTCGCGATCGGCGCGCGCGGCGACGCGGACGTGGTGCTCGTGCACGCGCCGTCGCTCGAGCAGGACTTCATGAAGCAGGGCAACGGCGATCGCCGGCTGTTCGTCATGCACAACGATTTCATCGTCGTCGGCCCGCCGGCCGATCCGGCGGGCATCACGGGCAAGGGTGCGCTCGATGCGCTGCGCGCGATCGCGGCCGCGCAGGCGATGTTCATCTCGCGGGGCGACAACTCCGGCACCGACGTCCTCGAGAAGTCCCTCTGGAAGCAGGCCGGCATCACCCCGGCCAAGCCGTGGTACGTCGAGGCCGCGACCGGCATGGGCCAGACGCTGCAGATCGCGTCCGAGAAGCGCGCGTACACGATTACCGATCGCTCGACGTACGTCGCGCGCAAGGCCTCGCTCGACCTTGGGATCGTCGTGGACAAGGATCCGCCGCTCCTCAACTACTACCACGTCATCACCGTCAGCCCAACGAAGTTCCCAAAGGTGAACAGCGCCGGCGCGAACGCCTTCGCCGATTACCTCGTCAATGCTGACACGCAGAAGCTCATCGCGAGCTTCGGCGTCGACAAGTTCGGCCAGCAGCTGTTCTTCCCCGACGCGGGCCAGCCCGATCCGTCCGGCTAGGCGAGCGGCTGCACCTAATTAAATGGACCTCATCGTCCAGGGCATCGCCGGCGCGGTCGCCAAGCTCGCGGCGCTCGACCCCGACGTTATCGACGCCGCCGTCGCGTCGCTCGTCGTCAGCGGTGCGGCGACCGCGATCGCCGTGCTGACCGGCGTGCCGCTCGGCGCGCTCATCGGGCTGACCCAGTTCCGTGGCCGTCGGCTGCTCCTCTCCCTCGTGAACACCGGCATGGGCCTGCCGCCCGTCGCCGTTGGCCTCTTCGTCGTCGTGCTCCTCTGGCGGAGCGGCCCCCTCGGCGATCTCAACTGGTACTGCACGCGCCAGGGGATGGTCATCGCGCAGTACCTCCTCGCGACGCCGACGGTCATCGGGCTCACCGCGATCGCCTTGCAGAGCGTGGATCCGCTCCTCCGGACCCAGCTGCTGTCGCTCGGCGCCACCCGCTGGCAGGCCGCGTCGCTGCTCGTCCAGGAGTCACGGCTGCTCGTCCTCGGTGCCGTGATCGTCGGATTCGGCGCCGTCATCAGCGAGGTCGGCGCGTCGCAGATGGTCGGATGCAACGTGAAGGGCGACACCCGGGTCCTCACGACCGCGATCACGCTCGAGACGAGCAAGGGCGAGTTCGGCAGCGCGTTCGCGCTCGCGTTCATCCTCCTCGCGGTCATCTTCGTCATCACCGCATTCATGACGTATACGCAGCAGCGGCGACCGCACCTCTGGTGATGCTCGAGGCCCGCGACCTCGTGGCGTACCGCGGGGACCGTCGGGTCGCGCACGCGGCGCGCATCGACCTCGCCGAGGGCGAGCACCTCGCGCTCCTCGGCCCGAACGGCGCGGGGAAGAGCTCGCTCGTGCTCGGCCTGGCCGCGCTCGTACGCACCGACGGCGATCTGAGATACCGCGGCGCATCCGTCCGAGACGCGGACGCCTACCGGCGGCACATCGCGGTCGTGTTCCAGCGTCCGCTCCTCCTGGATCGCTCGGTACGCGAGAACGCCGCGCTCGGCCTCGCCCTCCGCGGCGTATCGAAGCGCGAGCGCGACGCGCGGGCCGAAACGGAGCTGGCGCGCCTGAGTGTCGGCCAGCTCGCGGACCGATCGGCCATCGGCCTGTCAGGCGGCGAGGCCCAGCGCGTGAGCATCGCGCGAGCGCTCGCGACCGATCCCGAGATCCTGTTCCTCGACGAGCCCTTCAGCGCGCTCGATGCCCCGACCCGCGAGTCGCTCGTCGCCGACCTCGCGCGCGTGCTGCGCGAGCGCGGCGTGACGACTGTGATGGTGACGCACGATCGCGACGAAGCGCTCTCGCTCGCCGACCGGATCGGGGTGGTGATGAACGGCGAGCTGCGCCAGCTCGACACGCCGGAGGCGGTGTTCGGCATGCCCACCGATCCGGAGATCGCGGCGTTCGTCGGCATCGAGAACGTCATCCCGGCGCGCGTCGAACGCGCGACCGATGAGCTCACGACCCTGCGGATCGCCGATCAGCACGTCGAGGTCACCGAGCCGCCCCCTGCAGGCGACGACTTTCCGCTCATGTGCCTGCGCCCCGACGACGTGATCATCGCGCGCGAAGCCGCGACCACGAGCGCGCGGAACAGCTTCCCCGCGCGGATCGTCCGCATCGAGCCGATCGGCCGGCGCACCCGCCTGGTGTTGGACTGCGGGTTCCCGCTCATCGCGCACGTGACCCGCCAGTCGGCGCGCGAGATGGGCCTCGCGCTCGGCGACCAGGTGGTCGCATCGTTCAAGGCGACGGTTCCGCATCTCCTGCCCCGCATCCGACATTAATTAGACTCGCCGTATGGCCGTCAGCGCGTCCTCCGCGCGCACCGCCGGGCGCTCGCTGTCCGTGGACGAGGCTCTCGAGCGCATCCTCGCGCGCGTCCGCGAGCTACCGACCGAGCGCGTGGCACTGCTCGACACCCTCGGCGCGACGCTCGCCGAGGACATCGTCGCCGACCGCGACGTGCCGCCGTTCCGCAACTCCGCGATGGATGGATACGCCGTGCGTGGCGCGGATGTCGCGACCGCGCCCGTGACGCTGCGGGTCACGGGCGACATCGCGGCGGGCGCGTCGCCGACGGGCAGCGTCGGCGCCGGCGAGGCGATGCGGATCATGACCGGCGCGCCGATGCCCAACGGCGCCGACACGGTCGTCCGCGTCGAGGACACCGACAACCGCACCGACACGGTGACCGTCACCGCCGCGACGACGCCCGGCACCTCTGTGCGTGCGGCCGGCGAGGATCTGACGTCGGGCGAGACGATCCTGCAGCGCCGAACGCTGCTGCGCCCGGCGGAGATCGGCGTGCTCGCGACGCTCGGCCACAAGCTGGTGACGGTCGTGCAGCGGCCGCGGGTCGCGGTGCTGTCCACCGGCGACGAGCTGGTCGAGCTCGACCAAGAGCTCACGCCGGGCCGGATCCGCGACGCGAACCGCTACTCGCTGGTGAGCGCGGCGCGCGCCGTCGGCGCAACGCCTGTGCCGTTCGGCATCGCGCGCGACAACGCGGACGATCTCCGGCGCGCGCTGCGCGACGCGGCGAGCCAGGCCGACGTCGTCGTGACGAGCGGCGGCGTCTCGGTCGGCGATCACGATCACGTGAAGCCGGTCGTCGACGAGCTCGGCTCGATGGACTTCTGGTCGATCGCGATCCGGCCGGGCCGGCCGCTCGCGTTCGGCGAGATCGATGGCAAGCTCATCTTCGGCCTCCCCGGCAATCCGGTGTCGGCGCTGCTCGGCTTCGAGCTGTTCGTGCGGCCGGCGCTCCTGAAGATGGCCGGGCGCACGCTGCTCCACCGGCCCCGGGTCACGGCGACGCTCGACGACACGCTCGACACACCGCCGGGGCTGCGCTTCTTCGCGCGCGGCGTCTACGACCCGGGAACGGGCACCGTGCGCACGACGGGCCCGCAGGGATCGGGCATCCTGCGCTCGATGGCGCTCGCGAACTCGTTCATCGAGGTACCGGAGACGGTGCAGCACCTCGATCGCGGCGCGGCGGTGACGGTCATCCGCACCGATCTGCCGGAGGATCACTGATGAAGAAGCTCACCCACCTCGATGACACAGGCGCGGCCCGCATGGTCGACATCGGCGAGAAACCGGAGACCGACCGGCGGGCGATCGCGCGCGGGCTGCTGCGCGTGTCTCCCGAGACGGTCGCGCTCGTGCGCGAGGGCAAGACGAAGAAGGGTGATGTCATCGCGGCCGCGCGGATCGCGGGGATCATGGCCGCCAAGAAGACGAGCGAACTCATCCCGTTGGCCCACCCGCTCCCGCTCACCCACCTCGCCGTCGATGTCGAGCTCACCGGCGAGGGCCTGGCGATCCAGGCGCTCGCCGCGACGACCGGGCCGACCGGGGTGGAGATGGAGGCGCTCACCGCCGTGGCCGTCGCGGGCCTCACCCTCTACGACATGCTGAAGAGCGTCGAGCGCGGCGCGCGCCTCACCGACATCCGGCTCGTCGAAAAGACCGGCGGCAAGACTGGGACGTACACCGCCGAATGACCGTGCTCAAGGCGGCGATCATCACGATCAGCACGAAGGGCGCGGCTGGCAAGCGCATCGACGAGAGCGGGCCCGCGATCCGCGAGGCTCTCGAGGCCGCGGGGATTAAGGTCGTTCACACGAAGCTCGTGTCCGATGGCGTCACGCCCGTCGGGAACGCGATCCGCGAGGCGTCGCAGAAGGCGAATGTCGTGATCACGTCGGGCGGCACCGGTCTGTCGCCGAACGACATGACCCCTGAGGCGACGCGACGCGTGATCGATCGCGAGGCACCCGGCATCGCTGAGGCCTTGCGCGCGCGTTCCCTGTCGAAGACGCCGCACGGGATGCTCTCGCGTGGCGTCGCCGGAACGCTCGGCCAAGCGCTCATCGTGAACCTGCCCGGATCGCCGAAGGCCGCGCGCGAGTCGCTCGAGGTCCTCATCCCGGTGCTGCCCCACGCGATCGAGCTGCTCGCGGGCGAGTCGGGCGAAGGTGGGCATCGCAACCCGGCATGAAGCTCGCGTTCGGCAGGGGCGTGAAAGAAGCGATCGACGCGCGGCGCGGGGTCGTCGCGCTCGAATCCACGGTGATCGCGCACGGTCTGCCCCGCCCGCGGAATCTCGAGACCGCGAGGCTGCTGGAGCGCGACGTGCGCGACGCGGGCGCCGTCCCGGCCACGATCTGTCTCGCCGACGGCGTCCAGGTCGTCGGGGCGAACGAGCAGCTCCTCGCGCGCCTCGCCAACGAGGACGGCGTCGCGAAGATCTCGACGCGCGATCTCGCGCCGTTCCTTGCGCGCCTGCCCGCGGACCAGCTCGGCGCCACGACGGTCGCGGCGACAGCGGAGATCGCGGCCCGCGCGGGGATCGAGGTGTTCGCGACGGGTGGCATCGGCGGCGTGCATCGCGGCGCCGAGCGCACCATGGACGTCTCCGCGGACCTGCTCGCGCTCGCCACGCACCCGGTAGTCGTCGTGTGCGCCGGCGCGAAGCTCGTGTTGGACCTCGCGAAGACCCTCGAGCAGCTCGAGACGCTCGGCGTGCCGGTCATCGGCTATCAGACCGACGAGCTGCCGGCGTTCTACGTGCGCTCGAGCGGCCTCCCGGTCCCCCATCGCGTCGACGACACCATCACCGCGGCACGGGTCGCTCGCCTGCAGCTCGGCCGCGGCGCCGGGATGCTCGTGTGCGTGCCGATCCCGGAGGCGAGCGCGCTCCCGCGCGCGGAGATGGAGCGCGAGATCGACGACGCGCTCGCGGCGGCAGAAAAAGCGGGCGTGCGCGGCAGCGAGGTGACCCCGTTCCTGCTCGCGCATCTCGGCGATGCGTCATCCGGACGCACGCTGGACGCGAACGTCGCGCTGCTCCGAAACAACGCGCGCGTCGCGGCCGCGATCGCGACGGCGCTCGCAGGTATCTAGAAAAGCAGCCGGCGCGCTGGCGGCGTATGGTCCCGCCGATGCTCGGCGCGCTCACGGTCCCGCCCGCGGAGGACGACGTCGCTCGCGCGGCAGCGCGCGTCTCGGACGGCGCGCTCCGTGACGCGACCGTCGCCCGATGGCCCCGCGCCCATGACCACCACGGGTACCTCCTCACGGCACGCGACGGCTGCGAGTACCTGTTCAAGGCGGCCCGCATGCGGCACGCCGGTCGGATGCGCCGCTACGTGCACGTCGCGGGGATGCTGAAAGAGTCAGGCGTCCCGCACCCCGCCCTGCGCTGGTACGACATGGACAAGGACACCCTCGCGGTGCCGTATCTCATCCAGGACTTCCTCCGCGGACAGGATCTCGGCTCGGTGGGCACGGAGCTCTCGTTCACCGACCAGCACCGCGTCGGGACGAAGCTGGCTGCGGCGTTCCGCGCCCTGCACCAGATCGAGTACATCGACACGCCGACGTCCTGGGCCACGGAGTTCGACGACCGCTTCCGCACCCGGGTGGCCGAGTGCTTCGTGCTCGACGCGATCGACAAGGCCGCGGTGGAACGGATCGTCGGCTACTACGATGCCCGGCGCGGCGCGCTCGCCGAGGTCCCGCGGCGGCTGAGCCACGACGACCCGTCGGCCGAGAACATCATCGTGGAGCGCGGCGCCGATGGGTGGCAGTTCGTCGCCCTGGTGGATTTCGAGCGCGCGCGGGGCCGCGACCCGCTGTTGGATCTCGCGAGGCTCCGCGCGACGACATTCGCGGCGTGGCCCGCCATGGCCGGGCCGTTCAACGCCGCGTACGGCGTCCTCGAGCCCTACGGACCGGATCTACGCGCCCGCGCCGAGCTCTACGACCTGTACGTGCCGCTCGCCGCGATCGCGCACTTCCGCGAGAACGAGCGACCGGACCGCGAGGAAGAGGCGCGGGCGCGGCTCCGGGAGTGGATCGGGCGGAGCTAGCCGCTCGGTGGCGCAGAAACCCGAGCGTGATCCTCCGGAGTGTCGATGTCGTCCAGCGAGCCAAGCGTCGGATCGACCTCGAGGCCGACGACGTCGGTGCGGCCGGCAAGCACCTCCCGCGCGCCCACGTCGCCGCGCAGGTCGCCAAGCGCCGGCCACAGGTCGCGGTGCAGCACGGCTAGCGTCCCTGCGCGAAGAGGTCGCGCATCCGGATGTAGTCGAGGACGCCGTCACGATCGAGGAGGCCGACGAGACGGCCGTCGCGCACGACGGGGAGCACGGTGCCGTCGCCGAACCGCGCGAGCGCCTGGCCGAGATCGTCGTCGGGCGCGAGCTTCGGCAGATCCGCGGACCGGGTCATGACCTCCTCGACTGGTGTCGTCGCCCACCGGTCGTGGTCGATCTTCCGCACGTCGTCGCTCGTCATGAGGCCGAGGAAATCCTGGTTCGCGACGACCGGCACGGCGCGCAGGCTGCGCGGCAGCATGAGGTCGCGCACGACGTTCGCGACCGTTGACCGCGGATCGGCGACAGCGAAGGTCGTGTTCATCAGTGGCGCGACGCGCGTCCCGGCGACGAGGCCCCCGAGCCGCTCCTGCCGCAGCGACTGCGTCGCCGCGTTGTAGAGGAAGTACGCGATGAGGATCGGCCACCACCAGAGGCCCCCCGCGCCCTCGGTGGTCAGCTGCGCGAGCGCCCAGAGCACGAAGAGCCCCGCGACCAGCTGCCCGCCACGCGCGGCGATGCCGGTGGCCTTCGCGCGATCGCGACGGATCGCCCAGATGATCGAGCGGAGGACGCGGCCGCCGTCGAGCGGGAAGCCGGGGATCATGTTGAAGCCGGCGAGTAGGAGGTTGATGAACCCGAGATAGCCCGCGACCGCCGCGACCGTCTGCAGCTGGACCGCGTCGGTCGCGTCGATGAGGGTCTGCAGTCCGAGGCCCAGCCCACCGATGCAGACGCTCATGAATGGTCCGGCTGCGGCCATGAAGAATTCGGCTTTCGCGCTCGGCGGCTCCTGCTGGAGGTTCGCGACGCCGCCGAGCAGGAACAGCGTGATCGACGAGACCCGCATGTTGAAGCGCCGCGCCACGAGCGAATGCGAGAGCTCGTGCGCGATGATCGAGCAGAAGAACAGGACTGCGGTGACGGCCGAAACGAGGAGCGTCTTCTGGTCCGACCAGAACGGATACTGCGACGGGAAGACGTCATTCCACAGACTGAAGAAGACGAGCCCGAAGATGACGACCCACGAAATGTGGATGCGGATCTCGATGCCGAACAGCCGCGCGACGCGGAACGAGCCGGGCATGCATCGAGCATAGAGGCGGATACTGAGCGAGATGCAGCTGCCGACCGTTCCCGAGCTTGCTGCGATGATCGACCATGCGGTCCTCAAGCCGACGCAGACCGAGCGGGACGTCGTGGACGCCTGCGCGATCGCGCGCAAGGAGCACATCGCGTCGGTGTGCGTGAAGCCGTTCTACGTCCCGGTGACTGCGCGACTGCTCAAAGACTCGGGTGTGGACACGTCCACGGTCATCGGCTTCCCGCACGGTGGGCAGGCGCCGGAGGTGAAAGTGGCGACGGCGTCGAACGCGCTGCGTGACGGCGCGACGGAGCTGGACATGGTGATCAACATCGGCGCGCTCATCGACAAGGACTACGCGACGATCGAGCGCGAGGTCGCCTCGGTGGTCGGACTCGCGCACGCGAACGAGGCACTGGTGAAGGTGATCCTGGAGACCAGCTACCTCGACGACGCGCAGAAGGTCATCGCGGCGCAGATCGCGGCCGCGGCGGGCGCGGACTTCGTGAAAACGTCCACCGGCTTCGGCCCGGAAGGCGCGACGATCGAGGACGTGCGCCTCCTCCGTCAGACCGTCGGCGACAAGCTCGGGGTCAAGGCGTCCGGCGGCATCCGGACGCTCGATGAAGCGCTCGCCATGATCGAGGCCGGCGCGAGCCGCCTCGGGACCTCATCGACGGGCGCGATCCTCACGGAGCTGCGCCATCGGCGCGGCGAGGAGTAGCGCCGGTTTCGCCCCCCAACCGTGTCACATGACGCAAAGGTCGCGTTCGAGGCGGAAAACCGATACAATCCGCCTTGTACATACACAGACATCGGGCACTCAGCGGGGGGCTAGACGGACGTCGGTCGAGCCCTTTTTGTTTATGACCCGTAGGAGAGAATTTGACCCTGGCACCTGAGAAACCAGCCCCCGCGCTCGAAGCGGGACGATTCGGCGACCTGACCATCCATCCGAAAGTCATGAAAGCCATCGACGACCTGGGCTTCATGGCCCCGACCCCGGTCCAGGCCAAGACCATCCCGTTGATGCTCGAAGGCCGCGATGTGCTGGCCCAAGCACAGACGGGCACCGGCAAGACCGCGGCGTTCGCCATCCCGATCCTGCAGCTCATCGAGCCGACGCTGCGCAGGCCGCAGGCGCTCATCGTCGTCCCGACGCGCGAGCTCTGCGTCCAGGTGACGCGTGAGTTCGGCGCGCTCGGCAAGTACATGCACTCGAGCGAGGTCGCGATCTACGGCGGCGTCTCGTACGTCCCGCAAGAGCGCGCGCTCAAACGCGGCGCGACGATCGTCGTGGGCACGCCCGGCCGGCTCCTTGACCACATCGAGCGCGGCACGCTGGACCTGTCGGGTCTGCGCGTCGTCATCCTCGATGAGGCCGATCGCCTACTCGACATGGGCTTCGCGCCTGAAGTGAAGCGACTCTTGAGCAAGTGCCCGACGAATCGGCAGACCGCGCTCTTCAGCGCGACGCTGCAGGGCGAGGTGCAGGATCTCGCTCGACGGTTCACCCGGAGCGCGGCGCAGATCGCGATCGAGCCCGAGCACCAGAACCTCGAGGCGATCGAGCAGATCTACATCGAGGTCCTCGACGAGGACAAGGTGAAGGCGCTCGAGGAGCTCCTCAAGAAGTACGACATTGACCAGGTGCTCCTGTTCCGCCACACGAAGCGCGGCGTGGACAAGCTCGTGGAGTCACTGAAGCGGCGCGGCCACAAGGTCGAAGCGCTGCACGGTGACCTGAGCCAACGCGAACGCGAGCGCACGCTCGACGCGTTCCGCGATGGCTCGCTGCCGATGCTCGTCGCGACTAACGTCGCTGCGCGCGGATTACACATCGAGGACATCAGCCATGTCGTGAACTACGACCTCCCCGAGGATCCCGACACGTTCACCCACCGCGTTGGCCGCACCGGCCGCGTCGGGAAGCCTGGGGTGGCGGTGACGTTCGTCGGGCCGTGGGACGTCGATGAGTTCGAAGTGCTCAAGAAGAAAGCGAAGGTCAGCTTCCGCCGCGAGGTGCTCGACCTCTACGGCACCTGAAGGATCTCTCGAGCGGCTCGTCCCACCGGTCAGGGTGGCCGGCCTGGAAGCTCGAAGCGCCTGAAGATCGAAGGGGGCCTCGCGCAGACCCCGGCGCCGGCCGCTCCTAGCCGGACGCGGCCAGCGGGATCGCGACGAGGAGCGCCAGGAGCGGTACGAGGACCGGGAGCTCGAATGGGCTTCGCATCCCGTAGGCCCGCGGCCAGCCGACCCAGAACGACACCACCGCAACCGCGCCGACAGCGGCCGTAGTCCACGCCGCCCACTGCGGCACGCGCGGATCGCCGATGAACGACGCGCCGAGCAGCGCCACCGCGGCGTGGCCACCGACCATGAAGATCGCGTAGAGCGAGCCGCTCCACTTCCCGATCGCGTCGTACCACGCGTGGTCGACGCTCCCGCGCGCCGCGGCCACGGTCAGGTCGAGCCGCAGGGCGAGGGTCCCAAGCCAGCATGGCGCCACGACGATGAATACAACGAACGCCGCGATGCCGTACCACCGTGAGGCGGTCACGGAGCTCGCGGAGCCTGCGATGACGAGGCCGATCGCCATGAGCACCGTCGAGACCGCGAAGCCCCACGCCGACGCCCGCCAGCGCCACTCGTTCGCGCGGATGATGCGCAGGTACTCGGGGAGCGGGGACATGAACACGCGCCAGGGCGGCACGGCCGCTGCGACGGATCCGGCCACGGCCGCCGCGATGAGGACGAGCCCAGCGAGCCGGGCATCGGTCAGCTCAGGTACGCCCGCGCGGTCTGCTCGTACAGATCGAGCATCAGCCGCAAGGACTCCTGGTCGATCCGCTCGTTCCGGCCGTGGAACATGGTCATGAACTCACCGAACGGGATGTTCGAGCTGTACACGCTGTACCCGTAGGCGGGGACGCCCTTCCGGCGGAAGAACCGCGAGTCGGTCGCGCCCACGGTGAACGACGGAACGATCTGCGCACCCTTCATGACCTTCGCCGTCACGCTCTGCATGACCTTGAAGATCGGCGCGTCGGTCTTGGACGCACTCGCCGGGTTGCTGTCCTCGTCCATGATCTCGACCTGCTCCCAGAGATCGCCGATGGCCTCGCGGAGCATCGCCCGGACCTGCGGGCCCTCATCTCCCGGCACGGTGCGGATGTCGATCTGGATGACCGCGCTATCGGGAACGATGTTCGTCTTCTGACCGCTGTGCAGGATGTTCGGGGAGAAGGTCGTATGCGCCGACGCGTCGAACAGCCGCGCGATCCCCACCGGCACCCCGTCGAGCGTGTCGCGGAAGCCGGCTTCGCTCAATAATCCTGACGCGAGCGGCTCCTCGAACTGCATCGCGGTCACGAACTCGCGCCAGGCACCGTCGAGGTGGAGCTTCGGCTGGTAATTCGCGATCCGCTTCACGACCTCGGCGGCCTTCACGAGCGCGTTGTCGGTCTTGTACGGGATCGAGCCGTGTCCGGGCGTTCCGTTCACCTTGAGGCCGACCCAGTGCGAGCCCTTCTCGCCGACGACCATGATCGCCTTGGGTCCGCCCTTCGTCGGGATCGGGAGGGGTGGCTCGCCGGACTCGGTGAGCACCGCGTCGGCTTTCACGTCGTCCCACTTGTTGTCGACCAGGTATTTCGCGCCCCATGTGCCGAGCGCCTCCTCGTCGGCCATGCCGCTGAAGACGAGCGTGCCCTTGGGCTTCCAGCCTTCGCGGAGCAGCTTCTTCACGGCGACGGCCATCGTCACGGTGATGCTCAGCATGTCGAGCGCGCCGCGGCCCCAGATCTCGCCGTCGATGAGGTCGCCGCAGAACGGGTCGCGCTTCCAACCGTTCGGATCGGCCGGCACGACGTCGATGTGACCCATCATCAGGAGGCTCGGCGCCTTCTTGTCGCTGCCTTCGATCCGCAGCGCCATGCTGCCCCGCCCCGGGTGCGACTGGTACTGCTTGATATCCACGCCCGGGCCGGCGAGATATGCGCCGAGCGTCTGCGCGTTGCGGACCTCGCCACCGGACTCCGGGCGGCCATCGTTCACGCATTGGTTGCGGATCATCGTCTGGAGGAGGTCGGTCGCCTCGTCGACTGGCGTGGGCACGTGATGCTCCTATGTCAAGAGGGTCA
>DHJC01000027.1:36170-38928 GCA_002404155.1 Chloroflexi bacterium UBA4730 | reverse complement strand
GACAAGTGCAAGATCATCCGGCGAGAGGGCGTGAACCGCGTCATCTGCTCCGAGCCGAAGCACAAGCAGCGGCAGGGATAGGGGAAGACAGATGGCACGGATCAGCGGCGTCGACATCCCGCGCGAGAAGCGCGCCGACGTGTCGCTGCGCTACATCTTCGGCATCGGGCCGACGACGGCGCGCGAGGTCCTCGACGAGGCGCGGGTGGATCACGCGATCCGCGTGCGGGACCTCACCGAGGCCCAGGTCGCGAAGATCCGCGAGGTCATCGATCGCAAGTTCACGGTCGAGGGTGACCTCCGCCGCGAGATCGCGCTGAACATCAAGCGCCTTCAGGAGATCGGCTCGTACCGCGGGTTGCGTCACCGCAAGTCGCTCCCGGTGCGCGGCCAGCGGACGCGCACGAACGCGCGCACGCGCCGCGGTCCGCGCAAGACCGTCGCCGGCAAGAAGAAAACCGCCGCGAAGACCTAGCCGAGAAGAGAAGAGAAGGGACGAACGTGAGCCAGGAGAAGACCGCGCAGGAGAAGCCAGCCGAGGGTACCCGGCCCGCGCCGCGCCGCAAACGCGAGAAGCGGACCGTGCCGCGTGGCGCCGCGCACATCAAGGCCTCGTTCAACAACACGATCGTTTCGCTCACCGACCCGCAGGGGAACGTGATCGCGTGGGCCTCGGCCGGCGCGTCCGGTTGGAAGGGCTCGCGCAAGAGCACCCCGTACGCGGCGCAGGTCACCGCGGAGAACGCAGCGCGCAAGGCGATGGACCAGGGCCTCCGCACGATCGAGGTCTTCGTTCGTGGTCCGGGCGCCGGCCGCGAGGCCGCGATCCGCGCGCTCGAGGCGACGGGCCTCGAGGTCACGGCCATCACCGACGTCACGCCCATCCCGNNGCAGCTGCGTGAGAAGCAGAAGGCTCGCCGCATCTACGGCGTGCTCGAGAAGCAGATGAAGAACACCTTCCACAAGGCCACCGAGAAGCGCGGGTCGACCGGTGAGGTCCTCCTCGAGCTCCTCGAGGCCCGTCTCGACAACGTCGTGTACCGCTCCGGCTTCGCGAAGTCCCGGTCGCAGGCGCGGCAGCTCGTCAACCACGGGCACATCAGCGTCAACGGCCGCCGGACCTCGATCCCGAGCTACACGGTGAAGGCGAACGACAACGTCGCCGTCGTCGAATCGTCCCGCGAGTCGCAGTACTTCAAGGACGCGCTCGCGTGGGCGAAGACCCAGACCCGTCCCGCGTGGCTCGAGGTCGACCCCGAGTCGTACACCGCGCGCATCGCGTCTGCCCCGAAGCGGGAACAGATCGAGACGCAGGTCGATACCCAGCTCATCGTCGAGCACTATTCCCGCTAGCCGCTAGCCAGGAAGGAAGAACGACCATGTCGATCGTCGAACTGGAATACCCGAAGATCGAGCGCCTCGAGGGCGACGACCGCCACGCGCGGTTCGCCTGCGAGCCCCTCCCCGCGGGCTACGGGACCACGCTGGGCAACTCGCTCCGCCGCGTGCTCCTCTCGTCGCTGCCGGGCGCGGCCATCACCGCCGCGCGCATCCGCGGCGTCGCGCACGAGTTCTCCACGATCCCGGGCGTCAAGGAAGACGTCGTCGAGATCGTGCTCAACTTGAAGAACGTCCGGCTCCGCTCGTTCGCGAACGAGCCGGTCACGCTCACGCTCGAGAAGACGGGCCCCGGCGACGTCACCGCCGCCGACATCCAGGCCACGAGCGAGATCGAGATCGTGAACCCCGAGGCGAAGATCGCGACGCTCGAGCCCGAGGCCTCCCTCTGGATGGAGCTTACCGTCGAGACCGGCCGCGGCTTCACCGCGGGCGACAGAAAGGAAGGCCTGCCGATCGGCGTCATCCCGATCGACGCCCTCTTCTCGCCGGTCAAGCGCGTGAACTTCTCGGTCGAGAACACGCGCGTCGGGCAGGTCACCGACTACGACCGGCTCATCCTCGAGGTCTGGACCGACGGTACGACGCCGCCGGACGAGGCCGTCGCACAGGGCTCGCAGATCCTCATCCAGCAGTTCTCGCTGTTCACGGGCCTCACCCGGTCGCAGGTCGCGCTCGCGCCGGCGCCACGCCCGAACGGCAGCTCGCTGCCGTCGGCCATCGCCGACATGCCGATCGAGGACCTCGACCTGCCGCAGCGCGCCTTCAACTCGCTGAAGCGCCACGGCATCACGAAGGTCGGTCAGCTCCTGCAGACCCCGGACGAAGAGCTGCTCCGGATGCGCAACTTCGGCAAGAAGTCGCTCGACGAGATCAAGGAGCGCCTTGCGGCCCGCGGCCTCATCGAGCCACCGGAGCCGAGCGACGCCTCCGCCGGTTCCGACGGGTCGGATGAGGGCGCGGAGCCGGACCTCGATGACACCACCGGTGACGACGAGATGGTCGCCGGCGAGGAGCGCTAGCCCATGCCCCATCAGGTCCATCAGCGGAAGTTCGGCCGGCAGACCGGGCCTCGGAAGTCGATGCTCCGGAACCTGACCCTCTCCGTCCTCCGCTACGAGTCGGTGAAGACCACCGAGGCGAAGGCCAAAGAGGTCCGCAAGTTCATCGATGGGATGATCGTGCTCGGCAAGGACGGCTCGCTCGTCGCGCGCCGGAAGGCTATCGGCTGGCTCCCCGAGCAGGAGATCGTCGAGAAGCTGTTCACCGATCTTGCCACGCGCTACGCCGGCCGTCCGTCGGGGTTCACCCGCACGACGCGCCTGCCGCGCCGGGTGGGGGACAGCGCGCCGATGATGCT
>DHJC01000027.1:0-35970 GCA_002404155.1 Chloroflexi bacterium UBA4730 | reverse complement strand
CAGATCCAGGACGGCGCGCGGACGGTGCAGGGCGAGCTGGAACGGGCGCTCGCGACGATCTGCGACGAGCCGGTGCGCATCGCCGGTGCGGGACGGACGGACGCGGGGGTCCACGCGATCGGGCAGGTCATGAGCTTCCGGACGGCCAGCCTGCTGGACGGAGCGAAGCTGGGACGAGGGGTCAACGCCCTTCTTCCCGAGGACATCGCGATCTCGGCGCTCGAGCCGTGCGGGGAGGCATTCCACGCCCGGTTCTCGGCGACGGGACGCACATATGAATACCGGCTTCGGATCGGATCGGACCGCGATCCGCTCGAGCGCTGGGCGCATCACCACCCCGCCGCGCTGCGGCTGGACGCGATGCGCGACGCCAGCGGCGCCCTGATCGGACGGACCGACTTCGCCGCCTTCGCCATCGGCGAGGGCCCAGTGCGACGGACGGTGCGGACCGTGCGCAGGGTGGAGTGGACCCAAGACGGCGAGCTGCTCCGATTCGAGATCGAGGCCGACGCGTTCCTCCGAGGGATGGTCCGCGCGATCGTGGGGACCCTGCTCTGGGTGGGACGCGGCAAGATCGGCGTCGAGCGGTTCGGCGAGATCGTGCGATCCCAGGATCGCGCGCAGGCCGGACCGAGCGCGCCGGCGCGGGGACTCTGTCTGACGCACGTGGACTATCGCGAACGGAACGAGAGCGAGGGGACCGACCGAGATGGCAGCGATAACGACTAGGACGAAGAGCGCCAAGACCAGCGAGATCGTGCGGCATTGGCGCGTCATGGACGCCGACGGTGCGGTGCTCGGCCGCCTCGCGACGCAGGCCGCCGCGACGCTGCGCGGCAAGCACAAGCCGACGTTCACCCCGAACCTCGACACCGGCGATCCAGTCGTGATCGTCAACGCCGCGAAGATCAAGGTGACCGGCAAGAAGCTCGCGGACAAGCTGTACGTCCGCCACTCCGGCTACCCGGGCGGGTTCAAGGCCGAGACGCTCGAGCGGCTGCTCGCGCGGCGGCCTGAAGAGGTCGTCCGCCGCGCGGTGCGCGGGATGCTCCCGCAGAACCGCCTGGGCGAGAAGATGTCGCGCAAGCTGTTCGTGTACGCCGGTCCCGAGCACCCGCACCAGGCCCAACGGCCCGAGACGCTCGCGATGGAGAAGCGCTAGATGAAGACCATGCCGTATTTCCAAGGCACCGGTAGCCGAAAGACGAGCGTCGCCCGCGTGCGGCTGGTCCCGGGCGAGGGCACGGTCGTCGTCAACGGCAAGCCGCTCGAGGAGTACTTCGGGCGCGACGGCTACTCCGAGTCCGCGCTCCAGCCGTTCACCGTCACGAATACCGCGCGCCGGTTCAACGCGATGGTGAAGGTCGCCGGCGGCGGCGAGTCGGGACAGCTCGGCGCGATCCGCCACGCGATCTCGCGCGCCCTCCTGCAGGTCGACGCAGAGCATCGCGCGGTGCTGCGCAAAGCGGGGCTGCTCACGCGCGATCCGCGTGCGAAGGAGCGGAAGAAGCCCGGTCTGAAGCGCGCGCGCAAGGCGCCGCAGTTCACGAAGCGCTAGTACGGGCTCCACGGCGTCACGCCGGGAGCGCACACTAGTCGCGGATGGCAGCGGTCCAGGACTTCAACTACAAGGTCGCGCTCGCGTCAGGCCTGCGCGAGCTGCAGGCCGGTCGGTTGCGCAAGGCCGAGCAGCAGTTCGCGTATCTCTGCTCGAAATTCCCGACGTTGCCCGGTGGCTACCGCGGTATCGCGAAGGTCCGCATGGAGCAGGCGGACCGCCCCGGTGCCCTCGCCGCCCTGCGTGAGGGCGCCGCGAAGCTCGCGAAGGCCGGTGCGCACGACGGTGTCGTCGCGCTTCTCACCGAGGCCTTGCAGCTCGATCCGCTCGATTTCGGCGCGCATCGGCGGCTCGCGGCGGCGCACGCGCTCGCGGGCGAAATGGATGCCGCGGCGAACGAGTACGTCCGGTACGCCAGCCTCCTCGCGTACAGCGATCCAAGCGGCGCCCAGCGTGACGTGCGCTACGGCCTCGACTCGCTTGGCGCCCTGCCCGTGCTCGTCACGCTCGCCGATGGGATGGGGATCGACACGAGCGCGCTCCCGCCGCCGCGCCTCGCGGCAGCCGCGCGGCCCGAGGCCGAGCGGCTGCCGATGGGCGGGATCCCCGGCGTCCCCCGGCGGCCGCGCAAGGAGCCGACGGATGCGGCGGCAGTGGACCCGCGTCTGGGCGCGCTCGGATCGCCCGCGGCTCCGGAGGCCGCGCCGGCCGAGCCGGCCCCGCAGGCGTGGGCCCCCGAGCCGCCCGGGCCGCAGCGCGAGCGCGTGCCCGAGCCGGCGCTCGATGCGGCAGAGGATCCCCTCGACGCCGACATGCGCGCCGCCGACTACATCGCGAAACGTGATCCCCGCGCGGCGCAGGCCGCGCTCGTCGCCGCGCGGCACTTCATCGCCAACGGCCATACCGACGCCGCATCCGACCTCCTGCTCCAGCTCATCGCGTCGGGTCTCGCGGACCACCAGGCCCAACGGCTGTTGGTGGACGTCGTGATGTCGATCGGGAAGCGCGATGTCGCGCGCGCGAAGTGCGCGCTCCTGGCCGAGGCCCTCCGCCTCGATGGCCAGGCCGAGCTCGCGGTGGAAGTCGAGCGGCTCGCGCAGGCGGTCTGATGGACCCGTTCTTCGACGCCGTGCGCGCGATTTTCAACGGCCAGACGTTCGCGTGGAACACCGTCCTCGACGTCGCGATCGTGTTCGTCTTCGTCTACTACCTGCTGCGGCTCATCCGCGGAACGCGCGCGGTACAGGTGCTGCTCGGCGTGCTTGTGCTCGTCGTGATCTACGGGCTCGCGGTCCTGTTCCAGCTCACACTGACGAAGCTGCTGTTCCAGGCGTTCCTCGCGATCGCCGTCTTCGCGATCCTCATCGTGTTCCAGCCCGAGCTGCGGCGCGGCCTCGGCCAGCTCGGCCAGCTCGGACCGCTGAACCGGCTGCTCGCGCCGACCGACGAGGAAGAGGTCGACCGCATGGTCGACGAGCTCACGCGCGCCGCGCTCCTGATCAGCGGCGCGCGCCACGGGGCGCTCATCGTCATCGAGCGTGGCACCGGCTTGCAGGACTACACGGAGACCGGCGTTCCGGTGAACGGGAAGCTCTCCGCCGAGCTCCTCGCCTCCATCTTCATGGTGCGATCGCCATTGCACGATGGCGCGGTGATCGTCCGCGGGCCGCAGATCCTCGCGGCGGCCTGCCTGCTGCCGCTCGAGGACACCCAAGACCGCGCGGCGCACCGGTACGGCATGCGCCATCGCGCGGCACTGTCGATCAGCTCGCAGACCGATGCGATCGTCATCGTCGTGTCGGAGGAGACCCAGGCGATCTCCATCGCGAGCAGCGGCCGGATCATCGGCGGACTCGACGAGGAACGCCTCCGCCGGGTCCTCAGCTCGCTCCTCCGGAGCCGGCTCCAGCCGCTGCCCTTCCGCAGCAAGGCCTCCTGATCCGTGCGCGGCACGACGTACGCCTCGACGAGACGGGGCGGCCTCCGGCGCATCGACCTGCGGGCCGTGGTCCTCAACGACCTCCCGCTGAAGGCCGCCGCGCTCGCGATCGCGGTGCTCGCGTTCGTCGCGGTCGCGGAGAGCACCCCGCCGCAAGTCACCGCGACGTTCCGCGTTCCGGTCGAGCGCCCCGCCGACGTGCCCGCGGGCTACGTCCTCCGCGGCACGCTGGGCGAGGTCACGGTGAGCCTCCGCGGGCCGCAGCCCCAGATCGCGAAGCTCGTGCCGGCGGATCTCCATCCCGTCCCCGACCTGAAGCAGGCGGATCTTTCGCGGAATGACGTGCAGGACGTCGCGGTGCGCGTGCCGCTGAGCGATGGCGCGATCATCGCGCAGACCGACCCGCTGACCGTGCCCGTGCGCATCGAGCAGGTCGTGTCGCGGTCGCTCACCGCGCAGGTCCGGTTCGCGAACGATCCGCCCAGCGGCTTCCAGGCCGGCGCGCCGTCGCTGTCCACGTCGGAGATCCGCATCACCGGGGCCCAGAGCCTGGTAGCGAGCGTGGCCGCCGTCTTCGCCACGCTGCGGTTCGGCGATACGCCGATCGACATCTCCGCCAGCGCCGACGCCGTGCCGGTCGACGCGGCCGGCAACTCGGTCGACGGTGTGCAGGCGGATCCACCGACGGTGACCGTGAACGTGCCGGTCCTCTCGACCACGAGCACTCGGACGGTGCCGGTGCTCTGGTCGCTCAAGGGCGCGGTCGCCTCCGGCTATTGGATCTCCCGCGTCACCACGGACCCGATCGCGGTTCAGCTCCAAGGCACCCCGGATCGGCTCGCAGCGGTGGATCGCGTCGACACCGCGCCCATCGACGTGACCGGGCTCAACGCCAACAGGTCGTTCCGGGTCGCGCTGCTGCTGCCGGACGGGATCTCGCTCCTCCAGCCGACGGACGCGACCGTCGGGGTGACGGTGATCCCGCTGTCGGGCACCCGCCCGTTCCCTGTCGTGGCGGTGCAGCTGACCGGGCTCGGCGCCGGGCTGATCGGGGAGACCGACCCGGCCACGGTCAACGTCGTCGTCACGGGCCCCGCCGCCACGCTCGTCGCCCTCGGTCCGACCGACATCGGGGCGAGCGTGGATGCGAGCGGAAAGGCCGCCGGCACCTATGCGGCCGACGTCGTGCTGAGACTGCCCCCGGGTGTCACCGTCGTCTCGCTGCAACCGATCCGCGTGACGCTCACGATTAGGAGCAAATGAGAACGCTCGCTCTCGCCGGGCCTCGCGCATGACGCGCCTGTTCGGCACCGACGGTGTCCGCGGGGTCGCGAACCTTGACCTCACGCCCGAGCTCGCGCTGGGCCTCGGGCGCGCGGCGGGTCACGTGCTGGGCGGCCCGGGCCACTCGGTGATCATCGGCCGCGACACCCGCCGCTCCGGCCGGATGCTCGAAAGCGCGCTCGCCGCGGGCCTCTGCTCGGTCGGCATGGACGTGCGCCTCGTCGGCCACATCCCGACGCCCGGTCTGGCCTACCTCGCGCGCACCGAGGACGTCGTCGCCGGCGCGGTCATCAGCGCCTCGCACAATCCCGCGCCGGACAACGGCATCAAGTTCTTCGATCATGGCGGACTGAAGCTGCCCGACGCGACCGAGGATCGCATCGAGGCCGCGATGGAGCAGGACGCGACGCTGCCACGGCCCACGGAGGGCGGGATCGGGCTCATCGGCGACGTCCGGGGGCTGGTGAAGAAGTACGAAGACTTCCTCGGCGGCCTCGCCCCGAAGTTCGAGGGGGTGCGGGTCGTGCTTGACTGCGCGAACGGTGCGACGTACCGCGTCGCGCCCGCCGTTTTCGCCCGCGCGGGCGCGGATGTCCTCACGCTCTTCGACACGCCGGACGGCGCGAACATCAACCTCGGCTGCGGCGCGACCGCGCCGGCGGCGCTGCAGAAGGCGGTGGTCGAGCACAAGGCGGACGTCGGCTTCGCCTTCGACGGTGATGGCGACCGGGTGATGACCGTGGACGGGACGGGGACCGTCCTGGACGGGGACTTCGTGCTCGCGCTCGCGGCGCGGCACTTCGCGAAGCACGGCAAGCTCGACCCGAAGCTGGTGGTCGGCACGGTCATGACGAACGGCGGTCTCGAGGCGACGCTCGCGCGGGACGGCATCGGTCTCATCCGCACGCAGGTCGGCGACCGCTACGTCTGGGAAGAGCTGGACAAGCGGAAGGCCCAGTTCGGCGGTGAGCCGTCCGGCCATGTCATCTTCCGCGAGTTCACGACGACCGGCGACGGGATCCTCACCGCGCTGGAGGTGCTCAGGCTCATGCGGGACGAGGGCCGCAGTCTCGCCGAGCTCGCGCGTGAGGTCGAGCGCTGGCCGCAGATCACGAAGAACGTGATGGCGCCGCGGCGCCGCGAGTGGAAGGACGTCACGCGCTTCTCGTCGGCGGTACGCGACGCGGAAACCGAGCTCGGTACGGCCGGCCGCCTGGTCGTGCGCGCGTCAGGGACCGAGCCGGTCCTTCGCATCACCGTCGAGGCTCGGGACGACGCGATGGCCCGGCGGATCGCCGAATCGCTCGCCGCCGAAGCGATGGAGGCGCTCGCGTAGGTGACTGGACGAGCGAGGAGGGGCGTGGCCCCGACGAGCGAGAACAACCCGCCGGGGCGTGTCTCCGGCAGAGCCGGAGATTAGGAAGGCCGTGTGCGGGATCGTCGGCTACACCGGACCGCGCCAGGCACTGCCACTCCTCATGAGCGGGTTGCGCCGGCTCGAGTACCGCGGCTACGACTCCGCGGGTGTCGCTGTCGAGCGCGACCACACCCTCGAAGTGCGCCGTGCCGAAGGGAAGCTCGACAATCTCGCCGCGGTCGTCGCGCAGCGTCCCGCGGCGGGCGATACGGGCATCGGCCATACCCGTTGGGCCACCCACGGGCGCCCGACCGAGCAGAACGCCCACCCACACGTCGACTGCACCGGAGCGACCGCGGTCATCCATAACGGGATCATCGAGAACTTCCAGGCGCTGAAGGCGCCGCTCATCGCGGCCGGGCACACCTTCACCTCGGAGACCGACACCGAGGTCGTCGTGCACCTGCTCGAGGACGAGCTCAAGCAGGGGAAGTCGCTCGAGGATGCGGCGCTCGCCGTGCTGCCGCGGCTCGAGGGCGCCGCGGCCCTCGCGTTCATCTCCACGTCCGATCCGGGGACGATCGTCGCGGCGCGCATCAGCAACGCCGGCGGGGTCATCGTCGGGCATGGCAAAGGGGAGAACTTCGTCGCGTCGGACATGACCGCGTTGCTCGAGCACACCCGCCAGATGAGCTTCCTCGAAGGCGGGGACCTCGCCATCGTCACGCCGGACGCGGTCCGCTTCCGCAGCATCGCCGACGGCGCGACCATCGAACGGCCCGCGCGTACGGTCGCGATGGACGCGATCGCCGCGGCGAAGTCCGGCTACAAGCACTTCATGCTCAAGGAGATCTTCGAGCAGCCTCGGGCGATCTCGGACACCCTGCTCGGCCGTGTCGATCGCGGGACCGGGCGGGTCATCTTCGACGAGGACCTGAAGATGGACGAAGCCTACGTGAAGGCGCTGCCGCGCATCACGTTCGTCGCCTGCGGGACGGCGTACCACGCGTCGCTCATCGGCAAGTACCTCATCGAACGGCTCGCGCGGATCCCCTGCGACGTCGAGATCGCGTCCGAGTACCGGTACCGAGATCCGGTCGTATCGAAGGGCCAGCTCGTCATTGCCGTGACCCAGTCCGGCGAGACCGCCGACACGCTCGCGGCGATGCAGGAGGGGAAGCGGCGCGGCGCGCGGCTGCTGACCTTCGTGAACGTGCTCGGTAGCGAGGCGAGCCGTGTCTCCGATGACGTCGTCTACCTGCACACGGGGCCGGAGATCAGCGTCGCCTCGACGAAGGCGTACACGGCGATGATCGTCGACCTCTACCTCTTCGCCATCTACCTGGCCCAGCGGCGGGGGACGGTGCCGGACGCCGAGGCAGCGAAGCTCCTCGCGGAGGTGTTCCATCTTCCGACGCTCATCGACGCGGTGCTGCGCGAGGAGCCGAAGCTCAAGGCACTCGCGTACCGCTACCACACGGCGAGCAACTTCCTGCACCTCGGCCGCGGCGTGAACTACCCGACGGCGCTCGAGGGCGCGTTGAAGCTGAAGGAGCTGAGCTACATCCACGCCGAGGGGACGGCCGCCGGGGAGATGAAGCACGGGACGAACGCGCTCATCGACAGCTCGCTGCCCGTCGTCGCCATCGCGCTCCAGGACTCCGTCTACAAGAAGATGCTGTCGAACATCCAGGAGGTCCGGGCGCGCGCGGGCGTGGTCATCGCGCTCGCGACCGACGGCGACGAAGAGATCGTGCGGCACGCCGACGAGATCATCCGCATCCCGGCCACGAACGAGCTGCTGTCCCCGGCGCTCGCCGTCGTCCCGCTGCAGCTCCTCGCATACCACATCGCCGATCGCCGCGGCAACGACGTCGATCAGCCGCGCAACCTCGCAAAGGCCGTGACCGTTGAGTAACGATACCAACGAGGTCGGGATCGACATCATCGAGACGGTGCGGATCAAGGGCGTGCTCGATCGCCACGAGGATCGATTCCTGCGGCGCGTGTACACCGAGTGGGAGCGCGCGTATTGCCGCCGGAACATCCTCCATCTGTCGGGGCGGTGGGCGGCAAAGGAAGCGGTGTCGAAGGTGCTCGGGCTCGGGATCCGCGGCGTCGGCTGGCGGGAGATCGAGATCAGGCGCACCCCGCTCGGCCAGCCGATCGTCGCGCTGCACGGGCGTGCGGAGGAGCGCCGCCGTGCGCTCGGTCTGACGTCGCCGCTCGCGGTCAGCATCTCCCACATCCGCGACCTCGCGGTGGCCGTGGCCGTGGGGACGCGCGCGGGGCCGGCCTGAGCGCCGCGAAAGAGATCGCGCCCGCGGCGCTGACCGCCCGCGCCGTCCGCGCTGTCCTGAAGCCACTCCCGGCGGCCGCCGGCAAAGAGCAGCGCGGCCGAGTGCTCGTCATCGGGGGCTCGACGCGCTATCCCGGCGCGATCGTCCTCGCGGCGCGATCCGCCGCGCGCTGCGGTGCGGGTGTCGTGATCGTGGCGAGCGCGCGCTCCGTCGTCGAAGCGATCGCCGGCAGCGAACCGGATCTCACCTTGTTCCCGCTCGCCGAAGCCCAGCCGGGGGTCGTCGCCACAGCCGCGGCGGCCCAGCTCACGCTTGTGCTCGGCGAGAAGGTGAAGGCCATGCTCATCGGCCCAGGCCTGTCGCACGCCGCCGGCACGGACGAGTTCGTCGCCGCGATGCTCCGCAACGCCCGCGGGACCCCGACGGTCGTCGACGCCGATGGCCTGAACGCCCTCGCGCGAACCGAGGACTGGACGAAGCTCATCCCGCAACGGTGCGTCCTCACCCCGCATGACGGCGAGGCCGCCCGCCTTGCCGGGCGCGTCGTGCCGGCCGGGAGCGGCCGGATCGCGTTCGCCGAGCGGCACGCGCGCGAGTGGGGTGCCGTCGTCGCCCTCAAGGGGCCGGTGACGGTGATCACCGACGGGAAGAAGACCTTCGTCCATGACCTGCCCAACCCGACCCTCGGCGTCGGGGGCTCCGGCGACGTGCTTGGCGGCGCGGTCGCCGCGTTCCTCGCGCGCGGGCTCGCGCCCCTCGCCGCGGCGTACGCGGCCGTGTGGATCCACGGCCGCGCGGGCGCGCTCCTCGCGAGCGAGATCGGGGAGTCGGGGGCCCTCGCGTCGGATATCGCCGCGGCCTTGCCGCGCGCGATGCGCGAGATCCTGAGGGGCTCGTGACGATCCTCCGCACGACGATGGCGGACGTGGACCTGGACGCGGTCGCCGCGAACACGCGCGCGGTCCGCGATCGCGCAGGCGTGGACGTCATCGCGGTGGTGAAGGCCGATGGCTATGGTCACGGCGCCGAGGCCATCGCCGAAACGGCGATCGCCGCCGGTGCCGCGGCACTCGCCGTCGCGACGGTCGAGGAGGCGGTGGTGCTGCGGCGGACCTGCCCACGCGAGCCGCTCCTCGTGCTCCTCGGGGCGCAGGAGCAAGCTGAGCGCGATGCCGCGGTGGCGCTCGACCTCGCCGTGACGGTCTGGGACATCGAAGGCGCGCAGGCGCTGGCCGAGGCCGCCCGCGCGGCGGGAAAGACCGTGGCTCTGCATTTCAAGGTGGATACCGGCCTCACTCGGCTCGGCGCCCCGCTCGTCGACGCCGCGGCGCGCTTTGCCGCGATCGGCAAGCTGGCCGGCGTGCACGTCGATGGTGTCTTCACGCACCTTGCGCGCGCGGACGAGCCGGACCTTGGGCCGGCGGCCGAGCAGCTCGATCGGTTCGACACGTTCCTTGACGCGATCAGCGTGCCGCGCTGGGTGCACACGAGCGCGACCGGCGGTGTCGCGAGCCTGCCTCCGCGATCGCGCGTCACGGCCGTGCGACCGGGCCTCGCCCTCTACGGCCTTGATGCCGCGCCGCATCTGGCGGCCACGCTCGTGCTACGTCCGGCGCTCACCTGGCGCTCGAGGGTCCATCGCGTCGCCGACGTCCCGCCGGGGACCGGCGTGTCGTACGGGCATGAATACCGGCTCGCGCGCGAGGGCCGGATCGCGACCGTGCCGGTGGGGTACGGCGACGGGCTCTCGCGCCTGGCTCGGAGCGCTTCGCTGCTCGTCCACGGCACGGCGGTGCCGATCGTCGGGCGGGTCGCGATGGATCACGTCATGCTCGACGTGACCGACATCGGTGACGTGAAGGCGGGGGATGCGGTCGTGGTGATCGGTACGCAGCAGGGCGCGACGCTCACCGCCGACGACCTCGCCCGCGCGTGGGGCACCATCAACTACGAGGTGGTGACGTCGATCAAGCCGCGCGTCCCGCGCCGGTACCTGCGCGGCGGACGGGTCGTCGCGACCAAGACCCTCGCCGACGGCTACGTTCGGTGCTGAGGCCGCTGCGACTCGGCCTGGTCGTCGCGCTGGTCGCCGTGGCGTGCGTCGCGACGCCGGAGCCGACCCGGACGCCGGAGCCGACCGGGACGCCGGAGCCGAGCCAGGGCGGACCGGCGGTGCAGGACATGACTGCTCTGCTCGCGAAGAACCCGCTGCCGGTCGCGGATCTCTTCGATCTCACCCGCCGGCTTCGCGGCCGGGACGGCCAGCCGGCCGCGGCGTTCACGCCGGCCCGCCAGGCCGTGCTGGACGAGGCCGTGGGCGCCCAGACGCAGTTCTGGATCTACGACTTCGACGCGAAGAAGAACCTGAAGGTGAGCGCGACGCTCCGGATCCTCACCGACCACTCCAAGTGGTGGATCGAGGACGGCGTGACCGTCGATCTCGCGGCGGTCCAGACGACCGCGACCACGTTCGAGACGAAGATCTATCCCGCGGATCGGGCGGCCTACGGGTCGGAATGGTCGCCAGGGATCGACGCGGACCAGCGCATCGACATCCTCGTGGCCCGGATCCCGGGGCGCGCGGCCGGCTATTTCTCGTCGGCCGACGAGCTCCCGGTGTGGATCAACCAGTTCTCAGCGGAGCGCGAGATGATCTACGTGAACTCCGCGGCGCCCCGGTTCGCGACCGACTACTTCTACAGCGTCCTGGCCCACGAGTTCTGTCACATGATCCAGTTCAACAAGCGGGTGCGATCCATCGTCTGGTTCACCGAAGGGCACGCCCAGCTGTGCGAGCGGTTCGCGAGCTACAACGGCGGCTTCGACCAGCTCTACCTGCGCCAGCCGGACACCCAGCTGAACGACTGGAGCGACCTCGACAAGGACGCGACGCTCCACTACGGCGCGGCACTGCTGTTCCTCGAGTTCCTCCGCGAGCACGCCGGCGGCGACGACCTGATGAACGCGCTGCTCGCCCACGGGATCGACACCCCGCTCGACGTGGATACGGTCCTCAAGGCCCGCGGGCAGCCGGGCGTCGAGGAGCAGTTCGCCGACTTCGTCGCCGCGAACGCGATGATCGGCGCCAACCCCGACGCGAAATACGCGTACGCGGGCAACCGGCTCACCGCCGCCGCACCGTCGGCGCAGGACCGCGCGTCCGGGGGTGCCGACCTGAAGACCACGGTCCACGAGTACGCGGCGCGGTACATCGCGCTGCCGCAGACGCCGGTGCACGTGACGTTCACCGGCCAGACGACCCAGCGGATCATCCCGACGGACGCGCATTCCGGCCACATGACCTGGTGGTCGGATCGCGTCGACGGGCTCGACTCGACGCTCACGCGAACGGTCGACCTCTCGAGCGTCACGAAGGCGACGCTGTCGTTCTGGAGCTGGTTCGACGTCGAGCCGGACTTCGACTACGCGTACGCCGCCATCTCGACCGACGGACGGAGCTGGACGACGCTCAAGACCGAGGCCACCACCGCGGACGACCCGAATGGCAACAACCTCGGGAACGGGATGACCGGCAAGTCGGGCGGTGGCACGAAACCGGCGTGGGTGAAGCAGACCGCCGATCTCAGCGCATACGCCGGCAAGAAGGTGCAGCTCCGCTTCGAGTACGTCACCGACGCGGCCTTGAACTTCAACGGCTTCGCTCTCGACGACGTGGCGATCCCGGAGATCGGCTTCAGCGACGACGCCGAGTCGGACGCGGGCTGGACCGCGAACGGCTTCATCCGCTCCTCGAACGTCGTGACGCAGCGATACATCGTGCAGGTGATCCACTTCGGGGCGACGCCGACCGTCGAGCGCCACATCGTCGAGGACGGCACCCTCGAGCTCGACGTCGACGGCTCGAAGGACCGCAGGGCGCCGATCATCGCGGTCACCGGGCTCGCCCCGCGCTCGACGGAGACCGTCGGGTTCACCGTGTCGGTGAGCGCGAGGCAATGAAGCCGGTCCGCACCGCGGTCATCCCGGCAGGCGGACTCGGGACGCGGTTCCTCCCGTTCAGCCGGAGCGTCCCGAAGGAGCTGCTGCCCCTCGTCGACACGCCGGTACTCGACTTGGTCGTGACCGAGTGCGCGGCGGCGGGCATCGAGCGGGTCATCCTCGTGACGGCGCCGGGGAAGGAGTCGCTTGCCGCGTACTTCCAGCCCAGCGGCCGCGCCGAGGCGCGCCTTCGCGCCGAAGGACGCGCCTCGGAGCTCGCCGCGCTGAAGCGGCCGGAGGGTCTGGCGAAGGTGGAGGTCGTGGTCCAGCACGAGGCGAAGGGGAACGGGCACGCGGTGCTGATCGCCCGGGAGGTCGTCGGCGACGAGCCCTTCGCGATGCTCTGGGGCGACGACATCGTCATCGGTCCGACGCCGGCGCTGCGCCAGATGCTCGACGTCCGCGACCGCCTTGGTGGCAGCGTCGCTGGCGCCGCCCGGGTGCCTCGGGACCAGGCCCCGCGGTACGGGATGTTCGCCGGGCGGCTCGAGCAGGGCGTCTTCCGAGTGAGCGGGATGGTCGAAAAGCCGGTTTCCGCCGCGGCTCCGAGCGACCTCGCGGCGGTCCATGGGTACGTCCTCGAGCCGGCGATCTTCGGGCTCCTCGAACACCTTGCGCCGGGGCGCGGCGGCGAGATCTGGCTGGTCGACGCGGTGAGCGCGCTCGCGGCGCGGGAGCCGGTCTGGGCCGTCGAGCTCGCGGGAGACCGCTACGACGCCGGCGACCGGGCGGGCTACGTGACGGCGTTCGTGGACCAGGCACTCGGCCGGGCCGACGTCGGTCCAGCCCTCCGCGACCACCTCCGGCAGCGAGGCTGGAGGCCGCCGGAGTCCTAGGAGGGTCCTGGTCGGGCGGGACGCGCCCAGCTGGGGAGGCGGCCGCGACCGCGAACGGGCGCGGCGCCGGGTTTGCTAGGCTCCGGACGTCCCCCTTTCGTACACCTTGGCTTCGCCATGGTCGATCCGACTGGGGTTGGTTGGTTGGGAGGAGCGGAGATCCGCAGCTACGCCGTTCAGCGCGTCCTACGCAAGGCCAGTCTCGGCCTGCTCGCGTTCGTCGTGATGGCCGGGACCTGGTCGATGGCCGCCCCGGCTCGGAGCGGCCAGTCCCTCGTGGCCGTCGCCGGGTACGAGCGCGCGTCAGGGCTCGCCCGGTTCCGCCCGCTGGCAGCCACTGATGCCCTGACCTCGGTAACGCTGGTCATCGACGGGATCGCGCTCGCTACGGACGCCCAAGCCGGGGAGACCGTCGGCGGGCTGCTGCGCTCCGCGGGCATCGCTGTCGGCACCGGCGACCGCCTCTCGGTACCGCTCGATCACGCGCTGGTGGCCGGACTTCGGATCGAGCTTGATCGCGGTTTCCCGGTGACCGTGGTCGACGGCGGGACCCCCATCGCGTTCCGCGCTCAGCCAGGCACCGTCTCGGCGTTCCTGGACCGGGTCGGCATCTCGGTCGGGCCGAACGACCGGCTCGAGGTATCGGGCGAGGGGCCGGTGGTCGCCGGTGCGGTCATCGGCATCCAACGGGTGAGCGAGTCGACGGTCGTGGAGACGATCCCCGTCGCGGCGCCGGCCCAGACGATCGCGGAGCCCGACCAGTACGTCGGGTGGCGCTCGGTCGCCGTCGTCGGCGCGCCCGGCGAGTCAAAGGTCACCTTCCTCGTCCGGTACGTCAACGGCGTCGAGACCGGCCGGACCATCGTCGCGACCGAGGTGCTCACCGCGCCCATCGCGCAGGTGGTCGACGTCGGGACGAAGTACAAGCCAGCACCGCCGCCGCCTGCTGAGATCGCCACGATCATCCGGGCTGCCGCAGCCAAATACGGTGTCGATCCGGAGCAGCTCCTGCGCGTCGCGTACTGCGAGAGCCACTACGACCCGCTCGCGTACAACGGGATCAGCGGCGCGTCCGGGTTGTTCCAGTTCATTCCGGGGACGTGGCGCGCGAACAGCGTCGCCGCCGGCTACGGTGGCGCGAGCGTGTGGGATCCGGTCGCGAACGCGAACGTCGCGGCCTGGATGTTCTCAAGAAATCAGGCGTACCAATGGGCCTGCAAGTGAGGTCGGGCCACTCCTAGCAACTAGGCTCGCCTCGCGATGCGTGATGACCTCAGCGACCCCAAGGCCTTGCGCGCCGTGCTCGACCGCCACGCTGTCCGCCCTGCGACGGGCATCGGCCAGCACTTCCTTGTCGATCGCTCCGCGCTCGCCGCCATCATCGAGGCAGCGGAGCTGTCGTCCAGCGACGACGTCCTCGAGATCGGCCCCGGCCCCGGCGTCCTCACGGCGGCGTTGGCCGATCGCGCACGCTCCGTCACAGCCGTCGAGATCGACGAGCGGATGGTCGCCGTGCTGCGCGACACTGTCGGGGATCGCGAGAACGTCCGGGTGGTGCACGCGGACGCACTCGAGGTGGACCTCTACGCCCTCGGCGACCGGCCACCGACGCGCATCGTGGCGAACCTCCCGTACCAGATCACGTCGCCGCTGCTCATGAAGTTCCTCGCCGATCCGCGCCGACCGGCGCGGATCGTGGTGCTCGTGCAGGAGGAGGTGGCGCGACGCATCGTCGCGCAGCCGGACGACGTAAAGGAGCGTGGATTCCTGTCCGTGTTCGTGCAGTCGTTCGCCACGCCAGAGATCGTGCGCCGCGTGCCGGCGCGCTCGTTCCGGCCGCCGCCGAAGGTCGACTCGGCGGTCGTCGCGCTACGCAGCCGGGCCGCGCCCGCATTCGCGCCCCTCGATCAGCACCGCTTCTTGGCCCTCGTGAGCGACGCGTTCCGGCACCGTCGCAAGCAGCTCCGGAGCGCGCTCGGCTTCGAGGCCGGCGTCGAGAAAGATCGCGCCGCCGCGGCCCTGCGCGCGGCAGGCATCGACCCGGCGCGCCGTCCCGAGGAGCTGACGCTGGATGAGTGGGTGGCCCTCGCGGCGGCCCTCGGATGAGCCGCGCTGTCCGGCTCGAGGCACCCGCGAAGGTGAACCTGACGCTCGAGGTCGTGGGCCGGCG
This sequence comes from Chloroflexi bacterium UBA4730, assembly GCA_002404155.1. Taxonomy (GTDB): domain Bacteria; phylum Chloroflexota; class Limnocylindria; order P2-11E; family P2-11E; genus UBA4735. The sequence continues at coordinate 20,527 of DHJC01000027.1, read as the reverse complement.
CGCCGACGGGTTTCACGAGCTCCGGAGCGTCGTCGCGATCGTCGATCTCGCCGATCGTGTCCGGGTCGCGACGGCGAAGCGGCTCGACGTGGAGGTGCGCCCCGACCCGGGTGCGCCGCCCGGAGCGGAGCTGGTCGCGCGCGCGGTCGGAGCGCTCGCCGCGGCCACCGGCCACGCCGCGGAAGCGCACGTCCGAGTCGCCAAGCGCATCCCAGTGGCGGCCGGCCTCGGCGGCGGCTCGAGCGACGCGGGTGCGACGCTGCGCGGGCTCGCCCGGATCTGGCGCGTCGACGTCGACCTCATTTCCGTGGGCGCGGGGCTCGGCTCGGACGTCCCGTTCTTCGCGTCCGGTGCGCGCTTCGCGCTCGTCGAGGGCCGCGGCGAGCGGATCCGCGAGCTCGCCGCGCCGGCGGCGGCGCTCTGGATCGTGCTCGTCCGGGTAGCCGCCCGGGTGACGACCGCGGACGTCTTCGGCGCGCTGAAGAAACAAGAATGGAGCGATGGGACCGCGACCGCCGCCCTCGTCGGGGCATTCGACGACGGCAGCATCACTCCCGCGACGATCCGGACCCATCTTCGTAACGACCTGCTCGACGCGGCGAGCCGGGTATGCCGGGACGTCGGCGAGGCCCGCCTGATGGCCGGGGCGAAGGGCGTGACCCTCGCGTTGTCCGGGAGTGGACCGTCCCTATTCACGGTGGCCGATTCGCGTGCCGATGCCCTCCGTCTCGCACGCATCCTGCGGGGGCAGGGACTCGATGCGCGACCGCAGCAGCTGGGCTCGTCCGACGCAACGCGCCGTGCGACCGAGCGCTGGCCCCCTAACCTCTGAACGTGGACGACAAGAGTGAGATGACCGTGCGCCAGGCCGGGCGGAAGGGCGGGAAGCGCACCGCCACGAAACACGGTCCGGAGTTCTACCGCGAGATCGGCCGCCGCGGCGGCCAGGCCCGCAAGAAGCAGCTCGGCGCCGGCGGCTATGCCGACCTCGGGCGCAAGGGCGGTGAGGCTCGCAAGGGTCAGCTCGGGAGCGAGGGCTACGCGCAGCTCGGCCGCCGTGGCGGCGAAGCACGAAAGTCGCAGCTTGGCAGCGAGGGCTACGCGCAGCTCGGCCGCAAGGGCGGCCGCCGCGTCGCGGAGCTCATCAAGCGCGGCAGACGCCCCCCCTCAGGGTCGAACAGTCAGTCCGCCGCCTAGCCCCCACCTAGACTTGCGCCATGTTCCCGCAACCGAGCGTCCCGTCGATGGGGCGTGGCCAAGTGGTAAGGCAGAGGACTTTGGATCCTCTATCCCAGGTTCGAATCCTGGCGCCCCAGCCTGCCCGCTGATCCGCTCCCGCACCCAGATGAGCAGATCGATCGGATGAGCGCGCCGCATCTCGCGTTCGTCCTTGCCGCGGGTCAGAGCAAGCGCATGCGCTCGAAGACCCCGAAGATCCTCCATCCCTGCGCCGGAAAGCCGCTCCTCCGCTGGTCGCTGGACGCCGCGATCGCCGCCGGGGCCCGTCCGGTGGTCGTGCTTTCGCCGGAGATCGAGGCCGCGATCCGCGAGATCCTGCCGCCCGGCACGGCGGTCGCCATTCAATCGACGATGCGTGGCACCGGGGACGCGGTCCGCGTCGCGGTCGAGGCGTCCGACGCCCGTGGCGGAGAGGTCTTCGTCCTGTACGGCGACACGCCGACCCTCAGCCCGTCCACGCTCGAACGACTGCGGGCCCTCCGCGCCGAGCGCGGTGCCGCGCTCGCGCTCCTCACGGCGAAGGTCGGCACCGAGAACGGGTACGGTCGGATCGTCCGCGACGCCGCGGGCGACGTGCAGCGCATCGTCGAAGTGCGTCTCGCGACCGCGGAGGAGCGGCAGCTCCCGGAGTCGAACCTCGGCGCATACGCGATCGACCTCGCCTGGCTCCGCGACGCGATCGCGCGGCTCGCGCCCAACGCCACCGGTGAGGTGTTCTTCACGGACATCGTCGCCGTGGCGATCGCCGCCGGGAAGCCGGTCGCCGCCTTCTGCACCCCGGATCCGGGCGAGGGTATGGGCGTGAACACCCGGGTCGAGCTGGCGGCCGCCGAGATGATCCTGCGCCGGCGGATCCGCGAGAAGTTGATGCTCGAGGGCGTGACCTTTCACGACCCGGAATCGACGCAGGTCGACGACACCGTGCGCGTCGCCGCGGACACCGTCATCGAGCGCGGGTGCGTCCTCGAGGGGGCCACCGTCATCGGCGCGGATACGCGCGTCGGCCCGTACTCGATCCTGCGGGACACGACCGTGGGCGCCCGCTGCATCGTCGAGGCGTCCGTCCTGGAGGGCGCGACGCTCGAGGACGACGTACGGATCGGCCCGTTCTCGCACCTTCGCCCGGGGGCCTACCTCGAGCAGGGGGTCGGCATGGGCAACTTCGGCGAGGTGAAGGCCGCGCGCCTGCGCAAGGGCACGAAGATGCATCACTTCAGCTACATCGGCGATGCGGACGTCGGCGAGCGCGTGAACATCGGTGCCGGCACGATCACCATGAACTACGACGGCGCGAACAAGCACCGCACGACGATCGGCAACGACGCGTTCATCGGCTCGGACACGTTGCTGCGCGCGCCGATCACGATCGGCGAAGGCGCGATGACCGGCGCCGGCGCGGTCGTCACGAAGGATGTCGCCCCCGGCATGCTGGCGGTGGGCGTCCCGGCCCGCTCGATCAAGAAGGCCGAGAAGAAGATCAAGACCTAATGGGCAGCTGGGAGCTCCTCGGTATCGAGCTCGTGCTCGTGGTCGTGATGGCGATCCTTTCGATGAGCGAGGCCGCGCTCCACGCCATCCGGCGGCCGGCTCTCGTCGAGGAGCTCATCGTGCGCGGACGGCGCGGGCAGCGCGCCGGGCGGATGGGGGAGCGGCGGGTCCGGTACCTGGCGGCGATCCAGGTCGTGGAGTTCTTCGTCATCTTCGCGTTCTCGGGGATCGCGGCGGCGTTCATCGCGCCGCGCCTGTCCGAGCTCCTCAAGCTCGTCGGCAGCGCGGCGGTCTTCAGCGACCTCAGCGCGGTCGTCGTCACCGTGACTGCGCTGTCACTGGTCGCGGTCCTGTTCGGACGCTTCGTGCCTCGCTCGATCGGGCTGAAGCACGCGAAGCCGGTCCTGCTGCTGATGGTGTTCCCGCTCGAGCTCATCACCTGGATCACGCGGCCCTTGGTCGCGGTGCTCTTCTTCCTCACCCGGATCGTGACCGCGCCGTTCGGTGCGGATCCGCACCAGGGCACCCTCATCAGCGAGGAGGACATCGAGGCGCTCATCCAGACCGGCGAGGAGCAGGGCGTCCTCGACGTCGGCGAGCGGAACATGATCCATTCGGTCTTCGCCCTCGGCGAGAAGCAGGTCCACGAGGTCATGGTGCCGCGGCCCGACATCCTGGCCATCGACGTGAACACGCCGCCGCAGGAGGTGCTCGAGCACGTCGTGAGCGCTGGCCACTCGCGGATCCCGGTGTACGAGGGCTCGTCGGACCAGATCATCGGCGTCCTGTACGTCAAGGACCTGTTCCGCCGGCTCGCCCGCGGAGAGACCGACGTCACGGTTCGCCCGTTCCTGCGCCCGGCGCAGTTCGTCCCCGAGACGAAGAAGGTCGACGAGCTCCTGCGCGACATGCAGAAGGACAAGGTGCACATCGCGATCGTCGTCGACGAGTACGGCGGGACGGCCGGCCTGGTCACCATCGAGGACCTCGTGGAGGAGATCGTCGGCGAGATCCGGGACGAGTACGACGTCGAGCGGGAGCTCGTGCTGCCCGTGTCCGATCACGAGGCCATCATGGACGCGCGCGTCCCGTTCTCCGAGGTGCAGGAGACGTTCGGCATCGAGCCGCCGGACGGCGCGGACGAGTTCGACACGCTCGGGGGCTTCGTGACGCACGAGCTCGGACGGCTGCCCAAGGCCGGCGAGACGGTGCAGCGCGACGGCGTGAAGTTCGTCGTAGAGAGCGTCGAGGGCCGCCGCGTCGGACGGGTTCGCGTGATCCGCGAGCCCGCGCGGACCGAGCAGCGGGCGTGACGCTGTCGCCCGGCGACGAGGATCTCATCCGCGTCGCATCCCTGGCACGCGCCCGGGCCTACGCCCCGTACTCCACGTACAAGGTCGGCGCCGCGATCCGGACGAAGCGGAACAAGATCCACTCCGGCGCGAACGTCGAGAACGTGTCCTACGGGATGACGGTGTGCGCCGAACGCTGCGCGGCGTTCGCCGCCGTCGCGTCGGGAGAGACCGCGGACTGGGACGCGATCGCGATCGTCATCGACGACGACAAGCTGCCCTCGCCCTGCGGCGCGTGTCGCCAGGTGCTCGCGGAGTTCTCGCCCGATCTGCGCGTCGTGCTCGCGACGACGAGCGGCCTGCGCGATGCGACCACGCTGCGCGCGCTGCTCCCGGACCCGTTCCTTCCGGATCGCCTACCGCGATGAGCGGCCGCCGCGGGCTGGACTGCGACACCGGTCATTACGTCTGGGACAACGCGATCCCGGCCCGGCTCGAGATCGACAGTGGCGACACGGTCGTCTTCCGCACGCGGGACGCGCTCGACGGTTTCTACACCGCGGGCCAGCTCGCATCCGGTGGCGGCGCCGATCCCGCGCGACCCGCCGGTGATCACGGCGGTGCGGCGCGCGGACATCAGCGCCGGGGAGTCAGCGCGTCCGTGAGCTGGGCGTAAAAGCGGCTCGCTCCGGTGATCGCGACCTCGTGGAGGCCCTCGGTCACGCGCTCGTCGGAGTGGATCCCCGCGGTCTCGAGGTGCAGGATCCCGTAGTCGGCGAACATCGACGCCAGGAACGGGCGGGTCAGGCTCGCGTCCTGGACCCGCTCTAACAGCACCGCCGCCTGGGTCCGGTTCAAGATCCCGCTCCGGGCGATGACCCGCCGGTCGGTGAGGACCCAGACCCGGCTCGTCCATTCCAGGTACCGGGCGATGAGGAAGACCAACACCACGACGCCCGCCGCGAGCGCGGCGTACGAGAGCGTTTGCTGACCCTGGGCGGCCGCGACCGGGGCGGCGACCAAGACGACCATCAGCAACGCGAGCAGCAGCACCCACCACGCGAACGGGCGCCCGACCGCGAGCACCCGCTCGCCGGGCTCGTAGATGATCCCGCGGGGTGCAGCGGCTCCGCCATTGTTCGGAGAGCCCGCTGCTCGGCCATCGCCGGGATGCTAGCGGCTGCCACTCCCGACGGGCTCTTCCGCTCCGGTGGCCGACGCGACAAGCTGCTCGAGGAGCGCGAGCGGCTCGCTCGCGGCTGACAGCGCCGCGATGCCACGGAGCGCGTGCAACGCGCGCGTCCGGTGCGACGCGATCTCGCTCTCGAGCTGCTCGCGGGTCCCGAGATCGTCGAGGATCTCGCGGATCCGCTCGACACTCTCAGCCGCGAGCGGCGCCGGCGGCGCGAAGAGGGTGGCGAGCTCGGCGCGCAGGCGCGGCGATGCCTTCTCGAACGCGATAACCACCGGAAGGGTCTTCTTGCGCTTCACCAGGTCATTCATCTCGAGCTTGCCGGTGCGCTCGGTGGTCGCCCAGATCCCGAGCAGGTCGTCGTACGCCTGGAACGCCTGGCCGAAGTCGTCGCCGAAGCGGGCCAGTGCCTCCCGCACCTTCGGATCGTCGGTCGCAAGCACGCCGGCGCCCTCGGCGCACGCCGCGATGAGCGCGCCGGTCTTCTTCGCCGCCATGGCCCGGTACCGCTCGACGGTGATGTCGGTGCGCGCCTCGAAGCTGATGTCCAAGAACTGGCCTTCGCAGACGCGCACGCACGCCCGATCGATGAGGCACGCGAAGTCGAGGATCCGGTCGGCCGGGAACCCCAGCTCCCGAAGCCGCTGCACGGCGAGCCGCGATGCCGCGTACATCCCGTCCCCGGTGTTGATGGCCTGGGGCACGCCCCAGACGGACCAGACGGTCGGCCGATGGTGACGGGTCGGGTCCTGGTCCTCGATGTCGTCGTGGACGAGCGTGAAGTTGTGCAGCAGCTCGAGCGCGGCAGCCGCAGGGAGCACCGGTCGCGCGTCGCCGGCGAGCGCTTCGTAGACGAGTGCGCAGAGCAGCGGGCGCATCCGCTTGCCGCCACCCGGGCGGGCCATGTCGAGGCCAAGGTGGTACAGCATCATGCCGTAGAAGGGCTGGAGGGCCGGCTCGGCCTGGGCCAGAACGCTGCGGATCTCTTCGTCGATCGCCGCGATGCGGGGCCCGTACCTGCCGGAATTCGTCACCGAAGACCGATGGTACCCGGTACCATTCACCTTCGATGGCATCACGCACGTACCGTGCCGAGGCGATCGTGCTCAAGACCATTGACTTCGGTGAGACGGATCGCATCCTCACGCTCCTCACCCGTCACTTCGGCAAGGTGAGCGTGGTCGCGAAGGGCATCCGCAAGCCCACGAGCCGTCTTGCGGGTCATGCCGAGCCGCTCACGCACGCCACCTATCAGCTCGCGCGCGGCCGGAACCTCGACGTGCTCACCGGCGCGGAGTCGCGGGCCCTCTATCGCGCGCTGCGTGAGGACCTGTACGGCATCGCGGCCGGGTGGTACATCGCCGAGCTCGCGGACCGGTTCGCGCCGGAGAAGTCGCCGTCCGCACCGCTCTTCGACCTCGTCGAAAGCGCGCTCCGGCATCTGTCCGCGGGCTATCTTCCGGCGCTCGTGTGCCGCTGGTTCGACCTCCACCTGCTCGATCGCACCGGCTTCCGCCCGGAGCTCGGTCGTTGCGTGCAGTGCGGGTCGGCGCCGACGGAGATCACCAACGCGTGGATCGTCGATGCCGGCGGCCTCGTCTGCGCGACGTGCGCGCCGGGTGACACGCACGGCCCGCGGGCGTTGACGGTGCGTGCGTTGAAGTCGCTGCGCTACCTCTTGGTGAGCAACTTCGAGGGCGCATCGCTGCTCCGGGTGGACGAGCCCCTTGCCGCGGAGCTCGAGCGCCACCTCCGCTCGTTCCTGCAGAACGTCCTCGATCGCGACATCCATGCCGCGCGTCTGCTCGACGAGCTCGCGCGCATGCGGCGCCCGGCCCCCGCGACCACATGACGGAGGCCCCGCCGGGGGAGCTCTTCGACAAGCTCGTCTCCCTCGCGAAGCGACGGGGCTTCGTGTTCCCCTCGAGCGAGATCTACGGCGGTGCGGGCGCGACATGGGACTTCGGGCCGCTGGGCGTCGAGCTGAAGAACAACGTGAAGCGCGCGTGGTGGCGCTCGATGGTGCAGCTGCGCGACGACATCGTCGGCCTCGACGCCGCGATCCTCATGCACCCGAAGGTGTGGGAGGCATCGGGCCATGTCGAGAACTTCACCGACCCACTCGTCGAATGCGCGAGCTGCAACCACCGCTACCGCCTCGACGAGCTGCCCAAGGGCGTGGAGGGCCCGTGCCCGAATTGCGGCGAGCGGAAGCTCGGAGCCCCGCGGAAGTTCAATCTCATGTTCAAGACCTTCGTCGGGCCGGTGGAGGATGATGCATCCATCGCCTGGCTCCGGCCGGAGACCGCGCAGGGCATCTTCGTGAACTTCGACAACGTCCAGCAGTCGATGCGCAAACGCCTGCCGTTTGGCATCGCCCAGGTGGGCAAATCGTTCCGCAATGAGATCACGCCCGGCAACTTCATCTTCCGCTCACGCGAGTTCGAGCAGATGGAGATGCAGTACTTCGTGAGGCCGGAGGACGCTCCGCGAATCTACGAGGAGTGGAAAGAGACACGGCGTCAGTGGTACCGCGACCTCGCGGAGCACGACGAGCTCTTCCGCTTCCGCGAGCACTCGCCCGAGGAGCGTGCCCACTACGCGGCCCAGGCCTTCGACATCGAGTTCCGCTACCCGTTCGGCTGGAAGGAGCTCGAAGGCATCCATAACCGCACGGATTTCGACCTGAAGCGGCACTCGGAGTACTCGGGGAAGAAGCTCGAGTACTTCGACGATGCCACGAACGAGCGCTTCGTTCCGTACGTGATCGAGACCGCGGTCGGGGCCGACCGCGCGACGTTCGCGTTCCTCTGCGCCGCGTACGACGAGGAGCCGGACAAGGAGGGCGTCCGGGTGGTGCTGCGCCTGCACCGGGACCTCGCGCCCTACAAGGTCGCCATCCTGCCGCTCTCCAAGAAGCCCGAGCTCAGCGAGCTGTCGCGGAGCGTGTGGGCGACGGTCAGGCCGCACTTCCAGTCGACGTACGACGAGACCCAGGCCATCGGCCGCCGCTACCGGCGCCAGGACGAGATCGGGACGCCCCTGTGCGTCACCGTCGACTTCGACTCGCTGACCGATCAGGCGGTGACCATCCGTGACCGTGACGACATGTCGCAGGTCCGCGTGAAGATCGAAGAGCTCGTACCCGCCCTGCGGGAGAAGCTCGGCGCCTGACCTCGCGACGGTCAGCTCGGTCGCGCTCATCGTGCTGTTCTTCAGCGCGGGCCTGCGCACGCCGCTCCTTGCGCTCATGGCCCTGCGGCGGCCGCGGACCCTCGCGCTCGTCCTCGTTCCGTACGCGCCGGCGCTCGCGCTCAACGCGCTCCTTGGGCCGCTGTTATCTGTCGACGCGCGGATCGGGCTGCGTGCGCTCGCGGTCATGCCCGGGCTGCTCTTCGCGCCACTGCTCGCGCGATCGATCGGCGGCCGGGCCGACCGGGCGGGCGCGCTCGTGGCGGGGACCATGGTCGTCGCGTTCGCGCTGAACGCTGTCGGGGGCGCCGGCGCGTTCGGCCAGCTGCAGAACGGATTCCTCGCGTTCGTCATCGGCGCCGCTGTCGTCGCGACCGTCCCGATGCTGCCGGGGGCGGCGCGGATGCTGGGCGAGATCGCCGGCTACGTCGCGTTCGGGAGCCTCGCGGTCGTGAACGTGGTGAGCAGCGCCCAGGACTTCGATTCGCTCGCGTTCGCGGCCGGCGCGGTCCTCTTCGTCGCGATCGCCGGTACCGCGGCCGTCGCGGCCCGGCTGATGGGCGTGGAACCCGCGTCGGCCCTGGCGGGATCGGGGTCGCGGGACTTCGCGGTCGCGACCGGTCTCGCCGTCGGCGCCGGCGGGCCGGGCGCGGCGGTGGCGCCGCAGGGCTTCGGCATCCTGCTGCTGGTCGTCGCGGTCGTCCTCGCCCGGAATCGAGGCAAAGCTCGGTAAGCGCGTTGCGTCCGGGCGGACGGCGGCCGAGCATCGAACACGTGGTCCTCCTTCCGGCCCTGACCGCCGTCGTGGCCGCGGCCTTCGCCCTGGTCGTGCTCCGGCAGTACGGCAGCCATCACCGGGCGTATCAGCTCATGTGGGGGACCGGCTTCGCGATGTTCGCGGTCGCCGCGTTCGCGGGTTACCTGGCGCGGAGCGGCGGAACGACCGACACCGAGTACCGGCTCTTCTATCTGTTCGGCGCGATCCTCAACGTCGCCTGGCTCGCGCTGGGGACGCTGTACCTGCTCGCGCCGCGCCGCTGGGCGGACAGCGCCCTCGTGGCCGTCGCGCTCCTGTCGGTCGCGGCGGCGTTCGCCGTCGCGTCCGCGCCGGTCGATCTGACCGCTGCCGCGGACAGTGGCCGCGGCTTCCCGAATGGCTCCCTCGCGCGGATCCTGGCGGGCGTCGGCAGCGGCGTCGGCAGCATCGTGCTCGTCGGAGGCGCGCTCTGGTCCGCGTGGATCTTCCTGCGCAAACGGCACAATGGCCGGCGCGCGATCGCCAACGTGGTCATCGCCGTCGGCGTGGTCATCGTCGCGGCCGGCGGCACAGCGACCTTCACCGGCGCGTCGGGCGTCCTCGAGCTCGCGAACCTCGTCGGCCTCTCGGTGATCTTCGCGGGGTTCCTGCTGATCAGCTGATCGGTACCCCACCGAGGACGATCGTCTAGTAGCCCGGCTTCCCGTCCTCCGGATCGTCGCTCGCGAGGCGTCCGGCGAAGCGGTGCGCGAACGTCGTCGCAGCCGCGGTGATCGCGGCCAGTCCGGCGCCCCAGAGGGCTTCCTTCGGGCCGCGCTGCTCGCTCTGGACGTCGGCGATCTCGGTGCGAAGCTGCTCGCGGAAGCGCTTCCGGGCGCGACCCTTCAGGCGGTCGATGCGTCCGCCGAGCCGCTCGGCGATCCGCTCAATCTCCGTGTCCGGCTGCTTGCCGCGCGCATCGCGGACCTTCTTCGCGATCGTGATGCCCGCGAGCGCGGCGACCGACCCGAGCGTGCCCAACGTGGCGACGGGCTGGCGCCGCACGAGGTTGCGCGGGTCAACGTCCGACTTGGCGCGCTCGATGAGCGCGTCGACGTCGTCGTCGATCTTTCGCCGAAGGTCAGCTAGCTCGCGTTCCGTCCGAGCACTCGGGCTTTCGCCCATCGCACCGTCTCCTTGAAGGATTGGATCGACCGCGTCGGTCCGCGCAGCTCAAGGCGCTTGTATCCACCGTACCCGAGGAACGAGGTGATGGCGGCGAAGAGCACGAGCGCGATCAGCGCCGATGCCCAGAGCGGCAGCCAGATGGCGATGAGCGCGATGACGAACACGGCGAACGAGATGAGGGTGAGCAGCCCGAACGCGAAGGCGATCCCGAACCACTTCGCCGCGTTCAGGTTCGCTTTGAGGATCTCGGCGATCTCCTGCTTCGGCAGGTCGATCTGCTTGCGGATGTAGGTCCGGACGTTGTTGCGGATGCGCCCGATGAGCGTGCGGTATCCGGGGCGTTCGTACACGGGCCGCGACTCTAGCATCGAGCGGTCGCTGGAGCAGGAAGCCTGCCATGCACCCATTCCAGTCCCCTCGCGGCCCATACATGCTTAGAGACGTGCGAGAGGAAACCGCAGCGGCGACCGGTCGGACCCGGCTGCCGTGGCGGGAGCTATACGACGCGCACGCCGCCGAGTTGGTCGGCTATTTGTGGAAGCTGACCGGAGACCGGGAGGCTGCGAACGACCTGATGCAAGAGACCTTCGTAGCGGGAATGCGCGATGAAGCGGCGCTGCGCGACGTCGCGAAAGCGCGCGCGTGGCTGTATCGGATCGCCACCCGCCTGGCCATCAAGCGCCTGCGGCGGGCTCGGCTCATCGCGTTCCTGCCGTTCGCCGGGACGGAACGATCGACCGAGGGCATTCCCGATGTCGAGGCAGTGGCCGTTCGCGAAGCGATGCGCGCGATCTCCGCCGACCAAGCGGCCGCGCTGGTCCTCCACTACGCCCACGGCTTCACCAGGACGGAGATCGCGGACCTGACCGGGCGTAGCGAGGAGACCATCAAGGCCCGCATCGCGCGGGGTCGGCGGGCATTCCTCGTGGCCCATGACCGGCAAGGAGGGCACTCATGAGCGACGAGGAGCGTGACGACGACCGCATCCGCCGGATCCTCGGACGTTCGCCGTCCGTGGCCGTTCCGCCCTTCGGCGCCTTGTCGCGACGCCGGTCGGCCAGCTCACTACGGCGCTCGATCGCCGTGACGGTCGCGACCGTCGTCGTCGCGGCCGCTGCGCTGTTCGCCGGCCGCGAGCTCTCGACGTTCCGCCAGCAGCAGGCGTCACCGACGACTGGCGTCGCGGCGCCGACCGCGAGCGCGTCCGCGACGAAGAAGGTGACGCTGCTCCAGCCGGTCCCGCAGCCGATCACGCGGACCAGCGCGGCCGCGCAGGTCGCGTGGGTCAGCACGTCCGAGCTCAACTCCGCGCTCACGGAGCGGCGCACGGTGCTCGTCGGTGTGGATCCGGCGGGCAAGATCGTGGGCCGCATCGACGGCGCGGTCGATCCGTTTGCCGACCGCGTGTGGCGCTCCGTTGATGGAGCGACGCTCGTCACGGTCGGCGATGCTGTGATCACGGCGTACTCCGCGCTCGACGGTACGGTGCAGCGGACCTACACCCGCGAGCCGCGCGATGGCGTCCTCGATCTCGCGTTCAGCCCGGACGGACGGTGGCTCGCCCTGATCGGGTCGTCGGCGTACGTGCAGGTCCTCGATCTCCGGACCGGCGCCACCCAAACGACCCCGCTGGGCCACGATCAGAACGCGCAGACCCCCGGTCTCACCCGCGCGCCGGGCAGTACTGGGTTGATCTGGTCGACGCTTGTGTTCTCTCCGGACTCGAAGCACCTCTACACGATCGTCGACTGGGCCGGTCCGCTCTCCCTCACCGCATTCGACGTCACGCCGACCGGCTTGGTCCAGACCGCGCGCGCGGTGGACGGCCAAAGCGGAAAGACGTTCCGCGGATGCGGCGGACCCGGGCTCGCGCCGAAGGTCGTCGGCGGCGGCCAGACCCTCGTCGTCTTCTGCAATGGTGACGGCTCCGTGTCGTTCATCGATCTGCCGACGTTGACGACTATCACGAATGTGCAGGCTGAAATGAAGAACCCGTTCTGGCTGGCGCCGATCTTCACGCCGGATGGGCAGCTTCTCTACCTGCACCAGTACCCGGCATTCGGCGACTTCATGCAGGTGGTGGATCTGCGATCGCATGCCCTGCTTGGTCCGGTGCCGACACCGACGAAGACCGATCAGCCCGGTCCTTTTAGCTGGTTGTTCCCCGTCGTCTATGCCGGAGGAACTCCCTCGACCGTTCCTGTGTCGCCCGACGGGCTGAAGCTGTATCCGGAGGCGACCGACGGCATAACCGTGCTCCGCGTTCCGGACCTGAAGCCGATCGCGACGCTGGGTCAGGGCCTGAAAGTGAACGAGGTCTGGATCTCCGGCGACGGGAAAACGGTGTTCGCGACCGGTGACTCTTCGCGAGGCGGGACCGATGCCGGCAAGCGCCTGTACGTGATCCCGGAGTCCGGCGGGTCGCCGATCACAGTCACGCTGCCCTTGCAGATCGACGGCTTCATCGCCTCGGAGCACGGCTAGCCGACTCTGGCACCATTGACCTCCTCACTACGGGAGGTGCGGCATGCCGTCGACGCGTACGACTAAGGCGACCAAGGCTGCTCCGAAGGCGAAGGCCCAGAAGTGGGTGTACCTGTTCGCCGACGGAAAGGCCGAGGGCAACGCGAAGATGCGCGCGCTGCTGGGCGGCAAGGGCGCGGGCCTCGCCGAGATGACGAGTGCGGCCCTGCCCGTGCCTCCGGGATTCACGATCACGACCGCCGCCTGCAACGCGTACTTCAAGAGCGGCGGGAAGCTCCCTCCCGGCCTCTGGGGTCAGGTCGAGCGCGGCCTCGCGACGGTGGAGCGGTCCACGAAGAAGAAGCTCGGCGACCCGAAAAACCCGCTGCTCGTGTCCGTGCGCTCCGGTGCCGCGATGTCGATGCCCGGGATGATGGACACCGTCCTCAACCTCGGGCTCAACGACCAGAGCCGCCAGGGGCTCGCGACGCTCACGAAGAACGACCGATTCGCCTGGGACGCGTACCGGCGGTTCATCTCGATGTTCGGCCGCATCGTCCTGGATATCCCGGCGGAGAAGTTCGACGCGGCGCTCGAGAAGCGAAAGCACGCCAAGGGCGTGAAGTCCGACACCGCTCTCACCGCGAAGGACCTCGCGGCGCTGGTGGAGGAGTTCAAGGCCATCGTGAAGAAGGCGACGGGAAAGCCGTTCCCGACCCAGCCGGACGAGCAGCTCCGCCTCGCCGTCGAAGCGGTGTTCGGCTCGTGGTTCGGCCAGCGCGCGAAGGACTACCGCAAGCAGTTCAAGATCTCCGACGACCTCGGCACCGCGTGCAGCGTCGTGACGATGGTCTTCGGCAACATGGGCGACGACTCGGGGACCGGGGTCGCGTTCACTCGCGATCCGAACACCGGTGAGAAGAAGCTGTACGGCGAGTACCTCACGAACGCGCAGGGCGAGGACGTCGTCGCCGGGATCCGCACGCCCGCGAAGATCGAACAGATGAAGCGCGACCTGCCGAAGGCCTACGCGCAGTTCGAGAAGATCGCGCAGCGGCTCGAGAAGCACTACCGCGACGCGCAGGACCTCGAGTTCACCATCGAGCGCGGCACGCTGTTCATGCTCCAGACCCGCTCGGCGAAGCGGACCGCGCGCGCGGCGGTGAAGATGGCCACGGACATGGTCCGGGAGAAGCTCATCACCAAGGACGAGGCGATCCAGCGTGTCGATCCGTTGCAGGTCGAGCAGCTCCTGGTCCCGGGCTTCGATCAGGCCGCGGTCGAGCGGGCGCGGAAGGAAGGCCGGTTCCTCGCGAAGGGCCTGAACGCCTCGCCCGGCGCGGCGACCGGCCGCGCCGTGTTCGACGCGGACCGCGCGGTCGCGCTCAAGGGCCAGAAGCAACTCGTCGTGCTCGTTCGACCGGAAACCTCTCCCGACGACTTCCACGGGATGATCGCCGCGACCGGCATCCTCACCGCCCGCGGTGGATCCACCTCGCACGCAGCGGTCGTCGCGCGTGGCCTCGGCCTGCCGTGCGTCGCGGGCTGCGCAGAGCTCTCGATCGACCTGCACAAGCGCGAGATGCGCGTGGGCAAGACCGTTATCAAGGAAGGCGATCCGATCTCTATCGACGGAACCACGGGCGAGGTGTTCGCTGGCGAGCTGCCGACGAACCCGCCGAACTACGACAAGGAGACCGAGCTCATCGAGCTCCTCTCGTGGGCCGACAAGCGGCGCCGCCTCGGCGTGTGGGTGAACGCGGACACGCCCGGTGAGTGCATCGAAGCGCGGAAGCTCGGGGCCGAAGGCGTCGGGCTCGCCCGAACCGAGCACATGTTCCGCCAGGCTGAGCGCCTGCCGCACGTGCAGGACATGATCATGGCCGACACCGAAGAGGGCCGGAAGGCCGCGCTCGCGAAGCTCCTCCCATTCCAGCAGGGCGACTTCCGCGAGATGTACAAGGCGATGGACGGCCTGCCGGTCGTCATCCGCCTCATCGATCCGCCCCTGCACGAATTCCTTCGCGAGTTCGCCGACGTCGACATCGACATCGCCGTCGCGGAAGCGACCGGCAAGGATGGGCCGGAGCTCGAGGAGAAGAAGAAGATCTGGCGGCGGCTCGAGCAGATCCACGAGGACAACCCGATGCTCGGCTTGCGCGGCTGCCGGCTGCTGCTCGTATACCCCGAGATCCTCGAGATGCAGATCCGCGCCATCCTCGGCGCCGCGGCCGACTCGGCCGAGAAGGGCGTGAGCGCGAAGCCGGAGATCATGATGCCGCTGATCGGGACGATGGGGGAGCTCGATCGGCTGCGCGATCAGGTGATGAGCGTCGCGGCCGCGGTCGAGAAGGAGCGCGGACGGAAGATCCCGTTCAAGTTCGGCACGATGATCGAGATCCCGCGGGCCTGCATCATCGCCGACGAGATCGCGACGAAGACGGAGTTCTTCTCCTTCGGCACGAACGACCTCACCCAGACGGTCCTGGGCATCTCGCGGGACGACGCGCAGAAGAGCTTCCTCACCAAGTACGTGGAGCAGGGGATCATCCCGGACGACCCGTTCCAGGTCATCGATCGCGGTGGCGTGGGCGAGATGATGAAGATGGGCGTCGACCGCGGTCGGAAGACGAAACCCGACCTGAAGATCGGCATCTGCGGCGAGCACGCCGGCGAGCCCAGCTCCGTCGCGTTCTGCCACGACATCGGGCTGACGTACGTGTCGCCGTCCACGTACCGCGTGCCGGTCGCGCGGCTCGCGGCCGCGCAGGCCGCGCTCGCGTCGGGAGAGCGCGACCGCTAGGAGCCGGAGCATCCTCCGGTACCCTGTAGCCGCCATGGCCAGCGTGACGGACCTCACCGCACGGCTCTCGCGCACGAAGTCCGTCGCCGCGCTCCGCATCCGCCAGCGCCAGGAGGAGGCCGAGCGCACGACCCTCGCGCCGTACGCGACGAAGAGCGCCGGCGCGAAGCGGGACCATCCCGAGGAGCCGTCGGCGACCCGCACGGCGTTCCAGGTCGACCGCGACCGCATCGTTCACTCGAAGGCCTTCCGCCGGACGAAGCACAAGACACAGGTCTTCCTCGCACCGGTCGGAGATCACTACCGCACGCGACTGACGCACGTCCTCGAGGTGAACTCCATCGGGCGTGCCATGGCCACGGCCCTTCAGTTGAACGAGGATCTGCTCGAGGCGATGGCCCTGGGCCACGACATCGGGCACACGCCGTTCGGGCACGTGGGCGAGGAGCTCCTCGCGCGGTTCCTCCCGGATGGCTTCCGCCACAACCAGCAGAGCGTCCGGATCACGGAGCGCATCGAGAAGAACGGCAAGGGCCTGAACCTCACGCACGAGGTCCGCGACGGGATCCTGAAGCACTCGGCACCGACCACCGGAGGCCTCGAGACGGCCGCGTGGGGCGCCCCCGAGACGCCGGAGGGATGGGTCGTCCGCTACGCCGACAAGATCGCATACCTGCACCACGACACCGACGATGCGATGCGCGCCGGGATCATCGGCGAGGACGATCTGCCGAAGGAGGTCCGCAACGCGCTCGGGCACGATCGCGCCGAGCGCCTCGACACGATGGTCTACGACGTCATCGTCCATTCGTTCGGCAAGCCGGAGGTCGGGCTGTCGCCGGAGGTGTTGGAGGCGACCAACGCCCTGCGCGATTGGATGTTCGACAACGTCTACCTCGCCGGTCCGGCGAAGACCGAGGACGAGAAGGCCCAGGGGGTGCTGCTCGGCCTGCTCCAGTACTTCGAGGCCCACCCCGACCGGATGCCTCCCGAGTACCAGCGGATCGCGGACGAGGACGGGGTCAAGCGCGCGGTCGCGGACTATGTCGCGGGCATGACCGACGCCTACGCCCTCGATACCTACGAGAGCCTGTTCATCCCCGCCGCCTGGAGCCGCCGCTAGCTCAACTCCGCCGAGCGGTCCGTCAAAATAGCGGCTCCGACGAGGGGTGCCGCTTGGCCCGGCGTCGCGGTGCGCTCGCCGATTCGGTCGGGTCGCCCCGTCCCCGCCAGCCGAGCGCCACGCCACTCGGGTCCGCCGGCGGTGTTCCCGGACGTGTTCCCGTAGGCGTTCCCCTGCGGGAACAGCGAATCGCCGCATCTGCTCAGTGAAACCGCGGATTCCCAGGCCGACATATGTACGTGCGGGCCCGTTCGGAATTGCACCCCACACGCGGTCGCCGCAGCCCAGCCCACTGACTCCGTGGTCGGGCTGTGCCGGACCGCTAGGGAGGAGATCAGTTGGCCCGACCGGTCAGGCAAGCACGTCCCCGCAGGCACGAAACGTGCGTATGCGCTGCGCCGCACGTGTCGCTCGATGGCCGCCCCTCGTTCGTTCCGATCCCGTCGCCTGATGCCGCGCTGCCGACGCAGGGCGGCTCGCACATCGTCCGGTACTACGAGAACGAGGCCGCGCTCGTCGCGGAGGTCAGCCAGTTCGTCGCCGCCGGCCGTGGTCGACGACAACGTCGATGCGGCCGAGGCGCTGGCGGAGCTGCTGCGCGAGTACGGCCACAACGTGCGGACCGCGCACGGCGCCGGTTCGGGCATCAACGAAGCGCTGCGGATGCGGCCCGAGATCGTGCTGCTGGACATCAGCATGCCCGACGCCGACGGCTACGAGGTCGCGCGCCGGCTTCGCGCCGAGCTGGCCGGCACGACGCTGGTCGCGCTGACCGGATACGGCGAGCACCGGCACCGTCAGAAGTCCCGGGAGGCCGGCTTCGATCACCACCTCACGAAGCCGGTCGACATGCGAGAGCTGGAGAAGCTCCTGGCACCGCCGAGCTGACTACATCGCGGCCCCGGAGTCTTCAGCGGACGCGGCCGAAGGCCGCGGTGAGAAATAGGCCTCGGCGATAGTTTGGTAGTCGTGCCCGGTGATTTCGACCTCGTCAAAGAGCGCGTGGACATCGTCCAGCTCATCGGCGAGCGCGTGCCCCTCCGTAAAGCGGGTCGCTCGTACAGCGGCCTCTGCCCGTTCCACGCGGAGAAGACGCCATCGTTCAGCGTCGATCCGGATCGCCGCACCTTCCACTGTTGGGGCTGCTCCGAGAAGGGTGATGTCTTCGACTGGCTCATGAAGATTGACGGCATCGACAAGGCCGAAGCGTTGAGGGTCCTCGCCGACCGGGCCGGCGTGCCCCTCACCGGGGGCCGGCCGCCCGCCGAACGGGACCGCGAGAAACGGCTGCTCGCTGCGCACGAGACTGCGCACTTCTACTTCCGCCAGGCCCTTCGGGGCACCCCGACGGGAAAGGCCGCGGCCGAGTACGTCACCTCGCGGGGCATCGACGAAAAGATGGTCGAGCAGTTCGGCGTCGCCTACGCGCCCGACCTTCCGGACGGGCTGCTCGGCTACTTCCGCAAGAAGGGGTACGCCGACGAGGAGATCCTCTCGACCGGCCTGGTCGTGCAGACGGAGCGCGGCCTGCTCGACCGCTTCCGCGACCGGCTCATCGTGCCGATCCGCGACGCGCGTGGCCGGATCATCGCGTTCGGCGGCCGCGCGATGCGCGCCGACCAGCGCGGCAAGTACATCAACTCGCCGCAGACGATGCTCTTCAACAAGAGCGCGACGCTGTACGCCCTTGATGCGGCGAAGGCGGAGGCCCGCCGGCAGAGCGAAGCGGTCATCGTGGAGGGCTACTTCGACGCGATCGCCTGCCACCAGGCCGGGTTCACGAACGTCGTCGCATCGATGGGGACGGCGCTCACCGAGGACCAGTACCGCACGCTCGATGATCTGCACCTCGAGCGGGCCGTTGTCGCATTCGACGGCGACGCCGCCGGGCAGCGGTCGGCCGAGGCTCGTGGCAAGGAACTGGCGCGCATCGTTCAGCGCGCGAGCCTGCGCGCGCGAAAGGGAACGGTGACCGCGCGTACCGGTCTCGGCGTGTACGTCACCGTGCTGCCGCCGGACACCGATCCCGACGACCTCGCCCGCACGGACCCCCCGCAGCTCCGCGGGCTCATCGGCGCGGCGAAGCCGGTTCTTGAGTTCGTCATCGACGCGATCGCCAACCGCTTCGACGGCCGGCTCGAGAGCCCCGACGGGCGCCGACGGTTCCTGGCGGAGGCCCTGCCGATCCTCGCCGACGAGCACGACGTCCTGACCCGCGAGCTCTACCTGGGTCGGCTATCCCGGCTCACCGGCCTCGATCAGGAGACCCTTCGGGCGCAGGTCGCCAACCCGGTGGCCATCCGCCCGGCCCCGGCGAACGTATCTCCGCGTACCGATGGCGTGCGGGCGGCGCCCGAGCGGAAACAAACGACTTCTCTCGAGCGTTACTTAATGGCACAATTGACCAAGTTCCCCGAAGAAGCCGTGCGCCTCGACCTGGATCCCGCGGACCTGGCAGACCCCGACCACCGGGCGATCTTCGAACAGCTCCGTGGCGGACTATCGACCGCTGACCTTCCGGCTCACCTTGCCGCTACGGCGGCGACATTGGGCGCATATGCGCCGGAGCCAGGATCAGGGGCCGACCCGGGTCACGAGATCGAGATCGTGGCATTGCGGCTTCGGGAAGGGAACTTGCGGGGACGTTTCATCGAGGTACGCGCGGCGCTCGCGCGTGCGGATGGTGACGTCGGTGGGCTCGACGAGGAGGTCAGCCGCCTGGCGCGCGACCTGGAAGAGGTCCAGCGTTCGCTCCAGCGGTCGACGGTCCTTCGCGGCACTGAGCAGGAGTAGGAATGGCCAAGACAGCGACCAAAGACAAGGAATCCGCGAAGCCGGCGACCCCTGAGCGCGTCGGGATCCATCCCGAGCACAAGGAGCAGGCCGAGCGCCTGGTCGCGCGCGGCAAGCAGCAGGGCTACCTCACCCAGGAGGACATCGCCCGGGGGCTCCCGGACGCCGAAGCCGGTGAGATCGAGGAGCTCCTCGTCACCCTCGACGACAACAACGTCGAGATCCTCGAAGCCGACCGCGGGCCGACGTGGCACCAGGTCAAGGAAGAGGAAGAAGAAGCCGAGGAGCTGCAGCGCGAGGACAGCATCTCGGCCGTCCTCGCCTCGGACCTCATCAGCGTCGACGACCCGGTCCGGATGTACCTCAAGGAGATCGGGAAGGTCCCGCTCCTCACCGCCGAAGAAGAGGTCAACCTCGCCAAGTCCATCGAGCTCGGCGAGATGTCCCTGGAGTCGCCCGCGCTCTCGGTCGTCCACCTCTACGAGCTGGGCGTCGAGGTCAAGAAGCGGATGGCCCTCGGGCGGCCGAAGGAATATGTCGACGAAGCGACACGCTTCACCGCCAAGGCGCTGCGCTACACGCTCACCGAGGCCGAGGGCAGCAAGGAGCTGAAGCGGCTCACGAATCGGCTGCTCCGGCTGCGCGAGCCGCTGCAGGCCGAGGCGAACAGCAAGGAGATCTCGGCGGAAGCGGCGATCCTCATCGCCGAGCTCGTCGCGATCATCGACGGCGCGAAGCGTGACCCGGAGCGGCTCACCATCCGGATCCTCCCGGTATATTCGAAGATCCACGGACCGGCCGAGGGCGCGGAGCGCCTCGGCGAGCTCGTCATGCTCGGCCAGGAGCTGCGGACCGCCATGGTGAAGCACCTCGACCTGCTGGTGCGCGACGATCCCGACGAGCAGCGCGGTCTCCGCCGGCTCGCCGACGAGCTCATCCAGAAGGGCGACGACGCCCGGCACAACCTCACCGAGGCGAACCTCCGGCTCGTCGTGTCGATCGCGAAGAAGTACATCGG
>DHJC01000077.1 GCA_002404155.1 Chloroflexi bacterium UBA4730 | reverse complement strand
CCGCTTTTTCCTCAGCCCCCTAGGTGAGATTCCCGGTGGTTTCTGAAACATGCCGGAGCTCGCCGTCCGCGCGTGCCCCGACCGTTGGCGTCACGCTCGACGATGTCGTGCCCGGTGGTCCGGGCCGGACCGAGATCAGTAACAACGATGGGCCTGCGGCGAGATTCGCACCTCGCCGGTTGGCGGTGGATGTAGCCGCCGAGCCGAAGTTCGACCGACATGGAAGCCAGCCGCGCGGAGCCTCGAGACGTGTTTCAGAAATGGCCGGGAACCTCAGCTAGGTGGTGGGTACTGTGTTTGAAGCCAGCGGCTGGCGGCGCCGTAAGTCTGGACCGCTCGGAGTTCAGTTCACCGCAATACGGCGAGCTGCCCCGCATGCACGTCGGGTCGGCTTGAGCAGATGGAAAGGGTGCTTACCTTCGCGTCCCCGGGGGCGCGTCTCCTAATCGGTAACGACGACCGGATCGCGCTCACGCGACGAGCAGCGTAAAGGTGTTGGGCCAGGCTCCCTCTCGGAGGATCTGCTGAAGCCACAGAAGATCCGAGGAAACCTCGCACAGACATTGGTGGGCCTTCTGCTACTCCACGACGACGGCGCGCATGCCGAGATTGGCGTGGCCGGGCACGCTGCAGTACGCGTCGTAGGGTCCGGCAGCGAGGCCGCGCAGCCCCACCGTGCGCGTCTGCCCGCGTTGGCGACGATGTGGATCCCGAGCGCGGGAACGGTGAGGTCGTGCACGACGCCGTTGGCCGCGGGGGTGACGAGCGTAAGGCTTACGTCCGTGCCCTTGGGGAGCCGATCTCATTCGGATTGAAGGTCACCGCTTGGACGCGGACTTCCGCCGCACCGCGGATCGCCGTGGACGCGGGCCCAGAGGTGCCGAAGCTCATCATGCCGGGCCCCATGCCCGGACCCATCATCCCCGGTCCCATACTCGGACTCTGGGACGTGAAAATCCTCCCCGAGAGTGCGCAGGATGTCGACCCCGGTATTCCGCCGGTCCACGCTGTCCTGCACGTGGTCGCCGCGCCGTGGCCGCTCTTCGCGCACCCTGATCGCGTACCGTGAACGACGGGGCGGTCTTTGAAGATCTCCTCGAAGAGTCCGCGCGTGGCTGTCCTCTCTGCCGCCGCAGCGACGGGTCGGCGAAGCGTTTCATCGCGACGTTCGCCTACGAATTGGTCAACGATCCGACCATGCGAGCCGAGCTGCGTCGCAGCCTCGGCTTCTGCCGCAGGCACGCGGTCGACGCCGCGGCGCAGACCGGCGCACCGCTGGCGCTCTCGATCGTCTGCGCCGATCTGTGCACTCAGGTTGCTCGCCGCCTCGCGGCAGGGAAGCCCATCAGGGCGACCGATCCATGCCCAGCCTGCGATGTTGCGGCGCAGCGCGAACAGCACGACCTCGAGGTCATCGGTCGTCGCCGCGTGCCGAATGTTTGCCCGCTGCATCCGCGGGACGTGCCGCGGCGAGAGCTCCCGCGCGGACTGGCGGTCGGTGATGCCCTGCCGGTCGGCGAGCTGGATCGGGCGGCGGGGCATGATCCAGGCCAGGCTGAGCGCCAGAGCGCGGCGTACTCCGCACTGCAGCGCCGCCTCGAGGCCGTGATCCGCCATCACGACTACCGCTTTCGCGACGAGCCCTTCGACGACTTCGGCGTGATCTGGCAGGCGCTGTCGCTGTTCAGCGGCACCGACCCGAGACGGCGGCCCACCGCTCGTGCGTCAGACCCGCTCGACCGAGCCTGATCGGTCACGAAAGATCAACGCCGGCGCGAAACGCGACGCCCTGGCCTTGAGGTCGGGCTTAGTTCGGCGCGGCCGCGCCTGCGGCCCGCCCTATCGCATGACGGACTGCGCCCGCAAAGACGAGGCCTTCGATGTCCTGCTCCACCCCCGCGTCCGCGCTCGAATGCGTCGCCATCAGCCGTGTACGGCACGATCCACGTCGTGGCCGCCTCGAGCGGCAGTGTCCGGAGCGCGAGCGCGCTTTCGCCGTCACGCGCGACGGCCACCACGTCGAGATCGGGCTCCAGCCCGGGCGACGATCGCCCTCGCCCACGACCTCGGCTTCGAGACCGTCGCCGAGGGCGTCGAGGACCGCGAGTCTTGGGAGATCCTCGTCGCCCTTGGCTGCGATGTCGCGCAGGGCTATCACATCGCCCAGCCGATGCCGGCCGTGGACGTCGCGGGCTGGCTCGAGGCTGGTCGGCCGGGCTCAGGTTCATCCGCCGGGCGAAGATCGGCGGAGCGCTGCTCCGCGATCCGCGGCGGTGCCCGCCGTGTTCGGCAAGCGCCGGGTGCTTGTGGTCGACGACCGGCGATCGTCGAGCTGATCTGCGACATCCTCGCGAAGCACGAGTTCCACGTCGTCACCGCGGCGAACGGCTCCGAGGTGCTCCGGCTGGTCGACGAGACGGCCCCCGGAACGCCGCCGGATCGGATGACGCCGCTCTCGTCGGCACCCGTCCGCCTTCCAGGCGCGAGGCGACGCCTGGGCTTCACACGACGGAACCTGACCAGTCGACGCTGGCGGGACAATGCCTGGGTGAGGCCGTCAATGCGCCAGCCGTTGCCCACTCCGCTCTCGTGGCTAGCCTTAGCATCGGCGCCCCAAATTCTCATCACGTTGGCGATCGCGCCGCCCGGGGTCTGGACCCAGGTCGCCGGGATGAGCGCCGTCATCACGGTCGCCGCAGTACTTACGTTGGGCATACTTGCTCGCTCTTGGACCGACAGCGTGCTACGTCTGCTGGCCAGTCGGACGGTCTGGTTCGGATTGTGCGTCGCCGCCGCGCTCGATGGGTACGTCTGCGCGAGGCAGATCCTCGCCCTCGAGCGTCTGGTCGCGATCGGAGTGGCACTCCTGGTCGCCCTCGCCCTGGCTCGCAGACGGCCTACCCGTTCGCGATCGCGCTGAGCCTCTTCTGAGGCAGACTTCGCTACCTGGCATTGACGCGGGTCGCGCGGTCGATAGCGAGGGAGAAGGGTTGACGAAGGCGAAGAGATCATCGAGCTCCTGCAGCTTGAGGTTCAGCTTGAAAACGACAGACGACCCAAGCTTGCAACCCGCGCGGTGGCTTTCGATCCGGCACGCGGCGGGTGCCGCGCACGCCAGGAGCTCGGTGCGGCAGCGTGCTGGCGTGGCCTGGCGAGAACGCTCACGGCGCGGGGCGCGTCGGGCGCTAGCGAGCTGAACCTCCCGTTCGATCCGA